>NZ_JBMPQC010000004.1:0-317429 GCF_049724975.1 Pseudactinotalea sp. Z1732 | reverse complement strand
GGCTCTTCCACTTTCAGCGTGGTGAGGGGTGTTCACGCCGCCTTTGGTGACGTCGTGTAGGCCATTATGCGGCAGCGGTAGTTGTCATGATTGCGATACCCGCGTCCGATGCGTTTGAAGGTCTTGGCGGTCAGGTTCGCCGCCTCGGTTCGGGCGTTGGTGGTGCGGGTGCGGCAGAAGGTGAGCAACTCCCGGCGCCACGCAGACAACGTCTTGAACAGCCGGCGCGGCTCGGGCAGGCGGGTGGCCCGCACCGCCTTCTCCAACTCCGACCAGGCCCGTTGGAACGCTGCGGTGTCGCGGGTGGCCATCAACTGGCGCACGTGTTCCTTGATGCCCCAGGCCACGGCCAGTTCGATGTCGGCCTCCAGGATCTCCTGGAGACGTTCTCGCTGGCGCACCGAGAGTCGGTCCCCGGCGCAGGTGAGCAACTTGCGATACCGCCAGGGCGGGTCGATCAACCGGCCCCGCCGGCCATGAACCTCCCAGGCCCGGCGTCGGCGCACGTCGGTGAGCATCTGGTTGGCCAGGCGGATCACGTGCCAGTGATCGACACTGATCTTCGCTTTCGGCAACACCTCGCGAACGGCGGAGCGGAACTCACTGGACATGTCGATGGCGACTGTCTCCACGCGTTTGCGCCACCACCGCGGCCGGGCCCGCAACCAGGACTTGACTGCGGCCGCCCGGGGTCCGTCGACGACGTCGAGGATCGCGCCGGTGTCCAGGTCGGTGAATACGACCGACCACGGCTCTACTCGCACCGTGGCCCCGATGTCGGCGTCTCGGACATAGCGCACCTTGCGGAAGCGGTGCTCATCGATCCCCAGCCGGCGCACCAGGCGCGAATCGGCGTGCCCGTCTACATCCAAGGTCTGGGTGGCCAGGCGCATCACTGTGGTCCACGACAACCCATGCTCCCCGGCCACCCCCAAGACCGCCCGCGGCTCGGTGCGCAGCGCCCCGGCCACCGTCGCAGCCAAGCGCGTAGTCACCCTGGCCCGGGCCGGCAACTCCTCGGTGACCTCGGTGAACGTGCCCCGCGGGCAAACCTGCTCGGCGCACAGGTATCGGCGCTTGCGCACCCGCACCACCACCGGCTGCCCGCCGCAACTGACGTCTCTGACCTGCTGGACCGGGCGCGAATGCACCCGGTTCGACATCACCCCACACGAGGGACACCCGTCCTCGCCGGCAGTGGTTTCGATCAGCACCACCCGCTGCCCATCGGCACGCCGCGAGGCGGTGATCACCCGGTAACCGGGCAGGTTGAACAGAATCGACGCAGCATCGCGCCGGTGCGTATCGTGGCACACAGGCTCGTGGTCCCTTCTCCAACTGGATGCTTTGACAACACCCATGTTGGATCAGGGCCACGAGCCCCTACCTCAACGGCACACCACGCTCAAAGTTGAAGAGCCATGATGGTGCCGATCCTGTGCCACCGGCGCGGCCTGCCCACCGCCAGCCTGGACGCCGTCGTGCGCTTGGAGCACAAATACTGGAACCGCCTGATCCAGGCCCGGGTGATCGACGCCCTGCCGGCCTTCGGGCTTCTGGACCTGGAGGCCGAGCCACCGCACCTGCCCCAGGGGGTGGACTACCCGGCGTGGATCAAACCCGCCATGTCCGCCTCCTCCGAGGGTGCCTACCACGTCGAGGACGCCGACCAACTCGCCGAGGCGATCCCGAGCGCACGCGAGGACGTGGTGCGGATGGGTCGGCCCTTCGAGGACATCCTGGCGATGCTGGACCTCCCTGCGGAGATCGAACAGATCGGCGGCGCCGTCTACATGGCAGAGGAGGAGGCCACCGGACGGCAGATGACCGTCGAAGGCTTCATTCACAACCAGCAGGCCCACATCTACGGCCTGGTCGATTCCACCTCCTACCCCGGCAGCGCCAGTTTCCAGCGCTACACCTACCCCTCCAGCGAGCCCGACCGCGTCGTGGAGCAGGTCGCCGACGCCTCCCGCGAGGTGATCCAGGCCTCCGGTCTGGACAACTCCACCTTCAACATCGAGTTCTTCTGGGACCCCGGCACCAGCCGGCTTCGGCTGCTGGAGGTCAACGCCCGCCACTCCCAGGCGCACGCCACCTTGTTCGAAATGGTCGACGGCGTCCCGAACCACGCCGCGATGGTGGCCCTGGGGCTGGGCCGGCGTCCGCACATCCCGGATGACAAGGGCCCCTACCCGGTGGCCGCCAAGTGGTTCCTGCGTCACTTCGCCGACGGCGTCGTGCGCCGGGTGCCCACCGCGGAGCAGATCGCGCAGTTCGAGCAACGCGTGCCTGGAACGAAGGTGGACGTGGTCGTGACCGAGGGCAGCAGACTGTCCGATGGCTACTTCGAAGACAGTTACTCCTTCGCCCTCGCCGAGGTGATCACCGCCGGCACCGATGACGCGGATCTGCAGCGCAAGTACGACGAGTTCCTGCAGGCCCTGCCCTTCGAGATCGACGACGACGAGGAGGCCTGAGTGCGCACCGTCACCTCTCTGCCGCATCAGGTGAGCGAAACCGAGCACCTGTGGGTCCCGATGCGCGATGGCACCCGGCTGGCCGGCCGGTTGTGGCGGCCGGTCGCCTCCGACGATGAGCCGGTGCCCGGCGTGGTGGAGATCATCCCCTACCGCAAACGTGACCTGACCGCCCAACGCGACTCCATCCACCACCCCTACATGGCCGGGTACGGGTACGCCTGCTTGCGCGTCGACCTGCGCGGCTCCGGGGACTCCGAGGGCGTCCTGGAGGATGAGTACCTGGAGCAGGAGCTGCAGGACTGCGAGGACGTGCTGGCCTGGCTCGCCGACCAGCCCTGGTGCAGCGGGCGCACCGCGATGATGGGGATCTCCTGGGGCGGCTTCAACGCTCTGCAGGTGGCCGCCCGGCGCCCAGCCAGCCTGGGCGCGATCGTGACCGTGTGCTCCACCGACGACCGGTACACCGACGATGTGCACTACATGGGCGGGTGCCTGCTCACGGACAACCTGTCCTGGGCATCGACGATGTTCGCCTACAACTCCTGCCCGCCCGACCCCGCGATCGTGGGCGATCGTTGGCTGGACCTGTGGAAGCAGCGCCTGGAGGGCAGTGGCCTGTGGCTGGAGTCCTGGCTGGAACATCAGCGCCGGGATGAGTACTGGCGGCACGGTTCGGTGATCGAGGACTACTCCGCCATCGAGGTGCCGGTCTTCGCCGTCAGCGGCTGGGCCGACGGGTACTCCAATGCCGTGTTCCGGTTGCTCGAAGGCCTGCAGGTGCCCTCCCGCGGGCTGATCGGGCCGTGGAGCCACAAGTACCCGCACCTGGGCCAGCCCGGCCCGGCGATCGGGTTCCTGCAGGAGGTGGTGGGCTTCTGGGACCACTGGTTGAAGGGCGAGCGTGACAACGGCGCGATGGACGGTCCGCAACTGACCATCTGGATGCAGGACGCCGCTCCCCCGGCCACCACCTACGACGACCGTCCGGGGCGCTGGGTGGGTGAGCCGACCTGGCCCAGCCAGCGCCTCACCGAGCGCGTCTACCCGCTGGAGCTGTACAAGATCCTGGACCCGGAGCAAGCCGGCTCCAGCCAGATCAGCACGCAGACCTCCACGGTGAAGTCCCCGCTGTCTGTGGGCCAGTTCGCCGGTAAGTGGTGCTCCTACAACGCCCCACCGGACATGCCCTATGACCAACGGGAGGAGGACGGCGGGTCCCTGGTGTTCAACGGGGAGGAGTTGACCGAGACCCTGGAGGTGCTCGGGGCCCCGGTGGCTGAACTGGACGTGTCGGTGGATCAGCCGGTGGCCCAGGTGGTGGTGCGCCTGTCCGACGTCGCACCGGACGGTGCGGCGACCCGGGTGACGTACGGCGTACGCAACCTGACCCATCACAGCGGCTCAGACTCGCCGTCAGCCCTCACTCCCGGGGAACGCCTGAAGGTGCGGGTGCCGCTGAACGGGATCGCGCAGTCCTTCCCACCCGGGCACCGGCTGCGCCTGGCTGTGTCCACGTCGTACTGGCCGGTGGTGTGGCCACCACCGGAGCCGGTTCAGATGACGGTGCATCCGGCTACCAGTTCCCTGGTGCTCCCGGTTCGACCCCTCGGGGTGGACGACGGCGAGGACGCGCCCACGTTCGCTGAACCCGAGGGTGCCCCGCCGCTGGAGGTGACGCAGATCGAACCCGGTGAGCAGGACTGGCGGGTGAGCCGGAACATGGTGGACCTGACCGGTGCGCTGGAGGTGGTGAAGGATCTGGGGGTGGTGCGCTTCGACGACATCGATCTGAACGTGCACCGCAATGCCAACGAGCGCTATACCTTCACCTCCGGTGACTTCAACTCCGTGCGCGGCCAGACCCTGTGGCAGATGGGCTTCTCCCGTGGCGATTGGGAAGCGCGCACCACCACCCGCACAGTGCTGACGTGCTCACCGACACACTTCCACCTGTACGCGGAGTTGGACGCCTGGCACGGGCCCGAACGCGTGCACTCGGCGACGTGGAGCCGGCAGATTCCGCGCGACCACGTGTAGCGGGAATCCTCAGCCGGCCGCCGGGGCAGCAAGCAGGTCCGCCAACGGCTCCGGATCCGGGGCACCGGGGTCGGGTCCCGAGTCGGCGAAGACGGTGACCTCCGTTCCCGTCCGGCGGTAGCGATCGCTGAGGCGCTCGAGCCGGATGGCATTCTTCGCCCGCAGCAGGACCGTCAGTCGCCGAAGGCCTCCTGCACCGCCTCGACGAAGGCCGCCATCGAGGGGTACTCGGCCTGGTAGTCCCATCCCCCGGCGAGTTCGGGTGTGGCCCCCCAGCCGGGTCGATCGTGGCGGCGGTTGATCCACACCGAGTCCAGCCCGTGCCGCTTGGCGGGCACGTGGTCGTGGAACAGGCTCTGCGCCACGTGCAGCAGTCGGTTGCGCTCGATGCCCAGGTCCCCAAGCGTGGTCTCGAGCGCCTCGAAGTGCGGATCGGCCGGCTTGTAGGCACCCACATCCTCGGCGGTGATGACCGCGGCGAAGTCACCGCGCAACTGCTCGTTGCTGCCGGTGAATCCGTCCCGGTGCACGTTGGAGAGGATGATCAACTCATACCGCTGGGCCAGGTCCGCGAGCGCCTGCGCGGAGTCCTCGAACGCCGGCCACTGCGGCACCGAGTTCCCCAGCCGGTTGGCCCATCCCTGGGAGACGGTGCGGTTCAGGTCCACACCGGTGCGCCGGAACGCCTCGGCCAGCACCCGCGGGTACCGCCACCCGGGCTCCTCGCGCGCAACGGCCGCCTCGTTCGCGGCGTAGGAGACCAGCAACTCCTCTTCGTTCAGCGCCAGTCCCTGGGTAGCGGCCCACGGGGTCAGCACATCGGCGATCCCCGCCTCCCAGTCGATCAGGGTGCCATAGACATCGAAACTCAGTGCGCGGTAGTGGGTCAGGTTCACATCTCTCCCTCGGTTGCACCGCGCCGGGGTGCCGGCTGGGCATCCTCCGGCCCGATCTCGGGTTCGGTGCGGTTCGGCACCAGCAGGCTGATCACCACCAGCGACACCAGCGCCACCGGCAGCGACACGATCACCGCGTTGACATCATAGGGCTGGCCCATCTGCTCCCACACGATCGTGACCACCACCCCGAGCAGCATCGAGGTCAGCGCTCCGGCTGTGGAGGCACGCTTCCAGAAGAAGATCGCCAGCACCGGCGGCGCGATCGCCACCCCATAGACGGTGTAGGAGTACATCTGCAGCTCCAGCACCGTGGGGAAGTACCGGCCCAGGATGTAGGCCAGGATGCCGATGCCCAGCACCGCCAGGCGGTGGGTGCGCAGCCGCTGTTGGCCATCCAGTTCCTTACCGAACAGGCGCTGGATCGCGTCATAGACCACGTTGCCGGCGCCGGAGAGCAGGAACGAGGAGCCGGTGGTGATGATGAACGCCAGCGCCCCGGCCAGCAGCAGTCCACCGATCAGGGCCGGCAGCACTCCCTCGGAGGCCAGTGACAGCACCGCGGTATCCGGGACGATGTCGGGGAACAGCACGATCGCGGCCGACCCGAGCAGGGCCACCGGCACGGTGACCAGGAAGGAGGAGAAGAAGAAGCCGGCCGCGCTGGAGCGGGCCTCGTTCTCGTTCTTCGCGGCCCCGAACCGCTGGTACATGTTTTGGTCGGCCAGGATGAGCAGGAACAAAGGCAGGAAGAAGCCCAGCAACTGGAGAGCGCTCAGCCCGCCGGAGAACGTGTTGTGCGTCTCCGGCATCTGCGACCAGTAGTCGCCCCAGCCGCCCAGTTCACCGCCGAAGATGATCGGCAGCGCGACCATCAGGCTGATCACGATCACCAGCGCGGACAGGAAGTCACTCCAGGCCACCGATTTCAACCCGCCCGCGAAGGCCAGGAAGGTCACCAGCACCGCTACGACGATCGCGCCCTGCGCGGCGCTCAGCGGGGTGATCACGCTGATGATGTACCCGCCGCCGGTGAACTGGTAGGCGGTGATGCCGATGTAGGCCAGCAGCGTGATCAGCGCGGCGATCAGCCGGACCGAGGGCCCGTACCGCTTCTCCAGCATCTCCGGCACGGTGTAGGTGCTCAACCGGCGGATCCGCCTGGCCAGGAAGTACAGCACGACGATCCCGATCGGGGTGCCGGCCAGGAAGAAGATCGAGGCGAGCGGTCCGTACTCATAGGCGAAGGAGGCACCGCCGATGATGGTGCCCGACCCCACCCAGGTGGCCAGCAGCGTGCCCACCATCACCGGACGCGGCAGCGAACGGCCGGCGAACATGTAGTCATCGCCGGTGGCCATCACCTTCTTGCGGGAGAACCACGCGCCCACGCCCACCATGAGCGCCAGGTACAGGATCAGGATGACGATGTGCACGGTCTGCATCGGGAGCACCTTTGCTGATCGGGAGGGTCGCGCTGGGGCGCGGCCCCTCCATGAAACCCCCGATCCCACCGGAGCGCAATAGATGTTGCGGCCGCATGTCCGGCCCTTCCCCGGCGGCTGGGCCGGGCCTAGCGCACCACCGGCGGGAACAGGTCGAAGTGCTCCCACAGGCCCTCGATGCGGTCACTGGCCAGCGCCGCACCCTCCGGATCCAACGCCACCAGCGCGGCGACGATCGCTTGCACCACCGTGATCGCCGCCACCAGCGAGGGGAACATGCTGGCCCCCTCGCTGGGCACCAGGAGGGTCTCGGTGGCACGCTCGGCGAACTCCGGGCGCACGTGATCGGCCACCACCACCACCGCGGCCCCGGCCTCGGCGGCGATCGTCGCGGCGTTGAGCACCTCCCGCGGGCTGCGCCACAGGTGGAAGACCACCAGCACATCGCCCGGGCGCAGCAGCGTGGCGGCGTTGACCAGGGCCGTCCCGCCCACCTGGTGCAGACGTACGTCGTGGCCGATCGTCTGGGCCAGGTGCGCCAGTTGCAGTCCCGGGGCGGCGAAACTTCCCGATCCCAGCACCAGGGTGACCCGGGCGTCGGCAATCAACCGGGCTACCCGGATGACCTGGTCCTGATCGATCAGCGTGGACAGTCCCTGGAGGTTGGCCAGTTCCCGCAGCACGGTGGCCCGGGCCGGACCGGCGGGGGTGGGGTCGTGCTCGGAGAGCACTTGCGCGGCGGAGAGCCCGGAGAGGAAGCGCGAACGTACTTCCGCCCGCAGCGCCGGCCAGCCGGAGAACTCCAACAACTGCGCGGTGCGCACCACGGTGGCCACGTTGACCCCTGCCAGCCGCGCAGCCGCCGCGGTGCTGGCATAGGACATCTCCCGCTGCTTCGTGGCCAGCAACGCCAGCACCTTCGCCGCGGCGTGCCCGGGCCGGCGCCCCGCCAGGCGGTCGCGCACCCATGCCGGCCACGCTGCACCCTCGGTCATGGCGTCCAGTATGCCGCGCGCCTGCAACAGATGTTGCTCCCTGGTGGTCCCATTGCGAAGATGAGGACGCAGACCCGGCCGGTCGCACCACCGCGCCGCCGGCACCGGCCCGCACCGACGCGAAGGAGATCGTGATGACCGAGGCAACTCTGTGGATCCGTGGGGGCAGTGTGTGCGATGTGGAGGCCGGCACCTCCAGCCCGGCCGACGTGCTCATCACCGACGGGACGATCACCGGCGTCGGCAGCGACGTCAAGGCGCCGGAGGGCGCCGAGCAGATCGATGCCACCGGGAAATTCGTGGTGCCCGGTTTGATCGACTCGCACGTGCACGTCAGCGCCGGGACCGCGAACCTGGGCGCCCAGGCCGAGGACTCCCCGTTCTACGTCGCCGCCCAGACCTCCCGCATCCTCGGTTCGATGCTGCGCCGCGGATTCACCACGGTACGTGATGTGGGCGGAGCCGACTTCGGCATCGCCGCGGCCGTGGCGCAGGGACTGTGGGAGGGGCCTCGGGTGTTCTTCGGAGGCAAGGCGCTGTCCCCCACCGGTGGGCACGCCGACATGCGCGGCCCCGGGCGGCAGGTTCTGGACAACCACACCTGCTGCCCCAATATCGGGCACGTGTGCGATGGGGTGCCCGAGGTGCGCCGGGCCGCCCGGCACCAGCTGCGCACCGGGGCCGACCACGTCAAGGTGATGCTCTCCGGCGGGGTGGCCTCGCCCACCGACCGGATCGACTCCCTGCAGTTCTCCGCCGATGAGATCCGCGCCGTGGTGGAGGAGGCCGGCAACGCCGGGCGTTACGTGACCGGGCACGCCTATACCGCCGCCGCGGTGAACCGGGGCCTGGAACTGGGGGTGCGGTGCATCGAGCACGGCAACCTCATCGATGAGAGTTCGGTGGACCTGTTCAACTCCACCGGCTCCTTCCTGGTGCCCACGCTGGTGACCTACTCCTACCTCAAGAGCGAGGGGGCCGAGGCCGGGCTGCCGCCGGAGAGCCAGGCCAAGGTGTCGATCGTGCTCGACGCCGGCCTGGAGGCCCTGGACCTGGCGAACTCCGGTGGGGTGAAGATCGCCTTCGGCACCGACCTGCTCGGCGCGATGCACCCGCACCAGAGCGAGGAGTTCACCATCCGCGCTCAGGTGCAGACCCCCACGGAGGTGCTGCGCTCAGCCACCCTCACCGGCGCCGAACTGATCGGCGCCGAGGGCAGACTCGGCGTGATCGCACCCGGCGCCCACGGCGACGTGCTCGTCGCCGACGCCGATCCGCTCACCGACGCCGCGGTGCTGGCCGACCCGCATGCGCACCTGTCCGCCGTCATCAAGGCCGGGCGCATCGTGCCCGCGGCCACGAGTCCCTCGGGGTTCTGAGGATGGCGCTCATCCTGCCCGGGGCCACCTACTGGGACGGGGAGTCCTCCGGCATGCGCAGCGCCGACATCGTCTGCTCCGCCGGGGTGATCACCGAACTCGCCACACCGGGCAGCACCCACGCCGGAGCGGACGATGAGGTCCTGGAGGTGCCTGACGCCGTCGTCCTTCCCGGGTTGGTGGACGGGCACGTGCACCTGGTCTGGGACTCCTCCCAGGACCCGGCCGCCCAGGTAGCGGCCGACGGCGAACAGGTCACCGCGATCCGGGCCGTCACCCACGCCAGGGCGCACCTGGGGGCCGGGGTGACCACGGTGGCGGACCTGGGCAGCAACTGGGACGTGTCGTTGGCGGTGGCCCAGGCGGTCCGCGAGGGTCACGTGACCGGGCCGCAGGTGGTGGCCACCGGCCGCACCGTGGTGATGACCGGTGGGCACGACCCGTTCTGGGGCAACTTCTGCGACGGGCCGGACGGCGTGGTGCGCGGCGTGCGCGAGCAGATCTTCGCCGGTGCCCGGATCATCAAGACCTGCGCCACCGGCGGGGTGTACGGACGCGCGGTCGGTGAGGAGGTCGGCGCCTCGGAGTACACCCGGACCGAACTCGCCGCCCTGGCCGGTGAGGCACACCGCCGCGGGGTCCGGGCCACCGCGCACGCGCTGGGCACCGAGGGGATCCGCAACGCGGTGCTGGCGGGTATCGATGTGATCCAGCACGGGGTCTTCCTGACCGAGGACGTGGTGGCCGCGATGGTCGAACGCGGCACCGTCCTGTCCCCGACGCTCGCGGTGTACCGGACCATCGCCGGCGGCAGCGCGCCGGAGTACGCGGTGGCCAAGGCCGCCGCGGTGGTACGCGCCCATCGCGAGAGCGTCCGGATGGCGATCGGGGCCGGGGTACCGGTGATCGCGGGCACCGACTCGGGCTCACCGGGTATGCCGCACCCGGCCCTGGACCGGGAACTGGCCGCGCTGGGCGATGTGGGGCTGGCACCGGTGGAGGTACTCAAGGCCGCGACCTCCCGCGCCGGCGATGCCCTCGGGGTGGATGCCGGCCGGATCCGGGTCGGCTCGCCCGCGGATCTGGTCGTGACGACCGGGGACCCGCTCACCGACCCCGTCTCCGCGACCCGCCCGCGGCACGTGGTGCTGGGCGGGCGGGTGCTCGGCGGCGCTGCGCCCGATGGTCCCGGACCCGGTCGCGCCGAGGCCGGCAGGGTGCCCCGGTAACGGTTGCGCTTCGTAACGCGCCGCCGGACTCAGGATGCGCCGCGGGCGGCCTTGCCCACCGGCCACCAGACGAAGGCGGTCATGGCCAGGGCACTCATCGCCAGGAGCACGAAGCCCATCGTGTAGGCCCCGGTGAGGCCGTGTACGGCGCCCATCACCAGCGGTGGGAAGAAGCCACCGAGACCGCCCGCGGCGCCCACCACGCCGGTGACCGAGCCGACCTGCCCGGTCGGGGTCATTCGCGAGACCAGTGCGAAGCAGGCACCCGCGGCCCCGCCCAGTGTCGCCGCCAGCCCCAGGAAGGCGACGGTCCCGACCGGGAGCAGCTCCAGTCGCATCGCCGCCAGCGCCGCCATCGCGGTGGCGATCCCGAAACACCAGGTCAGCACGGTGACCGGGTGGAACTTGTCCGAGAGCCAACCGCCGGTCGGGCGCGCGACCACCGCGAGCACGATGAAGCCGGCGGTGCGCAGCGCCGCATCACCGGTCTCGAGGCCGTAGTCGTTAACCAGGTAGGTGGGCAGGTAGACGCTGAAGGCGACGAACCCACCGAAGCCGAGTGCGTAGATGAGTGAGAGCTGCAACGTGACGGGCAACTTGAGGGTGTTCCAGGTGCGAGCGAGCATCGACCCGGACGCCGGCACCCGTCCCGGCGCGTCACGCAGCAGCAGCCAGGCCAGCACCGCATAGATCAGCAGCACCGCGGAGACGAGCACGAACGGAGCCTCGGGCCCGAACGCTTCGCGCAACGCCACGGTGGTGAAGGCCGCTACCGCGGTGCCGGCGGTGCCCATGCCGAAGATGCCCAGCGCCAGGCCCCGGCGGGAGGGCGGGTACCAGGAGTTCACCAACGGGATCCCGATGGCGAAGGATGTGCCGCCGATACCGAGGAAGAAGCCGCCGATCACCAGGGTGGTGAAACTCCTGGCGCCCAATCCCACGTACAGGGTCGGCAGGATCGCGAGCAGGCTCACCAGGGGGAACATCACCCGCGCGCCGAGCCGATCACTCAGCGCGCCCACCGGGATGCGCCCGAGCGAACCGACGACGACCGGAACGGCCACCGCCACCGCGACCTGGAACCCGGTCAGCCCGAGTTCGTCACCATAGGTGTTGCCCAGTGGGCCCAGCAGCGCCCAGGACCAGAAATTGATCAGGAATCCCACCGTGGCCAGCACCAGCATCCGGGCGGCCAGGCCTCCGCCGGTCGCTGCGGGCGCAGGCGGCTGCGGGGCGCTTGGGTCGTCAGCCGATCCCGTTTGCCGCGTCGTCCTCGCCACAATCGCTCCCCTGCGTGTACGTGGACTCGATTATGGCCTCTCGCGGCCACCGGCGCAGGACCAATGCGGCACGGATCCGCCCTGTTGCCGTCCGCGTCCGGCCCGGCGCCCCTTATTCGGACCGGCGAGCGGTGGCCAGGAACACCGAGTACCGCGTCCCGTCCCGGTGGATCCGGGTGGCGTCCTGCATCCGGACGTCGGCGAATCCGGCGCTGGTGAGCCGGCCGGTGAGTTCACCGCGGTCGAAGCCGTGGTGGCCGTCGAAGTCGTGGTCATGGAAGGACCCGTCCTCGGCGTCCAGGTCCGCGACGGCCAGGTAGCCACCGGGCACGAGCAACTGGGCGAAGCCGGTCAGGACCGAGTCCAAGTCCCGCACATGGTGCAGCACCAGGGATGTGACGATCAGATCGAAGCTCTCGGCGGGAACCGGTCGTGCCTGCAGGTCCAGGTCCCAGACCCGGGCGTTCATCAGGGCACCGGAGGCGATCTTGGCCTGCATCACCGCGCGCATCCCGGCGGAGTTGTCGGCCAGGGTGAGCGGGCCGACCGAGCCGGCGAGACCCTGGCTGACCAGCCCGGTGCCCGCACCGTACTCAAGCAGCCGCATGCTGCGGTTCAGCGGGACCGCCGCACGGATCGCACCGGCCACCTCGCCCGCCTGAGTGAGTTTGTCCGGGTCGGCATCCCAGGTGGCGGCTTTGACGTCGAACCTCTCGGTGCTCATGGCACTACTCTGGCACGCCTTCACCCGACCCCCGGCACCCTTCCAAGCCCGCGCGATGCACCACCTGAGGCGGATTGGATAGGAGACCGGTGAAATGGTACAGTCCATTGCTGTCCGATAGGCACACCAAAACGCAGTGCCAACGAGGGCAAGGCAAGACCATTCGTCTGCCAAGTGCCGGTCAGGACCTCGCAGCGATCGCCCCATGACGGAGAGCGACCGAGGCCGCTGGACTTTGCCTGCTGCGCCGCCGCGACGACTACCGTCGAGCCGCTGCACGCCTGCGTGCCGATCGAGCGAATCCGACAGCAGAACACTTTCACAAGGAGGCACCGCTTTGGGCGATCCAGAACTTGTCCAGTTCGGGGCGATCACCGTCATCGTGCTGATCATCCTCTTCTACGGAGGCACCTTCTTCGTCTCCACCCGAATCGCCAAGAAGCGCGAGAACGCCGACGGGTACATGACCGCCGGGAACAAGATCGGGTTCGGCATCTCCGCCGCCTCGATGACGGCCACCTGGATCTGGGCCTCCTCGATGTACGCATCGGCGACCTCGGGGTACACCTACGGGATCTCCGGTCCGATCCACTACGGGCTGTGGGGTGCGCTGATGATCCTGTTCATCTACCCCTTCGGCAAGCGGATCCGCCAGGTGGCGCCCCGGGCGCACACCCTGGCCGAGGTGATGTTCGCCCGCCACGGGCGCTCCAGCCAGTTGATGCTGGCCGGTTCCAACGTGGTGGGGAGCGTGATCTCGCTGATGTCGAACTTCATCGCCGGCGGTGCGCTGGTGGCACTGCTGTCGCCGTTCACGTTCCTCCAGGGCGTCTTCGCCGTGGCAGGTGGCGTGCTCCTCTATACCCTCTGGTCGGGATTCCGGGCCTCGGTGCTCACCGACTTCATGCAGGTGATGGCCATGCTGGGCGCTGTCGCCGTGATAGTGCCGGCGATCTTCTTCGCCGCCGACTTCCCCACCGCCTTCACCGCCGGCGCGGACAACCTCACCGCCCAGCAGTCCAGTTTCTTCTCCTCCGAGGCCTTCCTGCGCCAGGGGGCGCCCTACATCGCGGCCGTCCTTGCCTATGCGATCGGGAACCAGACCATCGCCCAGCGCCTGTTCGCGGTGCGCCAGGACCTGATCAAGAAGACCTTCATCACCGCCACCGTGGGCTACGGAGCGATGGTGATCGGGGTGGGCATGCTCGGGGTGCTGGCGCTCTACCTGGGGCTGGAGCCGATGGGCGGGGATCCGAACAACCTGATACCCCAGATGGCCGCCTCCTACCTGCCAGCGGCCCTGCTGGTGTTGTTCTTCGTCATGGTGATCGGGGCGCTGTCCTCCACCGCCGACTCGGACCTGTCCGCGCTCAGCTCGATCGTGATGGCCGACATCTACGGGCAGAACGTGGCCGGCAAGGAGCGGGCGAACCCGAAGGTCATGATCATGGCGGGCCGGCTCACGATGATCCTGGCTACCGCGATCGCGGTGACGCTGGCCAGTTTCCAGATGAACATCCTGGACCTGCTGGTCTTCGTGGGCGCACTGTGGGGCGCACTGGTGTTCCCCGTGATCGCCAGTTTCTACTGGGAGAAGGTCACCAACCGGGCCTTCACCACCGCCGTGATCACCGCACTGGCGGTGTTCATCCCGGTGCGCTTCGGCTGGGTCCCGATGACCGGGTTGACCGGCCTGATCAGCGACGTGCTCGCCGTCATCGGTGTCGGAGTGGTGCTGGGCCTGATGGCCTTCGGGTTCTTCGGAGCCCGGGTCGCCAAGATCGTCGGCGCCGCGGCCACCCTGATCACCGCCCCGTTCGCGATCGGCTTCCTGCACGATTACGCCACGCTGAGCGCCTCCCTGATCGCCTACGCCGTGTCCACGATCGTGTGTGCGGCGATGTCCTGGCGCAGCAAGCAGCGCTTCGACTTCTCCGTGATCAAGCACCGCGTGGGGGACTTCGACCCCAGCGACGACGACGCACTCCCCTCTCCCGGAACGCCGGCTCGGGCCGGGCTCACCCCGGACGTCGCCGCCCTGCCCCATCCCGATGACGATCCCGACCAGCAGCCGGCCCCGGCCGGTGCCCGCTGAGACGGAAGGAGCAACCGATATGCCTGTGTGGTTACTGACCGCCTACGTCCTGACCTGGCCGGTACTGGTGGCCGGGGTGATGCTCGTGATCTTCCGGGCCTTCATCCGCGAGTGGCTGCAGGCCCGACGGGAGGGCCGCGGCATCATCTGACAGCATCCGCCGGATGGGCCGGACAACCGAAATACCGACGGTAAGTTCCACCCAGCCACCCAGCCACCCAGCCACCCAGCCACCGGTGAATCCTTCCAAGTCAGCATTGATCGAGGCTAACCCCAACCACAGCCGAACAATCGCGGCTTCGCGGGCCGTCCGATCCTGAACCTGCGCGAGAGAAACCGGGGGCGCTGGGGTTACTGCCCGTCGACCATCTGGGGCAGGCCGAGCGGGTTGGCGTCCTGCAACTCGGCCGGCAGCAGGTGCTGGGGCAGGTTCTGGTAGGCCACCGGGCGCAGGAACCGGTTGATCGCCGCGGTCCCCACCGAGGTGGTACCGACCGCGGTGGTGGCCGGGTAGGGGCCACCGTGCTGCTGGGCGTAGGTCACCGACACCCCGGTGGGCCACTGGTTCCAGATCACCCGGCCGGCGATCTCGGTCAGCACCGCCAACAGCGGCTGCACGGGGCAGTCGTCCTGCCCGAACACCCCGGCGGTGAGCTGGCCGCCGTAGGTGCGCGCCACCTGCACCGCCTGATCCAGGTTCTCGTACTCCACGACCAACGCGGTGGGACCGAAGCACTCGGCCTGCAGCGCGTCGGGGTCGGCCAGCATCGCATCGGCGGTGGTGCGCAGCAGGGTGGGAACCTGGCCCTCCGGCCCGTCCTGGCCCTGTGCCAGCACCTCGACCTGCGGGTGCCCGCTCAGTTCGCTCAGCGACTCCGCGTGGCCCTTGCCGATCCCCTCGTTCAGGAAGTCGTGCACCGCCGGAAGCGTGGCCGTCTGGAGTTTCTCCACCAGGCCCGAGCCCACCGGAACGAACAGGGTGCCCGGCTTGGTGCAGAACTGGCCGGTGCCCATGGTGAAGGAGCCGATGAAGCCCTCGGCGATCTCATCGGCCCGCTCGGCCGCGGCGGCCTCGGTGACGAAGACGGGGTTGTTGCTGCCCAGCTCGCCGTAGAACGGGATCGGCTCGGGACGGGCGTTGGCCAGGTCGAACAGGGCGCGCCCGCCGGGGATGGACCCGGTGAACCCGGCGGCCTTGATGCGGCGGTCCTGGACCGCCGCGGTGCCCGCCTCGCGCCCGTACACCACGGCGAAGACACCGTCCGGCGCGCCCGCGCGGCGCAGCGCCTCGGTGACGACGTCGCCGGTCATGCGGGACAGTTCGGGGTGGCCGGAGTGGGCCTTGACCACCACCGGATTACCGGCGGCCAGGGCCGAGGCGGTGTCGCCACCGGCCACGGAGAAGGCGAACGGGAAGTTCGAGGCGGAGAACACCAGCACCGGCCCGATCGGACGCAGGTACCGGCGCAGGTCCGGGCGCGGGGCGCCCATCGGCCAGTCGGCGTCGGCGTGGTCGATGCGCACGTCCAGGTGCCGGCCGTCGCGCACCACCTCGGCAAACAGCCGCAACTGGAAGGCGGTCCGCTTCAACTCCCCCTGCAGGCGGCCCTCGGCGAGGTTGGTCTCACGCATGCCCACCGGGATCAGTTCGGATCCGGCGCCCTCCAGGGCGTCGGCCACGCCTTCCAGGGCACCGGCACGGTCCTCGGCGCTCATGGCCGACCACGCCGGTGCAGCCACGGCAGCAGCCTGCAGCACTCGGTCGAGTTGGGCGTGATCGGTGGTGCTTCGGTAGTTGGCGACTGGTGCTGTCATCTCTGCTCCTTCGTTGCATTCGAGTGCGGGTCGGATCCGCGGCGCTCCCGAGCGGGCGGCGCAGCGGTGGAATCGGCCATCGTGGTGAACGTGACGGGCATGGCGACCGGGCGGCGCGCGGTGGAGATCAGGGCGTCATGAGCGGGGGGCCTAGCGCGAGTATCCGCCGTTGCGGCGCCCGCAGCAAGGTGAGGGCCGCCCCCGTTCGCTGCCGGCGCACCCTCGCCGTGCTTCCCGGTACCCCTGCCGGCGGCCTCAGGCGCCCGGCTTCCGCATACCGCGGCGAGCGCGCACATCCGCCCCTGGCACCAGCCCATGCCGATGCGGGTGGTGCCCTTCAGCCCGCGTGGTTCGGCGGCTCCCAACTGGTCACCGGCCTCACGGGCCCGGCTCCACGGCACCTCCTCGCAGCGGCACACGATGGTGTCCGCCTGCAACCAGTCGGTCCAGGCCGGCGGCAGCGGGTGCGCGCGATGCATCGCCCGGGCGAAGGCGCGGTGCTGCCGGCGCACCAGCCGGTCCGTGCGCGAGGTGCCAATCACGGTGCCGTGGGCCAGGGACGCCGCCGACGCTCCGGCGATCCGCCCCTCGGCAACGGCCGCGGCCGCGCCGGCCACGCCGGTGATCTCCCCGGCCAGGAACAGTCCCGGGACCGAACTGCGCTGGTCCTCCTCGACCGTTCCGACCAGGGAACCGTCCAGGTCCACCCGGGTGCGGGCGCCCAGTTGCAGCAGCAACTCGGCCTGCGGGGTGAAGCCCCAGCCGAGACCGACGACGTCGATCCCCCCGATCCGCCGGGAACTGCCCGGGCGGATGCTGCCGCGGGAGTCCACCTTGGCAATGGTGACGGCCTCAACCCGGTGCTGACCGTGGACACCGATGATGGCGGTGCGGGTGCGGTAGGGCACCCGGTGGCGGGCCAGGAGGGCGGCGTAGGCCACACCCTCCTTCAGTTTCGATGGCACCGCCAGGCCGGTGACGCCGCGCGGGAACCAGCCACGCAGGGCCGCTGCCTCGGCGACCCCGCGCACCTGTGCCCCGGCTTGCAGCACCGAGGCCGCCGCGGAGAGCAGGAACGGACCGGTGCCCCCGAGGAAGACGCGCGCGCCGGGTGCCACCCCCTGGGTCTTGATGAAGGCCTGCACTCCCCCGGCCGCCATCACCCCGGGCAGCGTCCACCCGGGGACCGGCACCTGCTTGTCATAGGCGCCCGGGCACAGGATGAGCGTGCGTGCCCGGACGTGACCGGTTTCCGTGGCGGGCGCGGTTTCGGGGACGGCCGCGGTGCTGATGAGGTACCCCGGTGCGACCATCCCGGCGCCGCCGTCGGTGCGGGTGATGGACCACACCTGGGTGCCGGGACGGTAGATCACCTGCCCCGCATCGATCGCCGCGCGCACGTTGGTGGCCAGGCCGGTGTAGGTGCGCCAGCCGTGGTGCCAGCGCGAGGGGTCGCCCGTCTCGGTCGCCTCGTCGGCGTGGCGCCAGTACTGCCCGCCGAACTGGCGGGCAGCGTCGATCAACAGCACCCGCGCACCGGACCGGGCCGCGGCATCGGCCGCGGCCAGCCCGGCCGGGCCGGCACCGACGACGGCGACGTCGGCAGCGTAGGAACCGTCGCCGGTCTGAACGCTCATGGCTGCCCGCTCCCCTGGTCGTCGCTCTCCTCGCGAGGTGCGGCCCCGTCGTCGTCGGCTGTGCCGGTCCGGACCACCATGCCCTCGGCCGCCTGCACCAGGCAGGCGCGCATCGACGGGCGCCCATCGATGCTGACCAGGCAGTCGAAGCAGACCCCGATGCCGCAGAACAGCCCGCGCGGTTGCCCGGCGAAGCGGGTGCGCCGCCAGGCCATCCGGTCGGTCTCGGCCATCAGGACCGCCGCCACCGTGCGGCCCGGTGGCACCTGCACCGCCTGCCCGTCCACGGTGATGGTGAGGTCGCGATCCGGGCTCATCAGGAGGCCTCCTGGTGGTGGGCGTCCGCGGCGGCGCCGAAGCGGTGCGGAGCGAACGGCGCCAGGTCCAACTCGGGGCGGGCGGTGAGGGACTGGGCGATGAGTTTGCCGGTACCCACCGAGAGTCCGATCCCGGCGCCCTCGTGCCCGCACGCGTGCCACAGCCCCTCGGCACGCTGATCCGGGCCGATGACGGGTACGTGATCGGGGCTGTAGGGACGGAATCCGAAGTAGTGGCGCAGGATGCGCACCTCGGCCAGGAAGGGGAACAGAGCCAGCGCGTTCGCCGCGATCAGTTCCAGTGCCGCGGGGTTGGGCCGCTCGTCGAACCCGACCCGCTCGCGGGAGGACCCCACCAGGATGGTGCCCGAGGGCGTGCCCTCCACCACCGGCGAGGCCTGCAGCCCGCTGTCCGAACTACCCACGTTGTCGATGTACTCGGCTGCGTAGACCTTGTGGAAGACCCGCGGCGGCAGTGGTTCGGTGACCAGCACATAGCCCCGCCGCGGTGCCACCGGTACGTGCACCCCGGCCAACTGCGCCACCTGTGCCGACCACGGCCCGGCGGCATTGACCACCGCCGCCCCGGAGAAGGTACCGCGCGTGGTGCGCACCCCGGTGATGCGCTCGGCGCGGTCCCGCACGAAGCCGTGCACCTCGGTCTCGGCGACCACGCTGGCCCCGTACCCGGCCGCCATCCGCAACAGGTGTGCGGTCAGCAGCATCGGCATCACCTGGCAGTCGTCGGGGTAGAACGCTGCCCCGACCGCCTCGTCGCTGATGTGCGGTTCCAACTCCCGCAACGCCGCCACGTCGATGTCCTGCACCCGGATCCCGTGGCTTCGCTGGGCCTGCAGCGCCCGTTGCAACGAGACCATGGAGGAGTCCCGGGAGGCCACGATGATGCCGCCCTTGGCCTCGAACTCCCACAGGTCCGCGAACTCGGCGAGTTCGCCGTGCCACAGCGACAGCGAGAAGTTCGCCAGGTCCAGTTCGGGCCCGCGTTCCTTGTCCGAGACCAGGATGTTGCCCTCGCACCGCGAGGACGTGGCACCTCCCGGGCGGCCGCGGTCCAGCACCGTCACCGACAGCCCGGCCCGGGCGCTGTAGTAGGCGACCGCGGCCCCGACGGCGCCGGCGCCGATGACGATGACGTCGCTGGTCCCGGCGGTGACCTGCGCAGGGTTCACTGAGTCGGCCACCGTCACCCGGAGCCGCTGCCCGGCCCCTCCATCAGGGCCGCGGCGGTATCAGAGGTCGTGGACGCCGCAGGGGTCTCGGCCGGCTCGCTTCCCACGCCCTGGGCCCAGAGCCGGGAGACGTGCCCGATGTGGGTCACGATCAGGTCGTAGGTGCCGGCCGCGTCGCCGGCCTCCATCAGCTCCAGCAGCTGGGTGTGCTCGCGGGCGGAGTCCACCAGCACGCCGGCCTCGGCCAGCGGGCGCAGGGCCTTCAGGCGGGTCTGCCCGCGCAGCCGGGTGGCCAGCTCCACCAGCAGGGTGTTCCCGGAGCAGCGCAGCAGGTCGGCGTGGAACTTCCGGTCCCCGCTGAGGTAGGTGCGCAGGTCCCCGGCCTCGGCAGCGGCGGTGACCTCGTCGGCGAGCCGGTGCAGGCTCGCGTAGTCCGGGGCCGGGATCGTCCCGGCCAGGTCGCGCACCACCGGGGCCTCCAGGAGCGTGCGTACCTCGGCCATCTCCTCCAGGTCACGCGGGGTCATCACGGTCACCCGGAACCCCTTGTTCTTGACCGAGATGACCAAACCCTCCCCGGCCAGGTCCATCATGGCCTCGCGCACCGGGGTGGCGGAGACCCCCAACGGCTCGGCCAGCGCAGGCGCTGAGTAGAGCCGGCCCTCCTCCAGGTCCCCCACGATGATGGCAGTGCGCAGCGCCTCGGTGACGCTGGCGCGCAGGCTCTTGTACTGCTGGATCGTGTGGAGCGGAATGTCCTGAGCCGACGTCATAGTGGTCTCCTGCTGGTCACTGATAGGTAACGACACACTCAACGGTGAGCCGTGTGCCGGTAGCCTACATCGGCGCAATTGCACAGCGCGGTCACAACTCGAATCCTTCGGGATATGGGTCGGAGGGATCCAGGAAGTACTGCGCAGTCCCGGTGATCCAGGCCCGGCCGGTCACGGTGGGCACCACCGCGTCCACGTCGCCGACCTTCGTGGTCCCGGTCAACCGGCCCACGAAGCGGGAGCCGATGAAGGACTCGTTCACGAAGTCCGTGTTCAGCGCCAACTCCCCCTTGGTGTGCAGCTGCGCCATCCGGGCGCTGGTACCGGTGCCGCAGGGGGAACGGTCGAACCACCCGGGGTGGATAGCCATGGCGTGTCGGGAGTGCTTCGCCGTGGAGCCCGGGGCCTGCAGGTACACGTGGTGGCATCCGGTGATGTCGGGGCGGGTGGGATGCACCGGGGCGTCGGTCTCGTTGATCGCCGCCATGATGGCCAGCCCTGCGGAGAGCAGTTCGTCCTTGGCCGCCCGGTCGAACGGCAGGCCCAGGTCTTCCAGTTCCACCACGGCATAGAAGTTGCCGCCGAAGGCCATGTCGTAGGTGACCTCGCCCAGGCCGGGAACCTGCACGCTCGCACCGGTGCGCAACGTGAAGGAGGGCACGTTGGTGATCGTCACCGAGGTGGCCGAACCGTCCTGCACCGCGACCTGCGCCACCACCAGGCCGGCCGGGGTGTCCAACCGGATGGTGGTGACCGGTTCGGTGACCTCGACCATGCCGGTCTCCACCAGCACGGTGCACACGCCGATCGTGCCGTGCCCGCACATCGGCAACAGACCGGACACCTCGATGAACAGCACGCCCCAGTCCGCGTCGTCGCGGGTGGGCGGCTGCAGGATCGCCCCGCTCATCGCGCTGTGCCCGCGCGGCTCGCGCATCAGCAGCCGGCGCAGGTGGTCGTTGTGCTCGGCGAACCAGAGCCGCCGCTCGGCCATCGTGGCACCCGGGAACACGCCTACCCCGCCGGTGATCACGCGCGTGGGCATGCCCTCGGTGTGTGAGTCAACGGCGTGGTAGACGTGTGAGGTTCTCACGAGTGTTCCTTCGTGGTCCCGGGCCGCGGTCCCTGGCGGTTCCGCCGCGCCTGGTGGCTTACTTGTAACCCTTGGCCAGGGCCGCTTCGGTGTCGGCAGTGATGCCCTTGCGCATCCAGTCTGCCAGCGGACCACGCGGCGGACGGGTGGGGCCGCCCTTGAGACCGTAGATGTCCATGGAGAGTTTGATCGCCTGGACGAACTCGGTCTTGGTGTCCCACCGCAGCAGCGAGTGCAGGTCGGTGTAGATCTCACGGGCCTTGAGGAGGTCCTCGGCCTTGCCGGAGGTGGACAGGTTGAACAGTTCCACCGTGGTCTGCGGGATCGCGTTGGTGTAGCCGGCCACCCAGCCCACCGCGCCGGCCAGGCCGGTCTCCAGCAGGGTGTCGTCGGTGCCGATCAGGATGTCCATCTGCGGGCTGAGCTCCTTGATCGCGTACGCGCGGCGCACGTCACCGGAGAACTCCTTGACGCCCACCATGTTGCCCTCGTTGTGGATCCGGGCGATCAGTTCGGGGGTCAGGTCCACCTTGGTGTCGATCGGGTTGTTGTACCCCACCACCGGCAGACCGGCCTTGGCGGCCAGGCGGAAGTGCTCCACCACCTCGTCATCGTTGGCGCGGTAGGTGTTCGGGGGCAGCAGCATCACGGCCTGAGCGCCGGCCTCGGCCGCCTGGTTGGCCCACTTCTCGGTCTGCAGGCCGCCGTAGGCGCCCACCCCGGGCATCACGGCGAAGCCCTCCGGTGCAGCGGCCACGGCGGTCTCGACCACCCGGGCGCGCTCTTCGTCCGACAGCGTCTGGTACTCCCCCAGCGATCCGTTCGGCGCGACCCCGTGGCAGCCGTTCGCGGCAAGGAACTGCACGTGCTCGCCGTATGCGTCGTAATCCACCGACAGGTCGTCCTTGAACGGCAGGGTGGTCGCGACGATCACACCGTGCCAGGGCTTGCGCTCACTCATGAGAGGTCTCCTCTGAATCCCACGTTCGTGCAGAAGGCCTCTGCACACTGGCGCCAGTGTGCTCTACATCGTCTTCAAGTGTCAACTGTGACATTGCACTGGATGTATAGTGCGGGATCAACCGTGACCCAGCGACGCAATGAGGCACTGATCATGACGACTTCCACACCCCCAACCGAGCCGGATCGCACCACGACCAGTGCAGCCGAGGCGTTGCGGGACCTCTATACCCAGGAGTGGGCCTGGCGGACCGGGGAACTCGGCCCGTTGACGATGACCCAGCCCACCGAGGTCGTCGGCTTCCTGCCCCAGGTCGACGAGGCCAGCCAGGAGCGACGCCGGCAACGCTGGGAGCAGACCCTGGTGGAACTGGAACGGATCCCGCGCTCCGAACTCACCGAGACCGAACGGCTCGACTACGACGTCTACGCCCAGCAGCTGCAGACGCTGGTGGCTTCTCAGCGGTTCCGACTGTGGGAGCGCCCGGTGAACGCCGATTCGGCGTTCTGGCGCAACCTCACCTTCGGCGCGATGCGCCAGGTGCTGATGACCGACGACGACGCCCGCACCTACCTGGGCCGGCTCGCCCAGATCCCGCGGTACTTCGCCCAGCAGTCCGAGAACATGCGCGCCGGGCTGGCCCGCGGCTTCGGTCCGCCCCGGATCACCCTGACCGGGCGCGAGGAGCCGGTCCGCGCCGTCGCCCAGGCCGCCGATGTCACCGAGCTGGCCCTGTTCGCGCCCCTGCGCACCCTGCCCGAGGCGATCGAGGCCGCCGTGCGGGAGGAGTTGCAGCAGGAGGCTGCCGCGCTGCTGCGCGAGGTGGTGGTGCCGGCCTATGCCGAACTGCTGGAGTTCCTGGTCACCGAGTACCTGCCGAACCTGCCAGAGAGCATCGCCGCGCACGACCAGCCCGAGGGAGAGGCCTTCTACGCCGCCCAGTTGCGGGAGTTCACCACCACCGACCTGAGCCCCCAGCAGATCTTCGACATCGGCATGGAGCACGTACGCGCGATCCGGGCCGAGATGGAGCAGGTGGCTGCCGAGGTCGGCTTCGCCGGCGACGTGGCCGGCATGCTCGCCTTCATGCGCGCCGACGCGCAGTTCTACGCCAGCACGCCCCGGCAACTGATCGCCGAGGCCGCCTACACCTGCAAGGCCTTCGACGGCGTCATCCACCGCTACTTCGGCCGTCTGCCCGATCAACGGTTCGCGATCGTGCAGACCCCGCCCGACATCGCCCCGTTCGACACCTTCGGGCGCGGGGCACCGGATGCCTACATCCTGAACACCTACAACCTGCCCGCCCGGCCGCTGTACTCCCTGCCGGCGCTGACCCTGCACGAGTCCGCTCCGGGGCACTCCTTCCAACTCTCCCTGGCTCGGGAACTCGATCTGCCGGACTTCCGCCGTCAGTACATGTCCGCCTTCGGTGAGGGCTGGGGGCTGTACTGCGAGCGGCTGGGGGTGGAGATGGGCATGTACACCACGCCCTTCGAGACGATGGGCATGCTGTCCTTCCAGATGTGGCGGGCGGTCCGTCTGGTGGTCGATCCCGGCATGCACGCACTGGGGTGGAGCCGGGAGCAGGCCCAGGACTTCCTGCGCGAGAACACCGCGATCGCCGAGCACGAGATCCTCACCGAGATCGACCGCTACATCGCCTGGCCGGGCCAGGCGGCCGCCTACTACCTGGGGCAGCTGAGCATCCAGAAGATGCGGGCACGCGCCGAGGCCGAGTTGGGCGCCGGCTTTGACATCCGCGACTTCCACGACACCGTGCTGGGGCTGGGCAGTGTGCCGCTGGCCGTCTTCGAGGAGCACATGGAGCGATTCATCGAACAACGCCGGGCCGCACGCGCATGAGCGCGGCGCACCCCGAGGGGCCGCAGCGGGAAACTCACGTGACGCCCCTTTACGTGAGCGTTAACATGGTACGTGCCATTTCGCAGCCCGAGTGGAGGACGCAGCGGTCCGTGCGCGCCGAGGATGCCAGCAGTCTCCGACCGTTTGGGCTACGTAACATGGCACATTGCATGTGTTACATTTCTACGAATGTGACGGGGGCAGCGAGGCGCCACGCCATGGACGAGACGCAGAGCGAGGAACAGCGATGACGGACTGTGAACGCATGAATCCGGTTCGGATCCTGCGGCTCCGCAAGGGGACGGGACCATGCTGAAGTTCCTCGGGATGCGGTTCGTCCGCTATTCGATCATGACCATCGCGGTCACGTCGCTGGCCTACCTGCTCGCGGTGAGCTTCTTCAACCCGGCGCTGCAGATGCTGGATACCCAGGGCGGCATCGAGATGGACCCCGAGATCAGTTACGAACGGGTCCAGCAAACCCTGGCCCGTCTGGACCTGGATCCCGACCAGAACGCGTTCCAGCGCTACTGGGTCTGGCTGACCGCGATCCTGACCGACTGGGACTGGGGCCGCACGCCGAGCGGTGGGTTCGTGAACTCCGAGTTCGGGATCCGGCTGTGGATCTCCACCCAGCTCACCCTGGCCGCCACGGTGCTGACCTTCGTCCTCGGTGTGGCGCTGGGCGTCTTCTCCGCGGCCCGGCAGTACAAGCTCGGGGACCGGGTCACCACGTGGTACTCCTACCTGACCATGGTGCTACCCACCCCGGTGGCCTACCTGCTGGTGCAGCGGGCGGCGATCTGGATCAACGATCGATCCAGCGAGCGCATCTTCTACGTCACCGGGTTCCGCAGCATCGGTGTGGAGGGCACCTGGAACCAGATCGTGGATATGGCCGCCCACTACGCCGTCCCCACGGTGGCGATGACCATCTTCGGCTGGGCCTCGATGCAGATCTCCCAGCGCCAGTACCTGCTGGACTTCGTCAACGCCGACTTCGTGCGGACCGCCCGTGCCACCGGCCTGACCCGAAACCAGGCGATCCGCAAGCACGCCCTGCGGGTCTCGTTCGTACCCACTGCCCAGTCCCTGGCCTTCACCATCCCGGCGCTGTTCACCGGCACGATCTTCGCCGAGGTGATCTTCAACTGGGACGGTCTGGGCTCCTGGTCCATCAGGGCCCTGCACGCCCACGACGTGAACTCCACCGTGCTGATGACCTTCTACGGCTGTGTCATCTTCGCCATCGGTGCCCTCCTGGCGGATCTGTTCACCTCGATCGTCGACCCGAGAGTGAGGCTCTGAGCCATGTCGATGACTCCGCTGTCCGCGACCCAGAACGCCCGCAGCACCGGCGCCGAGGTACCCACCCACGACGATGCCCCCACCGAGCCCCTCGGTGCCGACTTCAAACCACTGGGTAAGAAGCGGCTGATCCTGAAGCGGTTCTTCCGCAACAAGCTCGCCGTCGTCGGGCTGGTCATGCTCGGCCTGATCGGAGCGTTCGCACTCTTCGGCCACCTGCTCACCCCGTGGCACTACACCCAGCAGGACTTCCTCTCCCTCGGCTCCCCGCCCAGCGACGAGCACTGGTTGGGCACCAACTCCGCCGGGGTGGACATGGTCGCCCTGCTCGCCCAGGGCGCGCGGACCTCCCTGATGATCGGCCTGGTCGTGGGACTGCTGACCCCGCTCATGAGTCTGGTCATCGGTTCCGCGATGGCCTACTTCGGCGGCTGGGTGGACCGCGGCTGGATGTGGGTGATCGAGTCCCTCATCATGTTCCCCCAGATCATCCTGATCGGGATCATCATGACCGGCCGCGGCGGTGGACCGGTGCTGCTGGCCTTCATCATGGTGATGTTCGGCTGGATGTCCTCGGCCCGTCTCATCCGCGGGATGGCGCTGTCGTTCGTGGACCGCGAGTTCGTGAAGGCGGCCCGGTTCATGGGCGTCCCCTCGCTGCGGATCGTCTGGCGCCATCTGGCCCCGAACCTGGCCTCCCTGGCCATCATCAATGCCACCACCAGCATCTGGGGCGCGATCCTGGCCGAGATCAGCCTGTCCTTCCTGGGCATCGGGGTCACCGTCCCGGAGACATCCCTGGGGCTGATGATCGCCCAGGCCCGCAACTACCTGTTCTCCCAGCCGTGGATGTTCTGGACTCCGGTGCTGGCGTTCATGCTCATCGTCGGCGCCCTGGCGCTGATCAACGACGGGCTGCGCGATGCGCTCGACCCCGAATCCAAAGCCAGCGGTAGGGCCAAAGCATGAGTACCTTCGCCACCCGATCCGGTGACGCCACGACCCGGCGCACTGACGAGCCCGTGCTGAGCGTGCGGGACCTGAACGTTCGCTTCCCCTCCGAGGCCGGCACCGTGCACGCCGTCCGCGGGGTCAGTTTCGACCTGCACCCGGGACAGGTGCTGGGCATCGTGGGTGAATCCGGCTCCGGCAAGTCGGTCACCTCGATGGCGATCATGGGACTCCTCCCGGACAACGCCAAGGTCGACGGCGAGGTCGTCCTCGCCGGTGAGTCGGTGCTGGGCCTGTCGGACAAGCAGATGAGCAAGCACCGCGGGAACACCATCTCCATGGTGTTCCAGGACCCGCTGTCCTCACTGACCCCGGTGCTGTCGATCGGCCACCAGATCACCGATGCGATCAAGAACCACAACCCGGAGATGTCCAAGGAGGACAGGGAGGCCCGGGCGGTGGAACTGCTCACCAAGGTCGGCATTCCCGACCCCGAGGGGCGGATGACCTCCTTCCCGCACGAGTTCTCCGGCGGGATGCGCCAGCGGGTGATGATCGCGATCGCGATGGCCAACGATCCCGCGGTGATCATCTGCGATGAACCCACCACCGCCCTGGACGTGACCGTGCAGGCCCAGGTACTGGAACTGCTCAAGATCGCCCACCGGGAGACCGGCGCCGCAATCATCATGATCACCCACGACCTCGGTGTGGTGGCCGGCCTGGCCGATGACCTGCTGGTGATGTACGCCGGCCGGGCGGTGGAGGAGGGCAGCACCGAGGAGGTCTTCGCCAATCCCTCGATGCCCTACACGATGGGGCTGATCGCGGCGGTGCCACGACTGGACGTCTCCGCCGAGCACGCCCTGGCCACCATCCCCGGCCGACCGCCGAACCTGGTCGACCCGCCCACCGGTTGCACCTTCGCCCCTCGATGCCCGCTCGCGACCGAGAAGTGCGAGCAGGGCGAGCCGGACCTGCTCCCCATCGAACCCGGTAGCGACCACAGCGCCGCCTGCGTGCGCCTGGAGGAGACGGTGCACGCCGATGCCCAGGAGGTCTACGGAGTCAAACGGATGCCGCGTTCGCAGATCGAGGAACTGCCGCGCTCCGAGCGCGAGGTGGTGCTGGCTGCGGACAACCTGGAGCGCCGTTTCGAACTGCGCAGCCGGATGCTGAAACGGCATCTGGGCACCGTCCGGGCGGTGGACGGTGTCAGTTTCGATGTCCGGGAGGCCGAGTGCTTCTCCATCGTGGGTGAATCCGGGTCGGGTAAGACCACCACGCTGTTGGAGATCATGGAGATGGACCCGGCCGAAGGTGTGCGGCTGGAGATCAACGGCACCGTGATCGAGGGGTCGAAGAGACGCCACCGGGCACCACGCAGCCTGCGGGCCGACATCCAGATGGTCTTCCAGGACCCGGTCGGGGCGCTGTCTCCGCGCCAGACGGTGTACGAGATCCTGGCCGAACCGATGGAAACCCATGGATGGAGGCCGGATCGGATCAAGGCCCGGATCCTGGAGTTGCTCGAGATCGTCGGCCTGCAGCGCGACTACGTCAACCGGTTCCCGAACGCCTTCTCCGGAGGCCAGCGACAACGCCTCGGTATCGCCCGGGCGCTGGCGCTGAATCCCAAGGTGATCGTGCTGGACGAGCCGGTCTCCGCGCTGGATGTGTCCATCCAGGCCGGGGTGATCAACCTGCTGCAGCGACTGAAGTCGGAGTTGGGCCTGTCCTACCTCATGGTGGCTCATGACCTGTCGGTGGTGCGGCACATATCCGATCGGGTCGCGGTGATGTACCTGGGCAGGTTCGTCGAGATCGGCGATGTGGAGACGATCTTCGAACGGCCCCGCCACCCGTACACCCAGGCGTTGCTCTCGGCGATCCCGATTCCGGACCCGCAGGTGGAGAAGAACCGCACCCACCTGGTCCTGGAAGGTGACCTGCCCTCCCCCACCGACGTGCCCGGGGGTTGTCGGTTCCGCCCCCGCTGCCCGCTGTACCAACTACTCCCGGAAGACAAGCAGAGCGCATGCGAACAGACCGAGCCCACCCTGGACCCCATCGATGAACGGGACCAGCGGGTGGCCTGCCACTACCCGCAGGACCTCATCGAAGCAGTGGCTCACGGGCCCAAGGTCAGCGGAAGGGTTTGAGCTCCGGGGGACGGCAGGCAGGAATAACTCATTCTGACAACTTGCGGTCGCGCGGCCCGACGCGACCGACACCACGGAGGCCACTCGGTCTCTACCCATCGCGGGACGAGGGCGCCCGCAAACCCACCAGAAAGTAACGACACATGAGAGAGATGAAACGCAAGCGTCTGCTTGTGCCAGCCGCGCTGCTGACCGCAAGCGCCCTGGTGCTGGCGGGCTGCGGCAACGGCGACGGAAACGGCGGCGGTAGCGGCGGCGGGGACACCGATCCGGCCGAGGGCACTGCGACCTATGACATGGACGCCGTCTATGACATCAACGAACAGCCCCGGGAGAATCTGCAGGAAGGCGGCCAACTGACCATCCCGATGGGTGGGATGGGCCCGAACTGGAACGTCGCGGCTGTCGATGGGTACTTCGGCGCCACCCTGGACATCATGGCCACGATGCACAACATCAGCGCCTGGAAGTCCGACCCGTTGGGTCAGCCAGTTCTGAACACCGACTATTTCCTGGATGTGGAGGAGGAGTTCACCGAGGACGGGACGCAGATCCTGCACTACGAACTCAACCCCGAAGCGGTGTGGAACGACGGCACCCCGATCGACTTCTACACCTACGAGCACACCGTTGCGATGAACACCGATGAGGACTTCGACGCAGTCGCTTCGGCCCTGTTCAACCGCGTGGAAAGCATCGAGATGGGCGAGGACGAGTGGTCCTTCACCGTCACGATGGCTGAGGTGCAGAAGCCGATCACGTCGCTGTTCGCCGCCTACTCCATGGTGCACCCGGAGGTGACGGACGCCGAGGAGTTCAACGAGGGCTTCGTCAACGACCTCAAGCCCGACTATCGGGCCGGGCCGTTCATCCTGGACATCTACGACCGGGCGGCGAACACCGTCTCGGTGGTGCCCAACCCGAACTGGTGGGGCGAGGAGCCGGTACTGGACCGGATCAACTTCGTCCAGTACGAGGCCTCGGCCACGATCCAGGCGTTCCAGAACGAGCAGACCGACGCGGTCCAGATCAACAACTATGACCGCTATTCCGAGGTCACCAACTGGCGTGAGCCCGGCGATGGCTACCAGATCCGCCGCGGCCAGCACATCGGTGACGGTGGCTTCCTCTTCAACGCCGATGCCCGCAACATCGAGGACGTCGAGGTCCGCAAGGCGATCTTCCAGGCGATCGACCGTGAGCAACTCGCCGAGGTCCGCTTCCAGGGCCTGAACTGGGAAGAAGAGATGCCCGGTTCCTGGCTGTTGATGCCGTTCGATCCTCGGTACCAGGACAACTACCCGGTCGAGGACACCGACCCAGCCGGCGCCCGTGAAACCCTGGCCGCGGCCGGGTGGACCGGCGAGGAGGGTGAGATCGTCACCAACGAGGCCGGTGAGCCGCTGACGGTGCAGTTGTCCACCTTCGGTGATGACCCGACCGAGTCCGCTATCGCGCAGTCCTTCCAGACCATGATGCGCGAGGCCGGGATCGATGTGGAGATCTTCAACCGTGGCGCTGGTGAGTTCAGCGAGGCGATGAACACCCAGGACTTCGGAATCGTGATGTCCGGGTACACCAAGGGCGGCGCGGACCCCACCAGCGGTCCCGGGTGGTTCTGGGGCTGTGAGTACACGCCCACCGGCGTGTGCGATGACGACATCGACGAGTGGGTCGCGGCACTGCCGACGATCCTGGACGATGACGAGCGTGCCCTGGAGACCCTTCGGATCGAGCAGGAGGCCATCTCCCGCCACTTCCACTTCCTGATCTACTACAACGGCCCGAACATCTGGGCCTACCGGGACGGGCTGGCCAACTACGGCCCGCGCCTGTTCGAGACCATCGACTGGACCAAGGTCGGCTGGGAGGCCGACGCCGGTCACGACGGCACCGACACTGGTGTGGACGTGGACGAACTCGATGAGGACTCCGAGGTCGATGAGGAGGACGGCTCCTGATCAGGGGGTAATGGTCGAACCGGTACGACCGGTGAGCACCGCAGCCGGGTCACAGTACACACCGTGACCCGCACCGGGCCGGTCCGGACCATTACGGTCCGGGCCGGCCCGGCCCCTTTCCCCTACCGTCTGCAACACCATGGTCAGCCAAAGTTCCCCGCATCCGGAGAAGGATCGATGACTCACACACCCGTACCTGACACACCCAGACCGGGCGCCACCCGCACGTCCGTCCCGGTCGGCGCCGTGGCGATCGATGACCCGTTCTGGTCACCCCGCCAGCATCAGTTGCGCACGACTACGTTGCCCGCCCAGTACGACCACCTGGTCTCCACCGGCCGGCTCGGTGCGTTGTCGCTGACCTGGACCCCGGAGAACGGCGAACCCACCCCGCACCCGTTCTGGGAGAGCGACATCGCCAAATGGATCGAGGCGGCCAGTTACTCCTTGGCCAACCACCCCGATCCGGACCTGGAAGCCAAGGTCGACACCGCCATCGAGGCCCTGGCGGGGGCCCAGCAGGAGGACGGGTACCTCAACGTCTACTTCACCGTGGTCAAGCCCGGTGAGCGATTCACCGACCTACGCGATGCCCACGAGTTGTACTGCGCCGGGCACCTGATCGAGGCCGCGGTGGCCCATCACGAGGCCACCGGCAAGACCACGCTGCTGGACATCATGCGCCGCTACGCCGACCTGCTGGTGCAGGAGTTCGGTTCCGGGGGCCCGCACGAGGGCGGCTACTGCGGTCACGAGGAGGTCGAACTGGCCCTGGTGCGCCTCTACCGGGCCACCGGGGAACGCTCCTACCTGGACCTGGCCCTGGCGTTCCTGGACTCCCGCGGCACCGAACCGCACTACTTCGACATCGAGCAGCAGCGGCGCGCCACCCCGGGGTACTTCGGTTCGATGTTCCCCCAGCGGGATCATCGACGCACCCAGTTCCTGGAGTACAACCAGTCACACGCCCCGGTGCGGGAGCAGACCGAGGCCGTCGGCCACGCGGTGCGCGCGATGTACCTGTACTCCGCCATGGCCGATGTGGCCGCCGAGACCGGTGATGACACCTTGTGGCAGGCCACGGAGCGGCTCTGGCAGCATCTGACCGGCAAGCGCATGTACGTGACCGCCGGCATCGGCGACTCCCGCCACAACGAGGGCTTCAGCCACGACTACGTGCTGCCCAACGACAGCGCCTACGCCGAGACCTGCGCGGCGATCGGCCTGGTCTTCTGGGCCCGGCGGATGGCCACCTACAGCGGCGACGCCCGGTACCTGGAGATTCTGGAGCGGGCGCTGTACAACGGCGCGATCGCCGGGATGAGCGCCGACGGGTTGAAGTACTTCTACGACAACCCGCTCTCCAGCAACGGACACGTAGCCCGCCGGGACTGGTTCGACTGCGCCTGCTGCCCGCCCAACCTGGCCCGCCTGGAGGCCTCCCTGGGCAGTTACGCTTACAGCCTGGGGACCGATGAGGTGGCTGTGGACCTGTACCTCGGCTCCACCCTGACCTGCCGCATCGGCGTGGCGGGCGTGCAGGTCGAACAGCGGGTCAGCGCACCCGTCGGCGGACCGGCCTCCTTCACCATCAGCACCGATGCGGAGGCGACCTGGGACCTGCTGCTGCGCTCTCCGTCCTGGGCCGAGCAGATGACGGTCCGGGTGAACGGGGCGGCGGTCGAGGCCGTGGTCGAGGCCGGCGGCTATGTGCGTCTGCACCGCACCTGGGCCGACGGCGACCGGGTCGAGGTGGACTTCGAGGTGCCCGTGCGGCGTCTGTACGCCTCGGCCAATGTCGGCGCCGCCGCCGGGCGTGCCGCCTTGGCCTATGGCCCGTTCGTCTACTGCGTCGAGGGGTTGGATGTGGGCGTGCCCGCACACGCGATGGTGCTGGGAGAGCAGACCCCGGCCCCCGTCGACGCCGGCGATGGATCCGTCCCCACGTTGACGGGACCGGCGTGGGCCCAGGTTCGTGGCGGGGCCGACGACGAACAGTTGTACTTCACCTCCCCCGCTCCCCGGCAGGAGCAGGAACTACGCGCGGTGCCGTACTACACCTGGAACAACCGCGGCCAGTCCACCATGGCGGTCTGGCTGCAGGAGGGTCCGGCCCAGCGCTGAGCGCCCGGGTCGAGAAGCACCCCCGAACCGAACGAGGCCGGCCCAGCGGGTTTCCCGCTGGGCCGGCCTTTTCGTGTTCGCGCCCGGACGCGCCAGGCAGCCGCGACGTGCTCACTCGAGTGAGTTCCGCCGTCGTCAGTCCTTGGTGGTCTGCTCCCCCAGTGCCGGCAGCACCACACGACGACGGGGCTCGATGTTCCCCGCCCGGTCGGTGGCGGCGTACTCCAGCACCTGCTCGGTGTCGTTCAGGGCCCGCACGAACGCCTCGGAGAAGGTGCCCCAGAACGTACCGGGCCCCTCCCACTGGATCCGCTCGACCCCCGAGACCTCATCGGTGGCGGTGAAAGTGACCTCGACACTGCTGCCCAGTTCGCGCACCTTGACGGTCGACTCCGGGGGCTCGGTGTCGATGCTCAGTTCCCGTTCGTCCCGGTTCTGACGGCCCTGGCCGTCACTGACCCGGGCTCGGACCTGGTGGGCACCCTCCTGGTCCAGCGTGAAGGGACCCGTGTAGGGCTGCCAGTCGCCGTCGTCGATCTGGACCTCGATGGTCAGACCGGCCTCGCCGGGCCCCTCCCGGCCGTCCTGGGCATCCAGGTGCACCGCACGCACCACCACCGTGGGGGTTGTGGTGTACCAGCCGGAGGGTGCGGCCTCCTGCTCCACCTCCACGGTGACCACCGGTGGCGCCTGGATCTGTGCCCATCCGGCCGGCAGCAGCCAGACGGTGTCGGAGTCCTGCTCACCGGTCTGCCAGGTGATCGCATCGCCATCACCGGGCTCGGGTCGCACCCGGGCCCGGCGCGGGGTACCCGTGCCGTCCACATCGGCCTGCGCCGCGGTGATGAGCACCCGCCCCGCCTCATCCCGGCCGAGGACGCCCTCGGTACGGGCCTGGCCGACCACGGTGGCCACCTGGGCGAGGAGGGCCTGCCGGTCGACGAAGACCCCCGGCTCCCAGATGGAGTCCAGCACCGTGACTCCGGCCGGCCGCATCCGGTTGGGCACCCCGGTATCGGTGCCGGCGAAGGCGATCGTGGCATCGGCCTGGCGCACGTACATGTGGTACCGGGTGTCCTGGCCGGAGTAGGCCGGCTCCCACGTCATCCCGGCGTAGGTGATGGTGCCCTCGGCGTCCAGCTGCGCCAGCAGGTCCGACGCCGGAGCCTCGGTCCGCAGGCTGCCGTCCAGCAGGCGGTTGCCCGCCAGGGGCAGCGGCACCTGGGTGGTCTCCTCGGACCGGGCGAGCAGCACGGTGGGGCCCAGTTCCAGGCTGTGCACGCTCGGGTCGTCGATCGTGGGGACCGACCGCAGGGTGAGCGGCACCTGCACGGAGATGTCGTCGCCGTCGTGCCACCGGCGCTGCAGGCTCAGGTACTCCCCCGCCCGGGCGGACTCCTCCACCACGGCGCCGTTGACCGACACCTGCACCGGACCGCCGACCGCGTCGGGGATCCGCACGTGCACGGTCAGGTCCTCGCTGTCGGCCCCACCGGCCGGTGCGTCGAAGTGGATCTGCACAGAACCGTGCAGCGGGTACTGTCCCTGCACCGCCACGTTCAGCACGGCCGACTCATCGGCGCCGACCCGGTTCAGAGCGGCTGGGAACAGGTGGTTGATCCACAACTGCCCCGGTGCCCGGTGGAACAACCCCTCGCCGTACTTGACGTGGTTCTCCAGGCCGGTGCCACCGCAGCAGGTGCCGATGTTGTTGAACTCCCGCTTCGCCCCGGGGTGCACCGGGAACATGTAGGTGACCTCGGGTGAGACGTCGGAGTCCTCGGCCTTGCGAGATCCGAGAATCTGGTTCAGGACCGTGCGCTCGGCGTAGTTGATGTACTTCGGATCGAGCGTGTGAGCGAACAGGAGCCGGGCGATCTTGAGCAGGTTGTAGGCCGCGCATGTCTCCGCGTTGCGGTTGCCGATGTCCCCGGCCACGGTGTTGGCCGGGCCCCACAGTTCGCTCTCCCCGGTGCCCCCGTGGGCGTACATGCGCCCGGGCACGATCGAATCGAAGATCCCGGCCGCGGCGTCGAGGTAGCGGCGCTGCCCGGTCAACTCGTACTCGTGGACGTACCCGACCAACTGCGGCAGGTGCTGGTTGGCGTGCATGCCGTCGAGGATGTCGGTGCCGCTCGAGCCGGCCTCGAGCAGGTTCTCCTGGTCGAAGAACTGAGCCGTGGCCAGGAACTCCTCATCCTGCGCCGCCACTGCCAGGCGGGCCAGGGTCTCATTCATCCCGCCGTACTCACCGGCGATGTACAGCGACCACATCTTCTGGATCTGTGCCGGGTCCAGCCTGGACAACCGAGCGTGCACCCACTTGCCCATCGCCGTCACGATCCGCAGGGCCTGGAGGTTGCCGGCCAACTCGTAGGCGTCCAACAACCCGGCCATGATCTTGTGAGTGGTGTAGTAGGGGGCCCAGATCTCGCCGTAGGGGGCATAGCCCTCCAGGCGGGAGAACTGCCACTCCCCATAGGCCGCCAGGAAACCGGGATGGGAGTACCGGCCGGTTGCGGCGAGGGCGTCCTGGACCTGCCCGAGGCCCTCGACGAACTCGCTGACCTTGGCCCGCAGTTCTTGCTCACCGGTGCTGGCATAGGCCATCGACAGCATCGAGAGGAAGTGCCCGGCGTAGTGTCCGCGCAGCAGGTTGGCTGTCTGGGCCTTCTCCCGGCCCGGGTAGTCGCTCTCGCTCCAGGGCTGCTCGTTCGGGTGGCCGTGGTCCTCCCAGTTGCCCGGCGGCTGAGCGCCGTGGGTGTCCAGGCCGGCGTTGGTGCGGAACACCGCGAGCAGGCGATCCAGCGGGTAGGTGCGGGCCAGATGGAGCATCCGGTCACGGCTGGCGGCGAACACGCTGTTGTCGGCCAGGACCACATCGGAAATCGGATAGGGGCGGGCAAGCGGGCCGACCGTAGGCACAGCGCGATCTTGGGTCTGGGTCACGTCGTCTCCAGGTTGGGTGGGTGTTCAGGCGGAGGGCATGTGCTGGCGGGTCCACTGCTCGACGCCCGCGGCATCGATGGGCAGGGCCTCGGACAGCACCTCGGCGCCGGCGTCGGTGACCAGCAGGTCATCCTCCAGCCGCACGCCGATGCCACGCAGTTCCGGTGGTACGGACAGGTCGTTGGTGTGGAAGTACAGGCCCGGCTCCACGGTCATCACCACGCCGGGCTGCAGGTCGGCGCCCATGTAGTCCTCCCACTCGGCCTTGGAGCAGTCGTGCACATCCAGGCCCAGGTGGTGCCCGACGCCACAGACGATGTAGCGCCGGTGCTGCTGGCCCGCCGGGGACAGTGCCTCATCGACCGAGACGGGCAGCAGGCCCCAGTCGTGCAGGCCCTGGGCCAGCACCTCCATGGCGGCGAAGTGGAAGTCCAGGTAGTTCACCCCGGGGCGGACGTGGCTCATCGCGATCCGGTGGGACTTCTCCACCAGGTCATGCACCTGGCGCTGGGCGGGGCTGAAGGTGCCCGAGGCCGGCAGGGTGCGGGTGACGTCGGCGGTGTAGAGGCTGCGGGCCTCCACCCCCATGTCCAGGAGCAGCGTCCCGTCGGGGAGGATGGGGCCGTCGCACCGGGTCCAGTGCAGCACCGGTGCGTTGGGTCCCGAACCCACGATCGTGGAGTAGCCCGGGCCGTTGCCGTGCGTCCGGGCATGCCGGTCGAAGGTGCCCTGCAGCCAGCGCTCCCCCAGGCCCTCGTCGATGGCACGGGGAATCTCACCGGCCACGGCGGCGAAGCCGCCCACGCTGGCGTCCACGGCGTGGCGCAACTGGGCGATCTCCCAGTCGTCCTTGATCATCCGCAGCTGGGCCAGCGCACGGCCCAGTTCGGCCGAGACCTCCATCGAGTGGCTCCGGCGCAGGGTCTCGGGCACCACCGCGGTGGCCAGCACCGGACCATTGGTGGAGGCGATGGTCCCGGAGGTGTCCAGTTCGGCGACGTCCCGGACGGCCACGTCCAGAGCCTGGGACCACTCGGTCAGCCCTGGGGAGGCGCCGACCCAGAGTTCACCGTGCATCGCGTTGCCGAAGAAGCCGTCCTCGCCCGGCCGGAACGGCGGCGGAAGGTAGACGGTGGTCTCATGGCCGCCGCTGACCGGAGTCATCACCACCACGGCGCCCTCCACCTGCACCCCGGTGAGCCAGACGAAGTCACTGTCGGCGCGGAAGCCGTAGGCGCAGTCGTCGTTACGGATCGGCGCGGTGCCGGCTGCGGCCACGATGGTGCGGCCGGGCAGAGCGGCACTGAGCCGACGACGGTGGGCCGCCGCCGCAGGCGCGGTTCCCTCGGGCAGGTCCACCGGAATGGGCTGGGAGCCCCAGTGCTGGGCGATGTAGTCGGTGAAGGCCGGGATCTGGTGCAACCGCGGGGGGCGGGTGCCGGCGTATGGGGGCTTGGTGGCGGGGCCGGCCTGGTGGGCAGTGTGCGTCATCGCGCTTCGTTTCCTGTCTGTTCTCCGCCGCGGTCACGGACCAGTTCGCGCAACCGCGCGAAGGTCCGTTCGGCGCCGATGCCGTCGTGTTCGAACTCGTTGGTGACCCAGTATTGGGAATTGCCCAGCCCGGACAGGGTGTCCAGTTGCAGGTGGGCGTCGACGTACATGTCGTCGTAGTAGACCGCCGCGGCCACCGGGACCTCGTTGGCGGCCAAGGCGTCCAGGTCGTACAACCGGGACCAGTTCTGGCGGTGGGCCAGTTCGTTCACCGCCGGGGCGAAGCCGCGCAGCAGCCGTACCTCCCCGAACATCCACGGGAAGGCCATCTCGCCGGTGAACAGCAAGGGGCGGCGGTCTTCGGCGAACTCCGGGCGACGGTCGCGTTCGGCCTGGGCAGCCCACGCGGTGGGGCCCGAGCCGACGTCGCCGTAGATGGACTCCTGCAGCGTCCAGAACAGCGGGTTGCCGGCGGAGGAGGTGCGGGCCTGGACCTGCTCCAGGAAGCCGGTGGACAGCCGGCCCGGTCGCACGAACGCCCCCTCGAGCAGCCAGTGCATCCGCTCGAAGCCGGGTTTCATCCCGAAGTCGATGCCCAGGGACTGGAACCTACGCACGGTGAGCCGGTCGCCGTCGGGCAATCGCACGTCGTTGGATTGGAGGTGGTCGGCGATCGCGGCCACGATGTCGGCGTCGGCCGGGTAGCGACGGTAGAACTCGGCGGTCTTGTCCTGCACCCGGGTGAAGGTGCGGCGGTAGACGTCGGCGGCCGCCGGCGGCGTCCCCGGGACCCCACCGTGGATGTAGCAGGCACTCAGGGCCCGTGGGGCGACGGAGAGGTAGGTCAACGTGATCCAACCGCCGAAACTCTGGGCGATGGTGGCCCACTTGCGACCCTCGTACAGGGTGGTACGCACGTGTTCCAGGTCCCGCACGATCGAGTCGGCGCGGAACTTGGCCAGGTAGTCAGCCCCCGCTGCGGCGTCGCCACGGGCCTGCACGTCGGAGGCCTCGATCGGTGTGCTGCGACCGGTGCCGCGCTGGTCCACCAGCACGACCCGGTAGTTCGCCAGCGCCTCGGCCAGCCAGCCGCCGGAGCCGGTCAGCGGGCGTGGGTTCGCCCCGCCGGGGCCACCCTGGAGGTAGGTGATCAGGGGCAGGTCGGCGTCACGCCGGCCCGGGTCGATGAGTTCGCGGACGAAGACCTCGATGGTCTCCCCACTCGGTTCGTCCCAGTCCAGGGGGACCTCGATCGTTCGTTCACTCACCCACATGCCGGGCATGGAGTAGGTCCAGGGTTCGGCTCGAGTCACGCAGCATTCCTCCGTTAGAAAACCTCGATGGTATGTACCATTTCACACCGCCTGGACCGTCGTCCACCGGGCTCGCCCCGGTGCGCACCTCGCACCCAGCGGGGCCGGCCTGGGGCGCGCACCTCGCGCCCATCGGGACCCGCCCTCGCGCCAACCGGGGCTACCCCTGGCAAGCCACCGGACTCCAGGGCTCGCCCTGGCGCCCCACTCCAGGTGACACCGGTCGATCGCCCGCGAGACAGGGGGTGCGCGACCGGAGCCACCGCACCCCACCCGTCTCAGCGCTCGGGGGTGCTGGGGTGAGCGGCTCCGGGTGGTCGGACGAGTGCTCGGGTTGGTGGGGCGCGGGGGTCAGTGGGCGGGGCGTGGGACCAGGTCGACCGCTTGCATCTGGGCGCGCACCGCCAGTTCGGCGGCCTTGAAGGCGTGCTCCTGGGTCATCGCGTTCTCGGTGCGCGCCAGACAGTCCCGGATCAGTTCACCGAAGTAGGGGTAACCCACCTTGCCGTGCACATTGAAATGGGTCTCCTCCTGCCCATTGGCCAGGTACACATGCCCCGGACCATCGGAGGTGGTGATGTTCATGTACTTACGCTGCTCGATGAACCCCTCGGTCCCGAGGATGAAACTACGCCCATCACCCCACCCCTGCAGACCATCGGGGGTGAACCAATCACACCGGAAGTACCCACTGGCCCCGGTATCGGTCACCAGCATCGCATCACCGAAGTCATCCAACTCCGGGTAATCGGGGTTGTGGTAATTCGCGATCTGGGACCGCACCACCTCGGCATCGGTCGAGCCGGTGTAATGCAGGATCTGCTCGATCTGATGCGACCCGATGTCACACAAGATCCCCCCGTACCGCTCCCGCTGGAAGAACCACTCCGGACGCCCCGCGGCACCGAGACGGTGCGGGCCCATCCCGATCACCTGGACCACCTTGCCGATCGCACCGGCCTCGATCAACTGACCGGCGAACACCGAAGCCTCCACATGCAGACGCTCGGAGTAATACACCGCATACTTACGCCCGGTCGCCGCCACCGCCTCCTTCGCCGCAGCCAACTGCTCCAACGTCGTCAGCGGCGCCTTATCGGTGAAGTAATCCTTCCCCGCATTCATCACCCGAATCCCCAACGCCGCCCTATCCGCAGTCACCGCAGCCCCGGCCACCAGATGCACCTGATCATCCTCAAGGACCTCGGCCTCACTACGCGCCACGCGCACCTGCGGGAAGTTCTGCCTGAACGCCGCAACCTTGGCCGGGTCAGGGTCATACACCCACTTCAACTGCGCCCCAGCACCGATCAACCCCTGGCACATCCCCCCGATATGACCATGATCCAACCCGATCGCGGCGAACACGAACTCACCAGGCCCCACCACCGGCGCCGGCATCGGATCAGGGGCGTAGTTGGCGCCATCAGTTGCGCTCATCATCTTCCTTCCATCAAGGGCGAATCACAATTACTCTCGGGCGTCGGGCGGGCCGTCGGGGACCGTGGCTGCATCGCGGACGTGCGGGCTGGGTGTCGCGGACGGTGTTCGCGAGATCCGGCGAACCCTCCATTGCGATTGACACTCCTCGACTCCTCCAGCGGACCACATCCCTGGTACGGACCGTGTGCGGGCCGGCCGCGCCGGCCGCGCATCGGTCCTGCGGCGTACCCGAGCCTAGTGCGTCGCCGTCCACGGTGGCAGCGGGAGACGTTGTATCGTGCCCGCACGTGTGGCGGGGTGGGGAAAACCCTCCCCTGGATTGACCGGCCAGCACCGTAGAAGCCACCACCGGGCGCCCGTAGCGTTCAGGGTGTGAAAACCAAACTCATCACCACCTGGTCACGGGCAGTGGACCTGTTCCTGGACTTCATCGTCGGAACGTTCTGGGTGACGCTGTTCCTTGCCCTGATCGCCACAGGTATTCCGCTGATCCTGCTGGCAGGCCTCGGCGTGCTGCTCCTCCTCGGTACCGCCGCTCTGACCCGGGTGAGCGGCTCTGCTGAGCGGCACCGCGCGATGGCCCTGCACAACGTGGCCATCGAGGCACCCCACCGCCGCCGCACCACTCGCACCGACTGGCTCCGCCCCTTCGCCCAGGGCCTGACCGACATGACCGATCCGGTCACCTGGCGAACGCTCGCCCACCACCTGATCACGATGCTGGTGGGCAGCGGCATGCTCCTCATCCTCGCCGGCGGCATCGGCCTGCTGGAGTGGCTCACCCTGTCCGCGAACGCCGGCACCGTCTCCTGGGCGATGCCGGTGGCAGCCGGACTGGCCGCGTTGCTGCTCCTGGTGCTGTACGTCGCCTACATCGGCCGGCTGGACGAGGCCGCCTCGGTGGCCCTGCTGGGTCCGAGCCGCTCGGCGGCGCTGGCCGGGCAGGTCAACCAGTTGGCGCAGGCGCGCAAGGGCGCGGTCAGTGCGGCCGACACCGAGCGACGCCGCTTCGAACGCGACCTGCACGACGGCGTTCAGCCGCGGCTGGTCTCCACCGCAATGACCCTGGGCATGGCCAAGCACCGGTTCGACGAGGACCCGCAGGGAGCCCGCCAACTGCTGGATGAGGCCCATGAGGAGATCAAGGAGTCGATCACCGAACTACGCCATCTCGCCCGCGGCATGCACCCGGCGGTCCTGACCGATCGTGGCCTCGATGCGGCACTGTCCGCGGTGGCCTCCCGCAGCCCGGTCCCGGTGCGCCTGGAGGTGAACCTGGCCGGTCGCCTCGATGGCGAGACCGAGGCGGTGTTGTACTTCGTGGTCGCCGAGGCCCTGACCAACGTCGCCAAACACTCCGGCGCCACCAGCGCACAGGTGCAGGTCAACCGGCGCGATGGCGCAGTCTGCGGGCGGATCACCGACAACGGGCGCGGATCGGCCTACGTCACACCCGGTGGGGGCTTGAGTGGCATCGGCGACCGGGTCCGTTCCGCCGGCGGCACGTTCACCCTGACCAGCCCCGAGGGCGGTCCAACCGAGATCGAGGTACTGGTGCCATGCGAATCGTGATTGCCGAGGACGCCGTTCTGCTGCGCGCCGGACTGGAGCGCCTGCTCAGCGACGCCGACCATGAGGTGGTGGCCACCGTGAGCACCGCCAACGAACTGCTCCGCGCTGTGGACACCCATAGCCCTGACCTGGCCGTGGTGGATGTGCGCATGCCCCCGACGTTCACCGACGAGGGCATCCGGGCCGCGGTGCTGATCCGGTCCCAGAACCCCGACACGTGCGTGCTGGTGCTGTCCCAGTACGTCGAGGAACGCTACGCCGCCGAACTCATCGCCAGTGACACCGCCGGCCTGGGCTACCTGCTCAAGGACCGGGTGGCCGATGTGACGGACTTCCTGGATGCGGTCGCCACCGTGGGAGCCGGTGGCACGGCCCTGGACCCGGAGGTGGTGGCCCAGATCCTGGTGCGCTCGCGCCGGGTGGACGAGCTCACGGCCCTGACTGCCAGGGAGCGCGAGGTGCTGGCCGCGATGGCCGCCGGCGCCGCCAACCGCACCATCGCGAAGCAACTGCACATCACCGATGGTGCGGTGGAGAAGCACATCTCCTCGATCTTCACGAAGTTGAGCCTGTCGAGCGAGGCCACCGGCAATCGGCGGGTGCTTGCGGTGCTGCGATACCTCCGGCACGAGAACGGAGGGACATGACGCCGGGGCCCCGAAACCCAGGGCCGCGCACACCCCCGCATGTAGCCGGCCAATCGCACGCCGCGCCGGCGCAGATACCCCCGCACGTAGCCGGCGAACGCGTCGTCGGCACACCGCCACTCCGACCGACCTTTCCTGAGGACCCACGATGACCGCCACCGCAACGCCCCAGCCCACCTCTCCCCCGCCGTCAGGCACCCCGCACGCGCGGCCCAACAGCGCCCTTCGCGCCGCCCTGCTCCTGATCGGCACGGTGCTGCTGATCGGCCTCCTGGTCCCCACCGGGGTGCGGCTGGTCGCACTGGCCACGCACGAGAACCAGAGCGGCCTGCACCAGGTCACCGAAGAGGTGGACAGCGTGTCACTGCGCACCGTCGCCACCGACGTGCAGGTGCGGTACGCCGATGTGGATCAGGTGGAGTTCGAGTTCACCCAGAACAACCCCGACCTGATCCTGCGGCACAGCGTGCGGGCCGGAGAGCTCTCGATCGTGGTGGAACGGCCTGGCCGGGGCCTGGGCATCCTCACCCCGTCACTGTCCTCCCGCCGGGGGGCCAACGTGGAGGTCACCTTGCCGCGCACCTCGGCCGGAGCGGACCTGGACCTGCGCACCACGGCCGGGGACGGGCAGATCGAGGGGGACTTCGGTGGCGTCTCGGTGAACTCCACCGCCGCCGACATGCACCTGACCGGAAGTGCTGGTTCCCTCCAGGTGGACGGCACCGCCTCCGACGTCATCGCCCGTGACCTGGCCGTCTCCGGCCCGGTCCGGATCGACATGACCGCAGGGATGGTGAGCTTCCACGGCACCGAACTGCCCTCCTCGATCAATGTGGGCACCACGGCCACCGACGTGTTGTTCGAACTGCCCGCCGGTGAGTACGAGATCCGCACCAGCACCACCGCTTCGACCCTGACGCAGGGTCTGTCCAGCACCGTCGGCGCCGAGCGGATCTACGATTTCCGCAGCACCGCGGGCGACCTGCACCTGCGCGAACGCCCCTGAGCACGGCCCCGGCCGCCTACGGCTCCCCGGTGCCTCAACGCCCCGGCGCACGGCGTCGGCCGGCTTCGGCTCCAGGGCGAGCCTCGTGGCCGAGGGCGAGTGGCCGAACACTCGCCTTCGGCTACAGGGGTCGCTCTCGGCGGCACTGGACCGGGCGGGCTCGGCGGCACTGGACCGGGCGGGCTCGGCGGCACTGGACCGGGTGGGCTCGGAACCATCCGCAGCGTGCTGAACCGCTGTCTCGCCGACAGCGTGCTGAACCGCTGTGCCGCCGTCGCGCGTGCGTCGCGGGGGCGGTTCGCGTTCAGGTGTGCGGCGGGGCCGCCCACCGCTGACCTGGGAACGCAGGATCGTATATGATGCTGGGTGCCGGCACGGCCGGCGCACGAGCAGCGCCAGGCGCGCGAGCAGAGGCCGGCACCAACGGAGGGAGCGCAGTGACCAGACTCGTCGCGGTCTCCAAGTCCGAGATGGTCTACCAACGGGTACGCGACCGGATCCTCACCGGCACCTACGGCGCGGGATACCGGCTGGTGCTGGACAAACTCGCTCGAGAGTTCGAGGTCAGCCCCGTCCCGGTCCGTGAGGCGATCCGTCGCCTGGAGGCCGAGGGGCTGGTCACCTTCACCCGCAACGTGGGTGCCGAGGTCAGCGGAGTCAACGAGCGCGATTACACCGACGCCATGCAGACTCTGGCCTACCTCGAGGGCGCGGCCACCGCCCTGGCTGCGCCCGCCCTGAGCGCCGAGCAGGTCGCCGAGGCAACCGAGGTCAACGAGCAGATGCGCCGTCTGCACCACGGGGACTTCGACCCGGTGCGCTTCACCGCACTGAACGAACGCTTCCACCGGGTGCTCTGCGGGGTCTGCCCGAACCAGCGCCTGCTGGACCTGGTGGACCGGGAGTGGCAGCGGATGGCGATGATCCGCCGCTCCAGTTTCATCCGGCTGTCCTCGCGCCCGGCGGTCTCGATCGCCGAGCACGACGATCTGCTCCACCTGATCCGCACCAAGGCGCCGGCGGGCGAGGTGGAGCACGCCGCGCGCACCCACAAGCTGCGCACCATGGAGGAGTTCCTGGCCGGCCGGCACGGCGGCACCTGACAGCGCACCGTAGGGACCGCCCAGCACAGCGAAGGACGACGACGAGCACCTTGGACGATGACGACCGGAGGTTCCGTGCCAGACAAGCCAGACACACAAGGCCCCACCGTGTCCACGGACACCCCGACCGTGTCCACGCACACCCCCACCGTGTCCATCGCGGTTGCCGAAGTGATCAGCGAACGTGCCGGGCACCTCTTCGGCCTGCTGGGCAACGGCAACGCCCACCTGGTGAGCCACCTGACGAGTTCCGGTTTCCCGTTCACCTCGGCCCGCCACGAAGTCGCCACCGTGACCATGGCCGACTCCTACCACCGGGCCACCGGGCAGATCGCGGCCGCCACCACCACCTACGGCGCCGGCTTCACCAACACCTACACCGGCCTGGCCGAGGCCGCGCGGGCCCGCGTCCCCCTGGTGCTCATCACCGGCGACGCGCCGTCGACCGGCCTGCGCACCTTCGACATTGACCAAACCGCGGCAGCGGCCGCCGTCGGCGTGGCGACGCTCACCGTCACCCCCGCCGACGCCGCTGCCCTGACCCACCATGCCTTCGACCTGGCGCTGCAGACACGCCGTCCGGTGGTCCTGGCCATCCCCCACGACCTGGCCACCGTGCCACTGCCCGACGCCGACCAGCCGGCCCACCGGGCGCCCTCGGCCGAGACACCCGGTGAGCACGCGGACCCCGGCACCCGCACCGGCCAGAAGCCCCCTCCCCTGCCCGCGCCCATCGGCCCCCCAGCACCGTCAGCCGAGGAGTTGGACCGGATCGCCGAGGCCCTCCGCGCCGCGCGCCGCCCCCTGATCCTGGCCGGCCGGGGCACGGTCCTTGCCCGGGCGGGCCACGACGTGCGCGCGCTGGGCGATCGGCTCGGTGCCCTCTTCATGACCTCGGTGATGGCCGCAAGCGTCATCGACAGCCCGTGGAACCTCGGCATCGCCGGTGGCTTCACTCGCGCCCACCGCCTCGACGTCGCCCGCCGGGCCGACGTCGTGCTCGTGCTCGGCGCGAGCCTGAACCCCTTCCAAACCCGGTACGGCACCCTGGTCGCGGAGGGAACCCGAGTGATCAGGGTCGACGACGAGTCCCCGGCCGACCATCCGATGGTCACCGACGCCGTCCACGCCAACCTGGTGCCGGTAGTGCGCGGGCTACTGGAACGACTGCGGCAGGCCGATGAGGCGCGCACCTGGCGGGCCCACGTTCCGCAGGTGGCCACGGCGCAGTTCCGATCCGCGCAGATCGACCGCGCCGAGTTCACCCCGGCCGAGCTCGCCGCCCCGGAGGGCACCGGAACAGCAGCAGGGGTCGAGTTCTGCACCGACGGCCGGTTGAACCCCCGCGTCGTGGCTGCCGCACTCGACGGCATCCTCCCCGCGGACCGCTCCGTGGTCACCGACGGTGGCAACTTCATCGGGTGGGCGCCGATGTACTTCTCCGTCCCGGACCCCCACGCGATGGTGCTGCTGGGCACCGCGTTCCAGTCGATCGGGCTCGGTTTCGGCTCCGCCGCCGGTGTGGCCGCCGCCCGCCCGGACCGCACCACCGTCCTGGTCACCGGCGACGGCGGGGCCCTGATGGGCCTGGCGGACCTGGAGACCCTGATGCGCACCGCACACCGGGCGGTGGTCGTGGTCTTCAACGACGCCGCCTACGGCGCCGAACTGCACCAGTACGCCGCCGCGGGTCTGCACGATGCGGCGATGCGTATCGATGAGGTCGACTTCGCCGCGCTCGGCCGCGCCTTCGGTGCCGAGGGGATCCAAGCGCGCACGCTGGCGGACCTGGACGTCCTGCGCCAGTGGCTGGCCACCCACACCGAGGGCGTGTTCATTCTCGATGTGTCCATCTCCACCGAGGTGGTCGCCGACTTCCTGGCCGCCTCCCTCGAGGCCAAGTCCACCCGCGACCAACGCTGACTTCGCGGCACGTGGATCGAGTGCGCACCGAGGCGTGCGCGCGCTCAGTCCAAGATCCGCGAAGTCAGGGGATCACGCCGGCGGGCGCAGATTGGCGGCGAAGAAATCGGCCAGGTCTGCGGTCGCCTCCAGCGGGAGCACGTGGGCGACGTACTGGTCCGGACGGACGACGACGACGGCCCCGCCGCGATCGATCTGGCGGATGTCGAAGATGTCCTCGCCCTCCATCACCCCGTACACCTTGTTGTAGTCGAGCAGATCGAAGGGCCCCACGGTCGGTTTGAAGACCGTGGGCACGGCGTTGATGTCGACGTCGGGGTGGACCTGCTGGAAGATCACCTTGACGTCGAAGATCGCGTCGTCGTCGCCGTCGGCCGGGGTGAACCGCACCACGGGCGAGTCCGGCGAGGTGGAGAGCCAGTGCGCGAACCGGCTCAGCGCCGAGTCCTCCCCCGCCGGGCCGGCGTCGGCGAAGGCATAGATGCGCCAGCGCCCGTCGGCCTCGGCCAGGTGACCCAGGTGCACGGGGTTGGCGTCGCAGACCCGCACCACCCGTGCGGACTTGAACCGCTTGCCCACGGTGAAACCCTCGGCGAGGCCCTGGTGGGTGGCCGGTCCGGTGATCATCGACCGTTCGTACTCGGTCATGAAGCCCGCGGGGAACTCGAAGGTCTTGACGTAGAAGTCCTCCAGGGCCGAGGGGTCCTCGAACTCATCGGCCGGTTTGGCCATCAGGGTGGACCACTCCCGGTCGAAGTCGATCAGGTTCTGGGCCACGACCTGCCGCTCGGCCGAGTAGGTCGCCAGCAGTGACTCCGGGCTGCGCCCGTCCAGCACGTGCCCGAGTTTCCAGCCCAGGTTGAACCCGTCCTGCAGGGACACGTTCATGCCCTGCCCGGCCTTGGCGCTGTGGGTGTGGCAGGCGTCCCCGGCGATGAACACCCGCGGCAGGCGCTCGGACTCGGCCCCGGCGGGTACGTCGTCGAACTTGTCGGTGACCCGGTGGCCCACCTCGTACACGCTCCACCAGGCCACGTGCTTGACGTCCATCGAGTAGGGCGTGAGGATCGCGTTGGCCTTGTCGATGATGGCGGTGATCGGCGTGCGGCGCACGGTCGCGGCCCGCTCGGCGGTCACCTCCCCCAGGTCCACGTACATGCGGAACAGGTGCCCGCCCTCGCGCGGGATGTGCAGGATGTTGCCCCCGGATCGGGACTGGATCGCGCACTTGAGCCGGATGTCGGGGAAGTCGGTGGTGACCAGCACGTCCATCACCCCCCAGGCGTGGTTGGCCTGGTCGCCCACGTGGGTGGCGCCGATCTCCCTGCGCACCTTGCTGTGCGCCCCGTCCCCGCCGACGAGGTACTTCACAGCCACGGTGCGCTCCTGGCCCTCGCGGGGCCCGGCGGTGTAGCGCAGCCGCACGCGCACGGGATACTCACCCTCCCCGACGGTCAGGCCGAGGAGCTCCACGCCGTAATCAGGCCGCATCCGGGCCGGTGAGTTCGCCATGAACTCGTTGAAGTAGTCGATGATGCGGGCCTGGTTGACCAGCAGGTGCGGGAACTCGCTGATGCCGGTGGGGTCGTCGGCCGGGCGGGACGTGCGCACGATGTGGTCGGGGTTCTGCGGGTCCGGCTTCCAGAACGCCATCTCGGTGATCCGGTAGGCCTCCTCGGCCAACCGGCCGGCGAAGCCGAAGGCCTGGAAGGTCTCCACGCTGCGGGCCTGGATCCCATCGGCGTGGCCCATCGCCAGGCGGTGCGGGCGGCTGTCGATGATCCGGGTATGGACGTGAGGGAACTGGGACAACTGTGCCGCGGTGATCGTCCCGGCCGGGCCGGTACCCACCACGAGCACGTCGAACTCATCGGGTATCTCCTCCGGTCGGTCCAGGCCCACCCCGGCCGCCGACTGGATGCGCGGGTCGGTGGTGACGTACCCGTGATGGTGAAACCTCACTGGGGACTCCTCTCTGAGCCTGTCAGGGTGCGCACTGGGGCTCAGACCTGGTTGCCGAGTTTGAAGCCGTGGTCGGTCTCGCCCTTGCGGGTGTAGGAGAAGCCGTCGGCGCCGATGGTCACGTCCATCTCCTTGGCCTCCTGGCGCTCCTGCAGCGGGACCGGGTTGCCGTCCAGGTCCAGCACGGTGGAGGCCTCGGTGTACCAGGACGGCACCACCGGGTTGCCCCACCAGTCCCGGCGCTGGTTGTCGTGCACGTCCCAGGTCACCACCGGATTGTCCGGGTCGCCGGTGTAGTAGTCCTGGGTGTAGATCTCCACCCGGTGCCCGTCCGGGTCACGCAGGTAGAGGTAGAAGGCATTGGACACCCCGTGCCGGCCGGGGCCGCGCTCGATGCAGTCCGAGCGGCGCAGCGCGCCGAGCTTGTCGCAGATGTAGAGGATGTTGTGCTTCTCGTGGGTGGAGAAGGCGATGTGGTGCATCCGCGGCCCGTCCCCGCCGGTGAGTGCGGTGTCATGCACGGTGTGCTTGCGGGCGAACCAGGCGGCGTAGGTGATCCCGTCGTCGTCGCGGATGTCCTCGGTGCGTTTGAACCCGAGGTTCTCCAGGTACGCCGCGCCGGCGACCACGTCGGGATAGACCTGGTTGAAGTGGTCCAGCCGCACCAACGCGCCGGCGCCGTAGCGTTCATAGTTCCACGCCAGGCGCGGCACGTGCTCGGTCTCGTAGAAGAACTCATACGGGAAGCCGAGCGGGTCCTGTACCCGTACGGCGGCACCGATCCCGCGCACGAACCCCTCGGCGCTGCGGCGCACGTCGCAACCCAGGTCCCGGTAGTAGGCGTCGGCCCGATCCAGGTCCTGTGGGCTGCGCACCCGGAAGGCCAGCGCGGCGACTGCCGGCTCGTCGCCCACCCGGAGCACCAGGTTGTGGTGGATGAACTCCTCCAGGGTGCGCAGGTAGATCGCGGTCTCGTCCTCCTCGGTGACCACCAGGCCGAGGATGTCCACGTAGAACTCCCGCGCGGCGGCCAGGTCGGTCACCACCAGTTCCATGTACGCCGCCCGCACGATGTCGGGCGGGGCGGGTTCCGTCGTCGGGCTGTCCGTGCCGGGTTGGGTCATGACCGGCTCCCTCGCGCGCGTGCCATCTCAGGCCTCGTCCCTCTTGGCGGCGAAGAACGGGTCCTGCTCGTCATACCCGGTGGCCCCGAACCGCGCGGTGTGCACGGCGCCGAGGGTCACGTGCACAACCTTGTGCTCGGAGTAGAAGTTCAGCGACCGGTAGCCGCCCTCCTGGCCCAGGCCGGAGGCCTTGATGCCTCCGAACGGGGAGCGCAGGTCACGCACGTTATGGGAGTTGATCCAGATCATCCCGGCCTCGATCCGGTCGGCCAGGGTGTGGGCGCGGGTGACGTCCTTGGTCCAGATGTAGGCGGCCAGGCCGTACTTGACGTTGTTGGCCAGCGCCACGGCCTCATCCTCGGTGTCGAAGGGGGTGATCGCCACCACGGGTCCGAAGATCTCCTCCTGGAAGATCGACGCCTCGGGCGGCACGTCGGCGAACACGGTGGGGGCCAGGTAGTTGCCCTGGTCCAGTCCCTCGGGGCGCCCTCCACCGGCGACCAGGCGCGCCTCGGTCCTCCCGGCCCGCACGTAGCCCAGCACCCGGTCGTAGTGCTCCGGATGCACCAGCGCACCGACCTCGGTGTCGGGGTCCGACGGCGGTCCGACCTTGATGTTCTCGGCGCGCGCGGCGTAGGCGGCCACGAATTCCTGATACACCGACCGCTCCACCAGGATCCGGGAGGAGGCGGTGCAGCGCTCCCCGTTCAGGGAGAACACCCCGAACAGGGTGGAGTCCAGTGCGGCCTCCAGATCGGCGTCGGCGAACACCAGCGCCGGGGACTTGCCCCCCAGTTCCATGGACAGGCCCTTGAGCGTGGGGGCGGCATTGGCGAAGATCGTCTGCCCGGTGGTGGTCTCCCCGGTGAAGGAGATCAGGTCCACGCCCGGGTGCCTCACCAGCGCGTCACCGGCCACCTCCCCGATGCCGTTGACCAGGTTGAACACCCCCGGCGGCAAGCCGGCCTCCTCGAAGATCCCGGCCCACAGCGAGGCCGACAGCGGGGTGAACTCCGCGGGTTTGAGCACCACGGTGCACCCGGCCGCGAGCGCCGGGGCGAGTTTCCAGGAGGAGAGCATGAACGGGGTGTTCCACGGGGTGATCAGCCCGGCCACCCCCACCGGGGAGCGGTTCACGTAGTTCATCTGCATGCCCGGGACCTTGTAGGCGTCATCGGTCCCGGCCACGATCAGGTCGGCGAAGAAGCGGAAGTTCTCCGCCGCCCGGCGGGCCTGGCCCCGGGCCTGGGTGATCGGCAGACCGGTGTCGAAGGACTCCATGGTGGCCAGCGCCTTGTCCTGGGCCTCGACGGCGTCGGCGATCGTGTTCAGGATCCGGGCCCGTTCCCGGTTCCTCATCCGCGGCCACGGGCCGGTCTCGAACGCCTCCCGGGCGGCGGTCACCGCGGCGTCGATGTCGGCGTCCTGTCCGGCGGCGGCCCGGATGTAGGCGGCGTTCGTAGTGGGTTCGAGCACCTCGAAGGTCTGCCCGCCGCGGGACTCGAGGGATGCGCCGTTGATGTAGTGCTGGATGCGCTCGGGAGTGCCCGGCGGCGGGGCGGGAGCCGGCGACGGCGTGGGCCGGCTCGCCGGGGTCGGTCCGGTCGTCTCAGCGGTCACCTCAGGTTCCTTCCACCGGGGTCAGGTACTGCTCGCCGCGGCGGGCCAGCTCGGTCACGCGGCGCCGGCCCTGCTCACTCAGCCCGACCAGGGGCGGACGCACATGGTCCGAGGCGATCAGGCCGCGCTGGGCCATCAGCCACTTGGCCGGGGCGGGATTGGTCTCGGCGAAGATCAGGTCCACCAGCGGGTGCACGCCGTAGTGCAGCGCCCGCGCCCGGTCCCAGTCCCCGGCGATCGCGGCGTCGTAGGTCTCGGCGACGGCGGCCGGCGCGATGTTGGACAGCGCGGAGATGAACCCGGTTCCCCCCAGCGGGATCAGCGGCAGGCACAGCAGTTCGATCCCGGACCACATCAACGCCTCCTGGCCGCACAGGTACATGGTGCGGGAGAAGTGCTCGAAGTCCTTGGTGGTCTCCTTGATGCCCACGATGTTGTCGTGGTCGCGGAACAGCCGGGCGAAGGTCTCCGGGGCCAGGTCCACCGCGGTACGCACGGGCACGTTGTACGCCACGATCGGCAGGTCGGGGAACTCCGCGGCCACCGTGGAGTACCAGACGTAGAGCGCCTCCTGGGTGGGCCGGGCGTAGTAGGGGGTGATGATCAGCGCCATGTCCGCCCCGGCGTCCCGGGCGATCGAGGTCAGCTCCAGGGTCTCCTCCAGCTGCGCCGTGCCGGTGCCGGGCAGGAACGGGACGGCGTCACCCACCTCCTGGGCCACGGTGCGGATCGCGGCCGCGCGCTCGGCAAGGCTCTGGGAGGAGGGTTCGCCGGTGGACCCGCCGATGGAGATGCCCCGAGAACCGTTGGCCAGTTGCCAGCGCACCATGCGCCGCAGCGACTCGTGGTCCAACTCGCCCTCGTCGGTGAACGGGGTGAACACCGGCGCCAGCGCACCGGTGATACGGGCGGGGTCGGAGCGGAACTTCATCGTGTCCTCCTCGGAGCTCAGCCGCGGGTGGAGCGCCAGGCGTCGAAGGCCTGCCGCCATTTCTCGTTCATCGGGTATAGCCCGTGCACCGACTCCCCCGCCGCGACCATCTCGGCGATGAAGGTTTCCTCGGCCTCCTGGTCCTCGGCGTCCCGGAGTACCTCGGCCACGAGGTGGGGTGGGATGACCAGGGCTCCGTCGTCGTCGGCCACCACGACGTCCCCGACCTGCACGGTGGCACCGCCGCAGGAGATGGTCACGTCGGCCTCCCAGGGCACGTGCCGCCGGCCCAGGACGGCGGGGTGGGCCCCGGAGGAGTACACGGGCAGGTCGAGGTCGGCGACGGGGGCGGCATCGCGCACCGCACCGTCGGTGATGATGCCGGCGGCGCCGCGCACCTGGGCCCGCAGCGCGAGGATGTCCCCGAGGGTGCCGGCCGAGGACTCGGCGCGGGCCTCCATCACCAGGACCTCGCCCGGCCCGATCGTGTCGATCGCCTGTTTCTGGGCGTTGTACCCCCCGCCGTGGTCGGCGAACAGGTCCTTGCGGTAGGGCACGAAGCGCAGCGTGCGGGCCCGGCCCACCAGCCCGCGACCCGGGACCAGGGGACGTACGCCGTCGATGGAGACGGTGTCGAAGCCGCGCCGGCGCATCTGCACCGACAGGGTCGCCACGGCGACCGCTCCCAGGCGGGCGCGCAGATCCTCGGTGAGAACGAACGGGGGTTCGCCAGGGGTGGCCTCCCGCCCCCAGGCGTCGGCGCGCTGGGCGTCGTCGACCTTCGGCGGATGGCCCCAGTCGGGCAGGGCGGGTCCCTCGACCACCTCGGTGTGCAGCCGCCCGGTGCTCAGGTCCGGATCGTCCGGGCAGGACACCTCGACGGCGATGTGCTGGCCGGGTCCGGCGACCGAGGCTCCCGCGGGAGTGCCGGTGAGGATGACATCGCCGCGGTGCAGGGTCATGACGCGGGACAGATCGGCGATCATCAGGGCGAAGGGGAACAGCAGGCCGGCGGTGGAGTCGTCCTGGACGAGTTCGTCATCCAGCCAGGTGCGGATGGCAAGCCGGGCGGGGTCGAGCCCGGTGGCGTCGAGCAGCCGCGGGCCGATCGGGGTGTAGCCGTCTCCGCCCTTGGAGCGCACGTTGGAGCCCTTGTCCGCATACCGCAGGTCATGCAGGCCCAGGTCGTTGGCGGCGGTGACCCAGCCGACGTGACCCCAGGCCCGTTCCGGCGGGACGTCCCGCGCGTCGGCGCCGATCACCAGGGCGATCTCACCCTCGAACGCGAGCAGCTCGGTGCCCGCCGGTCGGATCACCTGGCCGGAGCCGGTCAGCGAGGAGGTGGTCTTGAGGAAGTAGGACGGATACGCCGGGGTTCGGCCACGCTGAGCGGCGCGCGAGGCGTAACTGAGGTGAACCGCGATCACCTTGCCGGGCCGGTGCCCGAGGACGGCGGTGATCGGGTCGTTGCTCATCTGCACCGGCTCCTTCGCCCAGGACGTCCACGAACGATCGTATACGATCCCAATCCTGCCCCCGCCACCCCCCGGTGTCAACAGGTGGACGGGCGTGGGAGTGGCCACCACGGGACACCTGCTGCGCCCGATGACACTGCGCCTCCGGGCGAACGCGTGGCCTACAGCGAGATCAGCACCAACGTGGTGCCGAACACCAGGCCCGTGGTCACCAGGGTGATCGTGGTGTAACTGAGGATGTCGCGCATCTTCAGCCCCGCGATGGCCAGCAGGGGCAGGGCCCAGAACGGTTGGATCATGTTGGTCCACTGATCGCCGTAGGCCACCGCCATGATCGCGATCGCCGGGTCCACCGACAGGCTCTCGGCCGCCTCGAGCATCACCGGCGCCTGCACCGCGAACTGCCCACCGCCCGAGGGCACGAAGAAGTTGACGGTGCCGGCGGCGACGAAAGCAAGCAGCCCGAAGGTGTACTGGTTCGAGATGGACACCAAGGCGTCGGAGATCACCGTGATCAGCCCGGTGCCGGCCATGATGCCCATGATCCCTGCGTACAGGGGGAACTGCAGCAGGATCTCCCCGACGTTGGAGGCGGCCTTCTTGGTCAGCGCGATCAGTTCAAAGGGGTTCTTCACCAGCAGCAGGATCAGGGCCAGGAAGCTCCAGTTGACGAGGTCAAGGGTCAACGTGCCGCCACCGGAAAAGTGGATCACCAGGTAGCCCACCAGCATCAGCCCGGTGAGCAGCGTGGGCACACGAGAGGCGTCCACCCGGTCCGCGGGGGTGGTGACCTGCTCGGCGACGTCAACCTCCTTCTCCCGGGCATCGACCTTCAGTGGCACGATCGCTTCCTTGCGCCGTGGTGCGACCAGCAGCAACGCCACGGCCACCAGAATGATCGCGGCACCGGCCGCGGCGATGTTCCACGGGGTGAAGATCGTCTCGGTGATCGGCAGCGGCTCACCGAGTTGCTCGGCGACGAAGGAGTCCGGCGTGGCCGCCAGCAGCGGACCGGACGCCGAGTAGCCCATGTGCCAGACCACGAAGCCGGAGAAGGCGGAGGCGACCAGCATGGCGAAGTGGATCGGTTCGTCACGTCGCCGGAACTCATAGGCGACCTCGCGGGCGAGCAGAGCACCGGCTACCAGGCCCAGGCCCCAGGTGATCAGCGAGGCCAGCGCGGCGATCACGAAGACCAGCACGTAGCCCTGCATGGCCGTCCTGGGTCGCTTGGCCAGCCACACCAGGACCTTCCGGACCGGGCCGGTGTTGGCCAGGATGTACCCGAGCAGCAGGATGAGCGCCATCTGCGTCATGAAGGCCAGTAGCCCTGCCAGTCCGTTGCCCCACTCCTCCACCACCTGCACCGGCCCGGCGTCGGTCAGGATGAGGGCGAGCAGGACCACCACGAACGTGAGCACGATCGCAAAGACCAGGGCCGAGGGGATGAACCTCTCGACCAGGCTGTTCAACGGGCGCATCAGGCCCGACAGCACCGCACCGCCGTCGGCCTTCTTCTCGTCTTTCGTCGTTCCCTGGCTATTCGGGTCTGCCATGTCTCCTCCTTGAGTATGGTCCCCGCCCGGATTCTCGGCTCGACCTGAAGCCGGGAGGGTAGATGGGGCGGGTGGCGACGATTCCACCCAGGCCTCAGCGTGGCACAACCAGGCGCCGCGCGGGCGGCACTTCGGGCTGGGTCCGGCCCACCGCCACGTGCCACCGCCGGGTGCCACCGCCGGGTGCCACCGCTGAGTGGCACCGCGTGGTGCCACCGCCGGGTGCCACCGCTGAGTGACACCGCGTGGCACCGCTGAGTGCCACTGCGGGGCACCGCGATCACCTAGGACAGTTCGCCGCGCACGATGCTGTTTCCGCTATGGGCAGGGTCGCCGTCGTAAGGCTCGTCGGAGACGTCCACGATCAGGAACTCGCCCATATCGAGGTTGTCGGGAACGTCGAAGACTCCCTCGGATCCGACGAGGACGCCGAGGCTGATCAGCCGCTCCAGATCGCTGTCGATGAGCCACACCTCGCGGTACCCCTCGCCCAGGCCGGGGTCGAGCTCGACGTTCAACACCCGGGCACCGTCGACCTCGTGCAGCGCGGCGGCGCCGGCGTCGGCCTCGCTCCACTCAGGAAGGGGCGCCAACTCGGCCGTGGCGAGCACCTCGGGCGCCGGGGGCGTGCGCAGTTGGTCAGCCACCACGGTGGCGCCGACGCCCAGCAGGAAGGCCGCCGCAGCCACCCACGCCGTGCGCCAGTTCCGGGACGAGCGCCGTGCCAGTTGCGGAACGGGCGCGCGCACGGGCTCGGCAGAGACCTCGGGCGCGACCGCAGACACCTCTGGCGCACCGGCCGGTTCGGAGGCTGGCGGCCCGAGGAGTTCGGCGCTGATCCGGGACCAGACGTGCTCTCCCGGGCGCTCCAGGCCGGGCTCCCCGGCGCCGGCCCGCCCTGCGCTCACCACGCGGCGCAACGCCTCGAGTTCCTTCCGGCACGTCGCGCACTCGGCGACGTGGCGGCTCTGTGCGCGCGTGACGCCCTGCTGCTCCCCGAGAGCGAGGAGGGCCAACGTGCCATCGTCAGGATGCTCCATCGGTCACCTCCAGCCGATCCCGCATACGTTGCAGACTGCGTTTGATGTGGGACTTGACCGTTCCGAGTGGCAGGTCGAGCCGCCCAGCGATCTGGGAGTGGGTCAGATCCTCGAAGAAGGCAAGCCGCATGATCGTGCTCGGAGGTTCACCCAGACGGCGCAGTTCCTCGGCGATCACCACCCGGTCGATGACGACGACCGGATCGGCTCCGGCCCCGGCCCCACCCGGCCGGCGGGCGACGACCTCGGCCGCGTCCTGCGCGCGGCCGTCCCGGGTCCGGCGCTGATAGACGTCGACGATCTTGTTCCGCGCGATGGCAACCAGCCAGGAATGCAAGCGAGCCCGGGTCGGGTCGTACCTGGTCCTACCCTGCCATGCGGCCACGAACACCTGCTGGGTGACGTCCTCGGCGTCAGCGACCGAGCCCAGGGCTCGTAACGCGATCGTGTAGATCAGCGGCGACCACCGTTGATAGACCGCACGCATGACGCCGTCGTCCTCGGCGACGAAGGCACGCTCCAGGGCTGACTCCCGAGCCTGCCCTGCCTCGTCGCTCATCGTCCGCCCATCCGGCACGATCGTGGCTCCATGTTTGGGCCAACCGGGGATTCGATCATCCTTGTCGCAGGCTAGCAGTGACGACGATGTTGTCGCTGTAACTACCGCGCGTCTCATCCCACTGCCCGCCACAGGTGATGAGCACCAGCCGGGGCTGCCCGTCGCGCCGGAAGTGGTCGGCCAGGTCGATGGTCTCCTTGGCTTGGCTGGTGACGGTGACGACGTCATAGGTCACCTCCGTCCCATCCGGGCCGATGAGGTCGATCGAATCACCTGGCTGGGCTTGGCGAAGGTAATGGAACGGACCGACGCCGGTGGTGAAGGAACCGTTGTGTGCAGCAACGACAATGGATCCGTTCGCGTCGCCCAGTCCGGGACCGAAGCGGTACCACCCGGCCCTGTTGGCGTCGTCAGGGATCTCCATCTGGCCGTCCGCGGCAACCCCGACCGGGTCGATGTCGAGGGTGATGTCCCGCTCGGCGTACTCCAATCGCACCGGCGGGGTCCTGGCCTCGGGGCCGGCAGCCTCGAGCCTGGCGGTGCTGACGTCGACCTCGACCGCGGGTGATTCGAGCTCACCGGGGACGACCTGCGACCCGGGTGCGGTGGCTTCGGTGCGCCCCTGCTCGGGCGCCCCCGGCGAGATCGCGGCGGAGCCCGGCCGTGCCGCCGCGGCGTCGGTCGAGACAGACCGGCTCGGTGGCTGCGCGTCGGGGGTCGCGCAGCCACCGAGGATTCCGGCCAAGAGCAGGATCCCGAGGGACAATGACCTCGTCCTGAACATTCGGACTCCTACTCCCGCCCCGTCCGGGCTTGCTCGTCAGTTGGTTGCGTGTGCGCCCTGGCTGCGGCCGCGCAATCCGAGGATGGCCAGGAGGCCCGCACCGAGGGTGATCACGACCCAAGCCAGCGGCGCCATGCCCGCTTCCTCGACCGGGATCTGACCGGTGGGGACACCACCCGGGGCCGAGTGCAGTCCATCGACCGTCTGGACCGCCAGGTCGAGAGTGTCCTCTTCCAGGCTGCCCCACGCATAGACGATCGTGAGTGACCCCTCACCGACCGTGACGTCGGCCGGGCCCAGCACCGGGTCGGTGGTGCCGGCTGCGGCCACTGCCGCCGGCACGGTCCCGGCGGGCAGATCGAGGCTGGCCTCGTCGGGGTTGACCAGGTCGGTGATGACAGCCTCGTCTCCGGCCAGGATGTCGACGGCCGGAGCGGCTGCGGTGTGCCGCACTGTCAGGCGCCCTTCGCCTGCCGCCGTTTCAGAGGTGTCGTTGGTGAACAGGGTGGCGGTCGGCCCACCGTCGGCGTCCAGGTGGGCCACCGCGGTGTAGTTCATCCCACCGTCCAGACTCAGGTCCACCGGCCCGAGGGCCGGCTCACTGTCGTCGTCGGCGTCTGCCGCGGTGATCGCCACCGAGTAGGTGCCGGCAGGCAGTTCGAGCGGGCCGGCGAGGTCACCGGGTTCGAAGTCGTCCAGGGTGAGTTCACCATCGACGTAGACGTCGACGACCATGTCCGGCACACCGTGCAGAACAGAGAGTGCGGCGCCGGGTTCGGTGGTGTCGGCGAAAGCGGGTGCCGCGGCGAGTGTGACTGCCGTGAGGCCGGCCAATCCGGCCAGCGCGGTGCGACGCATGTGCATGATGTTTCCTCCATCGGATGTGGCCCGGGTGGGCCGGTGGGTGTTCGCACCGGTACTTTCTGGCGATGACCCCCGTTTGGATGCACCTCGGCCGAAGTTTTTCCGATGAGTTCGGTCAGGGCCTCATGAGGTACCGCTCGGATCTACCACCCGAAGATCTACCGCCGGATCCTTCCGAACGGCACAATGTGGACACCACCAGGCGGCTGGCCGGGCCACATCGGGTGCGGCGGACGCACCAGAGACGGCTGCCGCACCAGAGATGGGAGTGCGTGCATGGCTGAGGCAACCGAGGCAGCGGCGCAGGCGCCGTGGGAACCGCCGCTGGCCAGCTCGGAGGTGGAGCACCTGCTCGGTGCCCTGAACCGGCTGCGCACCACCTTCCGCTGGAAGACCGACGACCTGGACGCCGAGGGCCTGTCCCACACTGTGGGCGCCTCCGCGCTGACCCTGGGTAATCTGCTCAAACATCTGGCGTGTGCCGAGGATGAGAAGTTCGGGATGGCCCTGTCCGGTGCGGCCTACGGGCCGCCGTGGGCCGGCATGGTCGACTTCGACGGAAGTCCGCACGACTACATGTTCAGCACCGATGGGATGGAGCCCGCGGAGTTGTACGGCGTGTGGGACGAGGCGGTACGCCGATCCGACCAGCGCCTGCAGGCCGCTCTGGAGCAACAGGGCCTGGACCAGCGGGTTGCCCTGGGCGCCGACGAGGGGTTGGAGGTGAGCCTGCGCCGGCTGCTGTACGACCTGGTGGAGGAGTACGGGCGGCACACCGGCCACGCGGATCTCCTCCGGGAGGCCGTCGACGGTCGGGTCGGCGAGGACCCGCCACAGGGTTGGAGCGCCGTGAGCGGGAACTCACCGGTCGGAGTTTCTCCTGGCAAGTGAATCGACGGCCGGCCTGGAAACGGCCGGCAGGGAAGGAGTCGCGATGGCTGACACACCCGATATCCGACCGGTGGGGGACCTACCGGACGCGATCGGCAAGACCGCTGCCCGCGAACTCGCGGGCAACGGCATCACGAGCCTGGCACGGGTGGCTCAGCACTCCCGGAAGGAACTGCTGGCCATCCACGGCGTGGGCCCCAAGGCGATCGCCATCCTTGGCGAGGCCCTGGCGGCCGAGGGCCTGGACTACCGCGCGACCTGACCGCGCCGGCGGGCCGGGCACCCCCGTCATCAGCCGCCATCGCCTCCGCCGGGCGGGCGCACCAGAACGGGCCGCCCCGGCGCAGTGATGCAGATGCCGCAGGCACGATCCCCTGCGAGGATGCGTCCATGTCCGCCTCTGAACAACTCCGAGCCGACTTCGAGGAACTCGCTGAGCGCGTCGGCAAGGCAGCCCTTGCCCGTGGCGCGCTCGTTGCCACCGCCGAGTCCCTGACCAGCGGGCAAGTGGCCGTCCACCTGGGCGCCGCACCCGATGCCGGTGACTGGTTCGCCGGTGGTGTGGTCGCCTACACGGTCGAGGCGAAGCAGCGTGCTCTGGGCGTCCCGCCCGGCCCGGTGATCTCCGAGCAGTGCGCCACCGCGATGGCCGAGGGGGCGGCGCAGCGGCTGGGGGCAGACTGTGCCGTGGGCGTGACCGGTGTCGGCGGGCCCGACGAGCAGGAGGGTGAGCCGGTCGGGACGGTGTTCATCGCCGTACACACCCCGGAGGGCACCACCTGCGAGCAGCATCACTTCGACGGCGACGCCGAGGAGATCCTGGACGCCACCACCCGCAGGGCCCTGGAACTGCTCGGCCAGGGGATCACCGATGTCGGCACCAAGGCCCAATAACGGCGCCGCCCACCGCGCGGGGTCTAGCCGAGGAGTTCCCGCACCCGCAGCGACTGTTCGGCCAGTTCCGGGGGTGATCGGTCCGCCCCGTCGAACCAGGACACCGCGGGCCCATCACCGGCGAGCCGCCAGGTCCCGCAGACCACACCACCGGTGATCACCAGGTTCGCTCCGCGGCTGACGGCGGGCCGGTGTTCGGGCGGGACCACGTGGACGTCGGCTGTGCCAGTGCCGAGCACCCACTGGTCGTGACCGGTGAGGAAGCGCACCGCGCTGGTAGGGCTGGCGGCCATCAGGTCCTCCACGTGGTCGGGGTGCACCAGCGCGGGCTCACCCTCCACCTCGATCTCGGTGAGTTGCTCACCCAAGCCGGCGAGCCACCCCGCGATGCGCTGACGGCCGGTGCCAAGCCCCTCCCCGAGCCAGTAGTGCACCCGCTCGGGCGTCGTCGGGCCGTAGGCGGACAGGTAGGCGAAGACCGCCTGCCTTCCCGCCTCCTGCAGTTCCGGAAGACCCGGCCAGTACCGGTTCTGTGCGAGCGCCTGAAGGGTGGCCTGCCCGTTCCTGGTGGGGCCGAAACACACGTCGCCCTGCCAGAAGAAGGGCTTGAGGAAGGTGTTCGCGGCCGAGAGTGCCGGTCCGAGGTGGGCGAACCTAGCGCTCGTGGTGACCTCCGCGGCGACTTCATCCGGTGTCAGCGGCCCATCAGCCAGGGTCTCGCGGACCGCTGCCCGAAGCGCCGGCCACTCCCCCGGCTCCACCCGGTAGTGGTCGCGCCAGCTCCGGCGCTCCCACATCCGGCTCGAGGATCGCAGCGCCAGGTAGACGGCCGCGCTCGCGGGGGTCATCAGGTAGGTGCCGCCTCGGAACGCGAACACCTTGACCACACGGCCCTGGGCGAGGACCTGATCGAGTTCGTCCGGTTCCGGTTCGGTCTGGCGCACCCACACCGCGTACCCAGGGTTACCGGACCAGGCCGGGATGGCACCCAACCGGCCCACGACCTCGTCGGCCCGAAGCCGACCCGCCGGCGCGAGCAGCTGCCGAGCCATTCGCCAGGCCAACGCCTGCGCCCAGGTCACCCGCACCGCGCTACCGCCATCTCGGATCCGGCGGAACGACACGCTTCATGGATGCCCACCCGGCAGCCGAAGACCATGCCACAGGGACTCTCCCCCAGCCTCGTTGCCATGGGCCCATCCTCGCACCCCGGCCGTCGTCGCACCCGGGGGTTATCCACTATACGTGCGGGTGCCGATGCAGGACAATGACGACGACGGAGAGGGGCCGAGCCGAATACGGCCACCGGACCACCGCTCACCTCAGGAGGAGACCACACATGGCTGACACACACGAATCCAAGGACGACTCGGCCAAGGCCAAGAAGACCTGGTACGAGGAGTTCACCGTCTCCGGGAACGAACTTCTCGACCAGGTGAAGAAACTCGTCGCCGAAGGCAACGTCCGGCGGGTGTTCATCAAGAACCCCGAGGGGCGCACCCTGCTGGAGATCCCCCTGACGGTAGGCGTGGCCATCACCGCCGTGACCGCGGCGTTCGCGCCCATTCTGGTGGCGGTCGGGGCCATTGCGGCGCTACTGACCTCCGCGACGATCGGTGTCGAAAGAGAAGACCCCGACGACGACGCGGGCGGCAACGAAGACTCGACGGCAGGCAACGGGCCGCCCGTCCTGGAGCAGTAGCCGCTGCTGCGTGTCGAGCCATGGCGCGCGCTCAGAGCACGTTCACCGGCCCAGCCGAGGCCTTGACCGAGCCCCTCAGGTGTGACGGACCAGCACCTTGGCTGCTCACGATCATGGGCCTTGCGAGCCCTCGGAACGGTCGGTAGGTAACTCCATTCCGCCACTCGTAGCATGAATGTAACTCCTTGACAGCCTCGGTGACCTGCGCCACAGTGGCTGTCGGCCGGCAGGGACGCCGGTGCCAACGGGAGGTAGGGCATGCGCAAGGTACTCGCGGTCGCGGCCACACTGGCGGTGGGTCTGACAGGTGCGGCAATGGCAACGCCGGCAGCGGGAGATATTCTCCCCCTCGCCGAACGTGAACGAGGGTGGGACCGCTCGAACGCGCCTCACCACCTACTGCGAGACGGCACGCCGGAGGAAGCCGGGCTCATCGCCAGCCGGCTCGCGGCCATCGAACCGGCCCTCCACGACGGGCTCACGGCCGACCCGACCCCGCTCTACCCGGGCGCTGTCGCCCTCGTCGCGGCGAATGGGGTCATCGCCGAACGTACCGCCGTTGGCCACTCGGTGCGCTGGGCCGACCCCGACACCGAGTTGCCCGCCGAGGAGCAGATCGAGATGTCGACCGACACGATCTTCGACCTGGCCTCCCTCTCCAAACTGTTCACCGCGGTCGCGGTGATGCAGCTGGTCGAGCAGGACGAGATCGACCTCGAGGATCCCGCAGCCGCCTACATTCCGGCTTTCGCCGCTGAGGACAAGGAGGACGTCACCCTCGAGCATCTGCTCACCCATACCGGTGGACTGCCCTCGTGGATCAACCTGTACTCGGCTTACGACGACATCGACTCGCGCCTGGCGGCGGTCTACGGGATCGCCCCCCTGAGCGAACCCGGTGAGGAGTACCGCTACAGCGATCTCGGTCTGATCGTGCTCGGCAAGATCGTCGAGGAGGTCTCGGGCCTGGCACTGGATGAGTACGTCGAGGCTCGCATCACCGGCCCGCTGCAGATGGCCGACACGACGTACAACCCCCCGGCCGAACTTCTCGATCGGATCGCCGCCACCGAGTACCAGCCGCTCGCCGAACGCGGACTGGTCCACGGTGAGGTGCACGACGAGAACGCCTGGTCCCTCGGTGGAGTCGCCGGCCACGCCGGCACGTTCGCGACTGTGGACGACGTGGCCGTCTTCGCCCAGATGCTCCTCAACGGTGGCAGTTACGACGGCGCCCGGATCCTCGAGCCCGCCACCATCGAGACCATGATGCAGGACTACACCGGACACGCCTCCAACGCCCACCGCGGGCTCGGCCCGGAGTTGGAAGCCTGGTACTACCACGACGTCCTCACCACCGCGGAGTCCGCGGGACACACTGGCTTCACCGGAACGTCGCTGGTGATCGACCCGCACTCCGACACGGTGGCGATCCTGATGTCCAACCGGGTCCACCCCAGCCGGGACTGGGGAAACGTCAACCCGGTGCGCCGAGCCGTGGCTCGTGCCGCCGGCCTGGCCCACCCGATGACCGGCTTCACCCATGGCTCCGCCTGGTACTCCGGTATCGGGGACGAGTTGGAGCACTCCCTCACCGTGCCCGCGCGTCTCGACGGTGCCGGTGAACTCGCCTTGGACGTGTGGTTCCACACCGAGCCCACCGACTACCTGCATATCGAAGCGTCGACGGACGACGGCGACACATGGGAACCGCTCAGCGGCACCCTGACTGCTGATGGCGACGCGCTCTCTGCACCGGGCTGGATCTCCGGTGACGGCCTGAGCCGCTGGTGGGATGCCCGCTTCGACCTCTCCGGCCTGGATGGTCACGTCCTGCTTCGACTGCGGTACGCCACCGACGAGTTCTACTCCGGGCGCGGCGTCTACTTCGACCGTATCCAGGTGACCGCCGACGGCGTGAGGATCTTCGACGACTGGGACCTGGCTGACCGGGCGCGGATGCAGGTCGAGGGCTGGACCCGCGTGGACGCCGAAGGTGAGGAGGTGCACGAACCCGTCGAGCAGTTCCGCGGCTACTGGGTGGACGCCTTCAACCCGGGCATCTACGACGCCGAGGAGGTTCAGAACCTCGTCGCCGACGCCGAGAAGGTCGGCGCCAACGCACTCATCGTGCAGGTGGGGCGCCGCTACGACTGCTTCTGTAACAACTCCGCCTTCCCGCGCACCGACGCCTCCATCGACCCGGCGCCCTACGACCCGCTCGAGGAGGTCATCGAGCAGGCCCATGCGGCGGGGATCGAGGTGCACGCCTGGGTGAATGCCACGACGCTGTGGAACCAGGCCGCCCCACCCAGTTCGCCCGAGCACGCCTACAACCTGCATGGACCGGGGGCCGAGGGCGAGGACCGTTGGCTGAACCAGCGTGTGGATGGCACCGAGCAGGTGGGGAACAACACCTGGATCGACCCGGCTCACCCGGGCGCCGTGGACTATTTCGTCGATGGCGTTGCCTCGATCATGGAGAACTACGACGTCGACGGAATCAACCTCGACTACATTCGCTACCCCGATCACAGCGCGGATGAGAGCCAGAACGAGTGGGGTTACTCCGAGGTCTCCTTGGCACGCTTCGCTGAACACACCGGACGCGCCGACGTGCCCGAACCGGACGATGCGGAGTTCTCCGACTGGCGGCGCGATCAGGTCTCGGCCCTGGTGCGCAAGGTGTTCCTGGAGATGTATGAGATCGATCCACTGGCTCGGTTGAGCATCGACGGCATCACCTACGGCTTCGGTCCGGTCAGTCACGACGACGGCTTCGAGGGCACCCGCACCTACGCCAACGTTTCCCAGGACTTCCGGTCGTGGCTCGATGAGGGGATCATCGACACGGTCACCGCGATGAACTACAAGCGCAACTGGATGGATGACCAGGCGCGTATGTTCGCCGAGTGGAACGACGCCCTGATCGAGTACCGGGCCGGGCGCCACGTGGTCAATGGTCCTGCGCTGTACCTCAACGAGATCGAGGACTCCGTGGCCCAGGCGCGCCAAACGGTCGATGCCGGCTTCGATGGCTGGTCGGGCTACTCCTACGCCAACGCCTCACTCACCGCCAACGCGTCCGGCTCCTCGGCGGTCAAAGACGCCGAGCGTCAGGCGTTGGCCGAGGCGCTGCGCGAGGAGGTGTTCGCCGCCGATGCTGACGTTCCGGAGATGGACTGGAAGACCAACCCCACCGACGGGCACCTGTCCGGCACCCTCCTCGCGGACGAGGATGGGCAGATCGACGGCGTGACCGTCACCATCGAGGCGGTCGACGGCGAGTCCGCGCAAGCGCGCACGGACGGCTCCGGATGGTTCGGCGCGGTCGACCTCGCCCCGGGCGCGTACGTCGTCAGCGCGACCGGCGCCGAACCGGCCGAGGTGACCATCGTCGCCGGTGAGGTCGCGCGTGTGGAACTGGAGCCGGCCGAGGAGCCGGCGGATCCGGCCGCCGCGCTGGAGAAGTTGACCGTCTCGTTGGAGGCCTACATCGACTCGGGTGGGGTGGACGGTCCGATCGCCCACCAGTTGGAGAATGCGCTGGAGCAAGCACAGCAGCACCTGGCCGCTGACCGGGAGACTCCGGCGATCCGTGCGATGGAACGGTTCCTGCGCCACGTGCAGAATCCGAAGGAGCCGGACACACTCGCGGACGCCGCTCGTGATGACCTCACCGGTCAGGCCGGGGCGATCCTCGAGCAGCTTCAATAGTCACCGGACGACCCGGTTACTGACGGCCCGTGCCCGGTGCCCGCTTCCCGCGCTTGCGCGGAAGCCCGGGAAGCGGGCACGGCGTGGCTCAGGTGAACTCACGCCCAGCATGCCGACCATGGCAGGGTGGGAGCATGACGACGATTGCTTTCACCGGCGGACATGTCCTGCCTGTTGACGCTGAGCCCTTCGATGGCACGGTGGTGGTCACCGACGGGGTGATCAGCGCGATCGGGCCGAAGGCGAAGGTCCCGCGGGGCGCCCAGGTGGTCGATGCGACCGGACAGTGGGTGCTGCCCGGTTTCGTTGATGCCCACACGCACCTGGGTACGCACGAGGAGGCCGAGGGCTGGGCCGGTAGCGACGTCAACGAGATGACCGACCCGGTCACCGCCCAGGTCCGGGCACTGGACGCTATCAACCCCAAGGAGACGGGCTTCGCCGACGCCCTGGCCGGCGGTGTCACGGCGGTGTGCGTCAATCCTGGCTCCGGCAACGTCGTCGGCGGTTTGTGCGTAGCGATCCACACCCACGGCGATGTGGTCGATGAAATGGTGCTGCGCTCTCCCGCCGGACTGAAGTCGGCGCTGGGTGAGAACCCGAAGCGGGTGTACGGGGACAAGAAGACCATGCCCTCGACCCGGCTGGGCACCGCCGCGGTGCTGCGGCAGGCGTTCGTCGAGGCGCAGAACTACGTGGCCAAGCGCAATGCGGCCAAGGGTGACTTCGATGCACGCAACCTCACCCACGAGGCGGTCGCCTCGGTGCTGGCCGGGGAGATCCCGTGGCGCCAGCACGCCCACCGCGCTGACGACATCGCCACCGCGCTGCGCGTGGCCGAGGAGTTCGGGTACGAACTGGTCCTGGACCATGGCACCGAGGCGCACCTGGTGGCCCAGCAGATCGCGCAGCGCGGTGTGCCGGTGCTCATCGGCCCGCTGTTCACCAGCAGGTCGAAGGTGGAGTTGCGCGAGCGCAGCCTGGCCAACCCCGCCAAACTCGCCCGGGCCGGAGTGACGATCTCCATCATCACCGACCACCCGGTCGTCCCGATCAACTTCCTGGTCCACCAGGCCACGCTCGCGATCAAGGAGGGCCTGGACCGCGATACCGCGCTGCGTGCCATCACGCTGAACCCGGCCAAGGTCATCGGCATCGACGACAAGGTGGGATCGCTGAGCAAGGGCAAGTACGGCGACATCGTCCTGTGGAGCGGGGATCCGCTCGATGTCATGCAGCGCGCACAGCGGGTCTTCATCAAGGGCCAGGAGGTCTACTCCTACTCCGCCGACGAAGCCAACGCGCCCGCGAGTTCGTAGCCTTTAGCCCCTGGGTGCCAGTTCGCCTGGCGCGCAGTGCACGCTGAGCGAAACGGCTCGGGTAGTCATCGGCGTCGAAGAAGGTCAAAAGCATTGACCAGCGATCAGCACGGGCGCAGGATTGGAGCGACTCCGCCGGCCTGCCGCTGTGGCCGGTTCGGGCGACGAGTCCGAATCGCGGGGCGCCGACTCCGACCTCCGCAGGAGAGAAGGCGTCATGGCTTCGCCGACCATTTCCAGCCCGCACATCGACACGCTCCGCGGCCGGGTCCAAGGCTCGGTCATCACCCCGTTGGATCCCGGCTACGACGAACAGCGCCGCATCTGGAACGCGATGGTCGATGCACGCCCGGCTGTGCTCGTACAGGTCACCGCACCCGGCGACATCGCAGCAACCCTCGAGTTCGCGCAGTCCCACGCCTTGCCTCTGGCGGTGCGCGGCGGCGGGCACAACGTGGCTGGCCACGGCACCGTGACGGACGGCGTGGTCATCGATCTGAGCGCGATCAACAGCGTGACGGTCCTGGACGATCCCGCCCAATCGGTAGGTGACGGTGCCGCAGTTCGCATCGGTGGTGGTGCCACTCTGGCCGACGTGGACCGCGTCACCGCCCCGATGGGCCTGGCTGTCCCGCTCGGAGTCGTGTCCCAGACCGGGGTGGGCGGCCTCACCCTCGGGGGCGGCATGGGCTGGCTCACCCGTGCCTATGGGTTGACCGCGGACAATCTGCTCGACGCCGAACTCGTCGCAGCCGATGGCTCGCCCATCCGGGCCGCCGATGACCCCGAACTGCTGTGGGCGCTGCGCGGCGGTGGCGGGAACTTCGGCGTCGTGACGGCGTTTACCGTCCGCGCGCACCGACTGGGTTCGGACATCTACGGAGCAAACCTCGTCTACAGGTCATCCCGGTGGCGCGGGGCATTGAGCGCCTGGGAGAACTGGACGCGGGACCTGCCCGACCAGATGCAGTCGATCGTCACGGTGATATCCCCGCCTCCGGAATTCGAGCTCGGTACCGAACCGGTGCTGATCGTCGGGGCCGCGTGGTCCGGCCGCGAGCCCCAGCAGGGCGAGGACCTGATTGCTGATCTCCGCGCCGCCGCCACGCCGGAGGATGAGGAGGTCGGCCTGGTCCCATGGACCGAGTGGCAAAGCGCCATGGACTTCTTGTTTCCCCGGGGTGTGCGCGGCTATTGGAAGAACACCTCCTTCGACCACCTCGACGACGACGTCATCGAGATCCTGGTCCGCCGCGGCACCGAACAAACCTGGCAGGGCACAGCCTTCGACATCCACCACATGGGTGGTGCCTTCGCCCGCGTTCCGGTTGATGGAACCCCGTTCCCGGCACGGGATGCGCGCTTCTGGCTGAATTGCTACGGGTTCTGGCGGGACCCGGGCGATGACGCGGCTCGCACACGGTTCGTGCAGGACCTTGCCCTGGATATGGCGCCCTTCGCCGGCGACGGACACTACGTCAACTTCGCTGCCCGCGACGAGCGAGTGCCCCGCGTCGCGGCCGAGGAGACGTTCGGCCGGTCGAAACTCTCCCGGCTCGTGGAGGTCAAGCGCCGGTACGACCCGAACAACGTGCTGCGGCGCAACCACAACATCCCGCCGGACTGAGGACCCCAGGGCGCCAGGTCCACCCGGCGCTCCGTCAAGTCGGCCTGGTCGCCCACGTAGGCGATGAGCGGCCCGGCGGGGTTGACCGAGCGTGAGCCGGTATGCCCCAAGAGTGCGCAGCAGCCGGCGGTAGTGCTGCTGGGTCCGGCTCAGCGGCAGCATCGGCACGTACCGCTCGATGGTCGCTGCTCCGGCTCACGGTCCTAGTGATGGCACCCATGGGGTCACCGCGTGCACCGGGTCATCGGTAGAAGGTGGGTTGTTCGACGAGCCGCACTGGTTCGATCCGTCCGGACCGTTGGGAGGTCACCCCGGCCTCGCAGCACGCTGCCGTGGCGTAGCCGTCCCAGGCGGTGGGCCCGGAGGTGGTTCCGGCACGGACCGAATCGACCCACTGCTGAATCTCGGCGTCGTAGGCCACCTCGAACCGGTCGTAGAAGTTCTGCGAGATCGCCCGGGACTCCTGCTGGGCGGAGGTGACCTGCATGCCGGTGGCGTACCCAGCGGAGACGACCCCGTTCTCGAACACCGCCTGCGCCTCCACCTGGTATCCCAGGCCGGAGTTCATAAAGATCTCCACATCGGCGAGCAGACCCGAGGAGGTCTCCAACAGCACCAGTTGCGGGTCACGCATGGCGCCCTTGCGGGTGCTGCGACTGGTGCGCACCTGCACGGAGGTCACTTCCTCCCCGGTGAAGAACCGCACCGCGTCGAATTCGTGCACGACGGAGTCGTTGATGAGCATCTCCTCGGTGAACCCTGGCGGAGCCGCAGGATTGCGGTGCTGGAAGTGCAGCATCAGCAGCCGACCCAACTGTCCGGAGTCGATGACCTGCTTCAACTGGCGGTATTCGGTGTCGAATCGTCGGTGGAAGCCCACCTGGATCGTGCGCCGGCCGCTGCGTTCCTCGGCCTGCAGCACGCGCAGTGCTGACTCGGCAGCCGGGGTCAGGGGCTTCTCGCACAGCACCGGTAGATCCGCCTCGATCAGTTGCAGCAGGGCCACCTCGTGCAGGAACCCGGGAGTCACCAGCACGACCGCATCTGCACAGTCGGCGGCGACGAGATCGTCGATAGTGCCGAACACCCGCGGCTGAACCTGCTGGCGGGCGCTGGCTCCGGCTGCCACGGAGCGGGCCCGGTCGGCGTCCACGTCCGCCAGGGCACTGACTATCGCACGTTGAGTGGTTCCGGCGATCCGTTCGACGTGATTGGCCCCCATCCGCCCGGTGCCGACGACTGCGATTCGCAGATCGCGCTCGGATACCGGTCGCCCGGTGGACTCTGCCGGTGCTGGCTGCCGCTCGGCGCGCACCTGATGGGGTGGCTGCACCTCGTCATCGGTGCGTCCCTCAGTGGATGGCATCGGTTTCTCCTGCGGTGGCGCTGGGGCCCAGCAGCGGGCGCTGGCGGGCTTTCTGCTCGGTGTAGGTGACGTGAGCAGCCTGGGTGGTGTCCAGGTCGGAAACCTGCGCCACGGGCACGTCCCACCAGGCCTCGGAGTCCGGCGCTCCCTGGTACAGATCAGAGGCGATGTGGATGAGCACCGGCCCGGTGTCCTCCGGTAGCGACCTGGCGTGGTCCACGGCCCGGCGAAGGTCGTCGATCGCGCCCGGACCACGGTCGATGCGGATCACCTGCACGCCCAGCGACTCGGCGTTGGCGGCCAGATCCACGGGCAGTTCCCCGCCGTCCTCAAAGGAGTGGCGCTGGGGGTCCAGGTAGCGGAACTTGGTGCCGAACCGTTGGCTGCCCACGGTCTCCGACAGGGATCCGATCGAGGCGAATCCGTGGTTCTGCAGGAGCACCACGATCAGTTTGATCCGTTCGGCCACAGCGGTGACCAGTTCGGTATGCATCATCAGATAAGACCCGTCCCCCACCATGACCACCACGTCCCGCCCGGCGCCTTCGGCGAGCGCGGCCCGTTTCACACCCAGGCCGCCAGCGATCTCATAACCCATGCAGGAGAACGCGTACTCCACGTGGTAACCGTAGGGGTCCTTGATCCGCCAGAGTTTGTGCAGGTCCCCCGGGAGGGAACCGGCGGCGCAGATCACCACGTCCTCATCCGCCATGGCCCGGTTCACCGCGCCGATGATCTGGCTCTGGGCGGGTAGCGGCTGGTCCTGGATGGTGAACGCCTCGTCCACCGTGGCATCCCAGCGTTGCTTCTCTGCCCGGATGAGTTCCGCCGCCTGCTGTCCTACTTGGTAACCCACGGAGCCCAGTGCCGCCCGCAGAACCGGGATCGTCTTTCCCGCGTCGGCGATGATCGGGACCGTCACCCCGAGTTTGTACGTGTCGAAGCCGGTGATGTTGATGTTCACGAACCGCAGCGCGGGGTTCTGGAACAGTGTCTTGGAGGCGGTGGTGAAATCGGAGTAGCGCGTCCCGATACCGATCACCACATCGGCCTGTGCGGCGTAGGCGTTGGCCGCGGTGGAGCCGGTCGCACCGACCGCCCCCAGGGCCTGTGGATGGTCCCAGTCGATCACGCCCACACCCGCCTGGGTGTAGGCGACGGGGATGCCGGTGACCTCGGCCAGGTCACGCAGTGTGTCGGTCGCCAACGCGTAGTGCACCCCGCCACCGGCGATGATCAGCGGCCGGTGGGCGCCACGAATCACGTCCACCGCGGCCTCGATATCCACCTGTTCGGGGTCGGGGCGGCGGATGCGCCACTGCCGGGGGGCCAGGAACTCATCCGGTACCTCGATCCGTTCGGCCTGCACGTCCTGGGGCAGTGAGATCGTCACCGTGCCGGTCTCAGCCGGGTCCATCAGCACCCGCATCCCGGACAACAGGGCGCTGAACACCTGTTCGGGCCGCTCCACCCGGTCAAAGAACCTGCTCACCGGCCGGAATAGATCGGCGCAGGCGATGGTCGCGTCGTGGGGCAGTTCGAGTTGCTGCAGGACCGGGTCCGGGGCCCGAGTTGCGAATTCGTCGGAAGGCAGCAGTAGTACCGGTAGCCGGTTCGTAGTGGCCACCGCCGCACCAGTGATCATGTTCGTGCTGCCCGGTCCGATCGAGGCGGTCACGGCGTAGGTCTGGCGCCGCCGGGTGTGCCGGGCGAAGCCGGTGGCTTGATGCACCAGGGCTTGTTCGTTGCGGCCCTGGTGGAACGGCATCAGCCCGGGGGCATGGGTCTGGACCTGCTTGAGGGCCTGGCCCACACCGGCGAGGTTGCCGTGCCCGAAGATTCCGTGCATGCCTGGGATGGTGCGCACCTCGGTGCGGTGACCATCGATAAGGTCGACAGTCCATTGGTTGGCCAGGAACTCCACCGCGGCCTGCGCCACGGTCATGATGCGGGTGCTCATTCAGGGGTCTCCTTCTCCACGGAGTCGTCGCGCAACAGCGACGCGGCGGTGTCGATCGCGCCGGCCACGTCACCATCCTCGGGGTAGAGCAAGGCCCGGCCCACGGTCAGGCCCTGCACCCCGGGTAGCGCCAGGGCCGGGCGCCACGTGTCCAGGATGTCCTCAGTGGGCCCGGCCGCGCTGCCGCCCAACAGCACGGTGGGCAGGGTGGTGGCGGCCATTACCCGTTCCATATCCGGTACCACGGGCAGTTTCAGCCAGGTCCGGGCCGTACTCGCCCCGAGCCCCTGGGCGATGGCTACCGAGCGCACCACCGCATCGGTGGACAGGTCGTTGACCACCTGGCCCTGGCGTTTGACGGCGATGAACGGTTCCACCATCGCCAGCAGCCGGTGCCGGTGCAGGTCGTCGACGGCGTGGGCGGTGGCCTCCAAGAGCGAGGTGGTGTGTTCGTCGTCGTAGGCGATGCGGGTGAGCATCTTGCCGCCGTCAGCACCGATCTCTGCCAAGGCCGGAGCGGTGTGGGCGGTGAACCGGTCATCGATCTCGTTCACCAGTCCGGGCAGGCCGGCGCGGTTCATTGAGCCGAACACGAGTTTGCCGTCCAGCGCGCCGAGTAACAGCAGGTCATCCAGCACGTCCGGGGACGCCAGCACCCCGTCCACCTTGGGGCTTGCCAGGGCGGTGCACAGCCTGTCCAGCAACTCCCGCCGGTCGGCCATGGCGAAGGAGTCACCGTTCACCTCAAGGGCGCCGCGGGCCGGATGGTCGGCGGCGATGATGAAGACCTGTTTGCCCGGGCGTGGGCCGGGGTGGCGGCGCCGGGCACGGGCGACACGCAGCACCGAGTCGGGGTCCTGCACACGCAGGTCGGTCAGATGCTCATACCGTCTTGGGTCGCAACTCCCGCTTCGCGCCGGTTGGGCCACGGTCATTCCTTCTTCCGGGCGGGCTCGGCCGGCGGCCGGTCCGGGACGGCGCGTCCGGCGTCGCGCAACATCTGGTAGATGCGGGTGGACGTGGGCATCGCTTCGGAACAAGCGATCTGCCCCGCGACGTGGGCGCCGGCGGCGTTGGCGAAGTCCAAGATCTGTTCCAAGGGCCAGCCGGATAACAGCCCGTGGCATAGCGCCCCGCCGAAGGAGTCCCCGGCGCCCAGCCCGTTGACGGTCTCCACCTGGATTGGCTTGGAGGTGACGCGTTCCTCGGCGGTGGCGGCCATGACGCCCTCGGATCCCTGTTTGACCACGGCCAGTCGCACTCCGGACTCCAGGAGCCGGTCGGCCTGGTCGTGGGCGCTGCCGGGACCGACCGCCACGGCGCATTCCTCGGTGTTACCCACCGCCACCGTCACCGAGGGCAGGATGCGCATCACCTGCTCGCGGGCCTGGTCCACCGAGTCCCAGAACATCGGCCGGTAGTCCAGGTCCAGGATGGTCTGTTGCCCGGCGATGAGTTCATCGCGAGGACGGGCCCGATGCATCGCGACCTGTGCTTCACGGGAGGCGGGTCGCACCATCCCGGTCAAGGTGGACCAGAAGATGCTGGTGTGCCGCACCGCGTGATAATCCACCTCATCGACCGCGATCTCCCAGTCCGGCGCCGACGGGCTGCGGCCGTAGAAGTACAGCGGGAAGTCCTCCGGGGGTTGGATCGCGCAGAACGTCACCGGGGTCTGCAGCCCGGGCACGGCGGTCGCCCACCGGTCGTCCACGCCGTAGCGCCGTAGTTCGCGGCGCAGGTAGACCCCGAACGGGTCATCGCCAGTGCGGGTGATGACGGCAACGCGCCGGCCGTGCCGAGCGGCGGCCACCGCCACGTTCGTGGAGGAGCCGCCCAGGTACTTACGGAACCGGGTCACATCCTCCAATGGCACGCCGATGTCATCGGGGTAGATGTCCACACTGATGCGGCCAGTGGTGATGAGGTCGTAAGCCACGCGTGCTCCTAGCGGATCCGGGTCCGGGATCCGCAGCCGCATAGGTACCGGCGGGTGCGGGCAGCGATCGGCAGGGGTATGTCGAAGGAGGCCACCGGGTACATATCCTGTTCCACGATGCAGTAGAACCCGCGGCCCAGTTTCTCCAGTTCCTCGATCACCACGGCCAGGTCGGGAGCGCCCGCCGGCGGTTCGACCATCACCCCGGCCTTGTTCGCCTCGGCCCAGGCGAGGTTGTTCCGGCGCACCACCTCCATGATCGTGGGATCGACCTGCTTGAGGTGCAGGTAGCCCACCCGGTCGGGATAACGGCGGATCAGGTCAGCCGATGAGGCACCCCCGTATTCGACGTGCCCGGTGTCCAGGCAGATACTGACCAAGTCCGGGTCGGTACCTTCGATGAAGCGCTCGATCTGCTGCTGGCTGCACACGTGCGCATCGGCGTGGGAGTGGAACTGCTGGTGCAGGCCGTACTCCTCATGCAGAACCCGACCCAGTTCGTTGTGCCCATCGAACAATCGCTGCCACTGGTCGGTGCTGAGGTCTTTATCCTCCACGGGCTCGCCGGTGACGTCATCGCGCCACATCGCCGGGATCACCACGATGTGTTCCCCGCCCACCGCGCTGGTGAGTTCGGCCACGCGCCTGGCCTGGTTCCACGTGGCCCGGCGTTCATCCGTGTGAGTGCGGTGGAACGCGGTGAACACCGTGCCGGCACTCACCTTCAGATCCCGCGCGGCCAGTTCGTCCTTCAGCTGGGAAGCGTCGGTGGGCAGGTAACCGTAGGGACCTAGTTCGATGATGCGGTAGCCGGCTTCGGTTGCTTCGTCGAGGAAGCGGTTCCAGGGGGTCTGCTTGGAGTCCTCGGCGAACCACACTCCCCAGGAATCCGGTGCGGTGCCGATCAGCAACGGCGCCTCGGTACCGTCCTCGGCGACCTGGGGCCTATGGGTGGGCGTGTGCGTCATTGTCCTCCTCCAGCCGCGGTTACAGCGAGAGGCCCGTTCGGCGGCCCCGCGAGTTGGCCTGCAGGTTCCAGTCTTCCGAGAAGGCTGTCCTATTGTCAAGACAAACAAAGGGAACGGCGAATAGCATCGTCCTTCCGAGCGCCTGTCCCTCAGGTGTTATGACACGCCCGGCTTGTCATGACAAACTAACCAAGGTGCAAAGGAGACGCCCCGTGCCCGCCTCACTCGAGATCGATCTGGACCGCTCCTCCCCGGTGCCGCTGTATCACCAGGTCGCGTCGGCCATCGAGAGCGCCATCCGCGACGGCACCCTGCCTCCGGACACCAAACTGGAGAATGAGGTGGCCCTCGCGCACCGATACAACCTGTCCCGGCCCACGATGCGTCAGGCGATGAACCAACTGGTCCGTAGCGGGCTGGTGGTGCGTCGCCGCGGTGTGGGCACCCAGGTGATCGGCCCCCGTGTGCGGCGCGACCTGCGCTTATCAAGTTTGTACAATGACCTGGTCTCCGAAGGAGCAAACCCGCAGACGACGGTCCTGTCGTTGGAACGGATCGGCGCGCCGGCCCAGATCGCCGAACCGCTGAGAATCGCCACCGGCGATGAGGTGTGTCATCTGCGCCGGTTGCGGAGGGTGGACGGCCAGCCGCTGGCGGTCATGGAGAACTGGGTGCCGAGTAGTGTCGCGCACCTGGACAAGGAGTCCTTGGAGCAGGATGGCTTGTACAACATCTTGCGCAAGGCCGGGATCGACTTCCGGATGGCCCATCAGCGGGTGGGCGCCACCACCGCCGGCACCGAGCAGGCTGAACTGCTCCAGTGCAATCGCGGTTCGGCCTTGGTGATGATGGAACGCACCGCCCTGGATAGCCGTGGCATCGCGGTGGAGCACGGGCACCACCTCTACCGGGCAGACCGGTACTCCTTCGACATCACCCTGGTGGATTGACCAGCCGGCAGGACCGTCGAGCACGAAAGTGAGGACTCGCTATGCCCCATGCACAGACCAGGCCCTGGTTCCACCCCGCAGGTAGCACCGGCCACGGCCCCTGGGCTCTCGACCTGGGTACGGCTGACTCGGTCGTCCAGGTGCCAGGGTGGGAGCACACCGGCATCCGTAGCGCGGAGATCGCCCCCGGCGGACACGTGCATCTGGGTGCCCAGAACGAAGAGCGGCTCGTGCTGCCGTTGAGTGGTTCCTTCGACGTGCAGGTGGAAGGGGCGCGGTTTGAGTTGGAAGGCCGCGAGTCGGTGTTCCACGGCCCCACCGATGTGCTGTACGCCGGTATCGGCACCGAGGTGCGGATCGGTTCAGCCGATGGCGGTCGGGTGGCCGTCGCCTCGGCCACCGCCACCGTGGAGTACCCGGTCCGGCACGTGGGCAAGGCTGAGGTGCCGGTGGAACTGCGCGGGGCAGGTGCGGCCTCGCGCCAGGTGCACAATTTCGGCACCCCGGCCGCATTGGATGCCGACCGGTTCATCGTGTGCGAAGTGCTGACCCCGGCGGGCAACTGGTCGTCCTATCCCCCTCACAAACACGATGAGGAGACCGACGGCGAGACCGCGCTGGAGGAGATCTACTACTTCGAGATGCAGCCCGCCGAGGGCATGCCTGTCCCCCAGCCCGAAGAGGGCGGGCCGGACCTGATGGGGTATCAGCGCGTGTACGCCTCGGACGACCGGGAGATCGACGTCACCGCCGAGGTGCGCACCGGCGACGTGGTGCTGGTGCCCTATGGCTGGCACGGGCCGGCGATGACGCCGCCGGGGCACGACATGTACTACCTGAACGTGATGGCCGGCCCCGGCCCGCTGCGGGCGTGGTTGATCAGCGACGATCCGCACCACGGGTGGATCCGGCGCACCTGGGAAGGTCAGCAGATCGACCCTCGTCTGCCGTTCGACGGCTGAGGACACATGGTGGCCACCACGATCGGGCTCCTCGGAGCCGGACGGATCGGGACGCTGCACGCGGCGAACCTGCGTGCCCTGGCAGAGGTGGAGGTGCTGATTGCCGACGCCGAGCCTGCCCGGGCGCAGCAGGTCGCCGTCGACCTGGGCTGCTCAGCGGTGGCAGACGCAGAGGCCTTGTTCGCCCGAGATCTTGACGGCGTGGTGATCGCGACGGGCACCGACCAGCACGCGCCGTTGGTCCAGCGGGCAGCAGCGGCCGGGGCTGCGGTGTTCTGCGAGAAACCCCTGGCGCGGACCACTGCAGAAGCCTTGGCGGTGCTGGAGGCGATCGACGCGTCCGGGGCCACGGTGCAGGTCGGTCACCAACGGCGCTTGGATCCCGGATACCAGGAGGCCCGACGGGCGTACCGGGCGGGAGAACTGGGGTGGCTACACACCGTCCGAGCGGTGACCGCGGATCAGTTCCCACCAGCGGTGACGTTCCTGGCCACCTCCGGTGGGTTGTTGCGGGACTGCTCAGTGCACGATTTCGACATCCTGCAGTGGATCACCGGGCAGCGGATCATGGAGGTCTATGCCCGCGGCTCCAACAACGGCGATCCGACTATCGGCTCCGTCGGGGACGTGGACTCGGCAGTCACGCTGGCCACGTTCGCAGACGGAACCCTGGCCACAGTCTCGGCCACCCGGCACAACGGCGCGGGACATGATGTACGGCTGGAACTGCACGGGTCCGTAGGTACCATCCAGGTCGGCCTGGATGCCAGTTATGCGGGCCGAAGCGCTGAGCCTGGATTCGGCTACCCCGCCGGCCAGGTGCACAGCACGTTCCACGAACGATTCGCCGACGCCTACGCGGCGGAGATGGCGGCGTTCGTAGCGTTGGTGCGCGGCTCCGGCGCCAACCCCTGCCCTCCCCATGAGGCGGTGGACGCTGGGCGTGTCGCCGACGCCGCGCAGGCATCGCTGGACTCAGCAGTACCGGTCCGGGTGGCGCGGTGACCGTCGGTCCTGCAAGGCGACGCGGTAATGGTGGTGCGGCGTTCACCGCCCGAGCACGCGCTCCGCTGCGCTGATGATGAGCGACGCACGCCAGGCCAGAGCGCGCGGAGGGTGTCCCAGTCCTGATACCGCGCGCTCACGAACACCCCGCATGTGACCCGAATACACTCCGAGACCCTTGGTGCGCCCCCGGCGACTCAGGTGCACCCCCACAGCGAGCAGGTGCGCACCGGCCAGGACCACACGGCAATGATCCCGGCCGGGTTCGATGAGCCTGTTGCAGCGCGGGCTGCTATTCCGCGGCCTTCTATTTCGCGGCCTGCTCCTCCAGCGCGGCCGCGAACTCCGCGGCGTTCTCGGCTGTCACCAATGTGGTGTCGATGGCGATCTCGGCTTCCACGTCTTCACCGGCTGCCACCCGGATGGCTTCCTCGATGCTGCGAGCACCCATCTCGTAAGCGCCTTGGGCCATGGTGGCGTCCAGTTCACCGGCGATGATGGAGTCGATCGCATCGCCGGTCCCGTCCACGCCTACGATGAAGAAGTCATCGAGGTCCAGGCCCGCTCCGCGAACGGCCTCGATGGCACCCAGAGCCATGTCGTCGTTGGCCGCGAAGATCACGTCCAGCTCGGGGTTGGCCTGCAGGGCGTCGGCGGTGACGGCGCGAGCCTGCGCACGGTCGGAGTCGGCTCCGAGATCCGCCACGAGGTTGAAGTCAGTGCCCTGCAGCACCTCCAGTGCGCCGTCGATGCGGTTGTCGGTGGAGGGGTTACCGGCCACACCGCGGATGGTGAGCAATTCCCCGGAGCCCGCCTCATCGAGAAGGAACTCGCCCACTGCCTGACCAAGGTCCCAGTTGTCGGTGCCGATGAAGGTTTCCGCTCCGTCCCACCCCTCGATGTTGGTATCCAGCAGTACCACCGGGGTGCCTTCGTCCACGGCGCTTTGCAGGATCGGTTGGAGTTGCTCGGCCTGGGTGGGAGAGACCACGAGCACGTCGGGCTGGTTCGTCAGGTCCGCCTGGATGCGGTCGATCTGTTCCTGCACCTCGGTCTCCTGGGTCGCGCCACCCACGGTGACGTTCACTCCGTGTTCGGCCGCGGCATCTTCCACCCCGCCCATCACCTGCAGCCAGTACGGGGAGGTGGTGGTCTTCAGCACCACGGCGACGTTCAGCGCATCATCGTCGCCGCCGTCGCCATTTCCGTTACCGCAGGCGCTCAGTGTCAGGACCGCAGCGGCGGTGAAGGCTGCACCCACCCGCCATTTCTTGCTTCTTGACGCCATGATCTACTCCTCCTTGTGGGTTCTCGCACCCACGATCAGTGAAACCATTTCCTCCATCGTCTCTGCGGTGGGCACGACCTCGCCGACCACACCGCCTTGTCGCATCACCACTGCCTTGTCGCACACCTCGACCACGTGATCCATGTTGTGGGAGATGAGGACGATCGAGACGTTGTACCGGCGCGGCAGTTCAGCGATCGTGTCCAGCACGTTGCGCGTCTCCCGGACCCCGAGTGCCGCCGTCGGCTCATCGAGGATCAGCACCCGGGTGGCGAACGCCACTGCGCGGGCCACCGCTACCGCCTGCCGCTGGCCCCCGGACATCAGGCCCACCGAGGAGCTAAAACTCGGCAGATGCACCTGCAGGGAGTCGAGTTTACGACGGGCCTCGGTTTCCATCGCTTTGCGGTCCAGCCAACCCAGGGCACGCAGCCAACGCGGCTTAGTCAGTTCGTTGCCCAGGTACAAGTTGGAGACCACGCCGAGGTTGTCGAACAGCGCCAGGTCCTGGTACACGGCTTCGATGCCCAGGGCCCGGGCGTCGTTCGGGGAGCGGATGTCCGCCGGATTCCCATCGATGTAGATCCTGCCGGCATCGAGCCGGTGTACACCGGTGATGGCCTTGATCAGCGTGGACTTCCCGGCCCCGTTGTCGCCGAGCAGTCCCAGTACCTGGCCCTCATCCAGCGAGATGCTCACGTTGTCCAGAGCCCGCACCGGCCCGAAGAGTTTCGAGGCGCCGCGCACTTCCAGGATCGGCGGAGTGCGCCCGGACTCTGCGGGGGCTGGTGCTGCTACGGCATCGGACATGTCACTTCGCCTTCTGGTCAACTTCCTTCTGGTCAACTTCCTTCTGGTCGACTTCCTTCTGGTCGACTGGTTTGTGTTCAGCCTCCGCAGTTTTCAGCCGGGTCTCGAGGCGTTGACGGACCACGTCCATCTCCACGGCTATGATGACCACCACGCCAAGCGCCACGTACTGCCAAGCTGCGGCGACGTTGAGCAAGTTCAGCCCGTTCTGGATCACGCCCAGGATGAGCGCCCCCACTAGCGCCCCGAACACGGTGCCCCGGCCGCCGAAGAAGCTGGCTCCCCCGATGATGACTGCCGCGATAGCGGACAGCTCCAGCAAGTTCCCGGCCGTGGGATAGGCCGAGTTGGTCTGCCCGGAGACCACGAGCGCTGCCACGCCAGCGAAGAAGCCGCTGATCACGTAGACCGAGATCAGCACTCGGTCCACGGGGATCCCCACTCGTTTGGCACCTTCCTTGTTCGCACCCACCGCATAGATCCACTGCCCCCAGGTGATGCGGGAGAGCAGGATGTGCACCAGCAGCGCGAGGCCGAGCACCAGGAACACCGCGATGGGCACGCCGAATACGCGATGACTGCCAAGGGCGAGGATGGCAGGGGGCATACCGGTGATCGGCCGGCCTTCGGAGATCAGCAGTGCAGCCCCGCGGGCTACCATCATCATCGCCAGTGTGGCCAGGAACGGGTGCGGTAGCCGACCTTTGACGAACAAGGTGCCGCTGACCGCGCCGGCGAGGATCCCCCCGGCGATCATGCTGGGGATGATCAACCAACCTTCCACGATGTTGGCTTCCCGGACCCACAAGGCACCGAGCACACTGGCGAAGGCGATCACCGAACCCACCGAGAGGTCGATCCCGGCGGTGATGATGACCAGCAATTGACCCAGCGCCAGCAGCGCCACCACCGAGGACTCCAGGCCGATGTTGCCCAGGTTGCGCCCGGACAGGAACACCGGGGTGAGAATGGACATCGCGATCGCTAGGAGCAGGAGCATCAGGGCCGGCCCCATCCGAACCAGTGTGAGGCCCCAACGCAGACGCTCCTTGTCCGCTACGGGTGCTGTCACAGGTCTCCCCCGTCCTTGTTGGGAACCGGCACCTTGCGTGTGTGGTATTTCATCCTGACCAGCACCCGATTCCTTGTCAAGACATATTGACTAATACCTGCGCCATGCGTGCCGCGCCGGTACGACTCTATGGTGGGTGCAGCGCACTGATCGACGAACCCGCTCGCCGCGACATGGCCGTCCGATCGCGAATCTGGTGCGGGCCCGTCATCACGTGCGGGCGTCCGACCGTTCCCACCGGGGCGAATGGCTCAGACCGGCGCCACCTGGCGCAGGCAACCGCGGGAGGCGACCCCGGGCGGGCGTGATTCACAATGCTGCCCGACACACCGGATGTGCAGCAGGTGTTGGGCACTGTCGTTCGCCCCGTTGAAGACGATCACCCTCTGGTGTTCGGCGAACGCAAGGACCGCTCGCTGCTCAATGACGTCGTCATCCTCCTCGCAGCCGACCCTGCTGACGCCGGTCGCCTACGCCGCGGGCGTCAACGGCGCCGGCGGGCTCTGGGGAACCCGGCGGCTGGCCGGTACCGGTGGGCTGGGGAGTTCAAGCACGACGGCGGTTGCCTCCCGCGGTGGCCGACATCGACGACGAGGCGGCCTGGACCGGCATCCTCGCTCGCCACCCGGTGCTGCCGGACACCCGACACCGATTCCTCGCGGAGAGCGCCCCGGGCAACCCACGCCGAGGGGAGGTGCTCGGATGAGTGCCATCGACCGGTCATCAAACTGGAATGTCAGTGGCCGCTAGTACGGTTGTTCTATGTCGACCACCTCCGTCGCCGATCCGGTGACCCAGGCGCCAGCGGTGCTGGGCCAGGTCACCGAGAAGTTGAGCGACCTTCCTCAGGGCGAGTGGTGGCGAGCCACGGAGAGTGACCTCGTCGATGTGCTCGGTGCGGTGAACCGGCTGCGGCACGAACTCGCGCGCGTAGAGGTCCATGCCACCGCCGAGACGCTCAAGCGCGGCCTGCCCAAGGATCGGTGCCTGTCGCCGGCAGACTACCTGTCCGAGGCCCAGGCCCAGCGGGCACCCGCACCACCGGTGGGGCACGCCGTGAACACCGTCCGGTTGGCAGAGGCCGTCCAGCAGGTCTCCGAGGGTGCCGACCGAACGGATTGTCTGCAGGAGACCGTCGCCGCATTCGACGCCGGAGTCCTCGCCGCGTCCCGGGCCGGCACGATCGTGCGGTTCCACAACGAGGTAGCGCCCCATTCACCCCCTCAGGCGCTGGCCACGACCATGCGCACGATCAACAAGGGCGCCAAGGACTCCCACGGTCCCCGCGGAATGAGCAGGGATCCACTGGGCCGGGATCACGATCCGAACTCCATCGTTCGGCGCCGAGGGTGGAGCGAGCGCGAGTTGCGCACGATCCTGTCCCAGGCCCGCCGCATCATCAAACCGGCCACCGAGTCCGAACGCGAGGAGGAACGCGGCCGGGCCTTCCGCACCCTGCACTCCAGCACGCGCGAGAACGGGATGACCGAGTACGCCCTGGTTGTCGAGCCCGAAGCCGCCGCCACCATCGATGCCGCTGTCTCAGCCTTGTCCGCCCCAGTCAAAGGTGAGGATGACACCCCGGATCCGCGCACTCCGGCCCAACGACGCGCAGATGCACTGCTGACCGTCATCCGGCGCGGGGTCTCCGCCCCCGACGGAGTGCCGAAAACGACCAAGGCCCAGGTGATGGTCACCATTCCACTGGCAGATCTGCTCAGCACCACCCAGGGTGCCGGCATCACCGCCACGGGGCAGGTCCTCTCCCCCGGCACCGTTCGGCGGATGGCCTGCGACGCCGGGGTCATTCCGGCCGTACTCGGCTCGCAGGGGGAGATCCTGGACCTGGGCACCAAGGTGCGCCTGTTCACCGAGGGACAGCACCGGGCCCTGTGGCACCGCGACCAGCGGTGCACCTTTCCCGCCTGCACGATCCCGGCGCAGTGGTGCGATGCCCACCACGTCGAGCACTGGGCTAACGGCGGACCGACGAACCTGGACAACGGGGCGTTGCTCTGCCCCCGGCACCACACCTATGTGCACAGTTTGGACTTGACCGCCACCGTGACCACCACCGAGGTCACATGGCACACCTGACTACCCCGCCCCGCACCCGGCTCGCAAGGGCCGGGACAGAGGCATGCCTGTGCAGCAGCGCAGCAACCACCGCAGGCACCCCCGGCCCCATAGGCACAGCAGGAACCGCAGGCACCCCCGGCCCCATAGGCACAGCAGGAACCGCAGGCACCCCCGACCCGGCAGGCCCCATAGACGCAGCAGGTACGGCAGCCGCCACAACAACGAACGCTCAGGCGGCGTACAGGTTCACCTCGGCAGCCTTGATCACGAACGTCACCTCCTGACCCACGGTCAGGCCCAAAGAGGCGACCGCTGCCGGGGTGACGTCGGCGGCCAAAGTGAGACCCGCCGTCGTCCGGGCGCGCAGCCGCACCAGTTCTCCCTGCTGCTCGATCCCGACCACCCGCACCTCGACGGTGTTGCGCGGGCTGCCCCCGGGAGCATCGCGGTGCACCGCGACCGCACGCGGGCTGAAGGTTGCCGCAGCGGCTCGTCCAGCAACAACCGGCCGGCCCGGCCCGGTCTCACCGCCGTCGGGCATGCCGTGGATCACCAGACCACCGGTCAGAGTGATCGCGTCGCGGGACTCCCATACGCCCGAGAGCATGTTCACCCCGGCGAAGCGAGCAGCGAACTCCGAGCGCGGCCGGGCGAGCACCTGCAGCGTCGGCCCCTGTTCGACCACCCGCCCATCGGAGAGGACGACGACGGAACAGGCCAGCGCGAGCACGTCCAGCAGGTCGTGGGTCACTACCAAGGCTGTGCGACCGGCTTCACGCAATGACGTTCGTAGCACCTGACGCATCTGGGCAGCAGCCTCGACGTCCAGCGCGCCCAGGGGCTCATCGAGGAGCAGCAACTCGGGGTCGGGGGCCAGCGCGCGCGCCAGCGCGACCCGTTGTTGTTGCCCGCCGGACAGCTCCCGCGAGCGCCGGTGTGCCAGGTGGGCGATCCCGACCTCCGCCAATCGCGCCATTGCGATCTGGCGGGCTCGCGCGCGTCCGGCACCCTGCGACTGCGGGCCGAACGCCACGTTCGCCAGGACATCCAGGTGGGGCAACAGCAGGGGTTCCTGAGCGAGCAGTGAAGTGCCCCGCCGATGCGGGGGCACCCACCCGCCCTGGCCGGCTACCTGTCTCGATCCCAGATGCACGGTGCCAGCACTGGGGTGGAGTGTGCCCGACGCCAAGGCGAGCGCGGTGGACTTGCCGGCGCCGTTGGGGCCGAGCAGCGCCACGATCTGACCGGCCGGAACCTCCAGGTCCAGGCGGACTTCGCGCTCGGACACCTCAGCGTGAATTGATAACGCCGGTGGAGTCGCGAGGTTTCCGCCTCCCGCCGTCGGTCCTCTGACCGCCGCGCATCCTGGGGCACCGCCACTGCCTGAATCCTCAGCGCGCATCACATCCCCGGCGCGCATCGCTCTGCCGGCGCTCATCGCGTCACCCGAGTTCGCCTCGGCCGAGTTCATCGCGCCACCGGAGTTGGCCGCGTCCCCCGAGTTCATCGCATCACCTGCGTGCCTCGCGCGCCGGCTGTGCGGCTACGCCCATGGGTGCTCAGCACCAAGACCGCAGCCAGCAGAATCAGGACCAGGGACAACGCGATCGCCGCATCCGGGTCGACCTCCCGCTGCAGGTAGATCTCCAGCGGCAGGGTGCGCGTCACCCCCTGCAGGGACCCTGCGAAGGTCAGCGTCGCGCCGAACTCGCCCAGACAGCGGGCGAAGGCCAGCGCTATGCCGGAGCCCAACCCCGGGCCCAGCAGCGGCAGCGTCACCCGGCGCAGCACCGTGGTGGGCCGGGCCCCCAGGGTGGCGGCAACCACCTCATGCCGACGACCGACGGTGCGGGCAGCGCCCTCGATGGAGATCACCAGGAACGGCATCGCCACGAATGCCTGCGCCAGCACCACCGCCGCCGTGGAGAAGGCGACGTCGACCCCGAGCACCTGCAACTGCTCCCCGATCAGTCCGCGGCGACCGAACGTGGTCAGTAGCGCCAACCCGGAGACCACCGGTGGCAGCACCAGCGGGAGCAGCACCACGGTCCGCACCACCCGCGCTCCGGGGAAGCGCACCCACGCCAGCACCAGCCCCAGTGGCACCCCGAGCACCACACACACCAACGTCGCGGCTACCGAGGTGCGCAGACTGAGCCAGAGTGCGGACAGGGAGGCTTCGGAGGTGAGCAGGGCGGGCAGGTCGGCCCAGGGCACCCGAGCCAGCATGCCGATCACCGGCAGCGCGATGAGCAGTACCGCACCTGCCGCGGGAAGCAGGATCCACCGCGGCAAACCGGCGGCGAAGCCGGCTCTCCCGTCCCGCGCCCGAACCTCCCGTCGCTGCCGCGGTTCGGTTTCCGGTTCACCATGGCCCGGCGGCCGAGAGCCTCGGGCCGTCGTCGGTGCCCGGTGCTGCGGGCTCATGGGATGCCGAAGCCCGTCTCGTCCAGCACCGCTTGCGCTTGCGACCCGAGCACGAAGTCGATCCATGCGGTCGCAACGTCGGGGTGGTCGGAGCCGGTGGTGACAGCCATCGGGTAGTGGTTGATGGCCCGCTCGTGCTGGTCGTAGACCTCGATGATCTCGATCCGTTCCCCGGCCGAGGCGGCATCGGTGTTGTACACAAGACCGGCATCGGCCTGCCCGGAGGTGATCTTGCCGAGCACGTCGGTGACGCTGCCCTCCTCACTCACCGGCACCAGGTCGACGTCGAACAGACCAGCCACGGCGGCGGTTGCCTGCCCACACGGCACCTGGGAGGCACAGACCACCAGGTCGGCACCGGCCAGGCTGTCATTCATGCCGGTCACGCGGGCCGGGTTCCCCGCCGGGGTGATAAGGGTGAGCACGTTGGTGGCGAACAAGACCGGTTCGCCCTCGATCGTGCCGTTGGCCGCGGCGTCGGCGATCGCCGCCTCGTTCGCAGCGGCCAGCACATCGGCAGGCGCCCCGGCGTCCAACTGGGCAACGAGGTTCGAAGATCCCGCAAAGGAGAACGCCACCGATACGTCGGGGTGCTCAGCGGTGAACATCTCTCCGATCTGGGTAAAGGCGACATGCAGGGAAGCCGCGGCGAATACGGTCAGTTCACGGTTGGGCAGGTCACGGTCGGGGTCGGCCTCGTCACTCGCCCCGAGTGTTCCGCACGCGCCCAGTGTGAAACCCGCGGCCAAGGCGGCAGCCAGTAGTCCGCTACGAGGCATCAGGCCGGTTCCTTCGGAGCCTCGATAATCACGGTGGTCGCCTTGACCACGGCGGTAGCCAGCGAGCCGGGTTCCAGGCCGAGTTCATCGACGGCCTCGGCGCTCATCAGCGACACCATCCGGAACGGCCCGCACTGCAGATCCACCTGCGCCATCACCTGGTCGCGTAGCACCCGGGTGACCAGTCCGGTGAACCGGTTCCGCGCGGAGGACCCGATCGCGGAGTCCCCCAGGCTCGCCGGTCGCGCAGCATGCTCCTCGGCTCGGCGAGCGAGTTCGCCGCCGTCGATCACCTTGCGTCCAGCACTGTCCTGGGATGCGCTCAGCAACCCTTCCTCGACCCATCGGCGCACGGTGTCATCGCTGACACCGAGAAGAACGGCGGCCTCGCTGATCCGGAAATGCGGCATGATCAGCACTCTACATCCGCATGCTCGGTTGTATGGCACTCTATGACCCGATTTCGCGGAGCGCCTCTCTTGGCTGCCAGGACCAAGCGCGCAGCTTGTCCGGTCCAGCGCACAACTCATGGCGTCGGCCCGGTATGCCACATCGCTCAGTCGAACAGCAGGTGCTCCATCATCCGCACCAGTTCGTGCGCCGCCCCGGCGGTGTCATACGCAGGGTCAACCAGCCGCTCCCGCATGATCGCGTCGATTCCGCCACCCACGATGATGGCCAGGGAGCGCAGGTCCGCATCGCCGGGACGCCTGCGGTCACGCCGGGCCTCGGCCATGATCGCCGCGAGGTCCCGCCAACGCCGACCGCGATCGAGGTCCTGGGGCTGGTTGATCAACGCCTCCGCCATCATGCGGATGTGGCGGGGGTGGCGATGCAGGTGCGCGATCATCGTACGCACGTAGACCGCGGGACGGTCCGCAGGTTCAGCCTCCGCCACCGCCTCTCCCACCTCGGCGACCAAGGAATCCAACACGCAATCCAGTGCCGCCTGCACAACGGCATCCTTGGAACCGAAGTGATAGAGCACCGCCGCCTTGGTGATCTCCGCCGCCGCCGCGATGCCGGCGAGGGAGGTGCCGGCATAACCGCGCTCGGCGACGAGTTCGATCGTGACGCCGACGAGTTGCTCGCGCCGCGCCTGCTCGGTGAAGGTCAGAACCCGCGACCCGTCGGACTTATCCCTTGCCATGCTCTGAGATTCTACCGTACGGTAACTGAACTTACCGATCGGTTAGGAGCGATATGTCCACACCTTCTCGCCGCCCCCGGTGGCGTCGTCTTCGAATCGCCCTGGTAGTCGTCGCTGCCATCGGGGTCGTCGCTACGCTCGCACTCCGGTCGCCGTCCCCGGCCGGTCACTGGCGAAGCGCGGAAGGTCATGACCACTTCCAGGAGGCCTACGCCGAGGCGATGGCCGAGATGCCCGCACCAGATCGCACGCTCGACCTGCGTACCGACTTCGGTCTGGTGCGCGCGTACCACTTCCCCGGCACCGGCGACAGCGCCGACCCACTCATCCTGATCAACGGCCAGGGCTCAGCCTCCCCCGCATGGGCGGACAACATGCCCGATCTGCTCGCCCTCGGTGACGTCTACACCGTGGACCTGCTCGGGCAGCCCGGAATGAGCGTGCAGGAGCGGCCGATCGAGGACAATGCCGAGCAAGCCTTGTGGCTGCACCAAGCCCTGGACCAGCTCCCGGAAGACCAATTCCACTTCGTTGGGCTGTCCGTCGGAGGCTGGACGGCAGCGAACTACGCCACCCATCACCCCGGACCGGTCGCCAGCCTCAGCCTGATCGACCCAGTGTTCACCTTCGGCACCATCTCTCCCGGATTCGTCGCGCGCTCCATCCCTGCCTCGATCCCCTGGCTTCCGAAGTCTTGGCGCGACGGTTTCAACTCCTGGATCGCCGGCGGGGAGGACACCGAGGAGTTCGCCGTGGGCCGGATGATCGACGCCGGTCAGGTGCACTACGCTACGAAGGTCCCGGCCCCCGAGCGGATCAGCGAGGAGGCCTTGCGCGACCTGCAGATGCCGGTGCTGGCGATCATCGCCGGAGACTCGGTGGTGCACGACGCCGAGTCCGTCGCGCAGACGGCCGAGGCCACCCTGGCTCACGGCACGGTCGAGTTCTACGACGGAGCCTCCCACGCCGTGGCGGGGCAAGAGCCGCAGCGTGTGGCCGCCGACGTCGGCGCCCTCCTCAGGTCCCAGGACTAGATCCGCACAGATCGCGACCGGTGGGTCGGGCCCGGTCCAGAGGAGGCCGCGCCGCGCAGTCGGCATCGCGATCGCCGTGGTCGGCGCATTCGGCATCTCGGGAATCGGGCCGCCTACCTGGCGGTTCCCCAGGCGATGGCGGCCAGTTTCGGCCTACCCGTCATCCCCGCGGTCGGGGCCACCGCATGGTTGCAACTGGCCACCGCATGGTTGCAACTGGCCACCGCATGGTTGCAACTGAAGGGGTCCGGGATCTGGCGACCGGGGTGGTCGCCGGGGTGCTGATCTTCCTCGCCTCCCCGGTCGTGGTTGGTGCGGCGATGCTGGCCTTGGCGATCGTGCCCGCCAGCGATGCCCTCGTTGTGCTGCGAGGCGCAGGTAGCACGAGCACAGCCCTCGGAATGCACGGCGCCACGGCTGCGGTCATGGTGCTCGGCGGGTTGCTCCTGGTGCTGGGATGAGGGCGCCGACGGATGGCCCGCGCGAGCGCCGGAAGACAGCCCGTCGGGACCAGATGGCGGCTGCGTTGCAGATCGCGGACGCAGAGGGCTGGTCGGCGGTGACCACGAAGCGGGTGGCGCAAGCGATCGATGACAGTCAACCGGTCATTCGTCAGCACGTCACCGGCCGGCAGGATCTGATCGATGCGATCGCCAAGGGAGAGTTTGAGGCACTGACGACCCTCACCGATCAGTTCGTCGACGGGTCGCGACGGCACGGGCTCGCGGATCTGTGCCGGACGCGCGGCTGTACGAGGCGATGTTCACCCGCACGAGCGCGCTGACCTTCGCCGCCACGAACACCCCGGGAGAACTGCGCGAGTCGTTCATGAGCCTGCGCCGGGCGATCGCCGACCGTATCGGCGATGCGGATCCGGATGAGTCCGCGGAGTTGCTCCGGGCCACCTGGCACGGGTTGGCCTCGCTGCGTGCAGCCGGGCGCATCCCGCCGCAGCGGATCGAGGCGCACATCGCCCCGATCGCGCGGATGTGGGACGGAAGCGAAGCCGGGACCGCGGGGAGCGGCCAGCACGTTCAGTTGGCCGCGCGGCAGCCCGGTCCATCAATCGCGAGCGCTCGTCCTCAGGCTGCCTGGGTGCGGCGGCGCGACGGGGCGTGCGACTCGTTCTTGCGGGGCCGGCCACGCCCACGCTTGCGGGCAACGATCTCCCCGTCGACGAACACCTCGCCGCCCCACACACCCCAGGGTTCACCGCGGTCCATTGCACCACGCAGGCATGCCTGCTTGATCGGGCACTCCTGGCACAACTCCTTCGCTCGCTCCACCTCGTGTCCACCCTCGGCGAACCACAGGTGGAGGTGAGCGGGGTCCTGGCAGGGCAGCACGCGCTCGTCACGGGCCGGCCGCGCGAGCGCATCGAGCCGCTGGACGGTACCTGAGTTGCGCTCCTGCCCGATGCCCGACGCACGTCCGCTGGGCACAGTCATGATTCATCTCGGGTCGGGGTGAGTTCGCTGGCCACGGACACCTCGGACGCTACCGCCACAGGGGAAGCGGGTCGGCTCGCCCGGGCCGCTGCCCCCGTAACGACTGCTGGAGCCGAATTGCCTACGGAAACCGGGCCATCTGCTGGAGCGGAGCCATCGGCTGGAACCGAACCAACTGCGGGAGCCGGGCCATCGGCTGGAACCGAACCAACTGCGGGAGCCGGGCCATCTGCTGGAACCGAACCAACTGCGGGAGCCGGGCCATCTGCTGGAACCGAACCAACTGCGGGAGCCGGGTCATCTGCTGGAACCGAAGGGCGGCTGGTGCGCACGCGCACGACCGTCACTCCGGCCGCCACAATCGCTATCATCACCGCGGCGAACCCGGCATAGGCCTGCAGTCCGGCGACGGTCGCCTCCCGGATCAGGCCGGGTAACTCAGGCGCCGTTGCTGCCCACTCCCGGCCGGCGAGAAAGCCCTCGTGGGCACTGCCCCGGGCCGCCTCCGCCGCCTCCGGCGGGGTGTGCGGGGGAACGCGTCCGGTCAGGTACGTCCGGTACATCACCAGGGCCAGAGCACCGGCGGCCGCGATCCCCATGGCCGAGCCCAGTTCCCCACTGACCTCCTGCGCCGCCGCGGCCGATCCGGCTTTGCTCTCCGGCGCGCTGGAGACGATCAGGTCCGATAGCAGCGCCATCGCCGGGCCCATACCGAGACCGACAGTGGCAATACCGGCGACCTGGGCCAGCAGGGGCGCGTCCGGCGTCGCCGTCAACGCCAGCAGGAGGGCGCCGAGTGCGGCCACAGTGAGGCCTCCTGCCACCGCCGTCAGCGGCATCATCCACCGGGCCAGCCTCGGGGCAAGCATGGCGCCGAGGATGTTGAGCACGATGAAAGGCAGGGTCCACAGTCCGGCATGCAATGCCGACAGCCCGACCACCAACTGCAGGTGCTGGGTGAAGAGGTAGAACGTGCCAACGCCGGCGACGCCGGTCAGTAGCAAGACCAGGAGGGCCGCACCCACGCGGGTGTTCCGGAGCAGCCCCAGGTCGAAGACCGGCTCGGCGAGCCGGCCCTGGCGGCGCAGGAACAGGGCCAGGGCCCCGGCACCCGCGACGACGGCGACCAGGTACGTCCACCCCGACCCGCTTCCCGACTCCTGGCGGGTGACGAGCCCCTGCAGGCCGTAAACCAGTGCCAGCATGCCGGCGACGGACAGGATCACGCTGCGCAGTTCGATCGGGGCGCGATTGCGTACCTCCCGTTCCGGTAGCAGCGCCGTACCCAGGATGACCAGCAAGAGCATCGGTGGCACGTTGAGCAGGAAGACCGAGCCCCACCAGAAGAACTCCAGGAGCGCGCCCCCCAGGAGCGGGCCGATGGCGCCGCCGACCGTGAAGGAACTGAACACCACCGCGATCGCCAGCCGGCGCTGGTCCGGATCGGCGAACATCGTGCGCAGCAGGGAGAGCAACGACGGCATCAGCGTGGCACCGGCGACCCCGAGCGCCGCGCGCGCCCCGATCAACATCGCGGCGCTGGTGGACATGGCAGCCACAAGAGACAGCGCACCGAAGACCGCGGAGCCCATCAGCAGCAGACGCCTCGGGCCGATCCGGTCCCCCACCCGCCCGGCGACAAGGAGGAAGCCCGCGATCAGGAAACCGTAGACATGCACGATCCACAGCGCCTGTCCCGCGCTGGGCTGAAGGTCCTGGGTCAGGGACGGCAGCGCGAAGAACAACACGGTCAGGTCACTGGCCACCGCGATCATCGGCAGCACTAGGAGCACCAGACCCAACCACTGCCGCGCCGTGGCCCGGGGTGGCTCCTCGTAGTGGTAGCCCATCGCTTCCTCTCACACGTCGTTCCGTTACGTTGCGGAACGTTACGCGCTGTGGCACAGGTTGCACAAGGGGGTTTTATTACGACATGTCCCGTAATCTCGACGTAATATGGCCACATGACGTCCGAAGGCGCCCCGCGTACGGTCGGCCGGCCCCGTGATGCGCAGATCGATGCGGCGATCACCGCTGCGGCCATGGAGTTGGTGCGTGAGGTGGGCTACCTCGGGGTGACGCTCGGAGAGGTAGCCAAGCGCGCAGGGACGTCGCGTCCGGCGATCTATCGTCGCTATTCCGGCCGCGCAGAACTGATACTGGCCGCGATCGAGGCCCATCTGGAACCCCCGACCGCCCCCGACGATGGCTGCACCCTGTGTGGCATCGAGGAAAGTCTCACGATCTTCCTCTCCATGTTCCGCACGATCGCCCCGGAGGTATTCACCACCCTCTACTCCGAATGCGCCCGGGACCCGATGCTGCGCGAGCGGTACGTGCGCGTGGCGATCGAGCCGTCCCGCCGGGCCGTGCGCACCACCTTGCGCCGGGCGGTCGACCGCGGCCACCTGCGCGAGGACGTTGACATCGAACTGCTACTCGACATCATCGCCTCCCTGACGCACTACCGGGTCCTGACCGGTGAGCACCTGAGTAACGTCGAGGCCGAGCAGGTGGTCACGGTACTGCTACGCGGCGCTGCGGTGGACTATGACGAACTGCTGGCACACAGCATGGAACTCGAGCGTGCACAACACGCCACCGAACCTCGCCTGGCCGAACCGCATTCATTCTGCTGGCCACAGCCCGGCGCCGCCGACCCACCCCGCGAGGACGCCGTCCGACCCCGTGAGGACGCCGGCCCTTAGCATCCGGGCGGGTCGCAAACCCCTGCTGCAGCGCCGTCGTCGGTCCTCACCCGCGTTCGGACACGACCCGCCTGCCGGCCAAGGCGAACCCGAGCAGCCCCAACAGCACCCCGACCGCCGCTGCGACCACGCTGAGCACCTTCAGCGGATACCAGGTCGGGTCATACATGGACGGGATCGGCCCGACAGCGGGCACGTTCACGAAGGAGTAGAGCAGCACCGGTCCCAGTGCGGACACGGCCACCAGTACGGCCACGGCATAGGCGAGCCGTGATCCCGCCACCAGCACCAGGAGCGCGGCCACCGCCGCAGCGCCGCCCTGGATCCGGAAGAGCGCGGCCCCGCCGATCCCCTCCGGTGCCGCCAGTTGCATCGCCCCGGCGAGGGTGAAGTGCACGTAGGCATCCACTGCGAGCGCAACGGCCACCAGGATGCGCACCACCGGTTCGACACCGCGAGCGCGAGTGCGGCCGGCGGCGCGGCCAGCGATGCTGCCGTCTGTAGGGCCGCCGGTACGGTCAGTCGTGCGGCCAGTCGTGCGGCCACTGGTGCGGCCACTGGTGCGGCCAGTCGTGCGGCCACTGGTGCGGCCAGGAGTGCGGCCGGCGGTCCGGTAGCCCCGGTCCTTCGCGCCGGCCACCTCGCTCACTCCACGACCAGCGTGGCGGTCATCGTCGGATGCGGGGTGCAGTGGAACGGGTACTCCCCGGGTTCATCCGGCACGGGGAGCATCACTTCTTCTCCCGGCGCCACACTCACATCGAACAACCCGGCCTCATCGGAGGTGACCGTGTGACCGACACCGTCATCGTTACGGATGGTGATCTGGCCGCCGGCCGGCACCGAGTCCGGCACCTGGTACTCGAAGTCGACGATGACGATCACGCCGGCCTCCTCCCCAGCATCCCCCGGTCCCGGCTCGGTCGCACCGGGCGCGCCGTCAGCCTCGCCGTTGCCACACCCGGTGAGCAGCGCAACGAGCAGGGCCAGGAGCAGTGCGGATGCGCCATGCCGTGTCCGGTGGTGGCGCGTCGCCGCAGCATCCATGTCAAGGTCCGCCTCAAGGTGCATGTCAGGGATACGAGTGCCGGACCCGAACGGATTGCCTCGATCAGAATTCGGCGACGGACCAGACCGCGCCGTCCTCGGTGACCATCTCGACCGCCTCGACCCCTTCGTCGGGAATCGCGATCACCCAACTGTTGGGTTCATCGGCACGGAGGCGCCACTGGCCCACGTCCCGGGTGCTGCCGTCGGACAGGACCAACCGGCAGGTGTAGGAATACCCTTGCGGACCGTCGGTCCGGGTGAGCACCCGGTCGTCGATCTGTACGACGAGGACCGGCCCGTCCGCAGCCCTGCTGGGGGTGACCGTGCCGACGGCCTGCCCACCGGTATCCACCAGGGGTTGCTCCCACCGGCTCGAGGCTGCCGGAATCTCCTCATCGCTCTCGCCGAGTCCGGCCATCACCCCGGCTCCCACGGCTACTCCAAGCAGTCCGGCAGCCACCGCCAACCGTACCGACCACCAGCGCCGGCTTCGCCGGTGTGCGAGCACGGCCCGGCCGGGTTCGCACACCGGATCAGGTACAAACTCCGGGTGGTGCTCGCCGGCGGCCTGCTTCTGCGAGTTCTGCCGACCCCGGGCCAGCGCCGCGAGCACCCCGTCCTCGAAACCGGCCGGCGGTGCGGTGCGCGGCACGGCCGGCAGCACGAGTTCGACGGCGTCGGCGATCTCACCGTAGTCACGGCGACAGGTTGGGCAGGTGGTCAGATGCGCGGTGACCTGGTCGCGCTCGCCCTCCGCTGCGTGGCCCAGGGCCAGGTCGGTCAACTGATCCTCGGTGGGGTGCAGGCGCTCAGCCACGGTCCACCGCCATCTCCTCCCGAAGCCTGCGCAGCCCGGTGCGGATGCGGGTCTTGGCGGTGCCCAGCGGGATCTGTTCCCGGCGGCTCACCTCGGCCGCCGTACAACCCCCGACGACGGCGAGCACCACCGCGCGGGCCTGCTCGGGCGCGATGCGGTGCAGCCGCCGAATGGCCTGCTCGGTCTCCAGTCGGTGCACGGCGCTCTCCTCCAAGTCCGGGGCGCTGGACAGTGTCTCGTGCAGGAGCCGGTCCAGCACGAGGTCGTCGGTGGGCTCGGCGCGCCGTGCCCGGACGGCGTCGATCGCAGCGTTGCGGGTGATCGTGAGCAGCCAGGTGAGCACCGAGGCACGGCGCAGGTCGTAACTGCCCGCGGCTCGCCAGACCCGCACGAACACCTCCTGGGACACGTCCTGCGCCAGTGCCGCATCCCGGGTGATGCTGACCGCCATCCCGAACACCGCCGACTGGAAACGCCGCACGAAGGCTGCCGAGACCGCCGGATCGTCCAGCGCCAGCCCGGCGAGCAGGGCGGCGTCGTCGGCCCGGTCGGCGCGGGACACGGCTGCCATACCCCAGGGTACGACTGGGCCGGCCAAAGGGATTGGACGGCCGGCAGGAATCGTCGGCTCCGGCAATCCCTGCACGCCCTCTCCCACGTATCCCACAGTGTCCGGCCACCACGGCCGGCGGTCAGGAACTGGAGGAGAGCAATAGGACGACGGACCACCGCGCTACTCACCGCCGGCATCCTCGGCGTGGGCCTGCTGACGGCATGTGACCCCGGGGGGTCTTCCGGCGAGGGAATGGAGGACCCTGCTCCGGCGGACGACGGCGCCGTTGATGCCACCGCGGAGGACGACGAGGCCGCCGAGCGTGACAACGGTGCCGGCGGCGAGGACGGCGATGGCGATGCTGCCGGCGAGACGCTCACGACCACCGAAACGGACCTGGGCACCTTCCTGGTGGACGGGGCGGGCATGACGCTGTACCTGTTCACCGCCGACTCGCCCGGCGTGAGCGCCTGTATGGACGAGTGCCTGGAGAACTGGCCGATCCTCGAAGGTGAACCGAGCGCCGGCGACGGCGTCGATGAAGCCCTGCTCGGCAGCATCGAGCGCGATGACGGCACCGTGCAGGCGACCTACGCCGACTGGCCGCTGTACTACTTCGTCCAGGACTCCTCCCCCGGGGATGTGACCGGGCAGGGGGTCCAGGACGTCTGGTACGTGGTGGCCCCGGACGGGCAGATGATCACCGCGGAGGATGAGGACAGCAGACCGGGCTACTGATCCGAGGCAAGCCACCTGAGCCATGCACCACGGCCTGCTGATCCCGGCCGAGCCGCACCCGTGGCACGTCGCGGCGAGCGCTATCGCCGGCGAGTCACCGCTCGAGGGCTGGTCGGGCGCCGCTGGGACTGCAGGTGCGCACCGCAACCGACGTCGTAGGCCTCCCGCAGCCAGGCGATGAATGTGTCATCCAGGTCGGCCGCCTCGCTCAACCGGTACTGATGCACGTTCAGGTTCCGCTGATAGGGCGCAACGCTGCTGATCCTCCGGTCATCGGTGCCCAACGACCGGGTCAGGTCGAAGTAGCCCCGGACACCTGTACTGGTGGGGCGGGCACTGGCGAAGCCCCGGCGGGAACCCTTGAAGGTGACCGTGGTCTTGGACACCGACTGGGTGACGTCACCGAAACCATTGATCACCTCCTGCACCCGCCGGTACAGCGTGACGAATTCCTCGGGTTTGCCGTGCAGGTGGTCTTCTTCGGTCCAGGTGCGCTCGCTCATCACTCGAGCGTACTGACCCGCCCGTGCCGAGGATGTCTACTGTCAACTCGCATCCGGCTTCTCCGGGACGGTCATCGGGCCCCAGGCCTCGGGCGAGGTGCCAGCGCAGGCGCACTGCCGCCTGGTCGTGGCAGGCTGGAGGGGTGAGCACTTACCCCACCCTGGAAGATTTCGACTTTCCCGTCGCTCTGGCGGTCTCCGATTCGCGGGAGGTGCTGGCGTTCACCGGCGCCATCGAGGAGGTCTTCGACTGGAAGTCGGTGACCAAGCCGCTGGCCGCCTGGGCCACGCTGGTGGCGATCGACCAGGGCCACCTGGCACTTGATGACCCGGCCGGCCCCGACGGCTCGACTGTGCGGCACCTGCTCGCCCACGCCTCCGGGCTCCCGTTTGAAGAAGGTCCGACGCAGAGCCCGGAGAGGCGCCGGGTGTACTCCAACATGGGCTTCGACGTCCTCGCCGAGCACGTCGGCTCCGCCGTGGGCAGCAACTTCGATGACTGGATGCGCGCCAGTGTGCTCGAACCGCTGGAGATGGACAGGGTCGAACTCTCCGGTTCAGCGGCATTCGGTGCCTCCGGAACGATCACCGATCTGCTCGCCCTGGCGCTGGAACTGCTGGTGCCCACGCTGGTCACCGCCGAACTGGCCGAGCAGGCCCGCACCGTCCAGTTCCCCGGGTTGGACGGGGTGCTCCCGGGCTTCGGCCGCCAGCAGCACAACGACTGGGGTCTGGGCATGGAGATCCGGGACCACAAGTCCCCGCACTGGACCGCCGAGGACGCCTCCCCCGACACTTTCGGACACTTCGGCCAGTCGGGCAGTTTCGTGTGGGTGGACCCCGGCGCCGACCTGACCGCGGTCTTCCTGGGCGAGCGCTCCTTCCGCCAGGACACCCACGCCAAACTCTGGCCCCGGCTCAACGCCGAGATTCTCGCGTCCCACCGCGGCTGAGGCCGTGCCGGCCGCCTCTCAGGTCGCGGGGGATGGCGTTGTGGCCTTTGATGGAGGCACCTTGAGGAATAGGAGTGCGCCATGGACACGTGGATCTGGATCGTCATCGGAGTCGTTGTACTGGCCATCATCGTGGTCGCGGTGCTGGCAATCACCCGGAAGAAGAGTGCTCGCGACCAAGAGCAGCGAGCGGTACAGGAGCGGGCCAACCGCGAGCAAGCGGCCGCCCTGCGCGCAGACGCCGAACAACGCGACCTCGAAGCGCGCGAACGCGAGGCCCAGGCCACCAAGACCGAGGCGCAGGCCCAGCAGGCCCGTGTGGAGGCCGACCGGCTCGAGCGTGACGCACAAACCCAGGCCCAGGGCGCCGATCGGGTCCGATCCGATGTCGACCGCGAACTGGCCGATGCCGACCACCTCGACCCCGACCGGGACGCTGAGGGCACCCGATCCGGCTCCGAACACCACGCCGGGGCCGGGGAGCCCGACTCCGGCCGGCATGCCGGGCGCACGCGGCCCGACTCGGACCGACCCGACACCGGCGACGACCGGACTGCCCGGGGTCACTGAGACCGAGCACGCCCGGCGGGCGGCCGGGACCGCACGAGACTGGGATCTGCGGCGGACCAGTTAGCGAGCCGGGACCCGGATCCCGCCCGATCGCCGACGCCGATCGGAACTGGTGCCGGCGCGAACCCGGTCGCATGGAGCCCGAGAGCACCTGAGCCACCACGGTCCGACCGGTGCCACCGGGCCGCACTGCCTCCGGGGTAGGCCACACTGGGAGCGATGACCCTCACACCCCCGGCCGATCCGGCCGATCCAGGAACCGTCGACGACGACGCCGTCGTGGAGACGTTCACCGACTGGGCCACCACCCGCGGCCTGAGCCTGTACGACCACCAGGAGGAGGCGCTGCTGGAGCTGGTCACCGGTTCCCACGTCATCCTGTCCACCCCCACCGGCTCGGGGAAGTCACTGGTGGCGGTGGCCGCCCACTTCACCGCACTGGTCCACGGCCAACGCTCCTACTACACCGCCCCGCTGAAGGCCCTGGTCAGCGAGAAGTTCTTCGACCTGATCGAGATCTTCGGGGCCGAGCGGGTCGGGATGATGACCGGGGACTCGGCCATCAATACCGACGCTCCGATCATCTGCTGCACCGCCGAGGTGCTGGCCAACCAGGTGCTGCGCGAGGGTGAACTGCATGACGCCGGTGTGGTGATCATGGACGAGTTCCATTTCTACGCCGACCCCCAGCGCGGCTGGGCCTGGCAGCTCCCGCTGCTGGAACTACCCGAGGCCCAGTTCCTGCTGATGAGCGCCACCCTGGGCGAGGTGTCCTTCTTCGCCGAGGACATGCAGCGCCGCACCGGCAAGCCCACCGCGATCATCGCGAACGCCGAGCGCCCGGTTCCGCTCACCTTCGAGTACTCCCTGGAACCCCTGCATGAGTTGATGCTCAAACTCGTCCAGACCGACCGCGCCCCGGTCTACGTGGTCCACTTCACCCAGGCCGCTGCCCTGGCCCAGGCCCAGGCGCTGACCTCGGTGAACCTGACCGACAAGGCCCGGCAGAACCGGATCGCGGAGGCAACCGGCGACTTCTCCTTCGCCAAGGGCTTCGGTGCCACGCTCTCCCGGCTGCTGCGCAAGGGCATCGGGGTGCACCATGCCGGGATGCTGCCCCGCTACCGCCGGCTCGTGGAGCGGCTCACCCAAGCCGGACTGCTCGCCGTCATCTGCGGCACCGACACCCTGGGGGTCGGCATCAACGTCCCGATCCGCACCGTGGTGCTGACCGGGCTCACCAAGTTCGACGGCGTGCGCTCCCGGCACCTGAGCGCCCGGGAGTTCCACCAGATCTCCGGGCGGGCCGGGCGGGCCGGCTACGACGATGAGGGCCTCGTGATCGTCCAGGCCCCCGAGCACGTGATCGAGAACGCCAAGGCCCTGGCCAAGGCAGGCGACGATGAGAAGAAGCGGCGCAAGATCGTCCGCAAGAAGGCGCCCAGCGGGGTGGTCAACTGGACGGACAAGACCTTCGAACGGTTGCGCGACGCCCAGCCCGAGGCCCTGACGAGCCAGTTCCGGGTCTCCCACGCCACCGTGCTGAGCGTGCTTGCCCGGTACGGGGACCCGGTGGCGGCGATGGCGAAGCTGCTCACCGACAACCACGACGAGCCCGTGGATCGCAATCCTCATCTGCGCCGGGTGGTCCACATCTACCGGTCCCTGCGCGCAGCCGGGATCCTGGAACGCCTGCCGGTACCGGACGCCCAGGGCCGGCGGGTGCGTCTGGTGCGTGAGGTGCCCCTCGATTTCGCGCTCAATGCCCCGCTGTCCCCCTTCGCCCTGGCTGCTCTGGAACTGCTCGACCCCGAAGTCCAGACCTATGCCCTGGATGTGGTCTCGGTGATCGAGGCAACCATGGAAGACCCGCGCCCGGTGGTGCTCGCCCAGCAGCGTGCGGCTCGCGATGAGGCGATCGCGGCGATGAAGGCCGAGGGTTGGGAGTACACCGAGCGGATGGAGGCGATGGAGGAGATCACCCATCCGATGCCGCTGGCCGAGCTGCTCGGTGCCGCGCTGGCCGAGTACCGCACCGCCCACCCGTGGGTGGATGAGTACCCGCTGCGGCCCAAGTCGGTGGTGCGGCACATGGTCGAACACGCCATGACGTTCTCGGAACTGATCTCCCGCTACTCCATCGCCCGCAGTGAGGGGGTGGTGCTGCGGTACCTCACCGACGTCTACCAAGCGCTGCGCCAGGTGGTCCCGGCCGAGCGGCACACGCCCGAACTCACCGAGATCATCGACTGGCTCGGGGCAGCGGTGCGGGGGGTGGACTCCTCCCTGCTGGCCGAGTGGGAGGCGCTGCACGCTGAAAGCGCTGCGATCAGGACCACTTCACTGGCCCGCGCCCGCTCGGACGCGCAGGAGCAGCCGACGACGACGGAGGCCCGGCTCGGCGGTGAGGGCGCCTCGGTCACGGCGAACCGGCACGCTTTCGCCACCAAGGTGCGCACCGCGATGTTCCGTCGGGTGGAGCTGCTGGCACGGGAGGACTACACCGGGCTGGCCGCGCTGAGCGCCCGGGAGGGCCAGAGCGAGTGGGATGAGGACCGCTGGCGCACCGAGATCGCCGGCTACTGGGCCGAGTACCACGATATCGGCATCGGTCCGGACGCCCGGAACGCGGCGATGTGCCGCCTCACCACCGAGGGGCGCACCTGGCAGGTGACCCAGATCCTGGACGATGCCGACGGCGACCGGGACTGGCGGATGTTCGCCGCGGTCGACCTGGACGCCAGCGATGAGCGCGACAGCCCGGTGATCCGCATGCTCGGCGTCGGAACTGCGCATTGGGCGCAATACAGTAGTGCCCATGAGTGAGAAGGAGGCCGGGTGGTACCCGGATCCCTCCGGGGAGAACCAACAGCGGTTCTGGGATGGCGATGGCTGGACGGAGTACTACCAGCCGTTGCTGCCCAAACCGGAGGCCGCTCACGACTCCCGGACCCCGACCGAGGACTACCCCTACCTGGCCCAGGCCGGCGGAACGATGACCACTCCGCACATCCCGCCGCCGCAGGGGTGGGCGACGAGCTCGAACACCTGGTCCGCCCCGCAGCCCACCACCAGTTGGGGTACCCCGGCCGACCCCCAGGACTACGCCGGCGGCGACTACCGTCCCCCGGATCCGGCCTGGGACGCCGGGGCCGGTACCCAGGTCTACCGCTCCGGCACCCAGGGTGGCGGCGGTGGCCGCGGCGGGCTGATCGCCGTGGTGGTGGCCTCTGTGGTGGTGTTGGTGTTGTTGGTGGTCGGTGGTGTCCTGGCCTTCCGTGGCAACGGCGGCGGGGGGGCCGGTGACGACGGCCCGACCGAGGAGGGCGTGGTCGAGGTGGGCGGGACCTCCTCGGGCAGCGTGCCTCGCGATGGCGAGTGGGTCGGTGCGCTGGCGATCGCCGACGCCGGGGCCTACCTGGTGGACGCCCGCAGCACCGGCGGTGACGACCTGCAGATGGCGGTGCGAGACGGCGGCGGCGCCACCCTGGCCTATAACGACGATCGGGGCAACCTGTTCCAGTTGGGCGGTGACCGGCTCGACCCGATCGCGCCGGTGTACCTGGAGCCGGGTGAGTACGAAGTCGTGCTGAGTGAGTACCGGGGCAGGGCCACCGACGTCACCGTGGACCTGGTGGCCATCACCGAGCGGTTCACCGTTGGTGATGTCGTACAGGCCGACATCGAGGCCGATGGTGCCTTCCTGGCCGTGCTCGAACTGGATGAGGAAACCGAACTCACGGTGGACGTGCAGGCCGTGGGTGCGGGCGACCCGACGCTGACCGTGCGCAGCCTGGACCGCGACGCGATGTGGACGGACGACGATCGCGGCAGTAGGGCCGATGACGAGGGTGGCAGCACCTACGATCCGCTCCTCACCGAGGACCTGCAGGCAGGACGGTACGCGGTGATGGTGGCCGAGTACGGCGGCGACCCATTGACCGTGCAGATCGAGCTCTCGTCCTCCTGAGCCGGTGCCGATGTCCTCGAACGAGCCGGCGGCCGGTGCTGTGGAGCGAGAGCCGATCCCGCCGGGGTGGTACCCCGATCCCCTTGATGCGGCCGGGCAGCGGTACTTCGACGGGTCGTCCTGGACGATGCACGTTGCCCCCAGGCCCGCGGTGCAGGTGCCGGTCCAGCGGCGCAGGTACGCCCATTGGGTGCTGACCGGTGGGGCGGTCGTGCTCGCGGTGGTGATCGGTCTGGTGGCGTTGAACCGGGCCATGGATCGGCCCGAGCCGGTGGACTTCCCGACGATCGGCGTCGGCGGCGCCCAGGAGGATGATCCGACCGAGGCCGGCCAACCCGAGGTGGTTCCCGGTGAACAGTTCACGGCCGGGGACGCGGTCGCCGGGTCCATCGCCGAGGGCCAGGAGTGGCACGGCACCCTCACCGTCGCCGAGGAGGCCCTGATCCTGCTCGATGCCCGCCCGGTCGACGACGGCGACCTGACCATGTCCGCTCACACCGCCGACGGCGAACGGGTGGTGGGCAACGACGACCGCGGCGAACTGGCGCGCATCGGCGGATCCGACCTGGACCCGGTACTGGTGCTCAGCGCCGATCCCGGTTCCTACCAGGTGGTGGTGGGATCCTGGCTGGCCGAATCGGCGTCCGACTTCGAGTTGGTCGCCACGATCCCCGAACCGGTCGAGGTGGAGGGTGAGATCGAGGAGTCGTGGGATCTCGGAGCCGGGGCGATGATCATGCGGACGCTGGTGGTGTCCGAGCCGGGACCGTACCTGATCGAGGTGATGGCCGAGGGCGGAGCGCACGGGTTCCTCATCGACACCGTCTCCGGTGAGGTCACCACCTGGCGTTCCGGAGCCGAACACATCCAGGAGGAACGTGACCTGGCCACCGGTCGTCACCTGCTCATCATCTCCCGCGACGGCCTGGACGCCGGAGACCTGGCACTAGCCATCGGTCCCGCCTGAGGCCAGTAGGCCGGCCAGCGGCCCGGAGATTCAGCCGGCGGATGGCGGTGCACCTGGTCCCGCTCATCTCGGGGAGGGCACCCGTGCGGCCCCCACGCCAGTAGGCTGATCTCCATGAGTCATCACGTGCCTGCCGGCTGGTACCCCGACCACCACGACGCCTCGCTGCTGCGCTACTGGGACGGTGCCCAGTGGACCCAGCACACCCATCCGGCCGCCGGGGATGCGCAGCAGGACCAGGCCGGCCAGCAGGCTCAGGACAGTCAGCGCACCGGGCAGGACCAGCAGGCCGGCTATGGCCAGGATGCTGACGGCCAGTCGGCCGTCGGTGGCCTCGCCGGGACCGAGGGCGCCCACGGGTCCGAGAGCGCCGGGGCCACCGAGAGCGGCGAAAGGATCGAGAACGCCGAGAGCACCGAGAGCGGGGAAGGGATCGAGGGTCCCGGTGGGCCTACGAGCGCCGAGGGCACCGACGAGGCTGAGGACGCCGAGGGCACCAAGGTGATCCCGCCTGGAGCGGACGAAGCGCAGACACAGCAGTTCGACTCCCCGACCGAACAGTTCCCAGCGGGCCATGGTCAGGGCTCCGCACCCGACTACGGTCACGCCGCCACCTCCGGTTATGACCAGCCCGACCAGCCGACCCCGCAGCCCTACGACCAGGGCGCAGCCGCCGGATATGGGGCCGCCGGCTACGGCCAGGGCTCCGCCCCCAGTTACAGCCAGCAGCCCACGCCCGGCTACGGGGAGTCGCAAGGCGGCTACGGCCAGGGCTCCGTCCCCAGTTACAGCCAGCAGCCCACGCCCGGCTACGGGGAGTCGCAAGGCGGCTACGGCCAGGGCTCCGTCCCCAGTTACAGCCAGCAGTCCACACCCGGTTACGCCGCCGGCGGCTACGGCGCCGCCGGCTATGGCCACTCGACACCGGGATACGGGCAGCCGGGCGACGGTTCGGCCCCGCCGCCGGGAGGCGGCTCGCCCGGCCCGGGTGACCAGCCGAAGAGCAAGACCGGCATCCTGATCGCCGTCATCGCCGTCGTCGTGGTGCTCCTGGCTGGACTGATCTTCCTCGGTGTTCGGCTATTCGGCAGCGACGGCGCCGATCCCGAACCCACGACTGTCCCCACCGGGGAGCCCACCGACGAACCCACCGAGGAACCCACCGAGGAACCCACCGACGAACCCACCGAGGAACCCACGGACGAACCCACCGAGGAGCCCGACGGCGGTGGCGCCGACGTCGACGGGGGCCAGTTCGAGATCGGCGACGTCGTCGCGGGCTCCATCGAGGTGGGCGAGACCTGGTCCGGGATGATGACGGTCGAGACCGAGGGGGTCTTCGTGATCGACGCGATCCGCGGTGAGCAGGACCCGGACCTGACGTTGCGAGTGCTCGACTCCTCCGGCAACCAGATCGCCTACAACGACGACCGCGGCGGGTCGCTGACCAGCATCATCGGCGGCCACAACTTCGACCCCTACCTAGCCCTGGGCCTGGAAGCAGGTGACTACACCGTCGAGGTGGGCACGTGGAGCGACGCGGACGGCGGTCAGTTCGAGTTGTTCGCCGGCGAGATCGCCCCTCTCGAACCGGGACAGGAGATGACGGCCGATCTCGATGCGCACTCCTACGTCGCACGGGCCCTGGTAGTGGAGGAGGCCGGGGAGTACACGGTCAACGCGACCGCCGAGGAGTGGGAGGCCGCGATCGCCCTCTTCACCGCTGATGGCACCAGTTACACCCTGGAGGACCCGCAGGAGTCCGAGGCATCGCTGACCGCGAACCTGGAACCGGGTAATTATGCCTTCGTCATCGCCGACCCGGGCGGGGAGCCGGACACCTTCACGTTCGAGGTCCAGGGTCCCTGACCTCCGGGGTGCGAGCCGGCGATGGAGGGACACAGCGGCGACTGGTTCAGCGCAGCGGACCTGACGCAGCGCAGGTGGGCGGGGGTGACGCTCGAGGAAGTCACCCTCGAGGAGTGTGACCTGTCCCGGGTCCGGGCCACGGCCGGCACCTGGCGGCACGCCCTGGTCGACGGGGGCACCCTGCGCGGGTCGGACCTGGCCGCCCTGCACACCACCGACTGCTCGCTACTGCGGGTGAGCATGGACGGGGCCAGGCTCACCGGATCGTCGTGGCTACGCGCACGCTGGCGGGACCTGGAGGTCAACGACGTCCAGGCGGACGGGCTCAGCGCGGTGCAGGCATCCTTCGCCGACGTGCGGCTGCGCAATGTGAGTCTGCGGGAGGCCGACTTCACCTCCGCCACCTGGCAGCGGGTGCACCTGATCGACTGCGACCTCACCGCCGCCCGCTTCGCCGGAATGCGAGCCGCTCACGTCAGTTTCAGCGGCTGTACCCTGACCGGTATCAGTGGTATCGAGGCCCTCCGCGGCACCACCCTCGCCAGCACCGACGCCGTCAGTGCCCTGGGGGCCATGGCCGCCCATCTGGGGATCCGGATCACGGAAGGAGAACAGTGACACTGCAGGACAACCTCTCGGCCATCCGAACCCGGGTCGACCGGGCCGCCCGGGACGCCGGCCGCAACCCTGCCGAGGTGCAGATCCTGCTCGCCGTCAAGACCCAACCGGCCGAGTCGATCCGAGCGGCCATCGCCGCTGGTTACACCCTGCTCGGGCACAACCGGGTCCAGGAGATCCGGGCGACCGCGGAGGAACTGGGCGACCTTGATCACCAGATGCACATGATCGGCCACCTGCAGTCCAACAAGGTCTCCCAGGCGCTGCGGCACGTCACGTGCGTCCAGTCCGTGGCCAGCACGCGCCTGGCCGACCGTCTGGACCGCGCCGCGCAGGCTCGCGGGCAGGCCCTGGAGGTGTTCGTGCAGGTGAACACCTCCGGTGAGGACTCCAAGGGCGGAGTCGGCCCGCAGGAGGCCCCCGCGTTGTGCACCCACGTGGGAGCCCTGGAGCACCTGCGTCTGCGCGGGCTGATGACCATCGGGGCGAACTCCCCCGACCCCGAGGTAGTCCGCGCCTCCTACACCGACCTCGCGAAGGTGCGGGACGCCGTCGTCGGCTCCGGTGCCCCCGGCACCGACCGGGCAACCGAACTGTCCATGGGTATGAGCAGCGACCTCGAGATCGCGATTGCCGCAGGAGCCACCATGGTGCGCATCGGCACCGGCGCGTTCGGAGAGCGACCCGCTTGACCCGCGTCTGCGCCCTCAGGACCGCCGCGACATCAGTCCCAGCGTCAGCGCCGTGGCTCCCACACCCCAGGCCGCCACCAGCAGTACCTGCGCGGGCTCGACCGTGAAGACGTGCGGCGCCAGGTTCGCACGGATCAGATCGGCCATCGACTCCATCGGTAGGACCCGGTGGACGGCGGCGATCCACCCGGGCAACACCTCAGAGGAGAAGGTGAGCGGGCTGAACAGCAGGATCACGAACACGAGCACCTGGGTGAGCAACTGGGCGATTCGTGCCGGTAGCGCGGTGGCGATCGCGTACCCGATCATCGCCGCGATAGCGGCCACCACCACCGCCACCAGCGGAGACCAGAGCGTCGGAGCCAGATCCAGGTCGTACCGCAGGGCCGCGACGAACACGGCCAGGGCGATTCCGGGCAGGGCCACCACGGTCCAGACGGCGATGTCGGCGAACAGGAACGCCGAGCGCGGGGCCGGCAGGGAGCGGAACCAGTCGTAGGAGCCCTCCAGTTTCATCGACCCCACCACCTGGGGCACGAGCACCAGGCCGGTGACCAGCAGCAGGATCGTCGGGGCGCCGGTGGACAGCATCATCGCCACCTGGGGGTCCTGCACCGGGGCTAGGAAGCCGAACCCGATCACGATGCCGGTGGCCATCATCACCTGCACCACCACGTTCAGCGGTAGCAGCACCTTCGAGGCCGCGGCGTTCCAGCGCACCAGCATCGACCACGACCGGATCCACTCGGTCACCACGTTGGTCCCGGTGTCCTGACCGGCCCCCGGGATCAGGTCCATGGCCGGGACGCCGCTCTCGGTCGGAGTCGTCGCGCTCATGCTGCCTCCTGCGGCTCAGTGGTTGCGGGGGTCCTCCGGGTCAGTTGCACGTAGGCGTCCTCCAGCGTCGCCGGCTGCATCGCGAAGGTCTCGATGCGCCCGTCCACCTGGGCCGCGCGGGCCCACCCGATCGCGGCCTCGGCAGCGGCGGCGTCGATGGTGGCGCTCAGCCGGCCGTCGCGGGTTTCGGTGACCTCGGCCTGCGTCGGGGCCGGCGGGGTGGTGCCCGGGGCACTGCGCAGTTCCAGTCGCAGCCGGCCGCGCAGGTCCGCGGTGAGCTGCGTTGGTGTTCCGCCTGCCACGACCGTGCCCTGGTCCATGATCACCAGGTGGTCCACGGCCCGTTCGGCCTCGTTCACGTTGTGCGTCACCAGCAGTACCGCCGCGCCGGCATCGGCCTCCCGGCGGATCTCGGTCCACAGCAGGCGGCGGCGCACCGGGTCGACGTCATTGGTCGGCTCATCGAGGACCACCAGGCCGGTCGGCACCGCGGTCGCGATGCAGAATGCCACCAGCCGCTTGGCGCCGCCGGAGAGCTTGTCCGTGGGGCGGTCCATCCACTCGGTCAGGTCGAGTCGCTCGAACCGTTCCCTCGCCCGGGCACGGACCAGGTCACGGTTCGCACCACGGATGCGCCCGACCAGTTCCACCGCGAGCGCCGGGGTCAGGCCACTGATCGGCACGTTCGCCTGTGCCTGGATGGCGCACCTCCGCCGGGCCTGCCGCGGATTGGCCACCGCGTCGATGTCACCGATGTGGACGGTGCCGGCATCGGGCTTGGTGATCCCCACCACCTGGTTCACCAGGGTGGTCTTGCCCGCGCCGTTGTGTCCGAGCAGACCCACGACCTGCCCTGCGGCCACATCGAGGTCCACCTGGTTGTTGGCGACAACCTTCCGGAAGCGTTTGGACACTCCCCGCACAGCCAGCATCGCGCCACCCATTCCACATACTCATCAGTACTCACATACCTCTCGGTATCTCGATGAGACTAGTCAGATACCAAGAGGTATGTCAACGCGATATCATCGGTCCATGACGAGTTCCCGGGTCGACCGCGCCATCCCGTCCGATGGCATCGAGCCAGGGACCGCCGATCGCGCGGAGCCCGGGTCCGGGCCGCCGGCTCCGAAATCCCGCGCACAGCGCCGGGCCGAAACGCGCGAGCAACTACTCGACGCCGCCCTGGTGGTCTTCACCGAGCGCGGGTTCCACGGCGCCACCCTCGATGAGATCGCCCGGCACGCCGGCTACACCAAGGGGGCGGTGTATGCGAACTTCGCCGATAAGGAGGACCTGTTCCTCGCCGTCGTCGACCGCCGCATCGACCACGGCGTACAGAGCCTGAGCGAGGTGGAGGCACTGACGCACGCCGGTGAGATCACCGTCGACGAGGTTCCGGAGGTCATCGAGCAGCAGTTCCAGATCCGCTGGGCCCTACTGGCTCTCGAAGCGGTCATGTACGCGGTGCGGGAGCGGCCCGAATTGCTGGCCGAGTTCGCCAAGCGGTACCGACACATCGACGCCCACACCACCCGCTTCCTACGGATGAAGGCGGCCGATCCGCCCGAGGCGATCGAGGCACTGGCGATCGGACAGAACGCCCTGGGTGAGGGGCTCATGATCCGCCACATGATCGAACCCGAGCGGATCACGCACGAGGTGATCGATCGGGTCTACACCGCCGTGTTCGACCCGGCGCACCGCCAGGCGTGGCGGGAGGACCCAGCCGCGCCGGATCCGGAGCGTGCCCACCGGGGAGAAGCCGACGACGACGCACCGCGGTAGGCGCGTCGGCACACCCTGGGTACGGGTGCGGCCGGGATGCCCGCGACCTCGTTCCGGCGCACCGGGCCGGTCCGCGTTCACGGGACCCGGTGCAGCCACTCCTCGGTGGCGAACTTGGCCTTGACGAGTTCCTCCACCCGCGCGAACTCGGCCGGCCGGACCTCACTCTCGCTGGTGGTGTACCGGGAGCGGAAGTAGTCCAGCAGCGACGTCACCACGTCCTCGCGCGCCATCTGACTCTGCGAGCGCAACGGATCCACCCGCTTGTTCGCGCTGGTGGTGCCCTTGTCGGAGAGTTTCTCCCGGCCGATCCGCAGCACGTCGGTCATCGCGTCTGCGTCCATGTCGTAGGACATCATCACGTGGTGCAGGACCGCTCCCCCGGCCAGCCGCTTCTGGGCCGCCCCGCCGATCTTTCCGGCCGGTGAGGTGATGTCGTTCAACGGTACGTACGTGGCACTCACCCCGATGCTCTCCAGCGCACCGAGCACCCAGTCGTCCAGGAATGCGTAGGACTGCTCGAAACTCATTCCGTCCACCAGCGTGGCAGGCACGTACAGGGAGTAGGTGATGGAGGTGCCGGGTTCGACGAACATCGCTCCGCCTCCGGAGATCCGCCGCACCGGCTTCACCCCGCGGCGCTCGGCGGCAGCGAGGTCCACCTCATTGCGGACCGACTGGAACGACCCCAGGACCACGGCCGATTCGGCCCACTCCCACAGCCGTAGCATCGGCCCACGCCGTCCGGCGCCGAGTTCCTCCACGAGCACCTGGTCCAGCGCCAGGTTCTGGTACGCTGGCAACGGGCCGGCCTGGATGAGTTCGAAGGAGTGGTCCGACCAGGTGGTGGAGGCCCCCAGCGCGCGACGCACCGCGATGCCCACCGAGCGCGCGTCGAATCCGATCAGTGCCGCGTCGGTGGTGGCGGCCTCGATGCGCTCGGCGAGTTCCCGGCCGCTGGTCTCGGCCGGGAGGCCGCGCAGCGCCTCATCGATCCGGTCCAGGGCGTCATCGGGCTCGAGGAAGAAGTCCCCGCTGATGTTCACCCGGGCCAGCACCCCGTCCTCGACCTCGACCTCGGCGACCACCAGTTTGCCACCGGGAACCTTGTACTCGCCTCGTCTCACGCCACCACCCTAGCCAGTCACGAGCATCGCCGAGGGCGCGCTCAGCGCGGCGTCACCTCATGCTTGACCAGACCGAAGACGAAGCCGTCCACCAGCGCCTCCCAGGAGGCCTCCAGGATGTTCGGGCCGACGCCCACGGTGGACCAGGACCGCTGCCCGTCGGTCATCTCGATCAGCACGCGGGTGATCGCGTCGGTGCCGTGGGAGGAGTCCAGCAACCGCACCTTGTAGTCGATCAACTCGAAGCCCTCGATGACCGGGTACACCCCGGACAGCGCCAAGCGGAGGGCGTGGTCCAGTGCGTTGACCGGGCCGTTGCCCTCCCCGGTGGACACCCGGCGCTGGTCACCGGCGTGCAACTTCACCGTGGCCTCGGAGTTGATCTCCCCGGCGTGCGAGGTGTGCTCCACGATCGCCCGCCAGGACTCCACCCGGAAGAACGAACGACGACGGCCCTCCAGTTCTTCCAGCAGCAGCAGTTCGAAGGAGGCGTCCGCGGCGTCATAGGTGTACCCGTTGGCCTCGGCGTCCTTGACCCGCGTGGTGACCCGCCCGAGCAACTCCGACTTCCCGGCCAGGTCGAACCCCAGCTCCCGGCCTTTGAGCTCGATGCTGGCCCGCCCGGCCATATCCGAGACCAGCATGCGCATGTCGTTGCCCACCTCGCGTGGGTCGATGTGCTGGTACAGGTCCGGGTCCACCCGGATCGCCGAGGCGTGCAGGCCCGCCTTGTGCGCGAACGCGCTGGCACCGATGTAGGGCTGGCGGGCGAACGGGGCGATGTTGGTGATCTCGCTGATCTGGTGTGCCACCGAGGTCAGTTCGGCCAATCCGGCGTCCGGGAGCAGTTCCTGCCCACGCTTGAGTTGCAGGTTCGCCACCACGGTGAGCAGGTCGGCGTTACCGGTGCGTTCCCCGTATCCGTTCACGGTGCCCTGAACGTGCCGGGCACCGGCCTCGATGGCCGCCAGGGAGTTCGCCACCGCACACCCGGAGTCGTTGTGGGCGTGGATACCCAGTTTGCCGTTCGACCGGGCTCGCACGGCCGAGACGATCTCGAATACGTCATCGGGCAGCATCCCGCCGTTGGTGTCGCACAACGCCACCACGTCCGCACCGGCCTCCTGCGCCGCCGTCACCACGGCCAGGGCGTAGCCGGAGTCGAACCGGTAGCCGTCGAAGAAGTGCTCGGCGTCCACGATCACCCGCCGCCCGGCGTCGATCAGGTAGCGCACGGTGTCGGCGATCATGTTGAGGTTCTCCTGCCCGTCGGTGCGCAGGGCCCGCTCGACGTGGCGGATGTCGCTCTTGGCCACCAGGGTGATGACCGGCGCCTCGGAGTCCACCAGGGCGCGCACCTGGGGGTCGAGATGCGCACTGCCCAGGGGTTTGCGAGTGGAGCCGAACGCGGCGAGTTCGGCGTGGGTGAACTCCATCTCCTTGTGGGCCCGGGCGAAGAACTCGGTGTCCTTGGGGATGGCGCCGGGCCAGCCGCCCTCGATGTAGGTCACGCCCAATCCGTCCAGCAGCGGGGCGATGGCGATCTTGTCCGCCACCGACAGGTTCATCCCCTCCTGCTGGGCACCATCGCGCAGTGTGGTGTCGTAGACGTCGACCTGGTCGGCCTCCTTCGCCCCGCTGGCGGCGCCCGCCGTCTCGGTGTTGAGGCTGGTGCTCATATTCCTGACTCTCTCCTGGGTGCCACCGCTCGGCGGCCGAATCTTCCTTCGGGCCGGTGCGGGATGAGTGATCCCGATGGTGCTGCCCGGAGTGTGCGACTTCGCTGCCGGCGGGAAGGGGTGGTCCCGCCAACAAAAAAACCTCCCGTGGTGCGGGAGGTTAGCGCGTGTGCCTGCAGGCACACGCGCTAGTCAATAATGAGCGCGACGGGGGTGGTGTAACGCATGGTGTCCATCATGCCACATCAGGGCCGGGACGCGGGTACCTCGCGCTCGTAGACCACATCCAGGCGCCGGCCCAGCACCGTGCCCACCCCGAAGTGGGTGGCCACGTGCTGGACCCGCTGCCAGGCCTCGGCGACCATCTGCTCCGCCAATTCCGGCTCGTCGGCGTCGAACCAGCCACCGGCCCTCAGGCTGGAGCGGATCGCCTCGCGCACCTCCGCCTCGCTCAGCGGCACCTCGGCCACGATCGCCGTCGTCGTCATCCGGTGGGAGTTCAGGCCGCTGAACGCGATCCCGCACCCGCACGAGCCGGGGTCGATCCGGCAGCAGTCGCAGTACTCTCCGATCATCAGCAGTTCTCCGGCCACGCAGTAGTCCACGTCGGTGGCAACGTCCCCGTTCGTGCGACGGGTGGCAATCAGTACTCGCATCATTCTCGCCTCCTGCCCGCACGGTAGGGGCAGGCACTGACATCGCGGCCCGGGAGGGCGTGCCCAGGCACCCGTCCCGTCGCGGCCGGCTGCCCACGGACCGGCGGCTACGCACCGGCGAGGGTGAGTGCCATCCGCGTCCGCTTCACGCGCTTCCAGGACGTCCAGGACGTCCCGGACGACCTCGCGCACCGCCGAGGCGGTCCAGTCCCCCGCACCGGTCCACTCATCGGGCTCGAGGGCGAATGGGCCCGGGCCGGGGCGGCCGGCCCAGGTGCGGTAACGACGGGGCACCCGCCGCGCCGGGCTCGGCCGGAGCTGACTCGACCGGGGCTGACTCGACCGGGGCTGACTCGACTGGGGCTGACTCGACTGGGCCGGCCCCACGGCCGGAGTGCTCGAAGGAGCCACGGGGATCTGGTACCCCAACCGGGACAGGTCGCTCACCGCGTCGTGCAGCACCAGGAAGGTGGGCGGGCGAAACCCACGCGAGCGCCGGGCCAGCACCGCTTCTTCCCAGTGCGGGTGCATGGTCAGGGTCACCGCCCAGCGCGCGTTGCTGCATGGCGCCCAGCGCGAACGTGGCCATGTGTCGTCCGGGCTGGTCGGGTGGGCGGTGCGACAACAGGGCGAGTTTCCACTGCAGCCGCTCGCGGTCGGAGAGATTGGTCAGTAAGGAGATGGCTCGTCGCCACCTTTCGCATCGCCGGCACAAACCCACCGGCTCCGACTTGCCGCCACCGATTGGCAGCGGCCGGTTCTTACCCCGGAGCACCCCGCTCAGGAGAGGGGGTTGCTGTTCGGCCAGCCGGGTACTTCACGCCGCAACTCGGGAACCTGGTACGGACGGTAGCAACCCCGGCAGACATCCGGCCTCGCACAGATGCCCCGACCGGCCTGCCGTGGTGGACTGGCACCATGTCCGTCACGATCGATCGGCACACCCGGCTCACGCCCGAGGAGGCATGGGCCGCGCTGACCGACTTCGCAGGCCACGGCGCCGTCATGCCCTTCACCTACGTGTTGTGCGAGCCGGGTGCGCCGAACTCCCCCCGTGCGGGTTGGCGTTTCATCGCCCGCACCCGCTTGGGGCCGTACCTGCTGGAGGACCCGATGCGGATCACCCACTGGGAGCCTCCGAGGGCCGGCCGCGGCGGCGAGTTCCACGTGCGCAAGGTGGGTCGCGTCCTCGCCGGCTACTCGGTGGTGCAGGTGCGCCCCACCGCCACCGGCGCCGCAACCGCCACCACCACCGCAACCGCCACTGGCACCACCACCGGCACCGGCACCGGCACCGGCACCGGCACCACGATCACCTGGCGACAGCACCTTCGGCTCCGTGTACCCCTGCCACCACCGGGCCCCAGGATCTCCGATGCGATCACCCGGTGGTTGTACGGGCGCGCGATCGACACCCTGCTCGCCGCCCATCAAGGACGCTGAGCCGGCACCATCGCCACGACTGCTCTCTCGGGTCAGACCACGGTATGACCTCGCGCTGCACCGCCCGGCTGACGTTGCTCCAGGATGAGGGGTCTGCCGGCTGATGTGCCGCCGCTCCGTTCCCGGGCACGCTGGCACCATGACCTTCGCACGCACCCTCAGCGCCCACGCCCTGACCAAGACCTACGGCACCGCGCCGCACACCACCACCGCCCTGCGCGGGGTGGACCTGAGCATCGCTCCCGGGGAGTCGGTGGCGATCATGGGACCCTCCGGATCCGGCAAGACCACCCTGTTGCACTGCCTGGCCGGCGTGCTGGTGGCCTCGGCCGGCCAGGTGCAGTGGGCAGGGACGGATCTGGGCGCGATGTCCGACGCCGAGCGCACCGTGCTGCGACGACGCGACTTCGGGTTCGTGTTCCAGTCCGGGCAACTGCTGCCGGAATTGCCCGCGGAGGAGAACGTCGCACTGCCGCTGTTACTGGCCGGTCACCCCCGGGCTGTCTCGGTCGGGCGCGCCCGGCAGTGGCTGGCCTATCTCGGCCTGGCCGGGATGGAACACCGCAGGCCCGGGGAACTCTCCGGCGGTCAGGCCCAGCGGGTGGCGATCGCTCGTGCGCTCATCGCCGCCCCGGGTGTCATCTTCGCCGATGAACCCACCGGGGCCCTGGACCAGGAGACCGGGCATGAGGTGTTGTCGGTGCTGACCAACGCCACCCGGGAGACCGGCTCGGCGCTGGTGGTGGTCACGCACGACACGGGGGTGGCCGCGTGGTGCTCACGCACCGTGCACATGCGCGATGGGTCGATCGTGCCCGGGCCGGGCGAGCCGCAGCCTGGTCATCCCCCGCCCGGCGCGCCCCCCGGTACCACGGCCACGCCACCCTGGCCGCCGGCAGCGCAGGCGGGCCCGTCCCGGCACCATCCCGCTGCGAGCGGCCCGTGGAGCGGTCCAGGGGTGCGCTCGTGACCGCTCCGGGCAACCAGGCCGTCACCATGAACTCGCAGGGCACGGCCATGTCCGCTGGGCCGCAGCCGGCCGCATCCGCCGGCTCGTTGCGCTCGGCCCTACGGCTGTGGCGCCTGCTGCGCGTCCGCGACGCCGGCCGATCGGATCCACAGCGTCTCACCGGGGTGCTCGCGGTGGTGGCCTTCGCGGTGACCACCGCCGTGCTGCTCCTGGTGCTGGGTGGCTTCGGCGCGTTCCAACAGCGGGCCGAGGCCGGCGGTCCCTACTCCGATGAGGGCTTCTACGTGGTCCTGGCCGGGACCGCCTCGGTACTGCTGCTGGTCCCGCTGATCACCCTCGGCGGGGCCGCGGCCCGGCTCTCCATGGCCCGCCGCGACGAACGCCTCGCGGCCCTGCGCCTGGCCGGTGCGACCACATCCCAGGTCTCGGTCATGACCGTCCTGGATGCCACCGTGCAGGCTTTGGCCGGAGCGTTCATCGGAACGGCCGGGGTGTTCGCACTGATCCCCCTGGTCCTGCCGGTGACCTTCCAGAACCGACCCTTCACCTACGCCGAACTGGTCCCGGAGTGGTGGGTGTTCGCGCTGACCGTCACCGGTGTAGCGCTGGTGTCCATGCTCTCGGCCGGTGCGAGCCTGAGGAAGGTCGCGATCACCCCGCTGGGTGTGGCCGCACGGCACACACCGAATCCGCTGCACTGGTCCCGCGTGGTGCCGCTCGTGCTGTTCGCCGCCTGCTTCGCCGTTCTGGTGCACTACGGGTTGGCCGGGATCGTGGTGCTCGTGGCGGTCCTGGCCGGTGGGTTCGCCCTGCTCAACCTGCTCGGACCGTGGGTGATGAGCCTGGTCGGTCGTCTCAGTGCCCGCCGGGCCCGGTCGGTAAGTACGTTGATCGCCGCCCGCCGGATCATCGATGACCCCAAGGGGGGCCTGGCGCAGTGTCGGCGGGGTGGCACTGTGCACCTTCATCGCCGGGCTGACCGCAGCGGCCGCGATGTTCGACTCCGTCGGCTCGGATGACCCGATCGTGGCGGACCTGTCCACCGGCGGTCTGCTCACCCTGACGATCGCCGGTCTGCTCGCGGCGGTGTCCACCGGGGTGATGCAGGCCGGAGGGATCATCGACCAGCGCACCCAGTACCGTGCGCTGCACCTGGCCGGCACCGATCTGACGGTGATGCATGCGGCCCGGCTCCGCCAGACGGCCATCCCGCTGCTGGCGGCCGTGCTCATCGCCACCGCGGCAGCACTGGTGTTCATGCTGCCGGCCCTGGGGTTCGGCCTGCTCAGTTCGGTGCCCCTGCTGATCCAGTTCCTGCTCAGTGTGGTGGCCGTCTGCCTCCTGGTGCTGGCGGGCAACCTGGCCAGCGCCCGGGTGGTGCGCACCGTGCTGGCCTGAACTCCGGCCTCAGGGGGCCTCGGCCCGGCGCAACGCCACCCGGATGACCTCATCGTGATCGGCGAGCAGCGCCTGGTCGGCAGTCATCCCGCCGGCCTCCAGATAGGCATCGACCAGACGATTGCCTGCCGAGTAGCCGGCTCCGGTGGGAAGCCCAACCGGCTGTCCGCCGTAGCGGAGCGCGTGGGCGTCACCGAGTACCCAGGCGGTGAAGTTCTCCATGCCCGTGACGTCCAGACCGGTGCAGACCTTGGCGAACACCTCGTCGTCGTCCAGTGCCCCCAGACCGATACGGGTGTATCCGAGATTTCCGTACAACTGCCGGGCGAAGGCATCGGCCAAGCCTTCGGAGACGATGTGCTCGCCCACCGTGACGGTGGCCGGATCCCAGACCCGGTTGGCGAAGCGCAGGTTGTGGTGCAGTTCGTGCACCGCGATGGCCTCGATCTGCTCCAGGTTCTCCGCCGTCGGCCAGATGTTGATCCACAGGTAGCCGGTCACACTGCCGTTGGCGACCATGGCAAGGCTGTCGTTCATGAAGTGCTCGTCATCGGGATTGCCCAGGACGACCAGGACGATGATCTCCTCCGGGACGGTGATGTCGGGCGTGGCCCGCAACTGCACCGCGAGCGCATGCTGCAGCGCGGACTCCACCCGTCCCCATACGTTCGCCTCGGCCATCGCATCCAGCGCGGGCAGGTAGCGCGCGTCCTCGACATCGAGCCGGAACCCACTGCCCATGTGGTGCATCTCGATCACCTCGGCCTCGCCCGGGAAGTAGCGGTACATCCCCGCGGCTTGCTCCAGGAACGCACGCGCGATCTCCGCTCGCTGCGGCAGCGGAGCGGTCAGGATCTCGCGGAACGCGGTCCGGCCATCAAGCACGGTGAAAACCATGGTCGAGAGCGTAGGAACGGCGGCACCCGGGATCAAGACGTTTTCCGGCGCCTCGATACAGTAGGCCGGGTGGAGATCGCGGTTGCGGTGCAGGGGCCGACGGCGATGGTGCAGTCGGTGCAGCACCGCAGCGATTCCGGCCACGGCAGGGCCGAACCGGAACGACTGGACCTCGCCGAACTGCCGGCGCGGGTGGCCGCGCTGGAGTCCGAGCACACCCATACCCCGCCCCGGTGGATCTGGGCCGACACCCGTGCGGCCGCCGCCGTCATGCTCCCCGCCGGTGTGCGGGTGCGGCGCTGCCTGGACCTGCGGTTGTGCCACGCGATACTGCGCCGCACCCCAGCGGGTCGACAGTGGCCCGACTCCCCCTGGGACACACCGGTGGAAGTCCTGGCGGCCTCGGTCACCGACCAGGGTGAGAGGCTCTTCGATGATCACTTCGGCGCCACCGGCGCCGACGAGTTCTCCCTGGCGCAGGTACACGCTGAACGCGCGCGGCAGGACCAGGCCATCCGCGCTCACCCGGCCCCGGGCAAGCTGCGGCTGCTGATGGCGGCTGAATCGGTCGGTGCCCTGATTGCGACCGAGATGCAGGCCGACGGGGTGCCGTGGGACCGGGCCGTGCACGAGGAACTGCTCACCGCCGCACTCGGCCCCCGCCCGGGACCGGGACTGCGCCCGGCGAAGTTGGAGGACCTGGCCGTTCGGATCCGCACCCACCTGGACACCCCGGCACTGAACCCGGACTCGCCCGCCGATGTGCTGCGAGCCTTGCGCGCCCAGGGCCTGGACGTGCGCACCACCCGCAAGGGGGAACTCGCCAGGATCGACCATCCGGTGATCGCACCGCTGCTGGAGTACAAGAAACTTGCCCGGCTGCTCAGTGCCAACGGCTGGGCGTGGCTCGATGCCTGGGTGAGCCCACCCGACCCACACGGCCCGGCCGGGCGCCAGGGTCGGTTCCGGCCCGAGTACGTCCCCGGCGGGGTGGTGACCGGCCGGTGGGCCGCCAGCGGCGGGGGCGCACTGCAATTGCCCAAGCAGGTCCGCGGCGCCCTGCGAGCCGATGCCGGGTGGCGCCTGGTGGTGGCCGACGCAGCCCAGATCGAACCCCGCGTGCTGGCCGCGATGGCCGGCGACCAGGCCCTGGCCCGGGCCGGTCGCGGGGGCGACCTCTACCAGGGCCTGGTCGACTCCGGGGTCGTGCCCACCCGGGATGCGGCGAAAGTGGGGATGCTCGGTGCCCTCTACGGCGGCACCACCGGGGACTCCGGCGCCCTGATGCCCCGGTTGCGCCGGGCCTACCCCCGGGCGATCGACGTGGTCGAGACCGCCGCACGGACCGGGGAGGCCGGGGGCGTGGTGCACACCTGGTTGGGACGGACCAGTCCCGCCCCGGGCCCGGAGTGGGTGGAGCAGCAGCGGCAGTCCAACCAGGCCGACGCCGACGCCGAGGCACAGCGCCGCGCCCGCAGCCGCACCCGGGAGTGGGGCCGCTTCACCCGCAACTTCGTGGTGCAGGGCACCGCCGCGGAGTGGGCGCTGTGCTGGCTCGGTGAGATCCGTCGTCGGCTGTCCGAACTCGACGGCCATACCGATGGCGAGGGTGACATCGATGGCGACGGTGCCCACCTGGTCTTCTTCTTGCACGATGAGGTCATCGTGCACGCACCGCAGGCTCAGGCCGAGGCCGCCGCCGGGGCTGTCCGGGCAGCAGCCACGGCGGCCGGCACGCTGATGTTCGGGCAGACCGCGGTGGACTTCCCGCTGAGCGTGTCCGTGGTCACCGACTACGACCAGGCGGCCTGACGAGGTGGCATAGGCCAGCCGGTTGCGCTCAGGCCAGCCGGTGCATCCAGCCGTAGGTGTCCTCGGCTCGCCCGTACTGCACGTCGGTGAGTTTGGCGTGCAGGCCGGTGGTGACCGCACCTGGCCCGCCGTCGCCCACCGTCAGGTCCAGTCCGGTGCCCTTGAACTGGCCGATCGGGGTGACCACCGCCGCGGTCCCGCAGGCGAAGGCCTCCACAATGTGCCCGCTGCGGATCTGCTCGGCGATCTCGGCGAACGGCAACGGGCGCTCGTACACGGTGCGGCCGTCGTCGGCCATGATCCGCAGTACCGAGGAGCGGGTGACACCCGCCAGGATGGTCTCGGTGAGTTCGGGAGTGTGCACGGCGCCGTCCGCGTCGACGAAGAACACGTTCATCCCGCCCAACTCCTCCAGCAACGTGCCGGTGGCCGCGTCCAGGAAGCACACCTGGGAGCAGCCGTTGTCCGTGGCCTGCTGCTGGGGCAGCAGGCTGGCGGCGTAGTTGCCGCCGCACTTCGCGGCGCCGGTGCCCCCGGGTCCGGAGCGATGGAAGTCGGTGGTGACCCAGATCGAGACCGGGCTGAAGCCGGAGGTGAAGTAGGGCCCGGACGGGGAGGCGATCACGAGGTAGTCCACGCGGTGCGCCGGGCGCACGCCCAGGAACGACTCGGAGGCGAACATGAACGGGCGCAGGTACAGCGAGGAGCCCGGGGAGTCCGGCACCCACTCGGTGTCGGTGCGCACCAACGCCTCGATCGAGCCGATGAAGTCGGCCTCGCGCAGTTCCGGCAGGGCCAGCCGCCGGGCGCTGGCGGCGAAGCGCGCGGCGTTGGCGTGGGGCCGGAACGTCCACACCGAGCCGTCGGCGTGCCGGTAGGCCTTGAGCCCTTCGAAGATCTCCTGGGCGTAGTGCAGCACGGCGGTGGCCGGGTCCAGGCTCAGCGGGCCGTAGGCCTCCACCCGGTGGTCGTGCCAGCCCTCATCCTTCGTCCACACCGCTCGGGCCATGTGGTCGGTGAACACCTTGCCGAAGCTCAGGTCGGCAAGGGCCTGCTCGCGCTCGGTCTGCGTGCGCGGATGTGAGGTGGGGCGCACCTCGAAGGTCGCCGCAGTGGTTTCGGTACTCATCGTGCCCCTTCGCCGGTCGTGATGGGATCACGCTACCCCCCACGGCTGGGCGGTGGTAGCAACTGGCGGATCAGGCGCGGACGCGCTGCGCCAGGGCGTCCCCGATCTCGGAGGTCGAGCGGGCGCCGCTGCGTTCGGCGATGTCGGCGGCGACCGCCTGCTCGATCCGCTCGGCCTGTTCGTCCAGGCCCAGGTGTGCCAGCATCAGCGCCACCGACAGCACCGCCGCGGTGGGGTCGGCCTTCTCCTGCCCGGCGATGTCGGGGGCCGAGCCGTGCACCGGCTCGAACATCGAGGGGTGGGCACCGGTGGGGTTGATGTTGCCCGAGGCAGCCAGTCCGATCCCGCCGGCGATCGCCGCAGCCAGATCGGTGATGATGTCCCCGAACAGGTTGTCGGTGACGATGACGTCGAACCGGGCCGGGTCGGTGGCCATGAAGATGGTCGCGGCGTCCACGTGCAGGTAGTCCACGGCCACCTCGGGGCACTCGGCCCCGACGGCGTCCACGGTGCGCCGCCACAGGTGCCCGGCGTGCACCAGCACGTTGTGCTTGTGAACCAGGGTCAGCTTCTTGCGGGGCCGGGCCTGAGCGCGGTCGAAGGCGTCCCGGACCACCCGCTCCACCCCGAACGCGGTGTTCACGCTGACCTCGGTGGCGATCTCCTGGGGTGTGCCGGTGCGCACCGAACCGCCGTTGCCGACGTAGGGACCTTCGGTTCCTTCCCGGACGACGACGAAGTCCACCTGGCCCGGATCGGCCAGGGGCGAGGGGATGCCCGGGAAGATCTTGGCCGGGCGCAGGTTCACGTAGTGGTCCAACTCGAACCGCAGCCGCAGCAACAGTCCCCGCTCCAGCACACCGCTGGGCACCGAGGGGTCCCCGACGGCGCCGAGCAGGATGGCGTCATGGGCCTTGATGGTCTCCAGGTCCGCCTCGGTGAGTGTCTCTCCGGTGGCGTGCCAGCGCCCCGCGCCCAGATCGAGTTCGGTTGCCTGCACCGTGACACCGCTTCCGGCCAGTACGGCGTCCAGGACCTTGCGGGCCTCGCCGGTGACGTCCCGGCCGATTCCGTCCCCGGCGATGACAGCGAGTTTGATAGTGCGCGACATGGCCCCACCGTAGCGCACCGGTCCCACGGTTCGGACGGAACGTCTCGCCAGTTGAGCGCCTGGCTCCGTCACCGATGTCCGGCGGTCGAGCGGGTGCGTCTCAGAGCGACCAGCTCCGCCTCGCTCCCGGGCCGTGGGCGGCCAGGGCGAAGCGTTCGGGGACCCGACCGGTCCCGGTGAGCAGCGCCGTCATCCACTCTCCGATGAGCGGGGCGAACTTGGCACCGTGTCCCGAACAGGCCGAGCACAGCACCACCGGTCCGATCCGGTCGACCAGGAAGTTCTGGGTCGGCGTGGTGGTGTACAGGCAGGTGCTGGCGTTGGCCGGCTCGGGATCCAGGCCGGGCAGCCATCGGCGGACATAGGCCTGCACGCGTTCGGTTCCGGCCGGATCGATGAGCCCGTCACGACCGGTGGCACTGGTGGGCCGGCCGTGATGGTGCTCGGCGACCTTGCGGTCCAGGCCGGCGCCACCGTCGCGGCCGCCGGAGAGGTGGTAGATCTCGAACCCCTCGGCGGCGTGGATGGTGCTGGGCCACGGGTGCTGGGAGGGGTCGGCGCGCGGGAAGTGAAAGGTCTGCTCCTGGGTGATCGACAACTCCGGGAGGACCGGATCCAGCACCATGCCCCTGGTCAGGTCCGGCAGCCACGCCCCCGCCGTGATGACCACGGCCCGAGTTCGGATCTCCTGGTCACCCAGGCGGACGGTGGCGCTGTCGTGGTTGCCCGCCACGCTGACATCGGTCACGGGCTGGTCGAACCGCACCTGCGCGCCATGGCCTCGAGCCAGGTCCAGGAAGGTGGTCACCGCCGTCTCGGCGTCCACGGTGCCGGCCTCGGCGTGATGCACCACCGGGGTGTCGAAGACCATGCCCGGCCAGCGGTGCGTCGCCTCGGTCGGGCTGAGCACCTCGTGTGCCACGCCGGCGCCGGACAGGTTCGCCACGATCTGGTCCACCCGCCGGTCCGGACCGAAGTCCAGGGCGCCGAGGTGGTTCAGCAGGGTTGCCCCAGCAGCGAGCTCGGCCTCGCGCCACAACTCGAAGGCACGGCCGGTCAACTGTGTGTAGAGGGCATCGGCATAGGCCCGCCGCACGATCCGGGCGCTGCCGTGGGAGGAGCCGCGATCGTGGTCGGGGCCGAACTGTTCCAGCACCAGCACGTCCAGGCCGCGGCCGGCGGCCTGCCACGCGGTAGCCGCACCGGCCAGTCCGGCACCGATCACCACCACGTCGTGGTCGAGCGCGCCACCGGCCGGTCTCATCTGCGCGCCCGGCTCACCGGTCCGCCCCGACCTTCTCGCGTGCGTGCCGCTTGCGGCGCCGTGGGTAGAGCACCTCCAGATGCTCCACCTGGACGGTGCCGGCGGCATCGGGCACGTCCGGATGGGACTCGGCCACATCCACGGTCACCGTGCGCACCAGCGCCCGGGGCTCTCCCTCGCCGTCGAGCACGATGCCCAGGTCACCCACCTGCGCGGGCGGCTGCCCGGCACTGGTCAGGTCCGCCACCGGCACCGCCTGGGTCATGGTGCCGCTGCTGAGGAGTTCCTCGACCTCGGCGGTGGCGGTTGCCGGGTCCGGGGAGGTGGACCAGACCGGGGGCGGGACCGTGTTCTGCACGTTCTGCCCGATCACGACCTCGAGCCGGTTCAGGTTTCCCTCGATGCGGGCCTGTATCCAGAAACGTTCCACCGCGGCCTCAGACGTCATCGGTCCATCATGCCGCAGGTGCGGGCGCGGGCGCAGTGCGGGCCGGACCTGCGGTCGACGCATGCCGGCTGTACCAGCGGCTCGACGCCGGCCGCATCCGCTGGTCGACCCACGCCGGCCGCATCCGCAGATCGACTCATGCCAGCAGCGGCGTCAACTCCTGGTCAGGCCGGGAACCGCCGTGCTCAGGTGAGGTAGCCCGCAGCACGCAGAGCGAGCACCAGGATCAGCGCCAGCCAGGACAGCGCACTCAGGTAGGCCTGCGCAAGCACCCGAAGCCCGCTGGTGCCCAGGGTCGGCGGGATGAACAACCTGGCCCTGGGGTAGTCATCCAGAATGCCGATCACCTGGTCGGGCAGGCGCACCAGGACCCACAGGCTCCGCAACCGGCGCAGCAGCAACAGACCCCCGCGTGCGGCGATGTCGCGGACCTTCTCCAGCAGGTCCTTGCTGAGCAGACCGGGGCGCAGCAGCGCCCGGAACTCATCGGCGAGTTGCTCCGGCTGTGCCGCCGCACGCAGATAGGCCCGTCGACGCAGCACGAAGGCCACCTCGACCGTCAGCCCGATCGCGATCAGCACACCCACCACGATCAGCCCCACCGGGCGGCGCAGCCCGGCCATCACCCAGACCAGCCCGGCCAGCGGCACCACCGGGATCAGCGCCAGCAGCAGTGAGGGCCAGCGCAGCACCCGGACCGCCAGCGCCAGCGCCCGGGCAGCGTGGGTGGCGGCCGTCCGAGCCTCCCGTTCGCTAGGCAGGGACCGCGAAGCGCCAGCCGAGCCCGGGGGCTGCTCGGCACGGTCGGAGTCGGCCATGGCCGAATCCTATGACCCTCGGCCCGAGTTCCATGACACGAAATCGCGTCGTCCGGGCGAGCGGCTCGACAGCAGCACCGAGGATCGGTCAGGCTGAGCGCACACTTTCGCCCCGGCACATCCGGGGCATAACGGTTGGAGGGCCCATGTCCCAGGACTACCCGAATGCGCCAGGACCGGGAGAGCACTCCCCCGGCGCCCAGAACCCGGGCGGCCAGTACCCGCAGAACCCGCTCCCCGGCGGCCCACCGGTCGGTGGGCACCCGGGCGCTGCCGGCCAGGGTGGCCGCCCACCGGTCGGCGGGTACCAGGGCGCCGGCGGCCAGGGCGGCGGGTACCAGGGCGCCGGCGGCCAGGGCGGCGGGTACTACGGCGGCCACCAGCACGACGGCCGGCCGAGCGACCCGGGCGCCGGCTCCGATGAGCGCACGTTGGCGATCGTGGCGCACCTGTCACCCATCATCGCCTTCGTGGTCAGCGCCGGGTTCCTGTCCGTGCTGGGCCCGCTGCTGATCTGGATGTTCTTCCGCGACCGCGGCCCGCTGGTCCGCAACGCTTCGGCCACGGCGTTCAACTTCCACATCACCGTGTGGGTCGCGATCATCATCGGGTGGATCTGCTTCTTCACCATCGTGCTGATCCCGCTGGGCATCGTGATCTGGTTGGTGGCCGTGGGCGCGCAGGTGGTCTTCTCCATCCTCGGCGCGGTACGGGCCAACCGCCGGGAGATCTACACCTACCCATTCCAGGTGCCGATCCTGACGTGACGCAGTGCTCACAAGAGGCCCTGATGGAGACCTACCGCACCGAGGATTACCACACCGGCGGGGAACCGTTCCGGATCGTCACCGATCCTGGTGCCCCCCTGCCCGGACGCACCGTCGCCGAACGTCGCATGCACGCGATGTCGGACGGTCCGGCCGACCGGGTGCGCCAGATCCTCTGCCACGAACCGCGCGGGCACGCCGACATGTACGGCGGGTTCATCACCCCACCCGATGACGACGGCGCGCACTTCGGGGTGTTGTTCTGGCACAAGGACGGCTTCTCCACCGCGTGCGGGCACGGCACGATCGCCCTCGGTGTGTGGGCGGTGCGGACCGGCCGGGTCAGCGCCCCGGAAACCGGCACCACCGACGTGGTCATCGACGTACCCTCCGGCCGGGTCACCGCACGCGTGCACACCGAGCAGGGTCAGATCATCGGGGTGGACTTCCTCAGCGTGCCCGGCTACGTCCTGGCCAGCTCGGTGCCGGTGCGAACCAGCGCCGGTGAGTTCCTCGTCGACGTCTCCTACGGCGGTGCCATCTATGCCCAACTGGACGCCTCCACCGTCGGCCTCTCGATCGACCCGGAGCACACCGGGGAACTGATCGCCCTCGGCCGGCAGATCAAGTGGGCCCTGAACGAGACCGAGGTGGCCCGCCACCCCGTGGACCCCCGGCTCAGCGGGATCTACGGGACGATCTTGTTCCAGCGGTTGCCCGCCACCGAGCCGGGCGAGATCCGCCAGCGCAACGCCACGATCTTCGCCGACGGGGAACTGGACCGCTCCCCGTGCGGATCGGGCACCGCCGCGCGTCTGGCCACCCTGGCCGCTGCCGGTGAACTCGGTGCCGGCGAGATGCTGGTGCACTCCTCCATCGTCGACTCCCGCTTCACCGCCCGGATCGTGGACCGGCTCGAGGTGGCCGGATACCCGGCCGTGCTGCCGGAGGTGACCGGGATGGCCTACCGGACCGGCGACAGTACGTTCACGGTCGATCCGCTCGACCCCCTTGTTCCCGGGTTCGTGCTGCGTTGACAGCCACATCCCGCCTCGGTGAGCGCCGGCGGTGGCGCTCCATGCTGCCCGGCCTGGGCCTCGCCGTCGTGCTCGCCGCTGTGGCCACGGTGGCCGCTCCGCTGCTCCCGCTGATCGGTGCACCCGTGCTGGGGGTGCTGCTCGGGCTGGCGGTGGCCCTGCTCCGGTGGCGTCGCGGCGGCCCCGACGGCCCCCGGCGCAGTGACCGGTTGGCCCCGGGGTTGCGGTGGTCCGGCTCCCGGGTGCTACAAGTGGCGGTGGTCCTGCTCGGGGCACAGCTGTCCTGGGAGCAGGTTGCCGACGCCGGTGTCGCAGCGCTGCCGGTGCTGGTCGCGGTGATCGTGGCAGCCCTGGTCGGAGCGTGGCTGCTCGGGCAAGCCCTCGGTGTGGACCGCGATCTGCGCACCCTGCTGGGGGTGGGCACGGCGATCTGCGGGGCCTCGGCCATCGCCGCGGTCACTCCGGTACTACGCCCGACGGCGGACAAGGTCGCTTATGCGCTCTCGACGGTCTTCGCCTGCAACATCGCCGCCGTGCTGGCCTTCCCGGTGCTGGGTCAACTGGCCGGGTTGAGCCCGGAGGCGTTCGGGATCCTCGTGGGCGCCGCCGTCAATGACACCTCCTCGGTGCTGGCGGCGGCGAGTGCGTTCGGCCCCGAGGCCGCCGACACCGCGGTGGTGGTGAAGCTGACCCGGACGCTGGCCATCATCCCGATCGTGCTGGGCCTGTCGGTGCTGGTGGCGCGGTGGGCTCGGGTGGACAACGGCCGGAGCGGGAGCGGGACGGGCCCGCAGGACGGCGCAGTTGCTCACGCCGGCCGGCCCCCGGTGTGGCGCCTGGTGCCGTGGTTCCTGACCGGGTTCGTGCTGCTGGTCGTGGCGAACAGCCTGGGGCTGGTGCCCGGAGCCCTGCACGATCCGGTCACGACCGCGACCACGTTCTTCATCACCGTGGCGCTCAGCGCGGTCGGGGCCGGCGTCGACATCGCGGGCCTGCGGCGGACGGGGGCGCGCCCGATGGTCCTCGGGGTCGGGCTGTGGCTGGGCGTCACCGGCGCGGCCCTGGGCGCCCAGGCCGCTACCGGCACCCTCACCTGACCGGCCCGCCCGGCGAAATCCCGCACGCTCCCTGAGCACACGCCGGTGTCTCAGTCGCGGCGGGCGAGCAGGATGAACTCCGGGCTGTGCTCGGTCAGGTCGGCACCGGAGAAGTCGCCCCAGGTGGCGGTGACGGTGAAGCCCGCGGCGGTCAGGGAGTCGGTGAGGTCGGCCAGGGTACGGAACCGGAGGGTTTCCTGGTTGACCAGGTGCCTGCCGTCAGGCAGCACCGTATGGCCCTCGTGGGTCTCGACGGCGCCGTAGCCGGCGGACTCGGCCACCGCGATCGAGCGGCTCCAGGACCGGAACAGACCGCCATCGGGGTGGGGATAGGTGTCCTCGGTGTTCTTCCTGGTCCACGTCTCCCAACAGCGGGCAGCAGGGTTGCGCGACTCGAAAGCGACGTGACCGCCCGGGCGCAGGGTGCGATGGAGATCGCTGAGCACCCGGGCCCACTCAGTCTCGCCGAGGAAGTACTGCGCCACGTGGCCCTCCATCACCACCAGGTCGGCATCGTCGTCGGGCATGTCGGCGGACGTGCCGTGGATCCACCGCACCTGCTCACCCCCGGGCCTGGTGCGGGCAATCTCCAGGATCGCCCCGGCCGGGTCCACGCCGGTGACCTGGTGCCCGGCGGCAGCCAGATCGACGGCGAGCACGCCGGTGCCGCACCCGAGGTCGGTGACGCGTTCGGCCGGTAATCGCCGGGCCAGGGCGAGGTAGAAGTCGTGGTCCCGGCGCCCGGCACACTCGGCGTCATACGTCGCCACCAGCGCCGGGTCCTGGGTCCAGGTGGGAATACGCACCGGGCGCGTGTACCGGCGGCAGCGGTGCACACGCGCGTACCGGGCGCGCATCGCCTGCTCATCGGCGAGCCGGGCGTGGCAGAACGCCTCGACCGGGCGGCTCAGGCCCGCGGGGGAGGTGAAGTCATGCGTCTCCCCCGCACCGGCGTGCACATGCAGATACTCCTGGGCCACCCGGAATCCGTGGCGCACGTACCAGGCGTTCGCGGCCCCATCCTCCCGGGTCCAGGCATCCAGCACGGTGGTACCGGCGGCCGCCAGCCGGGCCAGGGCCTCGCCCAGGAGGGCATCGGCGATGCCGTGGCGCTGATGGTCCGGATGCACGCCGATGGTGTCGATGGTGGCCGCCGGCACTCCCTCGTCGTCCCACAGCTCCAGGTCGAGGATGCCCACCACCTGCTCGCTGCCCGGGGTACGCACGTGCGCAGGCCGGGGCCCGGTGGCGACAAGTTGAATCGACTCGTTCTCGAAGGTGGTGCGCTCCGCCTTGACGTCATCGAAGTAGGCCGAGCCGAGGAAACTCAGGGCCCGGCAGCGCAGCCAGGAGGCCTCGTCGTCATCGCGGTAGGCACGGATCCCTGCTCTCATCGATCGCGACGGTAGTCGCCGCAGCAGTCACGGGCGAGCGTATTCCCGATCCGAGGTCGCGGAAGCAAGGAACGCGGCCCCAGTCGGCCCTGAGGTGGTCCCGGTCCGGCTGAGGCCGCATTCGACGGCGCTATCGCGGGTCGCCCTCGCGGGCAACGTGCGTCAGCGCGCGGCGCTGCCCTCGGTGTAGTCGGCGTCGCTGGGCTTGACCCAAGCGAAGAGCTTGCGCAGTTCCCGACCGGTGCCCTCGATCGGGTGCTGCTCACCCTTGGCCCGCAACTCCTTGAACTCGGTGCCACCAGCCTTCTGGTCATCCATGAAGCGCTGCGCGAAGGACCCGTTCTTCACGTCCTCCAGCACCGCCTTCATGTTCTCCTTCACCTGCGGGGAGATGACCCGCGGCCCGGAGACGTAGTCGCCGTACTCGGCGGTGTCGGAGATGGACCAGCGCTGCTTGGCGATCCCACCCTCGTACATCAGGTCCACGATCAGCTTCAACTCGTGCAGAACCTCGAAGTAGGCGACCTCGGGCTGGTAGCCGGCCTCGGTGAGCACCTCGAACCCGTACTGGACCAACTGGGAGGTACCGCCGCACAGCACCGCCTGCTCACCGAACAGGTCGGTCTCGGTCTCCTCGGTGAAGGTGGTCCTGATCCCCGCCGCGCGCAATCCGCCGACCGCCTTGGCGTAGGACAGCGCCAACTGCCAGGCGTTGCCGGAAGGGTCCTGCTCCACCGCGACGAGCACCGGGACCCCGCGCCCGTCGACGTACTCCCGGCGCACCAGGTGGCCGGGGCCCTTGGGGGCGACCATGAAGACGTCGATGTTCTCGGCGGGCTCGATGAACCCGTACCGGATGTTGAAGCCGTGCCCGAACACCAGGGCGGCCCCATCGCGCAGGTTCGGGGCGATCTCGGCAGCGTAGACGCCGGCCTGGACCTGGTCCGGGGTGAGGATGACGACGACGTCGGCCTCGGCGGTCGCCGCCGCCACGTCCAGCACCTTCAGGCCCTCCTCGCTCGCTTTCGTCGCCGAGGCCGAGCCCTCCCGCAGTCCGACGCGCACGTCCACACCGGAGTCACGCAGGTTCAGCGCGTGCGCGTGTCCCTGGCTGCCGTACCCGATGACGGCGACCTTCTTCGCTGCGATCAGGGACAGGTCGGCGTCGTCGTCGTAGAAAAGTTCAGCCACAGTGGCACTCCTTCAGTGTTGGGATGTGGGTTGGTGAGAGGTCAGTGGGTTGCTCGGTTCAGGCGGTGCGGGAGATCCGCTCCAGGGCCCGGTCGGTCATGGAGCGCGAACCGCGCGCCACGGCCACCGAACCGGATTGCACGATCTCACGGATCCCGTAGGGGCCCAGCGCGGTCAGGAGCGCCTTGATCTTGCCCTCCCCGCCGGTGGCCTCGACCGTGACAGCCTCCGTGGAGACATCCACCACATGGGCGCGGAAGAGTTCCACGACCTGCAGCACCGCGGTGCGGGAGTGGTCGTCGGCGCGCACCTTGACCAGGAGCAGTTCGCGCTGCACCGAGGACTCCGGGGCCAACTCGACGATCTTGATCACGTTCACCAGTTTGTTCAACTGTTTGGTGACCTGCTCCAGGGCGTTGGACTCCACATCCACCACCACGGTGATCCGGGAGATCTCGGCGTGCTCGGTCGGGCCCACGGCCAGGGAGTGAATGTTGAAGGCCCGGCGGGCGAACAAGGCCGAGACGCGGGTCAGGACGCCGGGCTTGTTCTCCACCAGCACCGAGAGTGTGTGTCGGGACATGTCGTTCCTCACTCGTCGCGTTCGAAGTCCGGGCTGATGCCGCGGGCGTACTGGATGTCGTCGTTGGAGACCCCGGCAGCCACCATCGGCCACACCATCGCATCTGCGCTGACGGTGAAGTCCACCACCACGGGCCGGTCGTCGATCTCGTTGGCCCTCTTGATCGTGGCGTCGACGTCCTTGGCGTTCTCACATCGCAACCCCACGCAGCCGTAGGCCTCGGCGAGTTTGACGAAGTCCGGGATCCGTCGGGTCTCGAAACCGGTGTTCAGGTCGGTGTGGGAGTACCGCTGGTCGTAAAACAGCGTCTGCCACTGCCGCACCATGCCCAGTGAGGAGTTGTTGATCACCGCGACCTTGATCGGGATGCCTTCGATGGCGCAGGTGGCCAGTTCCTGGTTGGTCATCTGGAAGCACCCGTCCCCGTCGATCGCCCAGACCAGGGAATCGGGATAGGCGACCTTGGCGCCCATCGCCGCCGGTACCGCATAACCCATCGTGCCCAGCCCGCCGGAGTTCAACCAGGTGCGCGGATTCTGGTACCGGATGAACTGGGCGGCCCACATCTGGTGCTGGCCCACCCCGGCGGTGTAGATCGCCTCGGGGCCCGAGATCTCCCCGAGCCGGGAGATCACGTGCTGCGGAGCCAGCAGGCCGTCCTCGGTGGGCGTCCAGCCCAGGGGGTAGGTCTCACGCAACTGGTCCAGGGTGCGCCACCAGCCCTCCAGGTCCGGCTTGCCGTGCTGGACGTGTTCGGCGTCCACGGCCACGGTCAGTTCGCGCAGAACGTCCTTCAGGTCACCGACGATCGGCACGTCGGCTAACCGGTTCTTGGAGATCTCCGCCGGGTCGATGTCGGCGTGCACCACGGTGGCCCCGGGGGCGAAGGAGTCCAGTCTGCCGGTCACCCGGTCGTCGAACCGGGCGCCCAGCGCCACCACCAGGTCGGCCTTCTGCAGTGCGGCCACCGCCGCCACGGTGCCGTGCATGCCAGGCATGCCCAGGTTCTGCGGGTGCGCATCGGGCAGCGCACCGCGGGCCATCAGGGTGGTGACCACGGGGGCGCCGGAGGCGTTGGTCAACTCCAGCAACTCGGCGGCGGAGTTGGACCGGATCGCTCCCCCACCCACGTACAGCACCGGCTTGCGTGAGGTGGCCAGCAGCCGGGCCGCCTCACGGATCTGCTTGCCGTGCGGTTTGGTGATGGGGCGGTACCCGGGCACGTCGAGTTCGGCCGGGGGCCAGACGAAGTTCGTCTGGTCCTGCATCGCGGACTTGGCGATGTCCACCAGCACCGGGCCGGGCCGCCCGGTCTGGGCCAGGTGGAAGGCCTCGGCGATCCGGGCCGGGATCTCATCGGCGTCGGTGACCAGGAAGGAGTGCTTGGTGATCGGCATCGTGATGCCCACGATGTCGGCCTCCTGGAAGGCGTCGGTCCCGATCATCGGGGCCGCCACCTGGCCGGTGATCGCCACCATCGGCACCGAGTCCATGTGCGCATCGGCCAGGGGGGTGACCAGGTTGGTGGCGCCGGGGCCGGAGGTGGCCATGCAGACCCCGACCCGGCCCGAGGCGGCCGCGTATCCGGTGGCTGCGTGACCCGCGCCCTGCTCGTGACGAACCAGGATGTGGCGCAGACGGCGCGAGTCGAACAGCGGGTCGTAGACCGGCAGGATCGCCCCGCCCGGAATGCCGAAGATGACGTCGGTACCGGTCTCCTCCAGCGAACGCACGACGGCCTGGGCGCCCGTCATCGGCTCGGCCGGGCTGGACACGACGTCGTTCGTGGTGCTCGGCGCCGGCTTGGGCGGGTGCGTGCGAGGCGGTGCCGGGTGCGGAACCTTGGCCATCGCTCCTCCTGGTCTAGATCACATCAGACAAACAAAAACCCCTCGGCCGAAGCGGCGATCGAGGGGCGCGTGGTGAGGGGACGAGTGTTCAGTCCCCCGCGCACGCGCGGGGGATAAGGACTACTCGGACGATCCCGTTCACCATGGTGGCGATCCTAACCCCGCAATCACCAACGCTGACAAGCCGTCTCATATAGTGGGCCACGTGGTCAGCCTGTGGACACTTCGATCCGCTCTCACCCCGGTGCGACGGTGGGGCGATATCCCCCGATCGGAGGATACGCGCCGATCGTGTCGCTGCCTAGCGTCGAGGCATGGACCTCGCCGCATCAACCCCCGCGCCTTCGAACCCCACGGCAGCGTGCCCCACCCCACCGGCCACCGAACGCTTCCTCGCCCCGGACCTGGCCCGCGGCCTGATGCTGGCGCTGATCGCCGTCGCGAACGTGATGATCTACCTGCACGGCCGGCCCTACGGGCTGCGCCAGCACACCCTGACCGGGAACGTCGTGGACCAGGCCGTCAGCGCGTTCCTGGGCGTCGCGGTAGATGCTCGCGCCTATCCACTGTTCGCGGCCTTGTTCGGCTACGGGATCGTTCAGATGATCCGGCGCCGGCAGGAACGGGGCATCGCCGAGAGCCAGATCCGGCGAACCCTGCGCCGTCGCTCGGTGGGCCTGATTCTCTTCGGCGCGCTGCATGCCGTACTCGCGTTCTCCGGCGACATCCTGGGGTGGTACGGGCTGCTCGGGGTGGTTCTGGTCAGACTGCTGCGGCTCGATGACCGAGCGCTCCTCGTGGTGGCGTCCGTCTGGCTCGCCGTGGCCGGAGCGGTCCAGGGGGTGATCTTCGCCGACCCGACCCCGAGAGCCGAGCGTTCCTACTTCTGGTCCTACACCATCTCCGACCCGCTCCAAGCCGCCGGGCTGCGGCTGCTCGAATGGCTGATGGGGCCATTCGGCTTGGCCGCCGTCCTCAGCGCGATGCTGGTCGGCGCCTGGGCCGGGCGGCACCGCATCCTGGAGCACCCGCAGCGTCACCGGATACTGCTGCGCCGAACGGCAGCGATCGGGATTACCGCCGGCTTCGCCGGCGGGGTGGGTCCGGCCCTTCTCGGCGCCGGGATGTGGACCCCGGCCCTGCCCCTGACGATCGCGGTCTCCTGGTTGCACGTGGTCACCGGGGTGGCCTGCGGGCTCGGTTACGCCGCCCTGATCGCCCTGGTCGGCGCCTCGCTGACGGCGTCCGGCCGGGACCGGCACTGGAGCGTGCGGGCACTGCAGGCAACGGGGCGCACGTCGCTGTCCTGCTACGTGTCCCAGTCCGTGGTCTTCGCCGCGCTGCTCCCGGCTGCCGCACTGGGGTGGGGTGGCTGGCTCGGTCCCGCGGCAGCAGCCGCACTCGCGCTGGCGACCTGGGCGTTGACCGTGCTGGCCGCCGCAGCCTGGGGCGAGCGGACCGGCCCGGCCGAGGCCATCCTTGCCAGGATCATCGGCGGTCGCCGCGCGCCGGCACGTGCAACGATCAGGGGATGACGCCGCAGGGTGCTGCGCCACACCGCGACCGGACCGACTGGATCTGGCTGCTGCTGCCGTATGCCATGCTCCTGCTCACCTCCGCCTATGCCGGGTTCACCGGCCAGGTCGGCGCGGCGCAGGCCCCGCGCACCATCGTCGTCGGTCTGGCACTGGTCGCCTGGCACACCTTCTGGGCCATCGGACACCGGCACTGGCTGGAGCGGGCCTTGGTGCCGATGGCGGTGTACTTCGTCGGCCTGGTCGCGCTGTGCGCACTACTGCTGGAAATCTCACCGAGTTATCTCCCGATGTACCTGGTCTGCTACGCGATCGCCTTCGTCGCACTTCCCGGCGTCTGGGCCTACGCGGGCCTAATCCTGGCGGCGTCGGTGCCAGTGGCACTCACCGGCGCCCTGGGCTGGCAGGAGCCGAACCTGGCGGTCAACCTGGGCGGCCTGGCGCTGGCCGGGGTCATCGGATGGAGCATCCGGAAATCGGAGGCCGAGACGGCCGCACGCACGGCCGCTCTGACCGAACTCGCCCGGGCCCACGAGGACCTGGAACGGGCATCGGCCGAGAACGTCGCACTGCAGGACCGGCTGGTGACCGAAGCCCGCGAATCCGGTGTCCTGGCCGAACGCACCCGACTCGCGGCCGAGATCCACGACACTCTCGCTGCGGCGCTGTCCGGGATCGTCAGCCAGCTCGAGGCGCTGGACGCCGAACTCGCGCCCGAGGACCCCATCCGCGGCCGGGTCCGTCTCAGCACCGACCTGGCCCGGGAGAACCTGCGTGAGGCAAGGCTCTCGATCCAGGCACTGCGGCCGACGGCGCTCCATCACCAGTACCTGCACCTCGCCCTGACCGAACTCACCGAGGCATTCGAGCGGGCCCATGGCCTCACCACCCGCGTGCACGTCACCGGAACGGTCGTGGACACCCCCCGGGACGTCGAGGACGCCCTGGTGCGGATCACCCGGGAAGCGTTGACGAACATCCACCGGCACGCCGGTGCCGGACGGGTCCACCTGACCCTGTCCTACTTCGGGGACTCCATCGCCCTGGACATCGCCGATGACGGCGACGGCTTCGGCGACCCCAACCCAAGGGGGTACGGCTTACAGATCATGACCGAGCGCGCGCAGGGCGTGGGCGGTGCGGTCCAGGTGCGCACAGACCCGGACACCGGCACCACCGTGACCACCACCGTCCCGCTGCCCGGCAGGACGGGCGCGCCATGACCGAGCCGATCCGGCTGCTCCTCGTCGATGACCACCCGGTGGTGCGGGACGGTCTGCGCGGGCAGCTGCAGACCCAGCCGGATTTCGCTGTCGTCGCCGAGGCCGGCACCGCCGCCGAAGCGTTGGCGGTGCTGGGCCGGCTCGCCGTGGACGTGGTGGTCACCGATCTGCGGATGCCCGGCATCGACGGGATCGAACTGATCAGCACGATCAGCCACGCCCATCCCACGATCGAGGTGTTGGTCCTGACCACCTACGACGCACGGCCCGACATCGACGCCGCGCTGGCCGCCGGGGCGCGCAGCTACCTGCTCAAGGACACCGAGCGAGCACGGCTGTACGAGGCGGTCCGCTCCACCGCCGGTGGGCGCCCGGTCCTGTCCCCGTCGGTGCACGCGCGCCGGGCCGCCACCCCGGAGCCGGCTCCGAGTCCGCTGAGCGCCCGCGAGCGCGAGGTGCTCCAACGGGTGGCGGCCGGCCGCACGAACCACCAGATCGCGGCCGAGTTGTTCCTCGGGGAGTCGACCGTGAAGACACACCTGCAGCACATCTACACCAAACTCGGTGCCAGCGACCGGGCCGCCGCGGTGGCGATCGCCTACCAGAGGGGACTGCTCTGACCCGGCCGCCCTCCGCAGCCTGGAGGGGTGCCGGTCAGGAAGCGGCGATCTGGGCGGCCAGATGCCCACCGCCGTAGCCATTGTCGATGTTGACCACCGCGACACCCGGGGCGCAGGCGTTGAGCATCGACAGCAGCGGCGCGAGCCCGGCGAACGCCGCGCCGTAGCCCACGGACGTGGGCACCGCCACCACCGGGGCGCTCACCAACCCCGCCACCACGCTCGGCAGGGCCCCGTCCATACCGGCTGCCACGACGACGGCCCGCGCACCGCGCAGCAGGTCCAGATGTCCCAGCACCCGGTGCAGACCCGCCACCCCCACATCGACCACCAGTTCGGTGGACCGGCCCAGGTAGCGGGCGGTCAACTCGGCCTCACGTGCCACCGGCAGGTCGGAGGTCCCGGCGGCCAGGACGACGACGAGCCCGCCGTCCGCTTCGGGCGGCTGCGCGGGCCAGGCGAGCAGCCGGGCGCCGGGGTCGTGATAGGCGTCGGGCAGCACCGCCAGGATGGCGTGCGCCTGTTCGGCCGAGGCGCGGGTGAACAGTGTGGGCGTGCCCCCGGCACCGACCTCGGCGGCGATGCGGGCGAGTTGCTCGAGGCTCTTGGGCTCACACAGCACCGCCTCGGGGTAGCCACGCCGGGCCGCGCGGTCGTGATCGAGGTGGGCGATCCGGTCGAGTTCGGGGCCCGGTCGCCAGGCCTCACGCATGGGTGACGGAAACCAGCGGCAGGGTGAAGGCACCGGACTGGATGCCACGCAGGTCCATCGCCGCGAACCGGAAGCCGGCGTCCCGGACCACCCGGTCGACCTCCTCGCGCTGTTGCACGGCACTGTGCATCTCCTGCGGGAGCAACTCGAGCCGGGCGACGTCACCGTGGTGGCGCACGCGGCAGTCGGTGAAGCCGAGGCGGCGCAGGCCCGCCTCGGCCTGATCCACCTGGCGCAGTTTCTCCGGTGTGACCTCCTCGTAGTGCGGGATGCGCGAGGCCAGGCACGGTGCGGCCGGCTTGTCCGCCACCGGCAGGGCCAGGGCACGGGCGACCTGGCGCACCATCGCCTTGGTCATCTGCGCCTGTGCCAGCGGTCGGAGCACCCGGTGGTTGGTGGCAGCCTGGGCGCCGGGACGGTCCGGCCGCTTGGCGTCGTCGGCGTTCTCGCCGTAGGCGACGGCGGTCAGGCCGAGTTCACTGACGAGCTCGGCGGAGATGCGGGTGAACAGCTCGTCCTTGCAGTGGAAGCACCGGTCCGGCCCGTTGGCCCGGTACTGCGCCGAGTCTGCCTCGTGGGTTTCGACCTCCACCACCCGAGCCCCGATCGCCGCAGCCGTGGCATGGGCCGCGGCGCGTTCGTCGGTGGCCAGGCTCGGTGAGATGCCCAGGATCGCCACCACGTTCTCGGTGCCGAGTTCGCGAACCGCCAGGGCGAGCAACGTGGCCGAGTCCACCCCACCTGAGTAGGCGACCCCGAGCGGCACCTGACCGCTGAGTTGTTCCGCGACGCTCGCCACGGCCTGCTCGGCCGGCGCATCCAGTACGGGGATCGTCGTCATGGCCTGCTGCTCCTCGCTGTGCTTAGCCCGGTCCGAATGCTACCGGGCCGCCGGTTCAATCCCATGCCCCAGGAGCCCGGCGTTCTCCCCCGCCCGGGGAACCGTGGTGGTCGACCGGAGGACTACCCGCCGCCCTCCTCCCCTGCGGGCTTCGGGCGTACTGGGCGCGCCGGCGCCGATGTCCCACCAGGACCAGCATCATCAGCACACCGCCCACCAGCGCCGCGCCGAGCACCAACCAGACCCCGGTCTGCGGATCGACGACTTCCAGTGCGTAGACGGCCACGATCGCGGCCGTGAGCAGGACGGCATTGACCACGCCGACCTGAACGATGGCCATCGTGAAGGCCTGCGGCGAGCCCGGCTCCGGACGCCCGCCGCGTTTCCGGCCGGAGGGACCGATCTGGTTCGGGATGCGGGCGTCGCCGCCGGGCTCGAACGTCATCGTCAGCCGAGCACCGCCCCCACCGAGGCGGACTTGACCAGCTTGGCGTACTTGGCCAGCACCCCGCGGGTGTAGGTCGGGGGCAGCGGCTCCCAGACCTCCCGGCGACGCTGGAGTTCCTCGTCGTCGACCAGCAGGTCCATCGTCTTGTTCGCCACGTCCAGGCGGATCCGGTCACCGTCGCGCACGAAGGCGATCGGTCCGCCGTCCACCGCTTCGGGGGCCACGTGACCCACGCACAACCCGGTGGTGCCCCCGGAGAAGCGCCCATCGGTCAGCAGCAGCACGTCCTTGCCCAGGCCGGCGCCCTTGATCATCCCGGTGATGGCGAGCATCTCGCGCATCCCCGGTCCGCCCTTGGGACCCTCGTACCGGATGACGACGACGTCACCTGCGGTGATCGTGCCGTCCTCCAGGGCGTCCATCGCCCCGCGCTCACGGTCGAAGACCCGCGCGGTGCCCTCGAACACGTCGGAGTCGAACCCGGCGGACTTGACCACCGCACCCTCCGGGGCCAGGGAACCGTGCAGGATGGTGATCCCGCCGGTCGGGTGGATCGGGTCGCCGATGGCACGCAGGATCTTCCCGTCCGGGTCCGGAGGGGCCACGTCGGCGAGGTTCTCGGCCACGGTGCGCCCGGTCACGGTGAGGCAGTCCCCGTGCAGCAGGCCCGCGTCCAGGAGCGCCTTCATCACCACCGGGACCCCACCGATCCGGTCCACATCGGTCATCACGTACCGGCCGAACGGCTTGAGGTCCCCCAGGTGGGGCACCCGGTCAGCGATGCGGGAGAAGTCCTCCAGGGTCAACTCCACCTCCGCCTCGTGGGCGATCGCGAGCAGGTGCAGCACCGCGTTGGTGGACCCGCCGAAGGCCATCACCACCGCGATGGCGTTCTCGAAGGCCTCCTTGGTCATGATCTGCCGGGCGGTGATCCCCTGGCGCAACATCTCCACCACGGCCTCCCCGGACTTCAGCGCGAAACTGTCCCGGCGCCGGTCCGCCGAGGGCGGAGCGGCGCTGCCGGGCAGCGACATCCCGATCGCCTCGGCCACCGAGGCCATCGTGTTGGCGGTGTACATCCCACCGCAGGCTCCTTCGCCGGGGCAGATGGCCCGCTCGATGCGGCCCACGTCCTCCTCGCTCATCAGGCCCCGCGAACAGGCTCCCACGGCCTCGAAGGCATCGATGATGGTGACGTCCTTCTCGGTGCCGTCGGAGAGCTTCACCCAGCCGGGCATGATCGAGCCGGCGTAGAGGAACACCGCAGCCAGGTCCAGCCGGGCCGCGGCCATCAGCATCCCCGGCAGCGACTTGTCGCACCCGGCCAGCAGCACCGAGCCGTCGAGGCGCTCCGCCTGCATCACCGTCTCCACCGAGTCGGCGATCACGTCCCGGGACACCAGGGAGAAGTGCATCCCCTCGTGGCCCATCGAGATCCCGTCGGAGACCGAGATCGTCCCGAACTCCAGCGGATACCCACCGCCGGCGTGCACGCCGGCCTTGGCCCCCTGGGCCAGGCGGTCAAGGGACAGGTTGCACGGGGTGATCTCGTTCCAGGAGGAAGCTATGCCGATCTGGGGCTTGGCGAAGTCGTCATCCCCCAGACCCACCGCCCGGAGCATCCCGCGCGCTCCGGTGGCCTCCAGGCCATCGGTGACGACACGGCTCCGGGGCTTGAAATCGGGGGCCTGGGATCTGGAACTATCACTGGTGGGGGCAGTCATGCCGGCCAGTCTAATGTGCTCTGGGTCATAGTCGGGCCGGGACTTCCGGCCCAGATTTCCCGGTCGCGAATGGACCAGGATCGAACCAACGTGATCACACCACCACGACAGATTGAGAAGGTCACCATGTCCGCAGTCGTTCGTTCTTTCAAAGCCACCAAGGTCCTGGGAGTCATCCTGCTGGCCTTCGGCATCGCCTTCATCGCCGCCGGGGCGACCACCTGGGGAATGGTCAGTTCGCAGTTGAACGATGAGAACATCACCATCCCCGGGGACGCCCGCTGGTTCGCCGGGGAGGAGGTGCGCGGCCCGCTGACCGCCTACGCCCAGGCGGATGTGATCAACGAGCACGCACTGGCCGGCACCGAGGGCCGCACCTACGCCGAACTGGGCAGCGCGATGCGTGACGTCGAGCCGGGCACGGCCGAGCACGAGGAACTGCAGGCCCAGCGCGACTCGGTCATGAACGCCTCGTTCCTGCGCGCCTCGCTGTTCACCTCCGTGCTGGCCTACGGGGTGTCCGCGCTGGTGATCGGCCTGGGCGTGGTGTTCATCGTGGTGGCCTGGGGCATGCGCCGGATCGGCTTCGCCCTGGTCGCGAACGAACCCGCGGGTGCCGCACCGGCCGCCAAGGAGCGCGAGGCCGAACCCTCCCGGTAGTGCCCGCGCCGGGGCCGACGACGTCAGCCGGCCCGGGCTCGCTGATCACAACGCCCTGGGTGCCTCGCGCACCCAGGGCGTTCGTCGTCGTCGCCCCTGCCCGCCCGGAGGCATCCGGGCGCACGCACCGGCGCGCCTCGGTCAGGTACGCGACTCCCGGGGCGCCACCAAACCTGCCTCGTAGGCGAACACCACCAGTTGGGCCCGGTCGCGGGCGTGCACCTTGGCCATCGCACGGCTCACATGGGTCTTGGCCGTGGTGGGGCTGACCACGAGGTGATCGGCGATCTCGGTGTTGCTCAGGCCGTGCCCGACCAGGGCCACGACCTCTCGCTCGCGGCTCGTCAGGTACCGCACGGCCTCGGTCGAGATCTGCGTGGACGGCCGGGAGACGAACTCGCTGATGAGGGTCCGGGTGATGGCCGGGGAGAGCAGCGACTCGCCGGCGGCCAGCACCCCCAGCCCCTGCACGAGGTCGGCCGGTTCGGTGTCCTTGACCAGGAATCCGGCCGCACCGGCCCGGAGGGCGGCGAACACGTGCTCGTCCAGCCCGAAGTTGGTCAGCATCACCACCCGGGTGGCGGTCAGTTCCGTCCGCGCCGCGATCCGCCGGGTAGCCTCGATCCCGTCGATCAGCGGCATCTGGATGTCCATGACGATCAGGTCGGGCCGGTGCTCGAGCGCCAGCGCCACCGCCTCCCGTCCGTCCCCGCCCTCGGCGACGACGGAGAAGCCGTCCTCGGCGTCGAGCAACGCGCGTATCCCGGTCCTGATCAGGGGTTGGTCGTCGACCAGGACGATGCTGATCATCGGCGTGCCCCCACGGAGCGGTCGGGAAGTTCGGCCCGAACCGTGAAGCCCCCGTCCGGCTGCCCCCGCGCCACGAGCCGACCCCCGAGCGCGGCGGTGCGCTCACGCATCCCCCTCAGGCCCAGCCCCGCGCTCGCCGGCACCCCGTCGTGCCCCAACCCGTCGTCGTCGACCTGCAGCCTCACCTGCGCATCGTCGTAGCAGAGCCGCACCCGCACCGTGGTCGGACCAGCGTGCCGGGAGACGTTGGTCAACGCTTCCTGTGCGATCCGGTAGATGGCCGCGTCCACCTCGTAGGGCAAGACGCGGGCGAGCCCGATCACCTCGAGCTCGACCTGCAGGCCGGCAGCACGGGCACTCTCGACGAGACGGCGCAACTCGCCCGCACCGCGGCCATTGTGCTCGCCGTCGCGGCGCAGGATCCCCAGGGTCTCCCGCAGCTCCAGGGCAGCGTCACCGGCCGCCTCCTGGATCGTCGTGAGTGCCTCGGGCACCTCCTCACCGCGCTTGCGGGCCAGGTGCGCGGCCACGCCGGACTGCACCTTGATCACCGAGATGCTGTGGGTGAGGGAGTCGTGCAGTTCACGGGCGATGCGCAGCCGCTCCTCGGCCGCCACCCGTTGCACCACGGCCTGCCGGGCCCGCTCGGACTCGGCCAGCTTCTCCTCGACGGCGCGCACCCGCTGCAACCACTCGGTGAAGCCGACCGCGCCGACCACGGCCGCGACCAGCCACCCGGTGGCGTAGAACCGTTTCCAGCCCCGATCGGTCTTCATCCGGGAACTGTAGCGAGGGGCACCAGTCCTTTCGTCCTCCCTGCGCAGTAGCCCCGGCCTGCGCCCAGCGGAGTACGCCGGCACCCGCGACGCTCCGCCCGGGTCGGTTCGAGGTGTCGCCCGGCAGCCGACGACGGCGCAGTCCGCAGCGGGTTGGCTCGACACGTACCCGCACACCGAGGAGGAGAACAGCATGACCACCGATGCCACGTTGAACGACCTGGACGTCCTGCGCCCGGGTGAGGCCGGCTATGCCGACGCCGCCACAACGATGCTGGGCCAGGGCAGTCCCGAGTTGATCGTACGGCCGCGCACGGCGCGCGAGGTCACCCGTGCCATCCGGTTCGCCCGCGCCCATCGACTCCCCCTGACCGTGCGGGCCGGTGGACACAGCACCGCGGGGGTGACGACCCCGCATCACGGCCTACTGCTCGACCTGCGCGCGATGCACGGTGTGGAGGTCGACGTGACCGCACGGCTGGTGCGGGTCGGTGGCGGTGCGTGCTGGGGTCAGGTCGCCGAGGAACTACGTCCCTTCGGCCTCGCCCTGACGTCCGGCGACACCAGCAGCGTCGGCGTCGGCGGGCTGACCCTCGGGGGCGGGATCGGTTGGATGGTGCGTCGCTACGGCCTGGCCATCGACAGTCTGGTGGGCGCCGAACTCGTCACCGCCGACGGCCACATCCGCCAGGTGTCGGCGACGCGGCACGCCGACCTCTTCTGGGCCGTGCGCGGGGGTGGCGGCACCGTCGGCGTCGTCACCCGGTTCGACTTCGTCGCCCAGCCGGTGGCGAACGTCGTCTTCGGCACCGTGACCTACGCCCTCGAGGACCCGTTGGCCCTGCTCGGCCGCTGGCGTGAGTTCCAGCGCGGCGCGGACGAACGTCTGACCACGGTCCTCACCCTGATGCCCGCCATGGGCGATCAGCCCGCCGCGGGGGTGCTGGAACTGTGCTTCGCCGGCAGCCGGGAGGAGGCCGGAGCCACCCTCACCGCCCTCCCGGGCCTGGGCACGGTGGTGCAGGATGACGTCGACGTGCGCCCCTACGCCGATGTCCTCCGGGATGTCGATCATCCGCCGGGGATGCAGGTGACGTTGGACAACGCGTTCCTTCCGGACCTCAGCGATGCCGTGCTCGCCGAGGTCGCCGGTGTCTTCGCTGCTGCCCCGACCATCCTGACCATGCGCGCCCTGGGCGGCGCATTCGCCCGCGTACCGCACGAGGCCACGGCATTCCATCACCGGTCGGCCGAGGCGCTGGCGATCGCCGTGCGGTTCAGCGCCGGTCCCGGGGCCGCGGCGCCAACCCGGATCCACAGCTGGGACGCCGTCGCCCGGCACGGGACCGGTAGTTACGTGAACTTCCAGTCCTCCGCGTCGGCGGCGGCGATCGCTGCCGCCTACCCGGACCGGACCCTGCGCCGGCTCGAGCAGATCACACGCGAGTACGACCCCGATCAGGTGTTCGCCCCGCGCCGCCCCGTCGATGTGGATCAGGTGAAGGTATGACCTATGCATTCCAGACCGAGGACCTGGTCAAGGGCTTCGGCACCACGACCGCCCTGGCCGGCCTGAACCTGCGGGCCCGTTGGGGAACCGTGCTCGGTGTGCTCGGACCAAACGGTGCGGGTAAGACAACCCTCATCCGGGTGCTGGCCACACTGCTGCGGGCGGACTCCGGACGGGCCCTTGTCGGTGGCATGGACGTGGCGACCGAGGCGGCCCACGTACGGCGGATGATCGGGCTCACCGGGCAGTACGCGGCCGTCGATGAGGACCTCACCGGCACGGAGAATCTCCGGTTGCTGGGACAGTTGCTCGACCTCACCGCTGCCCAGGCGCGGGCCCGGGCCGCCGCCCTGCTCGAGCAGTTCGGCCTGAGTGATGCCGCGATGCGCCGGGTCCGCACCTACTCCGGCGGCATGCGCCGCCGCCTCGACCTGGCCGCAAGCCTGGTGGGCCGTCCGCGGATCGTGTTCCTCGACGAGCCGACCACCGGGCTGGATCCGGGAAAGCGCGAGGACCTGTGGCGCACCATCCGATCCCTGGCCGCCGACGGGTGCACCGTGCTGCTGACCACCCAGTACCTGGAAGAGGCGGACGCGCTCGCCGACGAGATCACCGTGATCGACCACGGGAGCGTGATCGCCCACGACACCCCGGCCGGCCTGAAACACCTCGTCGGCGGCCAGATCGCCGTCATCCAGCCGCGAGATCCCACCATGACCGAGGTCGCCGCCGACACAGTCCAGCACCTCACCGGCCACGCCCCTGACCGGACCGGCCGCGGCGTGCTGACGGTTCCCGTGAACGGCGAGGACGAATTCGCCCGGATCGTTCACCATCTGCGGGCCGCAGATGTTGAGGTCTCCGAGCTGGCGCTGCGGCTACCCACCCTCGATGAGGTCTTCCTCACCCTCACCGGCGGCAGCGCCCGCGCACACACCGAATCCAAGGCAGGAACAGCACCATGACCAACACCACCAACGCCGCACCACTACCGGCGATGCCGTCGGACCCGCACGAGCGCACTCCGGCCGGCAAGCCCCGGTTCGCTGGGTTGGGCCACCGGCGGCGGTGGCCACTGGCCCGCCACAGTCTGGTCCTCGCCGGATGCAGCCTGACGAAGACCGGGCGCAACCCGGGCCTGCTGCTGGATGCGCTGATCCTGCCGGTGATGTTCCTGGTCCTGTTCGTCTACCTCTTCGGAGGTGCCGTCGCCGGTTCGACCCGGGAATACCTGCAGTACGTCCTGCCCGGAATCCTGGTGCTCACCACCATCCTGGTCGGGCAGACCGCCACCGGAATGAACCTCGTGATCGATATGAAGAAGGGCATCTTCGACCAGTTCCGAGCCCTGCCCATCGGACGGTCGGCACCGCTGATCGGCTCGGTCCTCGGCGACGGGGTCCGCTACCTCGTGGCGGTGCTGATCCTGTTCGGGCTGGCCTTTCTGCTCGGATTCCGCGTGCAGACCGGAGTCCTCTCCACGCTGGCCGGCGTGGGCGTGGCGATGATCTTCGGCTTCGCACTCAGTTGGCTGGCCGTCGCGGTCGCCGTGCTGCTCCGGGAGGAGACCGTGGTGGCCACGGTCGGATTCCTGCTGCCCTTCCCGCTGGTGTTCGGCACCGACATGGCGGCCCCGATGGAGACGATGCCGGCCTGGCTGCAGACCTGGGCCGGAATCAACCCGGTCAGTCACGCTATCGAGGCCAGCCGGGCGCTACTGCTCGGCGGACCCGCCGCCGAACCCGTTCTGATGACCCTGCTCTGGGCCGGCATCTTCCTGGTGGTGCTCTTCCCGCTGGCCCTGGTGGCCTACCGTCGGCGGGCGTGAGGATGGACCTGGTCCCGGTCCCCGCTGCCGGGCTGCCGGGCTGCGGGCCCCGGGCAGGGGTCGGGCGGCGGATCACTCGGCGCCGGGCGCTACGACTTCCTGGGCAAGTTCCAGTTGCACCTGCACCACCCAGTCGGACTGGTCGGTGCCGTCAGCCTCCAGGTACACCTCACGCCAGGTGCACGGGCCCAGTACACCCCGTTCGCCGGCCCACCGGCCCAGTTCGGCATACGTCGACCCGATCTCGGACATCTCCCCCACGTGCAGCAGGGTGGCCACCGTGGCCGGCGGCACCTCGACGACCTCCAGTCCGGCCAGGACGGCCGCCCCGACCGCCGCCTCGTCCGGCCCGATCTCGAATCCCGTTGCCAGGTGCACCCCGCCGGCCCGGTGCGGGTAGTACCCCACCGGCTTGATCCGGTCGATCCCTGCTTCGTCGGCGAGGTCCGAAGCGCGGGTGAACAGGGGCTCGATCATCGCCACAGCCGAGCCGCGATCGGGACCGGGGTGCTCATCGGTCACGGCGGCCAGGTGCATGGCGGCCGCCGTCGTGGTGGTGATCGAGGTGTTCATCGGTGGTTCTTCCTGGAGCAGGGCCAGCCTCGCCTCCACCCGCGCCAACCGGTGCCGGTCGGCGCGGACCTGCCGATTCAGTTCGTCGCGACGCGCGGCCAACATGGTCCGCAAGCGCTGCAGGTCCACGCCGGCCTCCAACATCTCCCCCACCTGGGCCAGGGAGAACCCCAACGTCTTCAGGGCGAGCAGCCGGTGCAGCCGCGGTAGTTGCTCGGGCGCGTAGGTCCGGTGCCCGGTGCGGGCGTCGACGTGGGCAGGGGTGAGCAGCCCGATGTGGTCGTAGTGGCGCAGCATCCGAACCGATATCCGGCCGGCCCTGGCGAAGTCCGAAATGTTCATGGCAACTCCCACCCTGAACCCTCACACAGTGTCAGGTGCAAGTCCCGTGAGGTGTATCGAGGAATCCGGGACCTTCGGCCCGCGAGAACCGGCTGCCTATTCGGAATACTCGTGATCAGCGAGGTCCACCACACGGAACTCCCAACCAGAAGGAAAGTCCCATGACTACCACCGAAAAGGTACCGAACGTCCACCTCACCACCCAAGAGGACATCGTGACCCGGCCCGGCCTGCGCAAGGTGCTCGCCGTCAGCCGCATCGTCATTGGCTTCACGTTCCTGTGGGCCTTCCTCGACAAACTCTTCGGGCTGAGTTATGCCACCCCGGCCGAACGCGCCTGGATCAATGGCGGCACACCGGCACAGGGATTCATCGGCGGAATCGAGAACTTCACCGGAGGATTCTTCTCCCTCTTCCAGAACGCCTTCGGTGACGTGCTGTTCATGCTCGGTCTGCTGGGCATCGGCGTGGCGATGATCGCCGGTGCCGGACTGCGTATCGCCGCCATCACCGGAACGGCCCTGATGGTGTTCATGTGGCTGGCTACCTTCCCCGTTGCCGGGGCGGCGACCAACCCGATTCTGACTTCCCACTGGCACGAGGCGTTGCTGCTGATCATCGCAGCCCTCACCCTGTCCGGGGACACCTGGGGCCTGGGCAAGTGGTGGGCCAACAAGGGGTTCGTGCAAAAGAACTCCTGGCTCCGCTGACCCCGGTCACGGCCGGCCCGCACCAGCACCTGGTGCGGGCCGGTTCGTCTGTCCGCCCACCTCGGAGCCGGTGCTCGGGGTTCACTGATCCAGGTCGGTCCACAGGTGGCGAGCCGCGATCCGGGCGGCGACCCGCTCCAGCAGTTCACCGGCCCGGGCCTTGCTGCGTTCCAGGTCCGGCTCGAGGTCACTGAGTGCGTAGACCCCGCTGAACCCGGCCTGTTCGACCTCCTCCTCGGTCAACTCGTTCACTCCGGCGATGGCCACGCTGACCACCGCCGCGTCGGTAGCGGCCGCAGCCACACCCACGGGAGCCTTGCCGGCCAGCGACTGGCTGTCCAACTTGCCCTCCCCGGTGATGACCAGGTCGGCCCCACGCACCTTGCGCTCGAACTCCACCAGTTCCAGTACCACCTCCACCCCTGGACGGCGGCGCGCCCCGAGCACCAGTGCGGCGAAGCCCGTCCCCCCGGCTGCGCCCGCCCCGGCAGCCTGCGCCGTTGCCCAGGCGTCCACACCCGCCTCCTCCAGCGCCTGCACCCAGCGAGTCAGGCCCGCCTGCAGCGCCGCCACCTGGTCCGGGCCGGCACCCTTCTGCGGGGCGTAGACCGCAGCCGCACCATTGGGTCCCAGCAACGGGTTGTCGACGTCGGCGGCCAGGGTGATCCCGACCTCGGCAAGGCGCGGGTGCAACCCGCTCAGGTCCACCCGGTGCAGATCCCGCAGCGCCGCACCACCGGGACCGGTGAGCCCGTGCAGCCGGGCGCCCAGGGCCTGCAGCATCCCGGCGCCGCCATCGGTGGTGGCCGAGCCGCCCACCGCCAGCACCAGCTCCTGCACCCCGGAGTCCAGGGCGTGGGCGATCAGTTCCCCCACCCCGATGGTGCTGCCCTGCTGGGCTGCGTCGGCATCGGCCGGGCTCAGGTGCAGCCCAGCGGCCTGGGCAAGTTCGATCACCGCCCGGCGCCCGTCAGTGGCGTACATCGCCTCGACCGGCTCGCCGAACGGTCCGCTCACCCGCACGCGAACAGGTTGCAGATTGGCTACCAGGACGGCACTCAGCGTGCCTTCCCCACCGTCGGCCATCGGTACCATCTGCACCTCCACGTCCTCCAGGGCGCGGTGCAACCCGAGCGCGATGTGCTGGGCCACGTACTTGGCGTTCAGCGACCCCTTGAAGGTGTCCGGGGCCACCACGACCAGGGGCCCGACCGGGTGGTCGGGCCCGATCGGAAGTTCGATGACACCCGCTCCTGGGTCGGGACTGTCCGGTGTCGGGGTACCGCCCGGCCGGGGCGAGTCCGCCGTGGTGAGGTCGACGTGAGTCATCCGCCTATCCTGTCCTGTGGGACCCGCTGGGACCAGTGCATCGGCGGTGGCGACAGCCAGTCGGCGGTGATCGACCGGACAGAATCGACCGAGAGGGACGTGGCAGTGAAGATTGCGATCGTAGGTGCGGGACAGTTCGCCGGGAGTTTCGCCACCCTGTGGCAGCTCCACCCCGAGGTGAGCGAGGTGTACGTCACCGACGTGGTGGCCGAGCGCGCCGCCGAGTACCTGAGCAAGTACGACCTGGCCGGCACCTTCGCCGACTTCGACGAGGTGCTGGCCTCCGATGTGGATGCGGTGGCGATCTTCACCCAGCGGTGGACTCACGGGCAGATGGCCCTGGCCGCCCTGCAGGCCGGCAAGCACGTCTACTCCTCGGTGCCGATGGCCATCGAGTCCTCCGAGATCGAGGCGATCGTCGCCGAGGTCGCCGGCGGCGACCGCATCTACATGATGGGTGAGACCAGCTACTACAACCCCGCGGTGTGGTGGGCCAGGGAGAAGATCGGCTCCGGTGAGATGGGGCGCGTCTTCTACTCCGAGGGCGACTACGTGCACGACATGGACAACGGCTTCTACGCCGCCTACCAGTTCAGCGGCGGTGAGAACTGGAAGCGCACCGCCTCCTTCCCCCCCATGCTCTACCCGACCCACGCCGTCGGTGGTGTGCTGGGCGCGCTGCCCACCTATGCCACCTCGGTCAGTTGCATCGGTGTGGTCGACGACCGTGACGACGGGGTGTTCGACAAGTCGGTGTCGATGTTCGACAACGACTTCTCCAACATGAGCGCTCACTTCGAGTTGGCCGACGGCGGGGTGATGCGCACCAATGAGTTCCGCCGGGTGGGTCATCCCGCACACGTGCACGAGTCCCGGTTCCGGTTCTACGGCACCGACGCGGTGATGGAGCAGACCTCCAACGGCGCTTCACTGTCGGACCGGAACGTGATCGAGGACATCTCTCCGCTGTTCCGCACCCACCAGGGCCAGGTCCCCGAGGGCGAACTGGAGGGTATCGATGAGGCACTGCGCCACTCCTTCTCCTCCGGTACCGCACCGGTACAGGACCGCAGCCGACTGCCCAAGGAGTTCGAGGGCGCCCCGAACGGCCACGAGGGCTCCCACCACTTCCTGGCCGACGACTTCGTCAAGGCCGTGCGCTCCGGTACCCACCCGCCGGTGAATGCCTGGACCGCAGCCCGGTTCACCCTGCCCGGGATCGCTGCGTGGGAGTCCGCTCGCCACGGTGGCGTACGGGTTCCGGTACTGGACCTGGGCGACGCCCCGGCCTGAGCGTGCCGGCCGGCCCGGTGCTCGCCGGGCCGGCGCATCCGGGCGGAGGATCGCCTGGACCACGCCGGGCCCCGGACTCAGCCGAGATTGTCCAGGAAGTCAAGAATCTCCGGCATCCGGGTCACGGCATCGCGGGCGAGCAGGAACCCCACGATCCCCACGATCCAGCCCGTGGCCTCACCGGCGCTGCGTTCCATCCAGTCGGCGAAGCGCTGCAGAATACCCTCGATCCGGTGGCGCAGCACCACGCGGGCACCGAGGAGCACCAGCGCCGGTGTGATCATCACCAGGCAGTAGACCGCAAGGGCCGCCACCATGGCGGCGGGAGCGAGGTCGGAGGCGGACAACAACCCGATCGCGCCCAGGTAGGGCAGCATCGTGGCGACCTCCAGGGCCGCCGCACCCAGGGCCAATGCCACCAGCGCACCGGACCCGCCGTCCTCCCCCATCGCCCGCTCCCGCCAGCGCATCAGCCGACCCCGGCTGGGCGCATCCGGATCCTTCTTCCCACCGATGAAGAAGCTCCCGACCAGCAGTGCCGCCCCGATCGCGAACTGCCCCCGCACCACGAGGGGGTGCTCGGCCCACCCGTTCCCCATCTCCAGCAGGGAGGCCAACCCTGCGCTCAGCCCGATGCCGAGCAGGAAGTAGAAACCGGCCACCACACCGAGGAACAGCAGTGTACGGCCCGGGCGCACCCGTCCGGGGCTGAGCATCAACCACAACGGGATGAGCAGTGTGCCGAAACTGGTGGAGTCGATCAGGGCGAGCAGCAGCAGGCCGGCGGCCAGGGCGAGCGTCATGGGTCCACGGTTGCGGGTCAGTGCTGGCCGCCGCGTCGGGCCTTCGGACCATCTGGGTCCGCCGGCGTCATCCTTTCGGCCGACCACGCCGCGGCACCGATGTGCTGGGATGGAAGCGTGAGGTCGCTCCTGAGGTACTGGCACCGCCGGCTGCGGGGCACGCCGTGGCGAGCCAGCGTCACCGAGTCGGCTGGGGTCGCCCTGGTGGGGCTGGCCACCATCGCGCTCGGACTCACCCGGCCTGTCCCGCTCGCGTGGCAGGAACCGCCGCCGTCATCGTGGTGGCACGCCCTTCCGCTGCTCCTGGGCGCGACGGTGCTGTTGGGCAAGCGGCGCCATCCGGTCGCGGCATTGTTGGCAACGCTGCCGATACTCGCCGTCGACGTCTGGTTCGGTGGCTCGATCGGCATGGTCCTGGTGCTCTTCGACGCCCTCTACTCGGCCGTGTTGCACAGCGGCCCGACGGCGCCACGGCGCCTGCTGACCACGGTTGGCGGGGTGATCGGCGCCGGAGCCGTCGCCAGTTTCATCGTGACCGGCAACCTGCAGGTGAGTCTGTGGACGTTCATCCAGTTGTTCGCGCTGCTGGGCACGCCCCTGTGGTGGGGCATGTCCGTGCGCCAGCAGAAGAGGTTGACCGAACTCGCCTCGGCCCGGGCGAGGGATCTGCAACGGTTGGCGGAACTGCGCCACTCCCAGGCACTTCAGGACGAACGCGCCCGGATGGCCCGGGACCTGCACGACGGGCTGTCCAGCAATCTGTCCGCGATCGCGATCCATTCCGAGGCAGCCCTGCAACCGGCAGGCGCCGCTCGGGCACCCGATCCTGTTCGGGAGCGGCGAGCCCTGACCGATATCCGGTCCGCCAGCCTCGCTGCCCTGAAGCAGATGCGATCGATGGTGCTGCTGCTGCGGGAGGGCGGGGGTGGTACCAGCCCACCGGCGCGTCTGGCCGAACTGCCGGGCCTCGTCGAACAGGCGCGTGCCACCGGCCTGGATGCGCACCTGCGGCTGGAGGAGGAGGACGTCCGCGAACTTCCCACCGAGACCGAGCACGCTGCCTATCGCATCGTGCAGGAGGCGCTGACGAACGCCGTCAAGCACTGCCCGGGCGGGCGAGCCGGCGTCGCCATCCATCGAAACGGTGACGCGCTGCAGGTCCAGGTGGACAGTACGCCCGCCGACGCGCCGATCGGGGTGGATCCAACCGGGACCGGCCCCGGTGTGGGTCTGACGCACATGCGGGAATGGGCCGAGATGCTCGACGGCTCCCTCACCGCCGGATGGCAGGAGACCGGCGATGGCCGATGGCAGGTCCGGGCCGACCTTCCACTGACGGCGCCGTCATGACGATCCGGGTGCTTCTGGTCGATGACCACGCCGCGATCCGCTCCGGCCTGCGGTTGATGCTCTCCGCCGCCGAGGACATCGAGGTGGTGGGCGAGGCCGGGGACGGCGCCGCGGCGGTGGCCAATGCCCGCTCGCTGCGTCCCCATGTGGTGCTGATGGATCTGCGGATGCCCGGAACCGACGGGGTCAGCGCCACCGAGCAGATCACCTCCCGGGGTCTGGCCGAGGTGCTGGTGCTGACCACCTACGACCTGGACGAGTACGTCGACGGGGCGCTGCGGGCCGGTGCAGCCGGGTTCCTGCTGAAGTCGGTCGAGGCCCAGGCGCTGCTCGACGCGGTGCGACGGGTCGCCGCCGGGGAGGCGGTCCTGGCCCCGGAGGTCACCCGGCGCCTGCTCGAGGCATTCGTCGAGGCCCGCACCGCCCGGGATACCGAGCCCGAACCGGCCTGGCCGGCCGAGTTGACGGAGCGGGAGCGGGACGTGCTGACGTGTCTGGGGCGAGGGATGTCGAACGCCGACATCTGCGCGACCCTGACGATCTCCACCGCGACCACCAAGACCCACGTGTCCCGGGTGCTGTCCAAGCTGGGCTGCACCTCCCGGACCCAGGCGGCGATCCTGGCCCGGGAGGCCGGACTGGTGTAGGCCCGGGTGTGCGGGCTGGTCAGCCCCGCACGCGCTCCATCACCAGTTCGCGCACTCGCCCGGCGTCGGCCTGCCCCCGGGTGGCCTTCATCACCGCACCGATCACCGCACCGATCGGGCCCATGTTGCCCGACCGGATCTTCTCGGCGATGTCGGGCTGATCGGCCAGGGTGGCGTCGATGACCTCCAGCAGCGGGCCGTCCTCGGAGACTACCCCCAGACCGCGGTCGGTCAGCACCTGCTCCGGGTCACCCTCCCCGGCCAGGACTCCCTCGAGTACCTGGCGGGCGAGTTTGTCGTTGATCCGCCCGGCGTCGATCAACTGTTGCAGCTGGGCGATCTGCGCACTGGTGACATCCAGGTCGGCCAGCTCCACGCCGTCGTTCTTGGCCTTGCGCGCCAACTCGCCCATCCACCACTTCCGCGCCGCCGCCGGGGGCGCCCCGGCGGCCACGGTGTGCTCGATCAGGTCCACCGCGCCGGCGTTGATGGCATCGCGCATCTCCTCGTCGGCGAAACCCCATTCGAACTGCAACCGGCGACGACGCAGGGCCGGCAGCTCCGGCAGGCTCGCGGCGATCTCGGCGATCCACTCCCGCGACGGGGCCACCGGCACCAGGTCCGGCTCGGGGAAGTAGCGGTAATCCTCCGCATCGGACTTGATCCGCCCCGAGGAGGTGGTTCCGGTGTCCTCGTGGAAGTGGCGGGTCTCCTGCACCACCGTGCCGCCACCGGCCAGCACCGCACCCTGACGGGAGACCTCGTAGCGCACCGCCCGTTCAATGGAACGGAAGGAGTTGACGTTCTTGGTCTCGGTGCGGGTACCCAGGGGCGCATCGGCGTCGGCGCGCAACGAGAGGTTCACGTCGGCGCGCACGTTTCCCCGCTCCATCCGGGCCTCCGAGACGCCCAGCGCCACGAAGATGTCCCGCAGCATGCGCACGTAGGCGCTGGCCACCTCGGGTGCGCGGTCACCGACGCCGGTGATGGGCCGGGTGACGATCTCCACCAACGGGATGCCGGCCCGGTTGTAGTCCACCAGGGAGTGGGTCGCGCCCGAAATTCGACTGCTGCGGCCGTCCGCTGTTCTATGGGTGTTCTTCCCGGCGTCCTCCTCCATGTGCGCCCGTTCGATCTCCACGCGCACCACGGTGCCGTCGGCCAGTTCCACATCCAGGTAGCCGTCATAGGCGATCGGCATGTCGGACTGGGACGTCTGGAAGTTCTTCGGGATGTCGGGATAGAAGTAGTTCTTCCGGTCGAACCAGCACACCTCGGCGATCGTGCAGTTCAGCGCCAGTCCGATCTTGATCGCATACTCCACCGCCTTGCGATTCAGCGCGGGCAACGCCCCGGGCAGGCCGGCCGAGACCGGCGTGATCGCGGTGTTCGGCTCCGCGCCGAAGTGGGCCGGGGCACCGTCGAACATCTTCGAGGCGGTACCCAGTTCGACGTGCACCTCGATGCCCAGCACGGGGTCGAAGCGGCCGGTGGCGTCGTCGTAGTCCAGCAGGTCCTGGGTGCTGATGTCGGAACTCATGCGCCGGCCTCCACGGAACGGATTCGGTCGATCAACGGGCCACCCCACGCGCTGAGCTGGTGGGCCTCCAGGGCCGCGCCGACCCGGTACAGGCTGGCGTCGGCCCGGGCCGGGGCGAGAATCTGGAACCCGGCCGGCAGGTCATCCTCGGCCAAGCCGGAGGGCAGCGACAGGGCCGGGATCCCGGCCAGGTTCGCCGGGATGGTCGCGACGTCGTTGAGGTACATCGCCATCGGATCGTCCACCTTCTCACCCAGCCGGAACGCCGTGGTCGGCGTGGTCGGGGAGACCAGCACGTCCACCTGCTCGAACGCGGCGGCGAAGTCGCGTTGGATCAGGGTGCGCACCTTCTGGGCGCTGCCGTAGTAGGCGTCGTAGTGCCCGGCGGAGAGCGCGTAGGTGCCCAGGATGATCCGTCGCTTGGCCTCCGCGCCGAACCCGGCACCACGCGTGGCTGCCATCACCCGCTCGGCGGTGACGGGCCCCTCGGACGGTTCCACCCGCAGGCCGTAACGCATCCCGTCGAAGCGGGCCAGGTTGGAGGAGGCCTCCGAGGGCAGGATCAGGTAGTAGGCCGCCAGCGCCGCATCGAAATGGGGGCAGGAGACCTCCACGACCTCCGCCCCGGCGGCCACCAGGAGGTCCAGGGACTCGCTGAACCGGTCCCGCACACCCTGGTGGTAGCCCTCGCCGCCCAGTTCACGCACCACGCCGACGCGCAGGCCGGTCAGGTCCGCGTTCGCGGCGCCCGCACGGGCTGCGTCGGCGTAGGGCTGCGCGGGCTCGGGCAAGGAGGTGGCGTCGAGCGGGTCGTGCCCGGCGATCACATCGTGCAGCAGTGCCGCGTCCAGGACGGTTCGTGCGCACGGCCCGGCCTGGTCCAGGCTGGAGGCCAGCGCGACCAGTCCGTACCGGGACACCGAGCCGTAGGTGGGCTTGACCCCCACGGTGCCGGTGACGGCGGCGGGCTGGCGGATCGAACCACCGGTGTCGGTGCCGACGGCGAGTGGAGCCTGGAAGGCGGCGACCGCCGCGGCCGAACCGCCGCCGGACCCGCCGGGAATGCGGCTGGTGTCCCACGGATTGCGGGTGGGCCCGAACGCGGAGTGCTCGGTGGAGGAGCCCATGGCGAACTCGTCCATGTTCGTCTTGCCCAGGATCGGCATCCCGGCGGCACGCAGTTTCTGCACGATCGTGGCGTCGTAGGGCGGCACCCAGCCCTGCAGCATTCGCGACCCCGCGGTGGTGACCTGTCCCCTGGTGACCACCAGGTCCTTGACGGCGACCGGCACCCCGGCCAGTTCCGGAAGGTCCTCACCGCGCCCGCGGCGGGCGTCCACATCGGCGGCGGCGGCGAGCGCCTCGTCGGTGTTGACGTTCAGGAACGCGTGGATCTCCTCCTCCACCGCAGCGATCCGGTCCAGGTGCGCCTGGGTGGCCTCGACGCTGGAAATCTCCCCAGCGCCCAGACGGTGGGCAAGGTCCGCCGCGGTCAGTCCGAACACCTCGCTCATGCGTCCTCTCCCAGGATCTGCGGGACGGCGAACATCTGGTTCTCCTGCGCCGGCGCCTGGGACAGCACCTCATCGGGGTCGAGGGTCTGGGTGATCTCGTCCTCACGGAACACGTTCGTCAGCGGGATCGGGTGGCTGGTGACCGGGACGTCGTCGCCGGCCACGGACGACACCTTGGCCACCGCCTGCACGATCACGTCGAGCTCACCAGCCAGGCGGTCGGTCTCGGCGTCGGTCAGGTCGATCCGGGCGAGCGCGGCAAGGCGCGCCACCTCGGCGGTATTGAGGGTGGACATGGTCGCGAGTCTACCGAGCATCGGGGGTGCTCCCGTGCGCGGCTACCCTGGTGCGGATGAGTCACCCCGGCACCCCCGACGACGGCGAGCGGCACCTCTCCCCCGATTCCACCGAGCCCGGTGGTCGACCCGCCGAGCCCGGTGTTAGCCCGGCGGAGCCCGGTGGGGTTGCTGAGCCCGGTGGGGTTGCTGGGTCCGGTGGGGCTGCTGGCAGCGCCGAGGATGCCGGCCTCACCCCGGAGACCACAGGTACCGACTCGGAGACCACCGAGGCGCCGGTCACCTTCACCGAGCGCCACCGGGTGCCGGTGGGCGCGACGGCGGTCCTGGCGTGCCTGGCCGTCGCGACGTTCTTCGCCGTGGCCGGGCCGGCCGGTGCTGAGCGCCCGGGTGCGTTGGGCACCGCCCTGCGCTGGGGCACACCGGCGATCTGGGTGCTGCTGGCCGCGGTCGCCGTCGCCTGGACCATGCGGGTACGCCGCGAGATCGTCAACCGGATGGGATTCGTGGTCCTGGGGGCCTACCTGCTCTACCTGATCGTCCGAGCGGTCTGAGCCCACCCGCCGCTACCCGGCGCTATTATCGGTGCCACCAGGCACAGCGGAGGACGGCGCCACGATGGCGAAGGTCGACACAGTCACGGTGGCCGACGTGGAAGCCCTGCGGGGACCGCTCACCGGGTACTGCTACCGCCTGCTCGGTGCGGCCGCGGACACCGACGACGCGGTCCAGGAGACGATCATCCGCGCCAGCACCCGGCTGGAGACGTTCGATCCGCGCCGGGCCCGGCTGACCACCTGGGTACACCGGATCGCCACCAACATCTGCCTGGACATGCTCCGGTCCGCTGCACGCCGCGCCCTGCCGGTGGACCTGAGCCCGGGATCGGCCGGTGCGGCCGCCTTCGACGCCCCGTTGCCCGCGGAACGGTTCGTCGAGCCGATGCCCGATGCCCGCCTCTTCGAGGCGACCGATCCGGGCCACGTGGTCGAACGGCGCGAGACGGTCCGGCTGGCTTATATCGCTGCGCTGCAACACCTGACGCCCCGCCAACGTGCCGTCCTGGTGCTTCGCGACGTCCTGGGATTCTCGGCCGCGGAGACCGCGGTGGTCCTGCAGGTCTCGACCGCCGCCGCGAACAGTGCCCTGCAGCGGGCTCGGGCCCGCCTCGCCGCCGCTGCGCCGCAGCCCGCAGAGATCACCGACCCTGCGGATCCGGCGCAGCAACAACTGGTTCAGGCCTTCATCGACGCCTTCGAGGGCCACGACGTCGAGTCGATGATCCAGGTGCTGCACGCCGACGCCGTCCAGACCATGCCACCGTTGGCCTGGCAGGTGGCGGGCGGAGCGCAGATCGCCCACATGATCTGCACCAGTGACGCCTGCGCCCGGAACCGGATGCTGCCGATCGCGATCAACGGCTCGATCGGCGTCGGCCAGTACCGGCCCGATGAGACCGGGGTGCTGCGGCCGTTCGCGCTGGTGCTGCTGGAGAGCGCCGGTGGGCAAGTCATCGAGATGGTGACCTTCCTGGGCACCGAGGGGCGGTTCGCCGAGTTCGGCCTGCCGCACGTCCTCGAGCCGTCCGCGGCGGGGCGGTAGAGCACAGCGCCCTTCCACCACGTACCGAACCTGCCGGGGGGCGAGGGGTCTGTGGTGGCTGGCTTGGGACTGGCGCCCGCGTCGGCCGGCGCGCGTGCCCGGCGGCGAAGGTCCGTAGGAACGACCGGAGCATGGGGCCGGGCGCGATGAGTTCGCCGGGTCTGGTTCGTACAAGCAGTGACCGTACGCACCCGACCTGGCCGAGGAGACCAACCATGACCACCGAGGACCTGACCGCTCACACCCACGCCGAGCGGGAGCGTCTCGCAGGCGTCCTGTCCTCGCTGTCCGAGGAGCAGTGGGCCGCACCCTCCCTGTGCGCGGGCTGGCGGATCCGGGAGGTGGTGGCGCACATCACGATGCCCTACCGGATCGGCGCAGCCACGTTCTTCCTCGGGCTGGCCCGATCGCGGTTCAACTTCGACCGCTACGCCGACCGGGCCGCACGGGCCGACACCGCCCGGCTCACGGACGCCGAACTGCTCGAGAGTCTGCGTGCCAACACCCACCATCCCTGGCGGCCGCCGCGCGGCGGGCAACTCGGCGCCCTGAGCCATGACGTGATCCACGGCCTGGACATCACCGAACCGCTCCGGCTGCCGTCCTGCCCGCCGGAGCGGATCGCGCTGGTGCTGCGCCAGACCGGTTCCCAGAACCTGGGCTACTTCGGCGTGGACCTGGCGGGCCGGCAGCTCATCGCCAGCGACGCCCGGGCCAGCCTCGGCGAGGGCACCCCCACCTATCTGCCGGCCAAGGAGATCCTGCTGATAGCGACCGGCCGGCATCCGCTTCCCGCCCCGGGTGCCTCCGATGCCGACCAGGACGGTCAGGCCGGCGCGCACCGAACAGACCAACCGGGTCACCGCGACGAGCGCCGTACCCGGCCCGGCCCGGCCCGGCCACCTGAACCCCACGCAACCACCGACCTTCAGGAGCCCTAGTGACCACCACATCTGCGCCGTCAGCCGTCCTCATCGCCCTGCCCATCGCCGATCGGCCGGCGACCATGGCGTTCTACGCCCGGGCCTTCGGCTGGCAGCCACTGGGAGAACCGGACCAGGACGGTGTCCCCGAGCCGCTGCAGTACTCCCTGGATGAGCGCACGAGGCTCATGTTCATCCCGACCGGCGGCTTCGGGTGGGTACTCCCCGGCCGTGACATCGCCTCTGCAGGCGTGAGTGAGTGCCTGCTCGGCCTGACCCTGCCCGGGCGCCGGGACGTCATCGAGGTCATCGACGCGATGCGTGTCGCCGGCGGGGACGTGCTGGCAGAACCCGCCCAGCAGGCGTGGGGTTTCACCGGTGTGGCCACCGACCCCGACGGCCACGCCTGGCAGATCCTCAGCGACCCGGAAGGGTAGTGCGTCGCCTCTCATCGGATCGCTGGGGCGGAGGAAGCCTGGCCGAGGTCGACGGCGCTGAGGTCACCGGGTCGGTCACGGTCACGAACGGCCCGACCTCCCTGCTCGACAACGGCACCGGGCGGTTCGTCGAACGAGATGAGGCCGCGGGCCGGATCGTGATCACTGCCCGAAGAACGTCGCACCTGAGCGCACGTGCACACGCCGACACCCCGGGGGCCGCCCCGCCCGCGCTACGGTGAACCGGGAGATCGCACGACCCGGGAGGCGCGATGGGCTGGCAGTTCTGGATCGACCGCGGTGGGACGTTCACCGACGTGGTGGCCCGCGACAGCCACGGCGAGTTGCACACCCACAAACTGCTCTCGGAGGACCCCGAACGCTACGACGACGCCGCCGTGGAGGCGATCGGCCGCCTGCTGCCCACCGGCGAACGGATCGATGCGGTCAAGATGGGCACCACCATCGCCACCAACGCGTTGCTGGAACGCCGCGGCGAGCCCACCGTGCTGGTGATCACCGCCGGGTTCGCCGACGCGTTGCGCATCGGCTACCAGGACCGGCCCCGCATCTTCGACCGACAGATCGTGTTGCCCGAGCTCCTGCACACCCACACGATCGAGGCCGACGAACGCCTGGGCGCCGATGGCCAGGTGCTGCGGCCGCTCCGGGCCGAGGCGCTGCGAGACGAACTCGCAGCCGCGCGCGCTGAGGGTTACCGGGCGGTGGCGATCGCATTCCTGCACTCCTACCGCGAGCCCGTCCACGAGCAGCAGGCCGCACAGATCGCCCGCGAGGTGGGCTTCACCCAGGTCTCGACCTCGGCGGAGGTCAGCCCGCTGATGAAACTCATCTCCCGGGCCGACACATGCGTGGTGGACGCCTACCTGTCCCCGTTGATCGACCGGTACATCGCCGGGGTGCAGGACCAGTTGCCCGGCACCGAGTTGTCGTTCATGCAGTCCAGCGGCGGCCTGGCCCCCGCGGAGGCGTTCCGCGGCAAGGACGCCATCCTGTCCGGGCCGGCCGGCGGGATCGTGGGGATGGCCCGCACCTCCCAGGCGGCGGGGTTCGACAAGGTGATCGGCTTCGACATGGGCGGCACCTCCACGGATGTGTCGCACTTCGCCGGTCAGTACGAGCGCCAGTTCGAGACCCAGGTGGCCGGGGTGCGGATGCGCGCACCGATGATGTCCATCCACACCGTGGCCGCCGGCGGCGGATCGATCCTGCACTTCGACGGCTCCCGCTACCGGGTGGGGCCGAACTCTGCCGGCGCCCGGCCCGGGCCGGCCAGTTACCGGGCCGGGGGCCCGCTGACCCTGACCGATGCGAACGTGATGCTCGGACGCATCCACGCCGAGTTCTTCCCCCGGGTGTTCGGGGACGGGACCCAGCCGCTGGACACCGAGATCGTGGCCACCACGTTCGCCGAGTTGGCCGCCCGGATCGACGACGGGCGCTCTCCCGAGCAGGTCGCGGCAGGTTTTCGCCAGATCGGGGTGGCGAACATGGCCAACGCCATCAAGAAGATCTCCATCCAGCGCGGCTACGACACGTCCGACTACACCCTGAGCACGTTCGGTGGCGCCGGTGGCCAGCATGCCTGCGCGGTGGCTGATGAACTGGGGATCACCCGTGTGCTCATCCATCCCCTGGCCGGGGTGCTGTCCGCCTACGGGATGGGCCTGGCCGACCTGACGGCGATGCGCGAGCGCAGCATCGAAGCGCCCCTGGCCGCGGACCTGAGCGAGCACCTGGAACAGATCGCGGGCGAGTTGGCCACGGCGGCCGCCGCGGAACTGGGTGCCGGGGCCGACGAGGTGCACGCGCGCGCCCACCTGCGCTACGCCGGTACCGACACCTCCCTGCAGGTGCCGCTGGGGCAGGCCGATCAGATGCTCGCCGACTTCGAGGCCGCCTACCGCAGGCGTTTTTCGTTCCTGATGTCGGACAAGGAGGTGATCGTCGAGGCCGTCTCGGTGGAGGCCGTGGTCTCCTCCGGCATCGAACTCACCGAGGATGAGGACGTCGACGGCGACCCCGCGAACGGCGACAGCGCCACCACCGGCGCGCCGGTCGAGGCGCGCGCTCAGGTGCCCATGTTCATCACCGACGCCTGGCAGCAGGTGCCGCTGTACGAGCGCGCGGACCTGCCGACCGGCCAGGTGGTCAACGGCCCGGCCATCATCGCCGAGGACACCTCGACCACCGTCGTCGAGGCCGGTTGGTCGGCGCGGGCCACCTCCTCGGGCAACCTGCTGCTGCGCGCAGTACGCGACGCCGATGAGGTCCGGGTGAGCACCGAACGCGACCCGGTGCGCCTGGAGATCTTCAACAACCTGTTCATGTCGATCGCCGAGCAGATGGGAGTGCGCCTGCGCGGCACCGCCCAATCGGTGAACATCAAGGAACGGCTGGACTTCTCCTGTGCGATCTTCGATGCGCAGGGGAACCTGATCGCCAACGCCCCGCACATCCCGGTGCATCTGGGTTCGATGGGCGAGAGCATCCGGATGGTGATGCGCCGCAATGCCGGCACCATCGGTCCCGGGCAGGTGTTCGCGCTGAACGACCCGTACAACGGGGGCACCCACCTGCCCGATGTGACCGTGGTGACCCCGGTGTTCATCGGCCAGGACCTGCAGTTCTTCGTCGCCTCCCGGGGCCACCACGCCGAGATCGGCGGGATCACGCCCGGTTCGATGCCGGCATTCAGCCGTCATCTCGACGAGGAGGGGGTGGTGATCGACAACTGGCTACTGGTCTCCGACGGCCGGATGCGGGAGGCCGAGACCATCGATCTGCTCACCTCCGGTCCCCACCCCAGCCGCAACCCCCGGGCGAACCTGGCGGATCTGCGTGCGCAGATCGCAGCCAACGAGCGCGGTGTGGCCGAACTACGGGCCATGGTCGACACGTTCGGCACGGAGGTGGTGCAGGCCTACATGGGCCACGTCCGTGACAACGCCGCCGAGGCGGTGCGCCGGGTGATCGACGCCCTGGACGCGGGCAGTTACTCCTACGAGATGGACAGCGGCGCCGTCATCGTCGTGCGGATCACGCCCGATCCTGCGCACCGCACCGCCACGATCGACTTCACCGGGACCAGCGAGCAACTGGAGTCCAATTTCAACGCCCCCTCAGCGGTGGCCAAGGCCGCGGTGCTGTACGTGTTCCGCACCCTGGTCGACGATGAGATACCGCTGAACGACGGCTGCCTGGAACCGTTGGAGATCATCATCCCCGAAGGGTCCATGCTCGCCCCCACCTACCCGGCGGCGGTGGTGGCGGGGAACGTGGAGACCTCCCAGGCCATCACCGGCGCGCTGTACGCCGCCCTGGGGGTTCAGGCCGAGGGAGCGGGGACGATGAACAACGTGACCTTCGGCAACGACGAGCACCAGTACTACGAGACGTTGTCCTCCGGCTCCGGTGCCGGAGACGGTTTCGACGGCACCGACGTGGTGCAGACCCATATGACCAACTCCTGGCTCACCGACCCCGAGGTGCTGGAATGGCGGCTGCCGGTGCGCGTCGATGCCTACCAGATCCGGCGCGGAAGCGGCGGGGCCGGCCGGTTCCGCGGCGGCGACGGCGGACGACGGCGGCTGCAGTTCACCCAGGACGTCACCGTCACGGTGCTCAGCGGACACCGTCGGATCCCCCCGTACGGGATGGCCGGCGGGCAGCCCGGGGCCCTGGGCCGGCACTGGGTGGAGCATCCCGACGGGTCCACCACCGAGATGGCCGGGTGTGATTCGGTGGACGCTTCCGCCGGGGACACCTTCGTCATCGAAACGCCCGGCGGCGGTGGCTATGGCTCGCCCGCCCGGGAGTGACCGGGCCGCCCGGGAGTGACCGGGCCGCCCGGGGATGAACGCGCCAGCCAGGGATGAACGGGCCGGGTCAGGCCGGTTCGACGGCGTGGCGCACCAGGTCCAGTAGCCCCTGCCCGTAGGCCTCGGCGGGTGTGCGGCCGGTGTAGGTGGCCTCGGCGCCGTCATGGGAGCGGGTGGTCAATTCGTAGTCGTCGCCGACGCGTTCCAAGCGCACGAAGGCCCCGCCGAGCCGGTCGCGCAACTGGTCCTCTCGGGGCAACCACAGCGCATCCTCCTTGGCCACGCTGTCCAGTGCCCATTCCGTGGTGCCATTGAACCGCAGCACGGTGCCGGTGTCGAACTCGCGGGCCTCGATCACCATGTGGGAGAGGATGAACACGTCCTCGGTCAGGGCCTGAGCGCGGATCCGGAAGTGGTCGCCGGCCTCGGGGTGCCAGACCAGCCCGGCATCCTGCAGTTGCTGCGCCAGGGAGTCACTGATCAGTTCCTGCTGGGGACGAGACATATCTCCTCCCTACCCCACTCCGGCGGGATCCGCTACCGCCCCGTCAACGCGCGTCACCCCCGGGGGTCCGGTTCGATGAGGTCGGCGACCGCTTCCGGCCCGCCGGCCAGCAACGCCTCGAATCCCGCCTCGTCCAGGATGGGCCGGCCCAGTTCGCGGGCCTTGGCTTCCTTGGACCCGGCACCGGGACCGACGACGACGAAGTCGGTCTTCTTCGACACCGACCCCGCTGCCCGGCCGCCCCGGGTCACGATGGCTTCCTTGGCCCCGTCCCGGGTGAAGTGCTCCATCGACCCGGTCACCACCACCGTGAGGCCCTCGAGGGTGCGTGTGACCGACTCGTCGCGCTCATCGGCCATCACCACCCCGGCAGCGGACCACCGGTCCACGATCGCCACATGCCAGTCGTGGCTGAACCACTCCACCAGTGCCTCGGCGATGGTCGGGCCCACTCCCTCCACCGCAGCCAGTTCCTCCACGCCCGCGGCCCGGATCGCGTCCAGGGATCCGAAGTGGGCCGCCAGCGCCCGGGCCGCCGTGGGGCCCACGTGCCGGATCGACAGCGCCACCAGCACCCGCCACAGCGGTGCCGTCTTGGCCTGCTGCAGGTTGGCCAACAACTTCTCCCCCGAGGCCGACAGGACGCGCCCGGCCAGCACCGCCTCCTCGGGGTCGGTCTTCTTCGCCGTGCGGGTGTACAGGGGCACCGTGCGCAGTTTCTCCGGGGTCAGGTCGAACAGATCCGCTTCATCGGTGAGCACCTCGGAGGTCAGCAACGCGCCGGCGCCCTCCCAGCCGAGCGCCTCGATGTCGAACGCGCCCCGCCCGGCCAGCGCGAACAGCCGCTCACGCAACTGCGCCGGGCAGGTCCGCGCGTTCGGGCACCGAATGTCCACGTCGCCTTCCTTGGCCGGTGCCAGTTCGGTGCCGCACGCCGGACAGTGGGAGGGCATCACGAACTCACGCTCGGTGCCGTCGCGCAGCGCCACCACCGGTCCGAGGATCTCCGGAATCACGTCCCCGGCCTTGCGCAGCACCACGGTGTCGCCGATCAGCACGCCCTTGCGGCGCACCTCACTGGCATTGTGCAGGGTGGCCATCTCCACCGTGGAACCGGCCACCAGGACCGGTTCCATCACGCCGTAGGGCGTGACCCGGCCGGTGCGACCCACGTTCACCCGGATGTCCAGCAACGTGGTGTTGACCTCCTCCGGTGGGTACTTGTAGGCGATCGCCCACCGTGGCGCCCGGGAGGTGGACCCGAGCCGGCGCTGGGCGTCGATCAGGTCCACCTTGATCACCACGCCGTCGATCTCGTGAGCGACCTCGTCGCGGTGCTGGCCGTAGTAGGCGATCATCTCGCGCAGTTCAGCCAGGTCCGGTGCGACCTGGTTGCGCTCGGAGGTGGGCACCCCCCAGGAGCGCAGCAGGTCGTAGACCTGGGACTGTCGCGTCAGGTCGGCCGGGCGCTGCCCGCCCCAGGTCAGCGCACCGATCCCGTGGGCGTACAGACCCAGCGGCCGGGATGCAGTGACCCTCGGGTCCTTCTGCCGCAATGACCCGGCTGCGGCGTTGCGGGGGTTGGCGAACGGGGCCTTGCCGGCCTCGACCTGAGCGGCGTTGAGTTCGGCGAACTTCTCCTGGGGCAGGAACACCTCGCCCCGAACCTCGATCAGGTCGGGCACCGGGCGCTCCTCCGTGGCGGTGAGCACGTGCGGCAGGCCCTCGATGGTGCGCACGTTCAGCGTGACATCCTCACCGGTGCGTCCATCGCCGCGGGTGACCGCTCGCACCAGCCGGCCCTCTTCGTACACCACCGAGACGGCCAGGCCGTCGATCTTGAGTTCCCCCAGCAGCGGGACGGCATCGGTCTCCAGTTCGCGCAGCACCCGCTCCCACCACGCCTGGAGTTCCTCGTCGGTGAAGGCGTTGTCCAGCGACATCATCTGCTCGAGATGGTCCACCGCGGTGAACTCGGTGGAGAACGTCCCGCCGACCTGTTGCGTGGGTGAGTCCGGGTTGCGCAACTCCGGGTGAGCCGCCTCCAGTTCCTGCAGGTCCCGCAGCAACTCATCGAAGCGGGCATCGGACATGACCGGGGCGTCACGCACGTAGTAGGCGAACTGGGCGTCGCGGATCTGTTCGGCGAGTTCGGTCCACCGTGCCCGGGCACCGGGGTCGCCCGAGGACAGATCGTCGGGAAGTGTCTGCTCGGCGTTCATCAACCACCATTCTGTACCCAGTCGCCCACATCGGCCCATGTGGTGGGATAGGCCCGTGACGTACCCCGCACGCCGCGCGCCCGAGTCGCAGACGCAGGCCGTGCCCGGCCCGGCGCCGGCCGGGCCGACGGGGCCGCGTGCGGCCGGGCCCACGGGGCCGGCTGTACCCGGGCCGCCGTCTCGCGGCCGCGGCGGCCTCGGGATCCTTGCCGGCCTGGTCCAGTTCGCGCTGCTAGCCGGCATCGTCTGGTCGGTATGGCGTTTCAGCCCGGAGTCGGTGATGCGGGCCTCAGACGCGGTCGCAGCCTGTGAGCGTGCCGGCGGCAACCTGTCCTGCGTGACCAGCGCGCCGGTATGGCGGCACGTGTTGTGGCCGCTGGCGGCGGTGCTTGCGGCGTTCAGCCTGTTCCGCGGCGCCCGGGTGGCCAATGCCCGCCGTCCCGGGGATGGCCTGGTGCTGAGCCTGCTCGCCATGGCCATCCTGGCCGGAACCCTGATCTGGGCGATGGGCTGAGGCCGCGATGACGATCTATGACCCCTATGGCGACCCGAACCGGGTCCCGACCACCGTGGACACCGGGCGACGGGACCGTTCGGCCCGGGGCCGGGCTGAGACGCACGCGCCTGCGACCCACGTCACGACCCAGGTGGGTCCCACAACCACCGAGAACACGTCCGACCCGTACGCCTCGCACGTCGGCGGGCAGATCCTGGACCGGAACCGCCAGGGCGAACCGGACTCACCACGAGCGATCGACGAGCCCTATCCCTATTACGGTCGCCCCCCGCACCGCTCGCCAGTGCTGACCGCTCTCGGCTCCTTCGTCTCCCTGAGCATCATCCCCCTCACCGTGATCCTGATGATGCTGATCTGGCTGAACCAGCAGTTGTGTGCCGACGGCCTGTCCACCATCGAATGCCCGGGCACCGAGGCCACCGGGAACGGACTGATGGCCACCGCCATCACCGGGGTCGCTGCGCTTGTGGTGGGCATGATCGGTGGCGGCCGGATCAAACGGACCCGGAACACCGCCGGGGTCGTGCTGGTGACACTGGCCGCGGGCGCGATGACGATCCTGATCGCCTGGCTGCGTCAGAACCTCGGCGTGCCGTTCCCCTTCTGAGAGGTCCGGGCTGGTTCAGCGGGCCGCCACCGGCGCCTGCTCGGAGAACTGCTCGCGTGCGGCCCGGCCAGCGGCGCTGATCGTGGCCTGGCCCAGCACCCGGGTGCCCCCATAGACCACCAGCGACTGGCCCGGGGCGATGCCACGCATCGGCTCGGCCAAGGTGACCCGGACGTCGTCGTCAGTTCGGACCACGGAGGCGGCGACCAACTGGCCGTGCGCACGCAACTGCACCTGCGCTCCGAACGCCTGGCCCACCGGTGACCCACTCGCGAACCACACCACGTCGTCCGCGACGATGTCGTGCACGCTGAGCAACTCACTGGCGCCCACGACGACCTTGTTCGCCGCCGGGTCCACCTCCAGCACGTACCGGGGCCTGCCGTCGGGCGCCGGGCGGTTCAGGCCCAGACCACGGCGTTGGCCCACGGTGTAGGCATAGGCACCGTCGTGCTCTCCGACCACCTGGCCGTCGGCGTCGACCACCTCACCGGGCCGCGAGCCCAGGCGATCGCGCAGGAAACCCTTGGTGTCGCCGTCGGCCACGAAACAGATGTCGTAGGAGTCCGGCTTCGCCGACACGCCCAGACCGCGGCGCTCCGCCTCCGCTCGCACCTCGTCCTTGGAGGCCACATCCCCCAGCGGGAACAGCGAACGGGCCAACCGCTCCGGGCCCATCACGGCCAGCACGTAGGACTGGTCCTTGGCCTCGTCCACCGCCCGATGCAACTCCAGATCGCCGCTGGTGCCCGTCACGATCCGGGCGTAGTGGCCGGTGGCCACGGCGTCGAACCCCAGCGCCATCCCGCGGTCGGCCAGCGCGGCGAACTTGATGTGCTCGTTGCAGCGCACGCACGGGTTCGGGGTGCGCCCCGCCTCGTACTCGGACAGAAAGTCGGCCACCACGGTGTCCTCGAACTCCTCCGACAGGTCCCACACGTAGTACGGGATGCCGAGCAGGTCGGCGGCGCGGCGGGCATCGGAGGCGTCCTCGATCGAACAACACCCGCGGGAGCCGGTGCGGTGCTGGGCCCGCGAGCGCGACAGCGCCATGTGCACCCCGACCACCTCGTGGCCGGCATCGACCGCGCGGGCGGCCGCTACCGCCGAGTCCACTCCGCCGGACAGTGCTGCCAGAACTCTCATCAGGCCACCTCCACCTGGTCACCACGTCTGGGGCTGTAGGCGGCCCGGGCCCGCCGGACCACCTCGGGCAACGCCTCCAGCACGGTCTGGATATCGGCCGGGGTGCTGGTGTGTCCCAGCGTCAGCCGAAGTCCGGAACGGGCTCCGGCCTCGTCCAGGCCCATCGCCTCCAGTACGTGCGAGGGCTGGTTCACCCCGGCCACGCACGCCGCCCCGGACGCGGCGGAGATCCCCGCCATGTCCAGACCGAACAGGACCGCCTCGGCATCGGTGCCCTCGATCGTCAGCAGCACGTGGGAGGCGAGCCGGTCCGGACCGGGCTCCGGCCCCCGCAGCACTGCGCCCGGCACGGTGTCACGAACCCCGCCGATCAGTACGGTCGCCAGCGCCGAGAGCCGGGCATGCTCGATCTCGCGCTCCTGCTCGGCCATCTCCATCGCACGCGCCAGGGCCACCGCCCCGGCCACCGGCACCGTGCCCGAGCGGACCGAACGTTCCTGTCCGCCACCGTGCAGCACCGGCGTCAACGGCACCTCGCGGCGCGCGAGCAGCGCCCCGATGCCGACCGGGGCCCCGAGCTTGTGTCCGGACAGGCTCAGCATGTCCAGGTCCGAAGCGGCGAAGTCCACGGGTACCCGGCCCACGGCCTGCACCGCATCGGAGTGCACCAGGATCCCGTGATCGCGCGCCAGGGCCGCGACCTCGCGGACCGGCTGGATCGTGCCGGTCTCGTTGTTCGCCCACATCAGCGAGACCAGCGCCACCCGCTCACCGTGGCCGGCCAACAGATCGGCCAGTTCCTCGATGCGCACGCGCCCCTGCTCGTCCACCGGCGCCAGGTGCAGCGGCGCACCGTGGGTGTCGGCGAGCGCCTGGGCGGTCTCCAGCACCGCGTGATGCTCGACGGCGGAGGTCACCACCTCCCGGCGCTGCGGTTGGGCGGCACTGACCCCGAGCCAGGTGCCCGTCACGGCCAGGTTGTCGGCCTCGGTGCCGCCGGAGGTGAAGATCACCTCGGTGGGGTGGGCTCCCAGGAGGGCACCTACCTGCTCGCGGGCCTCCTCCAGCATCCGCCGGGTGCGCCGCCCGTCGGCGTGCAGGGAGGAGGGGTTGCCGACCACGGCGCAGGCCTCGGCGTAGGTCTGCGCCACCTCCGGGCGCACCGGGGTGGTGGCCGCGTGGTCCAGATAGATCGTCACAACGTTCGAGTGTACGAAGCCGGTCGCCCCGTTGCCCAGGGGCGGTGATCCAGCACACCCAGGAGCCGCACGGGGGCGGAGCGGTTAGTCTGTGCGGGGCAGGGCGTGGGAAGGGCGGAACGTGGGGCGTTGGTCGGACCGGCGCGCGGCCAAACGCGCGCGCAAGCAGTACCTGGCCGACTACTACGGTCAGGACGATGCCGGGCCCACCGGGCCTGCCAACCCCTACCGCAGCGCACTGCCACCGGAGTCCACCGCGGGCCGCACCAGCACGGCCGGCACCGGCCGTGGCTCCCGCCGCCGGGTCCGGCGCGCCCAGCGCAGGAAGCGCCCGCGCCATCAGGTCCCGGGGTGGGTGAACCAACCCGCCCGGCTCGATCCGGCCCTGGCCGGGCGGCTGGCACGGGAGCAACGCCGGACCGAGGCCGGTTGGCCCACCGCCCGGCACACCCGGTTCGGCGCCTCGGCACGGGCCGGTGGCGCCGCCGCCCCGGCCTCTACCACGCCCGCCGCATCCACCTCCGCCCCCTCCGGCCGTGACGGTGACCGATCCGGCCGCGGCCGCAACCGAGGTGGCCTCGCCCGGTCCGCAGCCACACCGTCTGGGTCCCGGCCCCGCCGGACGGGGCGATCCGGAGCGGTACCGAGGCGCCAGTGGATCCGCCCGGTCCTGGTTCTGGTCGCCGCGTGCGTGGTGATCCCTGTGGTGGCCGGGCTGCTCCTCGCTGCTCCCGGGGGCACCGACCTGTCCGAGCGCGTCGCGGCGGACTTCGAGGTGATCTGGGAGACGGAGGTGCCCGAGTTGGACCCGGACGGCGGCTACAGCTCGCTGGTGCCCGTGGACTCACCCGACCGGTATACCTCGGCCGGCACCGAGATCGTCACCACCGAGGACACATGGGTCGTGATGGTCGAGCAGGACACGTCCCGGGCGTTGCTGGGCCTGGATCCCCGGGACGGGTCGGTGCGGTGGCGCCAGGACCTCGACCGGTCCCACTGCAGCGCGCGCACCGGCCCGGACGGCACGGTGGTGTGCCTGTCCCAGGAGGCCCCCGGCGGTTCGGCCTGGACCGGGCACGTGCTCGACGCCGCCAGCGGCGACGAACTGACCTCCTGGCAGGCACCGCTCACCGGGGCGTGGGGGGTGCACCTGACCGATGCCGGCCTGCTGGTGCTGGCCGAGTCGGACGCCCGGACCTACGACCGCCTCACCCTGCTCGACGTGACCGACGGCACCGAGGCCTGGGCGGTCGACCTGCTCGACATCGACGACGCGGAGTCGATGTTCTACGAGCGCGAGGTCGATGACGTCGAGCACACCATCATGAGCACCCGGCAGTGGCAGGACGAGGGCGAGCACGCGACACTGTCCGCCTCGACCACGGCGTTGTTCGTCGACACCGGCACCGGAGATGTCACACCCCGGCACTGCTATCCGATCCTCCTCACCGAGGACGCCCTGGGGTGCGACTCCTACCGGCACATGGTGTTGTACCACCTCGACGGTACCGAGCGTTGGTCCTCGGCGCGGGTAGACCTGGCCCAACCGGCGTACCGGGGCGAGCACGTGCTGGTCAACATCGCCGGTGAGTCGCTGCACCACACCGACTGGGACAGCGGCTATGTGGGAGCGTCGGTGCAGCGGGTCGAGCGTGGTTCGATCGCCACCGGCACACAGGCCGACCCCTTCCTGATGAGTGACCACGAGTTGCTCAGCCTGGCCCCCGACGGTTCCCAGGTGCGCTGGAGCGAGGAGATCCACGGGATGAACTCGATCACCACGGTGCTGGTGACCGATGAGGTGGCCATCGTCAACGCCTTCAGCGCGATGGGCCTGGACCTGACCGCCGGGGAGCGGTTGTGGACGCGCTACGGCCGCGGCAACCTGCAACTGGCGGGTGACGCGCTCATCGCCACCAACAGCAGTTCTGTGGCCCTGCTGGAGATCCCCTGACCTACGATCGGACCATGCCCGCCCGCCTCCACCTCGCCCCGGCTCGGCATCACGTCGGTGAGTCGGGGCGCGCTGTGAGGAGACATCCATGATCGAGCGCGAGATCACCGAACGCGTCGCGTTGTGCCACCCCGATGGCCGGTTGAACCCCGAAGCCGTCGGTTGGACCCGTAAGCCCCAGCACGACACCTCCGGAATCGGGCGTGGCCGCTACGCCCGGGCCCGGAACAAGCGCTGGGAGTACTGGAACGTCACCACGCCCACGCACATCCTGGCGCTGACCATCTCCGACATCTCCTACGCCGGCGTCCACGAGGTGTGGGTGTTCGACCGGGCAACCGGCGAAGCGATCGGGGCCAACGCGATCGCCCCGTTCGCGGTGAACACGACGCTGCCGGGCACGCTCGGCCAGGGCCCGGCGCGCGCCCACGCCGCAGACCTGGCCATCGCGATCGATGAGGTCGAGGGTGGCACCCGGCTGCGGGCGATCACCTCCCGGGTGCGCTTCGATGTGCTCGCCTCCCGGCCGCCCGGCCATGAGGCGATGGGCGTGGTGGTGCCCTGGAGCGAGCGGTTGTTCCAGTACACCGTCAAGGACGTGGCCCGTCCCGCCGCCGGGCGGCTTTGGGTCGACGGCGTGCGCCAGGAGGTACCGGAGGGCTCCTCCTGGGCGGTGCTCGACCACGGCCGGGGCCGATGGCCCTACCGGATGCGGTGGAACTGGGGCGCGGCCTCCGGCATCGTCGACGGCAGGCGGATCGGGGTGCAGATCGGCGCCAAGTGGACCGAGGGGACCGGTTCGACCGAGAACGCGCTGGTGGTCGAGGGCGTCGTGCACAAGATCAGCGAGGAACTCACCTGGACCTACCACCCGGGCAACTGGCTGGCGCCGTGGCGGATGCGGGGTGAGCGTGCCGACCTGACGTTCACGCCCTTCTACGACAAGAGTTCGCGCACCTGCCTGGGCGTGGTCGCCACCGAAGGTCATCAGTGCTTCGGTCACTACACCGGCTGGATGAGCGAGTCCACCGGAGCCCGGGTGAGCGTGGACGGCCTGACCGGCTGGGCCGAGGACGTGGCTCAGCGGTGGTGAGTGCGCGCATGACCGATGCCCGGATCACGGAGGTGGTCGACGCCGGCACCGTGACCTCCCTGGCCGCCCGGCGCGAACGCCTCGGCGCCCACCTGGTCCCGGGCGGGCTGGACGTGGTGGTGCACGCCCCGCACGCCACGCAGGTTCAGGTGTGCCTGCTCGACGTCGCTGCCGGGGGCCTGCGGGAGCGCCGCTACTGGCTGGTCCCGGGTACCCACGGGCGCTGGTCCGGGCACGTGCCCGGGGTGGTCGCCGGGCAACGGTACGGACTGCGGGTACACGGGCCCTGGGATATCGCCCACGGGTACCGGCACAACCCGAGCAAGTTGCTGCTGGATCCCTATGCCCGTGCGGTCACCGGCGAGGTGGACCTGGTTCCGCAGATCTACGGCGGCGTAGTCGATGAGCACCTGGAACCGGTGTCCGACGAGCCCGACGGGCGTGACTCGGCTCCCTACGTACCGCACGGGGTCGTGGTCGCAGAACCCGGGGTCGTGGAGCACCGGCCCCGCCTGTGGTGGTCCGAGACGGTCATCTACGAGGCTCACGTCAAGGGCCTGACGATGCAGCTGCCCGGGGTGCCGGAGGAGCTTCGGGGCACCTACGCCGGGCTGGCGCATCCGGCCACCATCGCCCACCTGCGGGGACTGGGCATCACCGCGGTGGAGTTGCTGCCCATCTTCGCCAAGGCCACCGAACCGGCCCTGAGACGCCGCGGCGCGGTGAACTACTGGGGCTACAACACCCTGGCGTTCTTCGCCCCCGAGCCCTCCTACGCCACCGCCGCAGCCCGCGCCGCCGGCCCTGCGGCGGTGATCGAGGAGGTCCGCGCGATGGTCGAGTCCCTGCATGAGGCGGGACTGGAGGTACTCCTGGACGTGGTGTACAACCACACCGCCGAAGGTGGCGTGGACGGGCCGATGCTGTCCTGGCGGGGGCTGGACAACGCCGGATACTACCTGCACACCACCAGCACCCACGGCCGGTACCTGGACGTCACCGGAACCGGGAACTCGGTGGACTTCCGCTCCCAGCACGCGGTGGCCATGGCGATCGACTCGATGCGGTACTGGGTCGAGCGGATCGGGGTGGACGGGTTCCGGCTGGACCTGGCGGTCACGCTGGGTCGCAACGGCACCGAGTTCGACCCCCGGCACCCGGTGCTGGTGGCGATGGCGATCGATCCGGTGCTGGCCGGGGTGAAGCAGATCGCCGAGCCGTGGGACGTGGGGCCGCACGGGTGGCGCACCGGTCAGTTCGCGGCCCCGATGGCGGAGTGGAACGATCGGTTCCGCGATGTCACGCGGTCCTTCTGGCTCTCCGATGTCGCATCGATGCGCTCGGGCGGGCAGGGGCAGGACCTGCGTGACCTGGCCACCCGGCTGGCCGGGTCGGCCGACCTGTTCGCCCACACGGGCATCCCGGGCGGACGCGGGCCGACGTCGTCGGTGAACTACGTGACCGCGCACGACGGGTTCACCCTGGCGGACCTGACCTCCTACGACGTCAAGCACAACTGGGGCAACGGGGAGGACAACCGGGACGGCTCCGACCACAACCACTCCTACAACCACGGTGCGGAGGGACCCACCGAGGATGCGGAGATCCAGACCGCCCGGCGCCGGTCGATCCGGGCACTGCTGGGCACGCTGTTGGTCTCGGCGGGCACCCCGATGCTCACCGCGGGTGATGAGATCGGCCGCACCCAGAACGGCAACAACAACGCCTACGCCCGCGACGACGCCTCGGTGTGGGTGGACTGGAACACCGAGCCCTGGCAGCGGGATCTGTTGGCCACCACCACGCACCTGCTCGCCCTGCGCCGCGAGCACCTGGCCCTGCGCACCGACCGGTACATGACCTTCACCTCCGGTGCCCACGACTGGAGCGCACTGGTGGCCTGGTTCGATCGCAACGGCTCGGCGATGGAACTGGACGTCTGGCACGACGCCGACCACCGCATCCTGCAGATGCTGCGGCATCCGCCCGAACCGGGTGCTGCCCAGGCACTGGTGCTCTTCAACGGCACCCTGGCCGAGGCCGACGTCCCGCTGGCCGGCCAGCACGACGTCACCCTGGTCTGGGATTCGGTGTGGGAGCGGCCCGGCCCGGCCGGACCGGTGCGCACCCCGGGTACAGCGGTGCGGATCGCGCCGCTGAGCATGCAGATCTACCTGAGCGGGCCGCTGCCCTGAGTAGCCGCCGATCGGTGCCCGCCCGGCGAGTAGGCTGGACGCCGTGAGTTCTGACACCAAGATCGACGGTACCGACGGTCCCCACCTGGACAGCGCCGAGGCGCTGGACCGGTCGCTGAGCGCCGCGCAGGCCCGCAGCGACCAGATCGAGCAGCAACTGGCCACCGACCCGAGCAACTTCCGCATGCTGACCGGGGACCGGCCCACCGGGCGGCTGCACCTGGGACACTACCTGGGCACCCTGGTCAACCGCGTGCGCCTGCAGGATCTCGGCCTGGAGACGATGGTGCTGGTGGCCGACTACCAGGTCATCACCGACCGGGACGAGACCGGCCGGCTGGCCGATGTGGTGCTGGAACTGCTCACCGACTACCTGGCCGTGGGCATCGACCCGGCCAAGTCCACGATCTTCGCCCACTCGGCGGTGCCGGCCCTGAACCAGCTGATGCTGCCGTTCCTGTCCCTGGTCACCGACGCCGAACTACGCCGCAACCCCACGGTCAAGGCGGAGTTCGAGGCCTCCGGAGGACGCCCGATGAGCGGTCTGCTGCTCACCTACCCGGTGCATCAGGCCGCCGACATCCTGTTCTGCAAGGCCAACCTGGTGCCGGTGGGCAAGGACCAACTGCCGCACCTGGAGATGTCCCGGGTGATCGCCCGCCGGTTCAACGAGCGCTACGGCGGCGGACGGCAGGTCTTCGGCGCCCCGGAGGCGCTGCTGTCACCCGTGGTGAACCTGCTGGGCACCGACGGGGTGCACAAGATGTCCAAGTCCAAGCACAACACCATCGACCTGGCGATGACCGAGGACGAGACGGCCCGGGCGCTCAAGCGCGCCGTCACCGACTCCGACCGGAACATCACTTATGACCCGCAGGACCGCCCGGCGGTGGCGAATCTGCTGTCCATGGCTGCGCTGTGCTCCGGGGCGGACCCTCGCGACCTGGCCACCCAGATCGGCGACGGCGGCGGTGGTGCGCTCAAGGCGCTGGTCACCGAGGCGGTCAACGAGCGCCTGCGGCCGGTACGTGCCCGTCGCGCCGAACTGGCCGCCGATCCCGGTTACCTGCTGAGGGTGCTGCGCGAGGGCAATGCCAAGGCCAACGAGATCGCCGACGCCACCCTCTCCGAGGTGCGCGAGGCGATGGAGATGGTCTACTGACCGGGCGCGGTTGCTGCGCCGGTGCCAGCGGTCAGCGCACCTTCAGCCGCGCGGTGAACGTGGCCCCGAAAGCCTGATCTGTTCGCGCGGTGATCCGGGTTCCGCCAGGGGCGGGTTCGACGTGCACGCCCTCATCGGCCTCGATCACCTCGGGAGCCCGCCCACCGCGCAACGTCAACGGGATCTGCGACCGGCCCATCGTCGGATCGGAGACGGCAATGTCGACCTCACCCCCCTGCTCACGCATCAGCACGCATGCCGGCCCCTCCACGCTGAGCAACCGGGCCCTGTGGGTGCCGGCGGAGAAACTGTTCATCGCGGTGATGCCCGAGGCGGGGTGGCGCACGGTCTGGGCGCGCTCGTCATTGGCCAGCACGTGCACGCCCCCATCGCGGTAGGCATCGGCCACCGCTGCGTCCCCACCGGGAACGATGACATAGGCCAGCTGCGGACGTTCATGGCTGACCGAGACCGTGAAGACCTGCCGGCTCACCACGGTGTCGGGGTTGCCGGCACGCACCGAGCGCAGGCTCTGCTCCACCTGCTCGTTACGGACCTCCACCGGGTCGCCGTCCAGGAGCGCATAGGCCACTGCGACCCCCGTGCTCTGGTTCGCCCACCGCAACCAGGCCAGATCGGCACGGTCCTGCCCCGTCCACGGACGGCCGCCAGGGTTCGCGCCGGTGATCTCGACCTGGTCCTGGGGGCCGGCCACCCGGGCATCCAGGGTGGTCGTCACCGGCCCGCGCTCGGCGGGGTCGGTGATGCCGGCCGCCAGCACCACCACGGCGTCGTCGAATCCGAACCAGGACTTCACCCCGCGCACCCCCGCGTAGGCGACGAAGTCCTCCGGCAGCAGCCCGGCCTGCTTGTCCCGGTAGGCCACGTCGTCGGACAACACGAGCGCCGCACTTCCGAACCCGTCCAGGGTGACGCCTCCGGAGTGGTCGGTGGTGCCCACCGGGAAGTAGACGTAGGTGTTCTGGGACTCCGAGGAGGAGGTGAACTCCAGCGGGTGGGAGGGGTTCTCGTACCAGAACTGTCCGTACAGCTCCGGGATGGTGGCGCGCTCCTCATCGGGTGCGCTGACGCCGGGCAACCGGTAGGGAGAGACGGTGGCCAGGAACCGGGCGCCGTAGGCTTCCTCCTGGTCCTGCCCGGCCAGGTACAGGTGGAAGGCGCCGTCACCGGAGAACCAGGGCATCAGGTTCTCCCCGTTCATGTACTCGTACTTGCTGATCCGCTCCGAACTGCGCGAGACCGTGAACGCGAACCCCGGCCGGCGGTGGACCATCCGTTCCATCGCGTTGTAGGCCACGCTCGACGCCTCCGGGTTCAGATCGGACGCCCGGACGTCGTCGTCGGCCATGATCTGCGCGTGCCGGACCACCGAGACCGGGGAGACCCAGGAGGTGGTGTCCGGCGGATTGGCCGCCGCGGTGGCCAGGTGCTTGACGTAACCGGCCAGCCGTTCTGCGCGCTCGGGTGAGCTGCGGTCGATCAGGTCCACCACCGCCTCGGCGACCGACCCCACGTCGGCATAGCCGGAGTTCGTCCGCGAGACGGCCCGGCCCTTGACGGCCTCCATCATCCAGCCCTCGAAGATCAGCGGGGCGAACCCGTCGGCGACCCAGTCGAAGACCACATCGGCCAGGTCGGTGGAATCCGAGCCGGCATCGGCCCCGTCCAAGATCTTGATGGTCTGCATCACCCGGGTCAGCAGGATGCGGCCGTAGGAGCCGGTGTAGGCCACTGTGTGGTGCTGGATGAAGGAGCCGTCGGCGTAGTAACCGTCGGTCACCCCGTGCTGCAGGTCGTAGGGATCGATGGTGGCATAGGCGGTGGCCTGGTCCGAGACGGCCTTGGAGATCCGCCCGGAATCGCCGGTGAGCGCGCCCTGCAGGATCCGGTTGGTGGTGATGTCGGCGAGGTTGGCACCGGTGTGGAAGCGTGAGTCCAGATCCACATCGCCGTCGGAGCCGTTGCGCAGGTAGTCATCCATGACCGCGACGTAGTCGCCCACCCGCTCCGGATCGGCCTCCTCGGCCAGCAGCACCAGCGTGCGGGTCAGGTGCGTGGGGATCCCGATCTCCCAGGCGTACCAGTTGCCGTAATAGCCGGAACCGGTGTCGGCGAGGAAGTCGGTGTGCACCCGGTGCACTTCGGTGAGCACGCGCTGACGTACCTCGACGTCCCCGACCAGATCCGACTCCACACCGGGCGTACAGGTAGCCAGGGCGATCTGGTACAACCGCTGCAACGTGGTGGACAGGTTGGCCTCGTTCTCACCGAGCGGCACGCCGGCGAAGACCTCATCCGGCCCGGCCGCCTCGAGTTGCCTCAGCCGGGTCCGGGCAGTGTCGTGGATGCGCTGCAACGACGCGGCGGCCGCCGGGTGGGCGTTCACCTCACCGGTGCCGGCGACCATCGCCACGGTGTTGTCCAGGATTCTCTCGTGATCGGTCACCGCGTCGGCCCTGGCCTGCAACCGGGGCCTCAGGGCAGCGACGGCCAGGCCCGCTGGAGCCAGGGCGAGCAGGTGACGGCGGGACATATGCACCATGGGTGAGCCTTTCGTGTTCGTCCTCGAACGCACCCGCCACCCAACCAGAAGGCACCGAAATTGGCAATGCCTTACTGCTTCAATGCTGGAAGGGTAACCCGCCTACCGAACCGGCCGCCCGGGTCGCACCCGCTACGATGCCGCGGCCACCAGTCCCAGTTCGGTGTCCCCCACCAGCAACTCGTGCGACGGCACGACGCGCACGGTGTAGCCGAACGATCCGGACTGATCCATGGTGAAGGTACGGGAGAACCGGTGCCGGCCCTGCTCGTATGCCTCCGCGTGGTGCAGGTCCGCCGTCGAGAAGTCCACGAGTTCGTCGTTGTCGAAGACGCTGCCGTACACGACCTGCACGCGCACATCCGCCGGGTCCAGTTCGCCGAGCGAGACGAACGCGTTCGCGGTGATCCGCTGGCCCACCTGGGCGGACTCCCCCGCCCCCTCGGACTCCACATGGTCCACCCGCACGCCGTCCCAGGCCGCGCGCAGCCGCTGCTTCCACTGCGCGAAGGCGACCGCGCCGGAGTGCCCCGGGCCGTCCATCGCCCGGGCCGCCGCCGCGGTGGGGGTGTACAGGTCGGTCACGTACTCGCGCAGCATCCGGGTGGCCTGCACCTTCGGGCCCAGCGTGGCCAGGGTGTGGCGGACCATCTCCAGCCACCGCTCGGGCACCCCGTCGGTCCGGTCGTAGAACCGGGGCACCACGGTGTTCTCCAGCAGGTCGTACAACGCCGCGGCCTCGAGATCATCGCGCCGGTCGGGGTCCTCGACGCCGTCCGCGGTCGGGATCGCCCAGCCATTGCGCCCGTCGTACATCTCGTCCCACCACCCGTCCAGGATGGACAGGTTCAAGGACCCGTTCAGGGCCGCCTTCATCCCCGAGGTCCCACACGCCTCCAGCGGGCGCAGCGGGTTGTTCAGCCACACGTCGGTGCCCGGGTAGAGGGCCTGGGCCATCTCGATGTCGTAGTTGGGCAGGAACACGATCCGGTGGCGGACCTCGGCGCTGTCGGCGAACTGCACCAGACGCTGGATCAGGCTGACGCCCTGCTCATCGGCCGGGTGGGACTTTCCGGCCACCACGATCTGCACCGGGCGTTCGGGGTCGGTCAGCAGCGCCTTGAGCCGGTCGGTGTCGCGCAACATCAGCGTGAGCCGCTTATACGTGGGCACCCGCCGCGCGAACCCGATGGTCAGCACGTCCGGGTCCAGCACGCCCTCTACCCATCCCAACTCGGCCGGAGATGCCCCGCGCCCCCGCCACGAGGCGTGCACCCGTTGGCGCGCATCGGCGACCAGGCGTTCACGCAGCCGGCGGCGCAACTGCCACAGGGTCGCGTTGTCCATCTGCTCGCTCAACCAGCCTGAGCCGTCGGCGATCTGCTCGGGTGTGAAGTACTCCGCCTGCGCCGCGGTGAACAGCGGATCGGTCCAGGTGGGGCCGTGCACCCCGTTGGTCACCGAGGTGATCGGCACCTCGCTGGTGTGGAAACCCGGCCACAACGCGGAGAACATCCCCCGCGAGACGCTGCCGTGCAACCGGGCCACGCCGTTGGCGTACTTCGCCATCCGCAGGCCCATCACCGCCATGTTGAACACGGTCGGGTCACCCTCGTGGTAGGTCTCCCGCCCCAGGGCCAGCACATCCTCGACGTCGACACCCTCGATGGCGTTGCCGTCGCCGAAGTAGGTGGCGATCAGGTCGGCGCCGAACCGGTCGATCCCGGCCGGGACCGGGGTGTGCGTGGTGAACAGGGTGCCGGCCCGCACCGCCTCCACCGCCGCGTCCCAGGGCAGGTTCTCACTGGCCACGAGTTCCCGCACGCGCTCCACGCCCAGGAACCCGGCGTGCCCCTCGTTGCAGTGGTACACCTCCGGGGTCGGGGCGCCGGAGAGCCTGGTGTAGGCACGCACCGCCTTCACCCCGCCCATGCCCAGCAGCAGTTCCTGCTGCAGCCGGTGCTCGCTGGTGCCTCCGTAGAGCCGGTCGGTGACGCCGCGGGCAGCCTCGTCGTTGTCGGGAACCTGGGAATCCAGCAGCAGCAACGGCACGCGGCCCACGTCGGCCCGCCACACCTGTGCGTGCAGCGTGCGCCCACCCGGCAGCGGCAGGCTGATGCGCACCGGGGCGCCGTCACCCTCGCGCAGCAGCGTCAGCGGCAGGTTGTCCGGATCCAGCAGCGGGTAGGTCTCGTGCTGCCAACCGTCTCGAGTCAGCGACTGGCGGAAGTAGCCGGAGTCGTACAGCAGCCCGACGCCGATGATCGGCACACCCAGGTCGGAGGCACTCTTGAGGTGGTCACCTGCGAGAATCCCCAGGCCACCGGAGTACTGCGGCAGAGCCGCGGTGATGCCGAACTCGGCGGAGAAGTAGGCCACTGCCGCGGGCAGCGCGTCCTCACCGGCCTCCGCTCGGCGCGCAGCCTCGCTCTGGTACCAGCGAGGCTCGTCGAGGTAGTCGTGCAGTTCCTGGACCTGCTGCCGGACGCGGACCACGAAGGCCTCATCCGCGGCGAGGTCGGCCAGGCGTTCGGTGGGGGTACCCGCGAGCAGACGCACCGGTTCCCCCCGCACCTCCCGCCACCGCTGCGAGTCGATGCTCTCGAACAGCGCGCGGGTCGGCTCATGCCAGGACCAGCGCAGGTTGCGGGCCAGATCGTCCAGACCCGCGATCGGCTCGGGCAACACGTTGCGGACGGTGAATCGGCGAATGGCTCTCACGCTCGCGAGCATAAGTCACGACCAGCACGTCGCACGAATACCGGCGCTGTGGGCTGCACCGCATCCGCCGCACCGCTCACCCCAGCAGCCACGCCACCCAGACCACCGCCGGCGCCACCACCAGCCCGCCACCCGCGCCCGTCCGTGCCACGGACCAATCGACACCGATCGGCACCTATCGGTCCACTCGACCTGCCACACACCGGCCCTTCTGGGTAGGTTCGGACTGTGACGTACCCGCAGCCAGTGCCCCAGAGCCCGATCGGGCGGATCCCCGTCCTCGACGTGACCCCCAGCGCCCAGGGCGGACGCTGGCCCACGAAGGCGGTCGTCGGCGAAGCGGTGCCGATCCGGGCCACCGTGTTCCGGGAGGGTCATGACGCGGTCGCGGCCACCGCGGTGCTGATCGCGCCCGATGGCACCGAGCACACCCGCACCCCGATGGTCGACGTCTCTCCCGGCAACGACCTGTTCGAAGCCACCGTGGTGCCCACCAGCACCGGCATCTGGACCTTCCGGGTGGAAGGCTGGTCCGACCCCTACGGGACCTGGCACCACGACGCCACGATCAAGGTGCACGCCGGGGTCGACACCGAACTGATGCTCGAGGAGGGTGCCCGCGTCCTGGAGCGCGCACTGGCCGAGGTCCGCAGGGCCGAGCCCCACCGACACCTGCTCTCCGATGCCGTCACCGCGCTGCGCGACACCTCCCGTCCCGCCTCCGTGCGCCTGGCCGCGGGCACCGCGCCCGAAGTGGTGGACCTGCTCAGCGCCGCCCCGCTACGGGACTATGTGTCGCCGTCGGCCACCTACACCCTGGTGGTGGACCGGCCGCTGGCGCTGGCCGGAGCCTGGTACGAGCTCTTCCCGCGCTCCGAGGGTGCCCGCCGGGACCCCGACACCGGGCACTGGGTCACGGGCACCCTGCGCACCGCGGCGGAACGGCTGCCGGCGATCGCGCAGATGGGTTTCGACGTGGTCTACCTGACCCCGATCCACCCGATCGGGACCACGAATCGCAAGGGTCGCAACAACACCCTGAACGCCCGGCCCGAGGACCCCGGCTCGCCGTACGCGATCGGGTCGCCCGACGGCGGCCATGACGCGATCCACCCCGACCTGGGTGATTTCGATGACTTCGACGCCTTCGTCGCCCGCGCCCGGGATCTGGGCATGGAGGTCGCCCTGGATGTCGCTCTGCAGGCCTCCCCGGACCATCCCTGGGTCACCGAGCGCCCCGAGTGGTTCACCACCCGCGCCGACGGCTCGATCGCCTACGCGGAGAACCCGCCGAAGAAGTACCAGGACATCTACCCGCTGAACTTCGACAACGACTACCCCGGGATCTACGCCGCGGTACGGGGCGTGCTGCAGACGTGGATCGATCACGGTGTCACGGCGTTCCGGGTGGACAACCCGCACACCAAACCGGTCCGGTTCTGGGAGGAGATCCTCGCCGACGTCCGCGCGGACCACCCCGACGTCATCTTCCTCTCCGAGGCGTTCACCAAGCCGGCGATGATGCACGCCCTGGGCATGGTGGGGTTCCACCAGTCCTACACCTACTTCACCTGGCGCCACTCCAAGGCAGAACTCGCCGCGTACTTCACCGAGGTGGCGCACGAGTCCGCGCACCTGATGCGGCCCAGTTTCTGGCCCACCACCCATGACATCCTCACCCCCTACATGCAGCAGGGCGGGCAGGCGGCGTTCGCGATCCGGGCGGTGCTGGCCGCCACCGGCTCCCCCACCTGGGGCGTCTACTCCGGCTACGAACTGGTGGAGCACATAGCCCGTCCCGGCGCGCAGGAGCAGATCGACAACGAGAAGTACGAGTTCAAACCCAGGGACTGGGAGGCCGCGCGGACCGAGTACGGCATCACCGACCTGATCACCCGGCTGAACCAGATCCGTCGTCGTCATCCGGCGTTGCAACAACTACGCAACCTGACCGTGCACCCCACCACCGACGACGCCACCTTCTGCTTCTCCAAACGCCTGCGCGCCGAACACGCCCCGGACGGGCGCGAGGACGTGGTGATCGTGGTGGTCAACACCGACCCCTACTCATCCCGCAGCGCCCACCTGGACCTGGACATGCAGGCTCTGGGCCTGGCCGCCGATGCCACCTTCACCGCCCACGACGAGCTCACCGGCGAGAGCTACCCGTGGAACGCGCGCCCGTGGGTGCACCTGGACCCGTTCGGACGGTGCGCCCACGTCCTGGAGGTGCAGACCGGATGAAGCGCCCGGCCCGCACCTTCGCCCTGCCCGGACCGGACCCCGGGGGGTCGGGCCTGAGCGAGGACCCGCACTGGTACACCACCGCGGTGTTCTACGAGGTGCTGCTGCGCGCCTTCTCCGACTCCGACGGGTCCGGGGCCGGTGACTTGCGCGGGTTGATCGACAACCTGGACTACCTGGCCTGGTTGGGCATCGACTGCCTGTGGCTGCCCCCGTTCTACCCCTCGCCGCTGCGCGACGGGGGTTACGACGTGGCCGACTACACCGCGGTGGCCTCCGAGTACGGCACCATCGATGACTTCACCGAGCTGATGCAGGCCGCCCACTCCCGTGGCATCCGGGTGATCATCGACCTGGTGATGAACCACACATCCGACGCCCACCCGTGGTTCCAGTCCTCCCGCTCCAACCCCGAGGGACCCTACGGGGACTTCTACGTCTGGCGTGACGATGACACCGAGTACTCCGATGCACGGATCATCTTCGTGGACACCGAGACCTCGAACTGGACCTTCGATCCGGTGCGCCGACAGTACTTCTGGCACCGGTTCTTCTCCCACCAGCCGGACCTGAACTTCGAGAATCCGCGGGTTCTCGAGGCCATGATGGACGTGGTCCGGTTCTGGTTGCGCAAGGGCGTGGACGGGTTCCGCCTGGACGCGGTGCCCTACCTGTTCGAGGAGGAGGGCACCAACAGCGAGAACCTGCCCGCCACCCACGAGTTCCTGGCCGACGTCCGGGCGATGGTCGATGCGGAGTTCCCCGGCCGGTTGATGCTGGCCGAGGCGAACCAGTGGCCCCGGGACGTGGTGGCCTACTTCGGCACCCCGGAGCGGCCGGAGTGCCACATGTGCTTCCACTTCCCGGTGATGCCGCGGATCTACTACGCGCTGCGGGAGCAGAGCGCCGGAGCGATCGCGGAGATCCTGGCCGATACCCCGGACATTCCCGCCGGGGCCCAGTGGGGCACGTTCCTGCGCAACCACGACGAGTTGACCCTGGAGATGGTCTCCACCGAGGAACGTGCGGCGATGTACGGCTGGTACGCCGAGGACCCGCGGATGCGCGCGAACGTGGGGATCCGCCGCCGGCTGGCGCCGTTGCTGGAGAACTCCCGCGCCGAGATCGAACTCGCCAACGCTCTGCTGTTGTCCCTGCCCGGCTCGCCGTGCCTGTACTACGGCGATGAGATCGGGATGGGCGACAACATCTGGTTGCCGGACCGGGACTCGGTGCGCACCCCGATGCAGTGGAACCCGGACCGGAACGCCGGGTTCTCCACCGCCGACCCGGGTAAGCTCTACCTGCCCACGGTGCAGTCGCTGACCAACCACTTCTCCTCGGCGAACGTGGAAGCGCAACTGGCGATCCCGACCTCGCTGTTGCACTGGGTGCGAGGCATCCTGCAGGTGCGCCGGGCCCACCCGGTGTTCGGCAACGGGGACTACATCCCGCTCACCTGCGACAACCACGCAGTGCTGGCGTTCCTGCGGCGCAATGACAACGAGACCGTCCTGTGCGTGATGAACCTGGCCAACACACCGCGCTCGGCCACGGTGGAACTGCCCGGTCTGGGTGGGGCGGGCCTGCAGGACGTCTTCGGCGGGACCGCGTTCCCGCCGGTGGCCGTGGCCGGTTCGCCGGGCCAATCCGCCGACGACGGCGAGACCGCCGACCGCGACGAGGTCGCGATGGGTGGGGCTGCCGTGGGCGGACCTGCGGTGGGTCCCGGCAGTGCCGACGACGGCGACCGCGCCCCGAGCAGCGAACGCGCCACTGCGGACGCGCGCAGCCAGGGCGCCACGGGCGTGGGCGGCGTGGGCGTGCATGGTGAAGGCGTGCCTGGTGAGGGCGTGGCAAGTGGGGCCGCCGATGCAGCCGCGCACGCCGACGACACCGGCGTGCGGCACCACACCCCGGACTATGCCCGGCACGACGGGGATACTCAGCCGGCACCCCCGGTGACTCACGCCCCCATCACCCCCACGCCGTCGGGCCCCGACGGCGTGGCCACATTCACGTTGGGTAGCCGGGACTTCTTCTGGCTGCAGGTTCGGGAGCGCCCGTGAGCACCGACCAGGACCCGCCGAAGGCACCTCCCGCCCTGAGCCCGGCCTTCGGGGACTTCCTGCCCGAGTGGTTGATGCGCCAGCGCTGGTACGCCGGCAAGGGACACACACCGGTGCTCTCCCGTGTGGGCGGACTGCGGTGGCAGGACCCCGAGGGCGAGGTGGGGATCGACACCCATTTGATCCTGGACTCCGCCGGGGACGAACCGGTGCTGTACCACGTGCCGCTCACCTACCGCGGGGAACCACTGCCGGAGCGGGTGGCCGGTCGGCGGGCGCTGGTGGCCACCGTCGAGCACTCCGAACTGGGGAAGCGCTGGATCTACGACGCCTGTTATGACCCGGTGTACGTGCAGGTGCTACTCGACTCCCTCACCGGTGCCGGCGCGTTACCGGATCTGCAGATCCGCACCGAGCCGGCACCGCCGGACTCGCAGCGCTCCGATCCGCCTCCGGTGCGGTCCGAGCCGGCGCCCGACGCCGCACGCGTCACGGTGCGCTCCTCCCGCGTGCTGCGCGGGGAGCAGTCCAATACCTCGATCGTGGTGAACGCCGAGGACGGGACCGGTCCCGGCGGGGATCAGGCGCGCGCTGCCGGGGATCCGGTGCGCGCTCCGGTGCATGCGGCCGGTGCTGCCGAGCACGCTGACCCCGAGCACCCCGAGCACCCCGAGCACCCCGAGCACCCCGAGCAGGTGATCATCAAAGTGTTCCGCGTGCTGCGGCCCGGCGCCAACCCCGAGGTCCAGGTGCAGTCGGCGCTGGCGGCCGGCGGCAGCAGGCTGGTCCCGGCTCCGGTCGGGGCGCTCTGGGCCTCCTGGCTCCCGGAATCCGGTGGGCACCTGGCCTTCGCAAGTGAATTCCTTCCCGGCGGGAGCGATGGTTGGACGCTGGCGCTGCAGTCCGCCGCCGGCACCGGCACTACTAGCACCGGCACCGGCACTAGCACTCGTGACTTCACCGCCGAGGCCTTCGCCCTGGGCGAGGTAACCGCCCACCTGCACCAGCAGCTGCGCTCGGTGTTCGGGTCCGCTGGGCCGGCGGAATACGCCCAGGACGGCGATGGGGCGGATGCTGATCAGATCGAACTTGCTGATCAGGCCGAACAAGCCCGCGCCCATCTGATCGTCGACGTGCGCTCCCGCTTCGCCACCGCCGCGGCCGAAGTCCCCGACATCGCCGGGTACGCCGGCGCGCTCGAGCAGATGATCGCCGACGCCCTCGCCGAACCCGACTGGCCACCGGTGCAGCGCGTGCACGGCGACTATCACCTGGGCCAGCTGCTGCACACTCCCGACCGTGGCTGGGTGGTGCTGGACTTCGAGGGCGAACCGTTGCGCCCGATCGCCGAACGCACCGCTCCGTCCTTCGCACTGCGTGACGTAGCCGGGATGCTCCGCTCGTTCGACTACGCCGCCGGCTCGGTAGCCGCTGGCGCCCCGCCGCCCGGCGAGGCCCCGCCCACGGCCGGACTCCCGCCGTCGGGCATCCCATCGCCGTCGACCCTCCGGTCGGACTGGGCGCGCGGCACCCGGGCGGCGTTCCTGGACGGCTATGCCCGCACCGCCGGCGCCGAAGCGATGAACCATCCGGCGCTGCTGCGTCTGCTCGAGATCGACAAGGCCTGCTACGAGGCCACCTACGAAGCCCGCAACCGTCCCGACTGGGTGCACATCCCCGTGTCCGCCATCCGGTCTCTCTTCGAGGAGCACACCGTGACAACCCCGGATCCGCACACCCCGCCCGCCTCGTCCCCATCCACAGAACCTGAGCCGCCGGCGGCCGATCCGGCAGCCCTCGCCCCCGCCGCCCCGGCTCCGGCCGAGTCCGACCAGACCGACCCCGCAGTCACGCCGATCCGCGTGGACGCCGCCACCCTGGCCGCCGTCGCCCGTGGTGAGCACCACTCCCCCCACGACGTGCTCGGCGCCCACGTCGCCGATGAGGTGGTCACCTTCCGCAGCCTGCGCCGGTTCGCCGAGCAGGTCCGGATCGTCACCGACACCCAGTACCTCGAGGCCAGCCACGAACAGGACGGCATCTGGGTGGCCACCATGCCCGGTGCCCACGTTCCCGACTACCGGGTGGAGGTCACCTACGACCGGAGGGCCTCCGTCGTCGATGATCCCTACCGGTTCTGGCCCACCCTCGGGGAGGTGGACCTGCACCTCATCGGTGAGGGACGCCACGAGCGGCTCTGGCAGGTGCTGGGTGCACACGTGCGCACCTTCCCCTCCGAGCTCGGGACGGTCCGTGGAACCTCGTTCGCGGTCTGGGCGCCGAACGCACAGACCGTGCGCGTGGTGGGCGACTTCAACAACTGGGACGGGACCGCCCACGCGATGCGCGTCCTGGGCGGCACCGGGGTCTGGGAGTTGTTCATCCCCGGCGTCGGGGTCAACAACACCTACAAGTTCGAGATCCGCGGGTCCGACGGCACCTGGAAGTCCAAGGCCGACCCGATGGCCCGGGCCACCGAGCACCCCCCGGCCACCGGGTCGGTGGTGACCGATTCCCACTACGTCTGGGGCGACGGGGACTGGATGTCCGAACGCGCGCAGCAGGACCCCCACACCGGTCCGTTCAGCGCCTACGAGGTGCACCTGGGTTCCTGGCGGCCCGGGCTGGGCTACCGGGAACTGGCCGAGGAACTGGTGGAGTACGTCGCCTGGATGGGCTTCACGCACGTGGAGTTGATGCCGGTGGCCGAACATCCCTTCGGGGGATCGTGGGGCTATCAGGTCACCTCCTACTACGCTCCATCCTCCCGGTTCGGCAGCCCGGATGAGTTCCGCTACCTGGTCGACGCGCTGCACCGGGCCGGCATCGGGGTGATCGTAGACTGGGTCCCGGCGCACTTCCCCAAGGATGACTTCGCCCTGGCCCGCTTCGACGGCACGGCGCTGTACGAGGACCCCGACCCGATGCGCGGGGAGCAGATGGACTGGGGCACCTACGTGTTCAACTTCGGGCGCAACGAGGTCCGCAACTTCCTGGTCGCCAACGTCCTGTACTGGCTGCGCGAGTTCCACATCGACGGGCTGCGGGTGGACGCGGTCGCCTCGATGCTGTACCTGGACTACTCGCGCAAGCCGGGCCAGTGGCGCCCGAACGTGCGCGGCGGACGGGAGAACCTGGAGGCGATCCAGTTCCTGCAGGAGGCCAACGCGACGGCGTACCGCACCTCCCCGGGGATCATGATGATCGCCGAGGAGTCCACCGCCTGGCCCGGGGTGACCTCCCCCACCGAGGCGGGCGGGCTCGGCTTCGGGCTGAAGTGGAACATGGGCTGGATGAACGACACGCTGCGCTATCTGGCCGAGGAGCCCGTCAACCGGCGCTACCACCACGGGGAGTTGACGTTCTCCCTCGTCTACGCCTTCTCGGAGCAGTTCGTGCTGCCGCTCAGTCATGACGAGGTGGTGCATGGGAAGGGGTCGCTGCTGCGCAAGATGCCCGGTGACCGATGGCAGCAACTGGCCGGGGTGCGGGCGTTGCTGGCCTACCAGTGGTCGCACCCGGGCAAGAAGTTGCTGTTCATGGGCTCGGAGTTCGCCCAGGAGGCCGAGTGGTCGGAATCGGCGTCGCTGGACTGGGCCCAGGGTGACTCGCCGGAGCACTCCGGGGTGCGTTTGGCGATGAAGCGACTGAACGAGGTCTACCGTGAGCATCGCGCGTTGTGGGCCGAGGACTTCAGCCACGCCGGCTTCGAGTGGCTGGAGGCCAACGACGGCGACCACAACGTGCTGGCGTATCTGCGCAAGAGCAGTGCGGCGGAGCCCGGCAGGGTGCGGGACGCCTCCGATGGAGCGGGGAACACCTCCGACCGGGTGGGGACCGACCCCGATCGAGCAGGGCATGATCCCGACGGGGCTGGCAACGCCCCGGACAGGGCGAGGGCCGACTCCCACATGGCGGGCATCGGCTCCGACGTGGTCGCGGTCGTGGTGAACTTCGCGGGTACCCCGCACGAGAACTACCGCGTGGGCCTGCCGCACGGCGGGGCCTGGGACGAGGTCTTCAACTCCGACGCCACCGAGTACGGCGGGTCCGGAGTTGGCAACCTCGGGCAGGTACGGGCCGAGGAGGTGCCCTGGCGAGGTCAGCGGTACTCGGTCGCCCTGCGGGTACCTCCGCTGGGGGCGGTGTTCCTGGCGCCCGCGAGGGACTGACCCAGGCAGCTCACCGCCCCATTCCTCGAACGCGCGTGCGGAGAATGTCAGTGGTCGGCGATACCGTGGTTCCATGCCCAGCACCGCTGCTCAGCACCCGGGGGTACGCACTCCGGGCGATGACCCCTGGAGCGAGCGGAGAAGGGCGGCCCGGGCGCTGGCGGGCACGCATCCGCACCGGCGGATCTTCAAGCGCCTGAAGTCGTACCTGAGCAGTGGGACCACCGATGCCGGCGTGCTGACCGAGATGGTGGCGTGCTGCCGTCGACTGCGCTCGAACCTGGATGGCATCGAGGCGGAGATCCTGCAGCGTCTCCAGGACGCCCATCCCGGCACTGGGACAGCCGAGGAACTCGCCGCCCGGCTACGGATCACCACCGCCGCAGCCGACCGGATGCTGAACCGGGCAGCAGCCCTGGATGACTATGCGGAAGTGCACTTCGCCCTCCTCGGCGGAGAGATTGACCTACCGAAGGCCGAGGTGTTCATCGACGCCACCAGGACGTTGCCCGATGCCCAGGCACGCGCGATCCACCGCACCCTGTTGCCGGAGGCTCCGGACCTGACCTCCGGACAGTTGCGCCACCGTCTGCGCGCGGCCGTCCTAGCGGTGGATGCCGACCTTGCGCAGGAGCGGCATGAAGAAGCCGCCACGCAGCGCCATGTCAGCGTCACCGCGGCCGACGACGGCATGGCGTATCTGACCTTCTACCTGCCGGCAACCGAAGCCGTCGCGGCCATGACGACGCTGGACTGCCTCGCGGTCAAGGCCGATCCGGACGACGACCGTCCGGTCGGGGCGCGCCGCGTGGACGCCTTCACCGACTTGATCAACCAGACGATGACCAGCGGTCGGACCCCGGAGGGACGGCCGGTGCCGACCCAGCACCGCAAGCGCCCGCACCTGGTCCTCACCATCGCCCAGTCCACTCTCGACGGCGACGACGACTCGCCGGGTTACCTCGCCGGCTACGGCCCTCTCTCGGCTGAGGTGGTCCGGCACCTGGCCGCAGAGAGCGTGCCGTCCCCGACGGTCGCGGGCACCAACGCGGCGCATGCGGAAGTCGCAACCACCAACAGCCGGGGCAAGGGAACCGATGCCACCGCGGCCCAGGGCGAGGGAACCAGCACCACAACCGTGCAGGCCGAGGACGCTGCCGGCACGGCGGGTGAGGTCGAGGCGACCACCCCCACGGCGGCCCAGGCCGAGGACGCGGCCGATGGTGCGGAAGCGGCCCAGGCCGCGGCACCCGCCGTCGCAGTCGCCCAAGCCGAAAGAACTCACGCCGCAGGCACTCGCGTCCGGGGAACCGACATCACAACCGCCCGAGCAGGACGGGTCACGACCAGGGCGATCCGCACTGACGCCTTCACCGGCACGCTGCTCCCGCCGAACCCGTCACCGGTGACCTTTGTGAGCCCAACTCCGCAGGGCTGCTTGCTTGACCACGATCCGATCGCCTCGATCTTCGAACGACTCCAACGCCGTCAACCAACCCGGTCAGAGACGCCGAATGTCCGGACGGACGCGAACGGAACAAAGCCCGACGACGCAGCCGACCCCGTTGCCGTCATGGCGGCGCTGGGGATCCTCAGCAGTGACACCTATCAACCGGCAGCGGCCCTGCGCGAGTACATCCTCACCCGGGACGCGACCTGCCGGTTCCCCACCTGTCGCCAGCCGGCCCGGCGCTGCCAGTTTGACCACATCGTCGCTTTCGACCCCACCCGGCCGGCCTGGACCCAGACGCACCTGGGCAATCTGCACCTGCTGTGCGCCCGGCACCATCAACTCAAGACCGCCGGAGTCTGGTCGGTTCGCCGTGATCACCACACCGGAGACACGCACTGGACCTCACCACTGGGCTTCCACCACACCAAGCCCGCCGAGGTCGTCGATCCTGCTCATCACACCGACAAACTGGTCCGCGCGCTGATAACCATCCGGGCCGAGCACGCCGAGGATCCCGGATGGCTCAACCGGGCCGCCCCGGTCAGTCCCGGAATCGCCAGCGACGCCGAACTCGACGAACTCACCGGTCGCGATCCCACGCCACTGGACCGACATCGTGTCCAGGATTTCCCGAGCACCACCGGACCTCCGCCGTTCTAACGGGCGGCGGGGTGCTGGAGCGCGCGGTGTGGTGTGGCGTAGCGACGCCGTCACGCTCAGTACAGCGCGACAGCCAGTTCGCGCCGGGCCTTGAGCAGTTCCGGCGAGCCCTCGGGCACGATGAGGAAGAGTTCGAGAAGTCGCTTGCGTGCGCGCTCCCGATCGTCGCCGGCCGTTACCCGCACCAGCGAGATCAGCCGGGAGAAGGCCTGCTCGATCTGCCCACTGGCGGCCTCGACGTCGGCGGCGGCAAGGTGAGCCTCGACGTCGTCCGAGGCGGCCTGGGCCACCGTAGTGAGCACGCTCTGGATATCCAGACCGGAGAGCCGCCGGCCCAGGTCCACCTGGGCCAGGCCGGCCTTCGCTTCGGCATCGGCCGGGTTCTCCTTCAACCCTTGCTCGAATGCCTCGGCAGCGGCGTCCAGGTCGTCATTCTCGATCGCGTCGTAGGCGGCCTGGATGTGCGGCGGCAACGGCTCCTCGGCGGCCTCCTCACCGTCCTCATCCTCAGCCGGTTCCTCCACGCCCTCGACCTTGCCGGTCACCCCGTTCTCGGCCGCGACCCGGAGCACCTCATCGATCACCGCGCGGATCTGCTCGAGTGGCTGCGGTCCCTGGAACAGCGGTAAGGGCTGGCCCTTGATCACCGCGCAGACCGCCGGGGCGCCCTGCACCTGGAAGGCCTGCGCGATCTGTGGGTAGGCGTCCACGTCCGCGCGGGCCAGCAGGAACCGTCCGCCGTACTCCCCGGCCAGGGTCTGCAAGGTCGCGCTCAACTCTCCCGAGGCGGGCGAGCGGGGCGAGCGCAGATCGATGATCACCGGCACCTCGACCGAACGCTGCACGACCTCCTGGAAGGACTGCAGCGTCACGTCGACCACTGCGCCGCCGCCCGAGGACGGCGCCTCGCCACCGGGCGGCGACGGGGGTGCGGACAGGCTCGACAGGTCCACGGCGCCGCGCAGGTTGATGGACGGTTGACTCATCGCACTCTTCCTCGCTGGTTCACGAATCTCACTCCTCGGAGACATCCGCGAGAACACGCTCCACACCGAGCACGGTGATCTGGGCGTCCTCCTGCTCCGTCGGCACGTACAGCGCCACCATCACATGGTAGGTGCCGCGCAGGCTTTCGTTCACTTCGCCGTCGTCCTCCGACAGCGCCGCCAACTGCCCGCCCACCTCGACCTCGCCGTCGTCCTCGGTCTTGGTGAAGGTGTGTCGGGTGCGCATCGCCCCGATCACCACCACCCCGCCGTCGGCGGTCAGCATCGCGACCGTGTCGTCCTCACGCACCGCGGTGTCATGGGTGAACTCACCGGCCGCTTCCACGTTCTCCGACAGGGTCTGCGCCTCCTGCTCGACGAGTTCGCGGAAGGGCTCCTCGGCGAAGTCATCGGCGAACTCACTGTCCTCACCCTCGGTGAGCAGGTCGGCGTAGTTCTCCAGCGCCTGTTGGGGGCTGGTCAGGAAACTGTCATCTGCTGGATCAACGGGGGTACTCCCGATCTCGGCCACGTCGGTCTGCGGGGTCGTCACGCCGGGCAGCAGCCGCACCCACGAGAACATCCGGTACGGCTCCTGCGGAGTCTCCTGGCGCAGACCGATCAGCAGGGGGCTGTTGGCCTCATCGGGGATCTCGGTGATCACGAACACCGCTCTGGGCCACTCCTCGGTGGCGGCCACGATCGAGACCGCGCTGGAGGTGGTCAACGGCTGCAGGCCGGTCTCGTCGTCGGTGTCGGCGGTGGCGCTGCGCAACCGGTACTCCGCTGTGCGCACCGCCAGCGCCGGGTCCTCCATCCGCTCGGCGAGGATGTCGCCGTCGGACTCTTCATCGGCGGCGTTGATGTGTTCCTCGATATCGGCCAGCACGCGCTCCAACCGCGGCACATCCAGTACCGGCTGGGCCTCGGTCTCCTCGGGGTCGGGCGACACCTCGGGAATCTCCGGTGTGCAGGCGACAAGCAGTACCGCCAGTGCCGCACCGACAAGTGCCGCCACACGGTTCCGACGGATCATCGGTTGTCCTCCTGCTGAATACCCCAGGTCTTTCGCCACCGCGCCCCCGAACTGTGCGGGTCCTCGGTGTCCAACGGCTCCGGTTCGCCTTCAGGTAGGTCCTCGGGCGCCTCCGGCTCAGGGGCGTGGCGCTCCTTCCGGCCCCACAACTTCTGCCACCGCACCGGAGGCCGTTCCTCGTCGTAGTCCTCCCTGGTTCCAGGCTCGTCCCCGGCTTCGGGCTCGACCGCTGCGGCGTCGTACTCGGCCTGCTCCGGTGTGGCCGCGCTCGGGGACAGGCCACTCCCGGGGGCAGATTCAGTTCCGGCTGGTGTTGCACCGGGTGCGGCGGCCGGGTACGTGCGGATCGGGCCCGCCTGCGTGCCACTTCGGCCGCTGCTGACCCAATCCGACAGTTCCGTGGCGGAGTGCTCGGCGTCCGCCTCGGCGTCGGTTCCGTGCCGGGCATCCAGGCGGTCGGCCCCGTCCGCACCGGCAGCACCGTCGCCGTCGGCCACATCCTGGCCCTCGACCGTGCCCTCGCCGTCGGCCTTCTGCTTCGCCGGACCGGACCCGAACCTCCACCACGCGCGCTTCGCGCTGGCACGCTCGGCCTCCTGTCGGGCACGCTCACGCTCGCGCAGTTCCCGCCGGGTCAGGGGCTCTCCGTCGGCGCCGAGCACGCTGGTGGGCAGCTCGCCGGTATCGGTCGGCGGTTCCTCGGCGTCATCCCGCTCCGCAGCACCCGCCTCGGCGCTGGGCCAGCCAAGCCGTTCGGCGTAACTGAGTTCGTCATCGGTGGTCGGCTCACGGTGGCGACCCTCGCGGCGCGCCGGGACCTGGGTGTCGACCACCTCGCTCTCGGTGCGGGCCCGGCGGGCTCGTGCGGTCTCCCGATCCATCAGCAGGAACAGGATCAGGGCGATCAACCCGGCCAGTACCAGCACGCCGCCGACGATCAGGCCTGGAACCAGCAGCGGAGTCTCCACCTCGCGGTCCCACGTCAGTTCCACCTGCGGAGCGGGTTCGGTTCCGTCGGAGGCGGCGAGCAGCACCCAGCGCCCGGGCACCACGGTCCACTCATACGTCAACTCGGCGGTACCGGTGACCTCTTCGATCCACAGGTCCGAACCGGCCGGGTCCGGCAGGATCGGCTCCTCGGCGGCGTCCTCGTCCTCGGCGGCCTCCTCGTCCTCGGTGGCCTCGTCCTCGTCGGGTTCGGGCTCGACCGCCTCCACCTGGCGGACCGCCAGCTGCTCCCACGTGGTCAGGCCGGTGATCTCCACATAGGGCGCCCCGTCGATCCAGGCGTGCACGTCCGCCTCGCGGCCCATCGCCAGCACCACCGGGGTGGAGTCCGTGGCACCGACCACCCGCACCTCGACGGTGTCGTCCACCATGTCCAGCACGCCGGGAGCGGTCACGACCACCGGCTCCTGGGGCGCCGCCGGCATGGTTGCGGTGACGCGGTCGTCAGGACGCCAGAAGGTCGCCGAGCCCACCGCCCCGACCAGGGCGGCGATTCCGATCACGATGATCGCGATCGCGATGATGCGTCGAAGCACGAGCTAGGAGTCCTCCAGGTTGCGCGGGACGCCGGACCGACTCCGGCGCCAGTCAACAATACGTGACCAAACCGTGATCTAGCACCATCCTGTGCCGCGCAACACAACCCGACACTTCACGCACACACGGCCTGCACACCACTCCGGGGGCCCGGTGCTCCACGTGCTCGGTTCCGCCGGCTCCCCTTGGGCGCCCCGATCCAGACGGACTACGCTGTGGTTTGCTCATCCCTAGCGAAGGAGGCCACGTGGCCGAGGCCGGTTCGAACTTCCCTGTCGTCATGCGTGGATACGACCGCGCCCAGGTCGATCACCACATCCAGTCGCTGCAACGCCAGTTGGACGATGTGCGCGAACAGGTGGAGGCGCTGGACACGGCGAACATGCAGATCTCCGGCGAACTCTCCGAGGCGCAGGCGCAGTTGCGTGAGGCCGAGAAGCCCTCCTACTCCGGCCTGGGCTCCCGGGTCGAGCAGTTGTTCCGCTCCGCCGAGGAGCAGTCTGCGGACCTGCTCACCCAATCGGACGCCCAAGCCAAGGACATCGTGGCCCGCGCGCACGCCAACGCCGAGCACCTGACCGAACAGGCAGAGAGCGAGGCTGCCGAACTACTCGCCAGCGCCCGCCGGGATGCGGCCACCGAGCGGCAGTCCGCCCAGGCCCAGGCCGAGGGCACCATCACTTCCGCCCGAAGCCGCGCCGAGGAACTGGTCTCCTCCGCCGAGCGGGAGGCGGCCCGGATCACCAGTGAGACCAACGCCGAGCTCAGCGAGAAGCGGGCCAGCCTGGACCGTGAGCTGGGCACGTTGCGCGCCACCACGGAGAACGAGACCACCCAGGTGCGGGTGAACAGTGAGCGCGCCGCCCGCGAACTCAAGGCCGCCAGCGAGGCCGAGGCCGAGGAGTTGCGCGCCCAGGCGCGCGCCGAGGCCGAGGCGCTGCGCGAGGACGCGATCCGGGAGGCCGATGCCGTCCGCGCCACCGCCCAGACCGAGGCCAGCGAGATCCTGCGTGCCGCCAACGCCGAGGCCGAGACCACCCGCCGGTCCGTCGCGGAGTTGCAGGAGGAGGCGGCCCTGGAGATCGCCGCCCGTCGCCAGGCCGCCGAAGAGGCAGACGCCGCGAACCATGAGCAGGCCCGTGCCGAGACCGAGAACATGATCACCCAGGCGCAGAAGCACGCCGAGGACGCCGAGGCCCGGGTCGCCGAGGCACTGGAGCAGGCCGAGAAGGTCCGCACATCGGCGGAGGAGCAGGCCGCCCAGATCATCGCCGATGCCCAGGCCAGTGCGGACCGGATCACCACCGAGGCGCGCGAGAACGCCGACCGGCTGCGTACCGACACCCGTGCCGAGACCGACCGCGAGCGCCGCAGCGCCCAGCGCCACCTCGATGAACTCGAGGATCAGCGCCGGACCATCACCGGCTACCTCGATGAGTTGCGGGGGCTGTTGGGGTCGGGACAACTCAACCAGGCGGCGGAACTGGCCGACCAGGGCTCGGCGCCGGAGCAGATCTCGGGCTCCAGTGCCGGGACCGGTTCCGATCCGGATGAGGGTGCGGACGGGGACATGGGACCAGCCACGAGTACCGGCGGGGACGCCGAGGTCGACGCGGATGCCGAGGCGGAGGCGCGCGCAGACGCGGACACGAGCGCAGACGCAGACGCAGACGCAGACGCCGGAGCGTCCGGCGACACAGTCGACACCATCGACGCCGATGCCGAACCCGTGACCGATGATGCCCAGCCCACCGAGGTGATGGTCGCCGTGGGTGCCGAACCGGGCCCCGAGGATGATCCAGCCGGCCCCGAGGCTCAGGCCGAGGCGATGGCCGATGCCGTCGCCGACGAGCAGGAAGCGGCCGAGGAGCAGGTTGAGGCCGACGAGCAGGGAGTGGCCGAGGTTGAGACCCGTGCAGGGGACGCCGACCCGGATGAGACCGTGGTCATCGAACCCATCGGTGTAGCCGAGGACGACGAGCCGCAGCGCTGAGCACCGGGCGGCCTGAGGCCTCCGATGCTCCCTCGGGCTTCCTCAGCGCACCATCCGCACCAGGGTGAGACCGCCGAACTCCTGCGCCCGCCGGACCTGCCCGTCGGTGACGAAGTCGTGGCGGGCGTAGAACGACCGGGCCCGGGCATTGTCACGAGCCACCCAGAGGAAGCACGGCGCCTCACCCACTGCGCAGACGAGCAGGTCGTCGGCCACGCCGGTGCCGTAGTGCTGCTCCAGGACGTACAGACCGATGAGCTCCAGCGGCCGCACCTGTCCCGGGCCGGCGGCTTCGGCCCAGGAGAAACCCACCATCTGCCCGGCCCGCTCGGCTACCCAGTAGGCCGCGTGGCCCGGGTCGGCCAGTCTGCGGGCCCACTGCTCGGCCGCGTTGTCGGCGTGGGCCTGCACCACCTCGGCCGGAAGCAGGTCCGCGAACGCCTGCCGCCACGTTCTGATGTGCACCTGCGCCAGGATCTCGGCGTCTCCCGGTCCTGCCGATCGGATCGCCGCGCGCTGTCTGCCCTGTCTCACGATGAGGCAGACTACGCCATGTGCACGACTCCGACTGGGCCACCCGACGCACCGAAGCCGCCCGCATCCATGCCGAACGCCTTCAGGCGCGCAAAGACGTCGAGCACGAACGTGCTGAGTCGCTGCTACGGGAGTTCGTCACCGCCGCCACCCGTGCCGGCCTCGCGCCGCAGCCCTTGCGCGTGCGTGGGTACGGCGGCTCGGCGTCGGCACGCACCCCGCTGACCGGCTGGTACCTGCGAAGTGACGCCAGTGCGGGGGTGAGTACCGAGGCGGACTTCTACGTTCTGACCGCGCCGTTGAGCCTGCTGGACCGACTCCGTGGGGTACGGCCTGAGCCGGCCCGGCCACCGTTGGTGCTCGGCGCCGGCGGTAAGGACGGTGAGTCCATCGACCTGACCGAGGCGCTGGAGCGACTGCTGCCGGGCTGGCGCACACGGGACTGACCTCGTCGCTGCCGCTCAACCGCAGCGCTTGTACGCATTCAAATGCTGCGTTGGTACAACTGGGCGAGCGCCTCGGCCACGGCCGCCGGCTCCTCCACCGCGCTCAGGTGCCCGGCCCCCTGGACCACCACCGGTTCGGTTCCCAGGGCTCGCGCCATCGCCTCATGCGCCTCGGCGCCTGCCAGGGCGTCCTCCGAGCCGTACAGCACCAGGGCGGGCACCTGGAGGGTCTGCAACACCGCGAGCCGGTCCGGGCGCGTGGCCATTGCCCGCTGCGCGCCCGCGATGCCCTCCGGGGGCGCCTGGGCCAGCCAGTGCCGGACCTGCTCCACCACCTCTGACCTCTCGGCGCGCGAGGTCGGCCCGAGCAGGCCCTCGATCATCCCCGCGACCGCCTGCGCCCCGTCCGGGCCGAGGGCACGGTTCGCCACGGACAGTCGACCGGTGCGCGCCTCCACGGTGTCCTCCCCGGCCTTGGTGTCCAGCAGCCCCACGCCGGCGAGCAGGTCGGCGTGCCGCTGGGCCAACGCCATCAGGACGTATCCACCCATCGACAGACCCGCCACCACGGCCCGGGAGATCCCGGCATCCCGTAGCGCCCCGACGACGGCGTCGGCAAAGGACTCCAACGTCGCGCCGTCGGGCTCGGCCGCCTCCCGCGCCGCACCGAACCCGGGCAGGTCCACCGCCAGGACCGGGATCCGCGGGAGTTCGGCGATCACCTCGGCCCACATCTGCGAGTCCAACGGGAATCCGTGCAACAAAACCAGTGGTGGGCGACTGGCACCGGGCGACGGACCGTGATGATGGACGACGGCGACCATGGTGTCCCCTTCGACTGACACTGACTCCACTGCGCACTCACCGTCCAGACTAGAGCATTGCCCATCACGGCGGCATCTGCCCAACCGTGCCCCTGCGCCCGGGTGACAGGTCCGTCGGAGCCTGGTTTGCTGTGACTCATCGCGAGTCCGCGAGGTCAGACCAGCACCGGAGGGGTAATCCACGATGGGTGATGACATCTCCACTTCGACCTTCAGCCGCGAGCAGCGCCTGCGCTATCGGGAGAAGGTTCGACGCTGCCTGGACGTCTTCGCCCGGATGCTGGCGGAGGACGCCTTCCACACCGAGGTCCGCCTGACCGGACTGGAGATCGAACTGAACCTCGTCGACTCCTCCCTGCGGCCGGCGATGGCCAACGCCGAGGTACTCCGGTCGATTGCCGACCCAGCCTTCCAGACCGAACTCGCGCGCTACAACATCGAGTTGAACGTGCCGCCCCAACCTCTACCCGGTGATGCGGTGATCGACTTGGAGGAGCAGTTGCGCACCTCCATGAACGAGGCCGAGGCCAAGGCCGCCAAGCACGACGCCTCGATCGTGATGATCGGGGTGCTGCCCACCCTGCGCACCGAGGACCTGACCGGTGACTGGATGAGTGCGAACGAGCGGTACCGGGCCCTGGAGGAGGCGATCTTCTCCTCCCGACGCGAGGACATCGAACTCGACATCAGCGGGGTTGAGCACCTGCGCATGCTCACCCCGACGATCGCCCCGGAGTCGGCCTGCACCTCGGTGCAGTTGCACCTGCAGGTCACTCCCGACGCCTTCGCGCCCACCTGGAACGCCGCCCAACTCCTGGCCGGGCCGCAACTCGCCCTGGGTGCCAACTCGCCGTTCCTGTTCGGCAAGCACCTGTGGGCCGAGACCCGCACCGAACTGTTCCTCCAGGCCACCGATACCCGCTCGCCCGAGTTGCGCAACCAGGGGGTCCGCCCGGTGGTCTACTTCGGGGACCGCTGGATCACCTCGATCTTCGACCTGTTCGAGGAGAACGTGCGTTACTACCCCGCCCTGCTGCCCGAGACCACCGAGGAAGACCCCGAGGCGGAACTCGCCGCGGGCCGGGCGCCGAGGTTGCAGGAACTGCGCCTGCACAACGGCACCGTGTACCGCTGGAACCGTCCGATCTATGACGTGGTCGAGGGGCGCCCGCACCTGCGGGTGGAGAATCGTGTCCTGCCGGCCGGGCCGACGGTGGTGGACGTGCTGGCCAATGCCGCGTTCTACTACGGCGCCGTGGAGATGCTGTCCGTCGACGACCGGCCGGCCTGGACCAAGATGTCCTTCGAGGCGGCCCGTTCGAATTTCGCTGAGGGCGCCCGTGCCGGCGTGGACGCCAGGTTCTATTGGCCAGGGTACGGCGAGGTGCCGTGGGACGAACTGATGGTGCGCCACCTGCTGCCATTGGCTGCCGAGGGGCTGACCCGACGGCGGGTCTCGGCGCGGGTGGTGGACCGGTACCTGGGCATCGTGGAGGAGCGCTGCAAACTGCGCCGCAACGGGGCCTGGTGGCAGGCCGAAGCCGTTCGCCGACTGGAGTCTTCGGGGATGGACCGCGATGAGGCCCTGGTACGGATGCTCGGTCTCTACACCGAGGGGATGCACAGCAATGAGCCGGTGCACACCTGGGACCTGCCGTGACCGGGCTGCCTTGACCGGGACGCTCGAACGGACCTGCCCGCCGCTACCCGAACCGCCGCGCCCGCCAGCAACCGGTGTGCCAGTGCCGCCGTTCGGCCAGGCCTGCCTCAGCGCCGAACAAGTGCTCCTCGGTCCAGGCGACCACATGTTCGATTCCTGCCGGAATGGTGTGCATGCAGCCGGGGCAGATGTAATCCTTCTGCCCCCCTGCCAGGGTCCGCACCCGCCAGCGCAGCCCGTCCGGACCCGTCTCCGTGCGCGTCATCCCACGCAGCACCATGTCCGGGTCCAGTTCCCGGTGCGGATCGCGGTAGGGACGGCGGCGGGATCGGCGGGCCATCCACCCATTGTGGCCCACGTGTGGCAGGAGGCTCGGCCCAGTTCGATCATGCGTGAACTGGTCCGGCGCCACGGGCAGTGCACCCGAACCCCGCGGGCCCGCGCACCGGAACTCCAACTCCTCAGAACAGGCGTGAACTGGGGTCATCCACCCCGCGCATGGCGTCGTAGTCCAGCACCATGCACCGGATTCCGCGGTCGGTGGCCAGCACTCGGGCCTGCGGCTTGATCTCCTGGGCGGCGAACACGCCCTGCACCGGGGCCAGCAGTGGGTCCCGGTTGAGCAGTTCCAGGTAGCGGGTCAGTTGCTCCACGCCGTCGATGTCGCCACGCCGCTTGATCTCCACCGCCACCGCCGCGCCCGCGTCGTCCCGCGCCAGGATGTCCACCGGTCCGATCGCGGTGGGGTACTCGCGACGCACCAGGGCGTGCCCGGGGCCGAGCAGGTCGATCTGCTCGGCCAGCAGAGCCTGCAGATGTGCCTCAACGCCGTCCTTGATCAATCCCGGGTCGACACCCAGGTCCACCGAGGTGTCGGAGATGATCCGATGCAGCACGATCCGCAACTGGTCATCGCTCTTGGTGGCCTGCACGGTCCACACCTGGCTGGCGCCGGCTTCGGCTTCGGCGCCCTCGGCCGGCGCGGTGGTGAGCGTGCACGGCGGGCTCATCCAGTTCAGCGGCTTGTAGGAACCGCCGTCGGAGTGCACCAGCACCGACCCGTCGGCCTTGACCATCAGCAACCGGGGCGCCAGCGGTAGGTGCGCACTGAGCCGGCCGGAATAGTCCACGGCGCACTCGGCGACGACGATCCGCACGGTCCTGCCTCAACTCCTCAGATGGTCTCGTTCGCCGACCTGGGTGGGGCGGCCTCGAGCCAGGACACCAGGCCGTCCAGGGCGCTGCTCTGCGCGGCCAGGTAGAACTCACTGTTCTCGTGCCGGCAGTGCATCTCCACCACCCGGCTGGCCCTGCCATCGATCTGCCGATTCCGGCGGGCCAGTAACACCAACTCCTCCCGGTCCCAGCGGCGGCTCGGGCGCAACGACAGGGAGACCACCCGGTGCCAGTCCAGACCGGAGCGGGTGTAGGTGGCGATCCCGGCGTGCCAGTGCTCGCCCTCCCGGACCGCGCACTCGAAGGATCCGACCCGGCGCCCCAGTGCGTGCAGGCGCCACAGCAACAACCCGGCGACGAGCAGACTGGCCGCCAGGAGCCCGCCGATCCAGATCAGTGCGGTGGCCATCGCCTCCCCGGTCCGTGTACGTCAGTCCTGCCCAGGTGTCTGGACCTGGGGCGCCCCGTCGATGTCGGCGGTGCTGGGGTCGATGACCACGGTGACCTGATCCTGGTCCACGGACAGGAAACCTCCGTCGACCTGCATCTCCATGTCCTGGTCCTCGATGGCATCGATCCGGATCTTCCCGGTGCGCAGCACCGCGAGCACCGGCTGGTGCCCGGTCAGGATACCGAGATCGCCGTCCGAAGCCGGGACAGAGACCGACCTTGCCTGGCCCTCCCACAAGAGGCGCTCGGCGGAGACCACTTCCACAGTCAGTGGCACGTCGCCCTCCTTCTTCTCGTCACTCGCTCTGGCTCGGTCAGCGCAGTTCGGACTGGATCCGGTCCCAGTTGCGTTCCAGGTCCTCCAGGCCACCAATGTTGTAGAAGGCCTGCTCGGCGACGTGGTCGTACTCACCGTCGGCGATCTTGCCGAACGCCTCGACCGTCTCGCTCAGCGGCACGGTCGAGCCGACCACACCGGTGAACTTCTCGGCCATGTAGGTGTTCTGGGACAGGAACTGCTCGATCCGCCGGGCCCGGTTCACCGTGATCTTGTCCTCCTCGGACAACTCATCGATACCCAGGATGGCGATGATGTCCTGCAGTTCCTTGTTCTTCTGCAGGATGGCCTTCACCCGGGTGGCCACGCGATAGTGGTCCTCGCCCAGGTAGCGCGGGTCCATGATCCGGCTGGTCGAGGCCAACGGGTCCACCGCGGGGTAGAGCCCACGCGAGGCGATGTCACGGGACAGTTCCGTGGTGGCGTCCAGGTGGGCGAACGTCGTGGCCGGCGCCGGGTCGGTGTAGTCGTCGGCGGGCACGTAGATCGCCTGCAGCGAGGTGATCGAGTGCCCCCGGGTGGAGGTGATCCGCTCCTGCAGCTGGCCCATCTCATCGGCCAGGTTCGGCTGGTAGCCCACCGCCGAGGGCATCCGTCCCAGCAGCGTGGAGACCTCCTGGCCGGCCTGGGTGAAGCGGAAGATGTTGTCGATGAACAGCAGCACGTCCTGCTTCTGCACGTCCCGGAAGTACTCCGCCATGGTCAGCGCCGAGAGCGCCACCCGCAGCCGGGTGCCCGGCGGTTCATCCATCTGGCCGAAGACCAGCGCGGTCTTGTCGAAGACGCCGGCCTCCTCCATCTCCACGATCAGGTCGTTGCCTTCACGGGTGCGCTCACCAACGCCGGCGAATACCGACACACCACCGTGGTCCTGGGCCACCCGCTGGATCATCTCCTGGATCAGCACGGTCTTGCCCACACCGGCGCCCCCGAACAGGCCGATCTTGCCGCCCAGCACGTACGGGGTGAGCAGGTCGATCACCTTGATGCCGGTCTCGAACATCTGGGTCTTGGACTCCAGTTGGTCGAAGGCCGGTGGCTGGCGGTGGATCGACCAGCGCTCGGTGACGTCCAGGGTCTCGCCCTCTTCGAGGTTGAGCGGCTCACCGATCACGTTGAACACCTTGCCCTTGGTGACATCACCAACCGGCACGGTGATCGACTCACCGGTGTCGCGCACCTCCGCACCGCGGACCAGGCCGTCGGTGGGCTTGAGCGCGATCGCCCGGACCAGGTTGTCCCCCAGGTGCTGGGCGACCTCCAGGGTCATCTCGGTGCCGGCGTCGTCGGCACCCATGGTGATGGTGGTCTTCAGGGCGTTGTACATCTCCGGCAGGGCGTCCGGGGGAAACTCGATGTCGACGACGGGGCCGATCACCCGAGCAACCCGGCCCACGCCCGGCTCACGCTCGGTGGTGTCCGGGCCGGCGGTCTCGGTGGCAGTCATAGTGGCGTCCTTCTCCTGTGGTGGGCTTAGCTCGCGGCCATGGAGTCTGCACCCGAGACGATCTCGCTGATCTCCTGGGTGATCTCCGCCTGCCGGGCCTGGTTGGCCAGCCGCGTGTAGTTACGAATGAGGTCTTCGGCGTTCTCGGTGGCCGTGTGCATGGCCCGCTGGCGAGCTGCCAGTTCGGAGGCACTGGCCTGCATCATCGATGAGAAGATCCGGATCCGGATGTACCGGGGCAGCAGGGCGTCCAGCACCTCATCGGCGTCGGGTTCGAAGTCGTACAGCGGTAGGGCATCGGTGCCGGGCTCGGCCACCCCCTCCACCACCTCCAGTGGCAGCATCCGGACCACCTGGGGCTCCTGGGAGACCATGGTCCGGAACCGGGTGTACACCACGTGCAACTCGCCGACACCGCCTTGCTCAGGGTCGGTCAGGAACGCCCGCAGCAGGGTATCGGCCACCTCGTTGGCCCGGTCCAGACTGGGTGAATCGGAATCACCGGTCCACGACTTCACGATGCTGCGCTGACGGAAGGTGTAGAAACTCACCCCGCGCCGGCCGAGCACGTACAGGTCGATTTCCTTGCCCTCGTCCTGCAGATGCTCGCGCAGCCGCTCGGCCTCGCGCAGCACCATCGCCGAGTACGCACCGGCCATCCCTCGGTCCGAGGTGATGACCAGCATCGCGACCCTGCTGGTGTCCTCGCGCTCGGAGGTGAGCGGGTGGGCGATGTCGGTGTGGGTGGCCACCGCCGAGACTGCACGGGTGATCGCGCGCGTGTAGGGCACGGTCTGCAGGGCGCGGTCACGGGCCTTACCGATCCGTGAGGCCGCGATCAACTCCATCGCCCGGAACATCTTCTTCAGAGTCTGGGTGGAGCGGATGCGCTGCTTGTATACCCGTTGGGACACTGCCATTGGTCAGCCCCGCTTCTGCCCGACGATCTGCTCCTGGTCGATGTCGACCTCCGGATCGTCCTCCACCTCGTGCCCCACCGGGGACTTGCCATTGGTACCCAGGAAGGTGTCGCGGTAGTCCTCCACGGCCTTGGTCATCGCCTCGATCGTGGAGTCCTCGAGTTTGCCGGTCTTCTCGATCTCATCGAGTACGTCGGTGGTACGCCCGACGTGGTCGAGCATCTCCCGCTCGAACCGGACCACGTCATCGAGTTCGACCTGGTCCAGGTACCCCTTGGTTCCGGCCCAGATCGACACGACCTGCTCGGCCACCGGGTAGGGGGTGTACTGGGGCTGCTTGAGCAGTTCCATCAGCCGGGCACCGCGGGTGAGTTGCTGGCGCGAGGCGGGGTCCAGGTCGGAGGCGAACATCGCGAAGGCCTCCAGCGAGCGGTACTGGGCCAGGTCCAGCTTCAGCGTTCCGGAGACCGCCTTCATCGCCTTCACCTGAGCATCGCCACCGACCCGGGAGACCGAGATCCCCACGTCCACCGCTGGGCGCTGGTTGGCGTTGAACAGGTCCGACTGCAGGAAGATCTGCCCGTCGGTGATCGAGATGACGTTGGTCGGGATGTAGGCCGAGACGTCGTTGGCCTTGGTCTCGATGATCGGCAGCCCGGTCATCGAACCCCCACCGAGTTCATCGGAGAGCTTGGCGCACCTCTCCAGCAGCCGGGAGTGCAGGTAGAACACGTCACCGGGGTAGGCCTCACGGCCCGGGGGCCGGCGCAGCAGCAGCGAGACCGCACGGTAGGCCTCGGCCTGCTTGGACAGGTCGTCGAAGATGATCAGTACGTGCTTACCGCCGTACATCCAGTGCTGGCCGATCGCCGAGCCGGTGTAGGGAGCGATGTACTTGAACCCGGCCGGGTCCGAGGCCGGGGCAGCCACGATGGTGGTGTACTCCAGCGCGCCGGCGTCCTCCAGGGCGCCGCGCACCGAGGCAATGGTGGAACCCTTCTGACCCACCGCCACGTAGATGCAGCGGACCTGCTTGGTCGGGTCACCGGAGTCCCAGTTGGCCTTCTGGTTGATGATCGTGTCCAGGGCGATCGCGGTCTTCCCGGTCTGCCGGTCACCGATGATCAACTGCCGCTGGCCACGGCCGATCGGAATCATCGAGTCGATGGCCTTCATCCCGGTCTGCAGCGGCTCGTGCACGCTCTTGCGCATCATCACCCCGGGTGCCTGCAGCTCAAGCTCACGCCGGCCATCGGTCTCGACCTCGCCGAGGCCGTCCAGCGGCTGGCCCAGTGGGTCCACCACGCGACCCAGGTAGCCATCCCCCACCGGAACGCTCAGCACCTCACCGGTGCGGCGAACCTGCTGGCCCTCCTCGATCCCGGCGAACTCACCCAGGATCACCACACCGATGTGGCGCACGTCCAGGTTCAGCGCCAGGCCCAGGCTGCCGTCCTCGAAGCGCAGCAGTTCGTTGGCCATCGCGCCGGGCAGACCCTCGACCTGGGCGATTCCGTCGCCGGCCAGGATCACGGTGCCGACTTCCTCGGCCACGCTGGTTGCCGGCTCGTAGGATTGCACGAAGGAATCCAGCGCCGAGCGGATCTCCTCGGGCTTGATCGTCAACTCAGCCATCGTTTCTCGTCCTTTTCTCCTGACCGCCACGGTGGGCGATCGTTTCGTCTCGTTCAGCCGGCCAGGCGCCGGCGGGCGTCGTCCAAGCGGGTCAGTATGGTGCCGTCCAGCACGTCGTCACCGATCTGGATCCTCACCCCACCCAGCACCGTGGGGTCCACAGCCACGTTCACCTGGACCTGGCGCCCGTAGGAGCGGGCCAGGATCTCTCCGAGCCGGTCCCGTTGGGCGGTGGTCAGCGGGGTGGCGGCCGTCACCACGGCCACCAGCCGACGACGACGGTGCGCCGCCAGCTCGCTGATCTCGGTCAGTGCCGCCGCCAGCGAAGCATGCCGGACGCTGCCCAGCGAGCGGTCCAGCAAGGTGGCCGTGGCGGGGCTGACCTTGTCGGCGAACACGGTGCGCAGCAATTCCTGCCGCCGGCTCACCGGAATCGCAGAGTCCGCCAGCGCCAGCCGCAGTTCGCGGTTGGCGGCGAGCAGACGTCCCACCCGGAACACCTCGTCCTCGACCTGCTCCAGGGAGTCGGCGGCAGAGGCGCTGGCCAGCATCGAGTCGATCGCGAGTTGGGACAACGCGTCGGCGATGTCGCCCTCGGACGACCAGCGACTGCGGGCCATCCCCGAGACCAGGTCCACCACGGCCTCGGAGACCTTGTTTCCGAGCAGGTCGGCCACCACCTGGGCCTTGTCCGCTCCGTCCCGGCCCGGGTCGGTCAGGGCGCGGCGCAGTGCCGCCGAGCCGTCCAGCACGTCCACGACGGCGAACAACTCGGTGCCCAACTCCAGCGCGTTCTCTCCGGCATCGGCCAGCACGGACTCCCACCGCTGCTCGGCCGCCTCCAGGGAGGCCTGACTACTTGCCCGCATCACTTCTCCTGGTCAGCCGGGCCGGTGTCAGCCGAGACACCGGCGTCAGCGAGTTCCTGCTCGCCGGTGCCGGACTCCAACTCATCCAGGAAACGATCGATCACCCGCGACTGGCGGGCATCGTCGGCCAGTGCCTCCCCGATGATCCGTGAGGAGAGCTCCGTGGCAAGCCCCCCGATCTCGGAGCGCAGTGACACCACCGCGCTGCGGCGCTCGGCCTCGATCTGCCGGTTCGCGGTTTCGACCAGACGGGTCGCCTCCGCCTTGGCCTGCTCGCGCGCCTCGGCCACGATCTGGGCGGCCTGGGCGTTGGCGTCCTCCCGGATCTCCGCCGCTTCGCGACGAGCCCGGGCCAACTCCTCCTGCCGTTCGCTCTTGGCCGCCGCGGCATCCTCCTGAGCCTGCTCGGCCAGCGCCAGCCCGCCCTCGATCTTGGCGGCGCGCTCGTCCAGGACCGCGTTGATCCGCGGCAGCAGGAACTTGTAGAAGAAGAAGCCGATGATCACCAGGACGACGAGCGACCAGAGTATGTCGTAGCCCGGGGGCACGAACAGGTTCGGCTCGTACTCGTCCGCCTGGATCACAGCGGGTGACTGGATGTACTGCATGGGCACCTCTTTCAGCGTTGTGCTGGTATCAGAGGATGATGCCCGCGACCAGACCCAGCAGGCCGAGCACCTCGATCAGACCGGCACCGATGATCATGTTCCGGAAGAGCTGGCCGGACACCTCGGGCTGACGCGCGGTGGCCGCCTGGGTCTGGCCGATCATGATGCCCAGACCCACACCGGGTCCGAGGGTCGCAAGACCGTAACCGATGGTGGCGATGTTGCCGGTGACGTTGCTATCCACTGTGTTTCCTTCCTATGGCGCCCGGGCTGGGCGTCGGTGGTGTAGTTCAGGGTAGTTCGGTGAGACGAACATGGGGCCGGGCGTTCCCGGCCCGGCCCGTCAGTGGTCTTCCAACGCGAAATTGAGGTAGACCGCGGACAAGATGGTGAAGATGAAGGCCTGAAGGGCCGAGATGAACACTTCCAGGACCGTGATGAACAGGCCACCGAACAGCGTCACCGGGGCGAACACGGTCATCCCCGCGCTGGCCTCCAGGAGCAGGAAGTGGGTCGCGGCGAATGCCAGCACCAGCATCAGGTGCCCGGCGACCATGGCCACGGTGAGACGGAGGGTGAGCGTGGCCGGCCGCAGGATGAATACCTGCAGGATCTCGATCGGGGTGATGATGAAGTACATCGGCCACGGGATGCCCGGGGGGAACAGTTGGCCCCTGAGGTACTTGCCCAGCCCCTGGGCCCGCACACCGGCGGCAAGGTAGGTCAGCAGCACCCACACCGCCATCACCAACGGTAGGCCGACCCGCGAGGTGCCACCGATGTTCAGGAACGGGATCACGCTGGCCAGGTTCATCGCCAGGATCGTCACGAAGATGACCGTGAGCATCGGCAGGAAGGGCTTGGCCCGCTCCTTGCCCATGATCTGCTCCACGATCTGGAGACGGACGAAGTCCACCAGCAGTTCCACGACCGCCTGACCGCGGCCGGGCACCAGCGTCACCCGGCGGACCGCCAGCCACAGCAGCAGCAGCAGGACGGCGGCCACGACGAGGCGGACCAGCATCAGCCGGTCGAAGGCGAACCAGCCGTCCGGCTGTCCGAAGATCATCTCCGGGAAGAATTCCTCCATCCCGGGGGCGTGGAACTCGGCGGGGTCGTCAGCGGCCGCGACGAGGGGCATGGGGGCAGCGGCGGACAGGACTCTCTCCCTCAGATGCGTGGCCTGGGAACCTCCGGCCCGTGACCTCGCTCAGAGGCAGGTCAGGGGCAGGGCGACAGGCGCGGGGGTGGGAATACGGCGATCAGCCTACCTGATCCTGATCCCTCCCGTGTTCACCGCCGGGGTCCTTCCCCGCGGTGGCGTCCGGGCCGGGCGCATCGTCGGGCGATGCCGCGGACGTCACCGTCGGTTCCTGGTCGGCGTCGACGGGGAATCCGGGCCGCAGCGGTGCGCGCCGGGACAGGTCGACGGCGGGCAGCGGGGTCCGGATGACTGTGACCAACTCCACCGCGACCAGGGTCAGGGCGAGCAGGATCAGCACCCCGACGAAGGTCTCCCGGTGGTAGAAGTCCAGGTTTCGCAACCACAGCAGTAGCACCAGGACCACCGCCATCTTGATGATCCACCCACCCAGCAGCACCAGTTGGAGCAGTTCAGGGCCGCGGCCGACCACCAGGTAGATCAGCAGCACGGTGGTCCCCGTGAAGAAGAGGCCGATCCCGGCGGCTACCAGTGCCGCCCATACGCCCGGCACCTGGGCGATCAGATATCCGATCCCGCTTCCCAGGACCGCGCCGATTACAGTGGCCAGCAACATCCGGCGCAGCACGGTGCGGATCATGTCGAGCATGGCGCTGGTGCGCACCACGGCGTCGTTGAGAAAGACGGGTTCGTTCACGAGGTGAGGTCCTTGACCGTTCGGGGAGGGGCGGTGCGGTGTGGTCAGCGGCGCATCCTGTGCCAGCCCTGCGCGGTGCGTACCGGCAGGTGCACCACGGAGATGAAGACGGCCAGGACGACGGCGACCACCGTTCCCAGTATCACCCACCCGACCGGGAAGATCGCTGTGGCGGCCGCCGAGGCGGCGAAGACGGCGGTCCACCCGTACAGGATCACCACGGTACGACGGTGGGAGTGGCCGTGGTCGAGCAAGCGATGGTGCAGGTGTTTGCGGTCGGCGTGGAACGGGGACTTGCCGGCGGCGATGCGGCGCAGCACCGTGATGACCACATCGAGCAGCGGGAGCATCAACACCGCCAACGGCAGCAGGATCGGCACGAACGCCGGGAACGCCTGGCGGGTGGCGATCAGGCCCGGGTTGATGTCCCCGGTCACCACGATCGCTGCGGCCGAGATCACCAGGCCCAGCATCATCGCTCCGGAATCGCCCATGAAGATGCGCGCGGGGAAGAAGTTGTGCGGGAGGAACCCCACACAGGCCCCCACCAGGCAGGCGATCACCACCGTGGCCAGGTTGGAGTAGTCGGTGGGACTGGTGATCTGGGTGAGCAGATAGGTGTAGACGAAGAAGGCCGCACCGCCGATCGCGATCACGCCCGCGGCCAGGCCGTCCAACCCGTCGACCCAGTTCACCGCGTTCACCGCGAAGACGACCGCGATCACGGTGGCCACGAGGGACAGCCGGGAGGAGCCGATGGTCAGTCCGAACACCGGGAAGGTGATCAACTGCACACCCTGCCAGGCGAGCAGTCCGGCGATGAGGATCTGCCCGACCAGTTTGGTCAGCCAGTCCAGGTCGAAGATGTCATCGGCAACCCCGAGCAGGCAGATCAGCCCCGCGCACAGCAGGATCGCCCAGGGCAGGTTGTCGGCGAAGACGCGCTCGAGGAACTCCACCTGGGCGGCCACCACCATCGCGGTCGCCAGCCCCAGGAATATCGCCACCCCGCCCAGGCGGGGTGTGGGGGCGGTGTGCACGTCCCGATCCCGCACCGGGGTGACCGCCTTGAGCCGGTGCGCCACCTGCCACGCCAGTGGGGTGGCCAGGAAGCTCACGGCAGCGGCCACCGCCATCAGGAGCAGGTAGATCCTCACTGGTTGTCAGGCTCCCGGGCCGTATCGGAGATCGGTGCCGGGCTCTGGGTCTGTTCGTGGGCCTGGTCCGGCTCTGGGGCGGGCTCCTGGGCCTCACCCGGCCCCGGGGCGGGCTCCTGGGCCCTGTCCGGGTCCAGTGCCGGATCCTGGGGATGGTCCGGCTCCGGCGCCAACTCCGGGGCCACCTGCGCCAACTCCTCGGCACTGATCGCTCCCTGACGAACGATCCGCAGCCGCTCCCCGGTGGCGTCGACGATCGTCGAGGGCTGCTGCCCGGGCGCCGGCCCGCCGTCCAGGTACAGGCTCACCGCACTGCCCAGTTGCTCGGCCGCCTCGGCCGCACTCAGCGCCGCTGGCTGCCCGGTGCGGTTCGCGCTGGAGACCGCCAGCGGCCCGGTCTTGCGCAGCAGAGCGAGGGTGAACTCCTCGTCCGGCATCCGTAGCGCCACTGTGCCCTCGGTCTCGCCCAGGTCCCACATCAACGAGGGCTGGGCGGGCAGGATCACGGTCAGCGCGCCCGGCCAGAAGCGCTCCACCAGGTCACGCACCACCTGGGGCACATCGATGGCCAGGCCGTCCAGCGTGCGCACATCACCGATCAGCACCGGTGGGGGCATCTGCCGTCCGCGGCCCTTGGCCGCCAGCAGTGCATCCACCGCGTCCGGAGTGAAGGCGTCGGCGGCGATCCCATAGACGGTGTCGGTGGGAATGACCGCGAGCGCCCCCCGGGACAGGGTGCGCACGGCTTCGTCCACATGCGGCCACCAGGTGGCCGGCTCGGTGCAATCGCGCAGGTTGTGCTCAGTCACGGCACAAAGTCTCCCATGACCGGCGCTGCCGTCGTGGCTCCGGTTCGTGCCATGGTGTCTCGTGCCATGGTGTGCTGGTGAGTTCTGCCTCCCGGGCCCATGCGGTCCTGCTGCGCATCGCCTTCGCCGTCAGCGTGGGGGTGCACCTGCTGGTGCTCTACCTGCCCATGGTGCCCGCGGTCGCCGAGGTGGAGGTGCCCGGTGCGGACAAGGTCGCACACATGCTCATCTTCGCCGGCGTGATCCTCACCGGGCGATTGCTGGGACTCTCCCTGGCCTGGTTGGCTCCGGCACTGATCGCACACGCCTTCGCCAGCGAGCTCATCCAGCACCTGGCCCTGCCCGGACGCGGTGGCGAATGGCTGGATGTGCTGGCCAACCTCGGCGGGGTGGTCCTGGGTTGGTACCTGGCCGGTGTGATCACGCGGCACCGACTCAGCGGCGCCGGGCCAGCACCATCCGCGCCCGCCCGCTCAGGTCCTCCGCCGTCGACACCTCGGTGAAGCCTCCGGTGTCGCTGACCACGTCACGTACCGCGCCCGCCTGCACCTCGGCGTGCTCCATGATGAATACGCCTGAGGGCCGCAGCAGCCGGGCCGCGGCGCGGATGACGGCGCGGGGGATATCGAGCCCGTCCGGGCCGCCACCGTACAGGGCCAGGTCCGGATCGTGCTCGCGAACCTCGCGCTGCTGCGGCACCGCATCGGGAGGGATGTAGGGCGGGTTGGCCACGAGCACGTCCACCTGCCCCTCGTGGTCGGCCAGGAGGTCCTCCTGACGCACATCCGCGACCATCGCCCGAATGCGGACGCGCGCGGCGGCGGCGTTGGCCAGGGTCAGGTCCACCGCGGCGCCCTCGGCGTCCACCGCCAGCACCGACGAGTCGGGGACCTCGCTTGCCACCGAGACGGCGATCGGACCGGCACCACAGCACAGGTCCACTACGAGCGGATCACGGCCGGCCCGGCGCACAGCGTGCGCGGCGGATACCGCGTGTTCGGCGACGACCTCGGTCTCCGGGCGCGGGATGAACACCCCCGGGCGTACCTGTAGGGCCAGGTGCCGGAAGTGCGCACGGCCGGTGATGTGCTGCAGTGGTTCCCGGCGCCGCCGCCGCTCCACCACGGCCGCGTAATCGGCGGTGAACTCCTCCGGGAGCGGCGGAGGCATCACCAGGACCAGGCGGTCGATGCCGAGCACGTGCTCGGCCAGGCTGATCGCGTCGGACTCGGCGCTGGGCACCTGCGCCTCGGTCAGGATGGCGGTCGCGGCCCTGATCAGGTGGCGCAGGTCCGGTTGCTCAGGTGTAGCCGATCGGTCCTCACTGGGTGGCACCGGCGATCCGCTCCGCTTCTTCCATCTCGATCGCCGAGCCGATCAGCGCGCCGAGGTCGCCGTCGAGTACCTGATCCAGGTTGTAGGCCTTGTACCCGGTGCGGTGGTCGGCCACCCGGTTCTCCGGGAAGTTGTACGTGCGGATCCGCTCGCTGCGGTCCACGGTGCGCACCTGGGACCGGCGGGCCTGAGCGGCCTCAGCAGCAGCGGCCTCGGCCTGTGCGGCCAGCAACCGGGCGCGCAGCACCCGCATGGCGGCCTCGCGGTTCTGCAACTGCGACTTCTCGTTCTGCATCGAGACCACGATCCCGGTGGGCTCATGGGTGATCCGGACCGCCGAGTCGGTGGTGTTCACGCTCTGCCCACCGGGCCCGGAGGAGCGGTAGACGTCGATCCGCAGGTCGTTGGCGGCGATCTCCACCTCACCGGGATCCTCCACCTCTGGCAACACCACGACACCGGCGGCCGAGGTGTGGATCCGCCCGGCCGACTCGGTCACCGGCACGCGCTGCACCCGGTGCACCCCACCCTCGAACTTCAGATGGGCCCATACCCCGTCGCCGGGATCGGCGGACCGGGACTTGATCGCCACCGAGACGTCCTTGATCCCGCCCAGGTCCGAGGCGGTGGTGTCCAGCACCTGGGTCGACCATCCCTGCCGCTCGGCGAAGCGCAGGTACATCCGTAGCAGGTCGGCAGCGAACAACGCCGACTCCTCTCCCCCGGCGCCGGCCTTGACCTGCAGGATCACGTCACGTCCGTCGTCGGGGTCGCGCGGGATGAGCACCTGGCGCAACCGGTCGGCTGCGGTCGCCTCGGCCCGTTCCATCGGCTCCACCTCGGCAGCGAACCCTGGGTCGTCCCGGCCGAGTTCGCGCGCGGCCTCGGCGTCGCCCCGGGCGCGGGTCCACTCCCGGTAGGCCGCCACGATCCGGCCGAGTTCGGCGTAACGCCGCCCCAGCGAGCGGGCCCGGGCAGTGTCGGCGTGCACGTCCGGGTCGGCCAGATCCTCCTCGATCCGGGTGTACTCGGACAAGAGCGCCTCGACGCCGTCGAACTCACTCATCACGACAGCCTCTCAGAAGTTGCCCACCGGCACACCGGATGCTCAGTTGGCAGCCTTGCTCGCGGCCCTGCCGGTGGAGGTAGTGGTCTTGTTCACGGTGGCCAGGAACTCGGCGTTGGTGGCCGAACCACGCATCCGGGTCAACAACGCCTCGATCACTTCCTGGGGACTCTTCCCGGCCAGGCTGCGGCGCAGTTTCCACGCGATCTGCAACTGGCCCTCCCCGATCAGCAACTCCTCCCGGCGGGTGCTGGAGGCATTGACGTCCACCGACGGGAAGATCCGCTTGTCCGCCAGTTCGCGACTGAGCCGCACCTCGGAGTTCGCGGTGCCCTCGAACTCCTCGAGGATCACCTCGTCCATGGTCGAACCGGTCTCCACCGCAGCCGAGGCCAGGATGGTCAGGGATCCCCCGTGCTCGATGTTGCGCGCGGCACCGAAGAACCGCTTCGGTGGGTACAGCGCCGCAGCATCCATGCCGCCGGAGAGCACCCGGCCGGAGGCGGGCAGGGCCAGGTTGTAGGCGCGCGCCAACCGGGTCAGGGAGTCCAGCAGCACCACCACATCCTGGCCGAGTTCGACCAGCCGCTTGGCCCGCTCGATCGCCAGTTCGGCCACCACGGTGTGATCCGAGGCGGGTCGGTCGAAGGTGGAGGAGATGACCTCACCCTTGACCGTGCGCTGCATGTCGGTGACCTCTTCGGGGCGCTCGTCCACCAGCACCACCATCAGGTGAGCCTCGGGGTTGTTGTCCGAGACCGCATTGGCGATCTGCTGCAGCAGGACCGTCTTCCCGGCCTTGGGCGGCGCCACGATCAGCCCACGCTGGCCCTTGCCCAGCGGGGCGGCCAGATCGACGACCCGGGTGGTCAGGTTCGAGGCCGTGGTCTCCAGTCGAAGGCGTTCGCTGGGGTACAAGGGCGTCAGCGAATCGAACTCGGGACGGTCCAGCGCCTCGGTGGCCGGAGCCCCGTTCACGGTGTCCAGTCGCACCAGGGCGTTGAACTTCTGCCGCTGGTTCGCCTGTTCGCCCTCCCGGGGCTGACGGACCGCACCAACGATCGCATCACCCCGGCGCAACCCGTGCTTCTTCACCTGGTTCAGCGAGACGTAGACGTCGTTCGAGCCGGGGAAGTACCCGGAGGTCCGCACGAATGCGTAGTTGTCCAGGATGTCCAGGATCCCCGCGATCGGGATCAGCACATCATCGGGTGAGATCTCGACGTCGTCGTAGTTCGCCTCCTCGGAGCGCCCACCGCGACGCTTACGGTCCCGGCTCCGCTCGCGCCCCCGGCGCCGCCGGTTACCGCGGTCGGAGTCATCGGGGCGGAAGTCGCCATCGGAGGGCCCCGGACTTCCCTGGCCGCGGGTGGCTCGACGGCGCTGGTCGCCCTCGGAGTCCAGGCCGCGCGGCTCGGGCAACTGGATGTCATCGACGCTGGGACGACGACGGTCGCCCTGCCCGGACTTCTCACCCTGGCCGCGCTGCTGGGCTTGCTTGCCCTGTTGGTCCTGCTGGGCTTGCTTGCCCTGCTGGGCTTGCTTGCCCTGTTGGTCCTGCTGGGCTTGCTTGCCCTGCTGGGCTTGCCGACCCGGCTGATCCTGCTGGCCCCGCCTACCGGACGGGTCCTGCTGGGCTTGCTTTCCCTGCTGATCCGACGTGTCCTGCTGATCCCGCCGGTCCTGCCGACCGGGTTGGTCCTGCTGTCCCTGCCCGCCCTGCCGATCCTTCTTCCCGTTCCGGTCGGAGTCACCGGAGCCACCGGCACCGCCGGAGGGACCCTGCGGAGCACGGCCGCGCTGCTGCGAGACCCCCTCCGGTGCATCCTGGCGCGGGCCCGCCCCGCCCGGGGCGGGATCTCCGCTCGCGGTGGCCGTACCGCCGTCATCGCCGTCGAGTGTGCCCTGCGTGGGTGTCTCGGCTGGGCGCTCGGGCTGTGCCGGGCCGCCCTGACCCGAGCGGAGGGCGTCGATCAGATCGCTCTTGCGCATCCGCCGGGCGCCCTTGATGCCGAGTTCGGCCGCGATCTGCTGCAGCTGGGCAACCTTGAGCGCACTGAGGTCGCCGCCGGGGGCGTTGGTGGTATCGGTCACGAGGTTCCTTCCCTCGATGAGACCAGGGCCCGGTCACCGGGCCCAGGCACGAGAGTCTGCCGGTGCGATCACCGGCGTCGGTGCGCCGCACGGCCGGAAAGCACCGGCCCGCGCCACAGCGCCTGAAAACTTTGGGGGTACACCCTGGTCAACGGCGGCGTGTCCACGCCCGCCCGGGGTGCGATGCAAGCCTAGCACCGCACTCTCCCCAGAAATCAACGCCGGGCCCCTCAGGGCGCGGCGACCCGCGGTCCGTGCCGGTCGACGTCGGGGTGGCGCACCCGCCAGCCGGCCGGGATGGTGGCCAGTTGCTCTGCCGGCAGGGCCCCGAACAGCAGCAAGGTGGGTCCGGCGCCGGAGATCACCGCAGGCAGGCCCGCCCGGCGCAACCGGTCCAGCAACTCCAGGCTCTCCGGCATCACGTCGGCCCGGTAACGCTGGTGCAGCCAGTCCTGGGTGGCTGCGAACAACAGATCCGGGCGGCTGCCCAGTGCGAGCGTGAGCAGCCCGGCGCGGGCGGAGTTGGCGGCGGCGTCGGCATGGGCGATGGTTCGTGGAAGCGCGGTACGAGCCCGGGAGGTGGACAGCCGGCGCTGCGGGATCAGCACCGTGACCTCCAGGTCATGCACCGGTACCTGTGCCGCGTGGGCCTGTCCCTGGTCCGTCCAGGCGATGGTGGCGCCCCCGTGCAGGGCCGGGGCGGCGTTGTCGGGGTGGCCTTCGAGTTCGGTGGCCAACTGCAGGATGAGCCCGTCGTCCAGGGCCTCGGGCTCGGAGATCAGTTCCCGCACCGCCAGCAACCCGGCGACCACCGCTGCGGCGGAGGACCCCAGTCCTCGCCCGTGCGGGATCGCATTGGCGCACCGCAGTTCCAGCCCCGCCTGTGGGGCGCCCACCTGGTCCAGGGCCACCCGCATCGCGCGGACCACCAGGTGCTCCTCGCCGTCGGGCACCTCTTGCGCCCCGGCGCCGCTGACGTGCACGCGGGTGGCGCCGGTGGTGGCGCGGACCTGCACCACGTCATGGATGGCCACGGCCAGTCCGAACGAGTCGAAACCCGGACCCAGGTTCGCGCACGTGGCGGGCACCGTCACGGTGACCTGATCACGGACCAGCCGCACCGCTCAGTCCAATCCGAGTGCGCGGGCCGCAGCTGCCGGGTCGGTGGAGATCACGGGCGGGTCGACCTGGCGCTGCCCCAACGCGGTAGCGGTGTCCTTCAGGCCGTTCCCGGTCACGGTGCACACCACCTGGGCGCCTTCGGGCACCGCTCCCTCCTCGGCGCGGGAGAGCAGACCGGCCACGCTCGCCGCGGAGGCCGGTTCGACGAAGATGCCCACCTCGCGGGCCAGGAGCTCCTGGGCAGCCAGGATCTGGGCGTCACTGACGGCGTCGATGCGCCCGCCGGAATCGTCCCGCGCCGCCACCGCCAGTTCCCAGGAGGCGGGGTTGCCGATCCGGATCGCGGTGGCCACGGTCTCCGGGTGCTCCACCACCTCCCCCTTGACCAGCGGAGCCGCGCCCTCGGCCTGGACGCCCCACATCTGTGGGGTGCGGGTGGCCAGGTCATCGCTGAGGTACTCCCGGTACCCCATCCAGTAGGCGCTGATGTTCCCGGCGTTGCCCACCGGGAGCACGTGGATGTGCGGGGCGTCCCCCAGGACGTCGACCACCTCGAAGGCAGCCGTCTTCTGCCCGTGCAGCCGGTACGGGTTCACCGAGTTCACCAGTGCCACCGGGTAGGCCTGGGACAGGTGCCGCACGATCCGCAGGCAGTCGTCGAAGTTCCCGTCCACGGCCACCAGTTCGGCACCGTGCACGATCGCCTGGGCGAGCTTGCCCGCCGCGATCTTTCCGGCGGGCAGGATCACCGCGCAGCGCAGCCCGGCCCGGACTGCGTAGGCCGCGGCCGAGGCCGAGGTGTTCCCGGTGGAGGCGCAGACCACAACCTCGGTGCCGGCGCCGGCCACTTTGCTCATCGCCATCGTCATCCCGCGGTCCTTGAACGACCCGGTGGGGTTGGCGCCCTCGACCTTGATGTGAACCTGGGCGCCGGTCGCGGCCGAGAGGCTCGGGGCCGGGACCAGCGGGGTACCACCTTCACCCAAGGTGATGACCGGATCCACGTCATCGATCGGCAGTCGCTCGGCGTACTCGGCGATCACGCCCCGCCACGGCTTGGCCATCAGTGTCCCTCCACGCGTAGCACCGAGGAGATCCTCAGCACGTCCTCGAGCCTATCGACTGCCTCGATCATCGCCTGCAGGGCCCGCTCATCGGCCAGGTGGGTGATGAGCACCAGCGTGGCCTGGCCCTCCTCGGTGGCCGTCTGCCGCACGGTCTCCACCGAGACGTGCTGCTCCGACACGGTGGTCGCCAGCGTGGCCAGCACGCCGGGCCGGTCGCGCACCTCCAGGCGCACCTGGTAACGCGTCTGCACGTACTCGGCCGGCAGGGAGCGCAGCGCGGCGTAGTCGGACTCCGCCGGTGCCCGCCCCCCGGTGGAGCGGTGGCGGGCCGCAGCGACCAGGTCACCCAGCACCGCCGAGGCTGTCGGCGCTCCGCCGGCACCGGCGCCGTAGAACATCAGCGTGCCCGCGCCCTCGGCCTGCACCAGCACGGCGTTGTAGGCCTCCCGCACATTGGCGAGGGGGTGGTCCAGCGGGATGAGCGCAGGGTGGACCCGCACCGCGACGCCGCGGGCGGTCTCGTCCTGACGCTGTTCGGCGATCGCCAGCAGTTTGAGCACGTGGCCGGAGTGCTTGGCCGCCGCGATGTCCGAGGGCGTGATGTCGCGGATCCCGGAGACCGCCACGTCATCGAGGTGGATACGGGAGTGGAAGGCCAGGGAGGCCAGGATCGCCGTCTTGGCCGCGGCGTCCAGCCCGTCGACGTCAGCGGTGGGGTCAGCCTCGGCGTAGCCCAGGGCTTTGGCCTGGGCCAGGGCCTCGTCGAAGTCGACGCCCGCGGTGCTCATCTGGTCCAGGATGTAGTTCGTGGTGCCGTTGACGATGCCCACGATGCGACTGATGGAGTCTCCGGCCAGGGATTCGCGCACCCCGCGCACCACCGGCACCGCACCGGCCACCGCAGCCTCGAAGAACAGGTCCGCCTCGGCGGCGTCGGCGGCCTCGAACAACTCCGGGCCGTGGGTGGCGAGCAGCGCCTTGTTCGCCGTGACCACGCCGGCACCGCGGCGCAGTGCGGCCACGATGAGGCTGCGCGCCGGTTCGATACCGCCCATCAACTCCACCACGAGGTCGGCCGACTCGACCGCGGCCCGGGCATCGGTGCCCAGCAACTCCGTCGGCACCACCGGGTCTCGCGCGAGGGTGGTGTCACGCACGATGATCGCACTGATCTCCATGCGGGTCCCGCTGCGGGCAGCCAGTTCCTCGGCCTGCGTGCGCAGTCCCCGGATCACCTCGGTGCCGACCGTTCCGCAGCCCAGCACGGCGACCCGCAGGACTGGTTCTGACGCGATGGTGTCCATGATCTCCTCTCGGCGGTGACGGACTCACCCTAAGGGGCGCCGTGGAAGGCCCGTGGTGCTGACCGATGCGTGGACGGGTGGACGGGGGGGCGAGGCTGGTGCCGGCTCAGCCCACGTCGAGTGCGAGCAGGTCGGCCACGCTCTCGCGGCGCACGATCTCGCGCGCCGCCCCGTCCTGCACCGCGACCACTCCGGGTCGGGGCACCAGGTTGTAGTTGGAGGCCATTGAGCGTCCGTAGGCTCCAGTGACCGGAACCGCGAGCAGGTCCCCGCGGCTGATCCCGGCCGGCAGCCTCACGTCACGCACCACGATGTCCCCGCTCTCGCAGTGCATACCCACCACACGGGCCGCCACGGTATCGCCGGGGACGTCCCGGCCGACCACCTGTGCGTGGTAATCGGCCCCGTACAGGGCCGGGCGCAGGTTATCGCTCATCCCCCCGTCGACCGAGACATAGAGCCTGGTGGTGCCTTCCTCGGTGCGCACCGGTTTGCACGTGCCGACCCGGTACAGAGTCAGCATCGCCGGGGCGATGATCGCCCGCCCGGGCTCGAAGGAGATAGCCGGGGCAGGCAGCCCGTCCCGGGAACTCCGGGAGCGCACCACCTCGGCGAGTTCGCCGGCGGCCGCGGTGATGTCGAGTTCCTGCTCACCGGGTGTGTAAGCCACTCCGAAGCCACCACCGAGATCCACCTCTGGCATCACGTAGTCCTGGTCGGCGGCGAAGTCGGCGCGCAGGCCCAGCAGCGCCTGGGCAGCCGCGGCGAATCCAGCGCTGCCGGTGATCTGGGAGCCGATGTGGGAGTGCAGGCCGAGCAGGCGCAACGAGGTGGTGGCAGCGATGGTCTCCAGCGCCCGGCGGGCCGCGCCGGTGGCCAGCGACAGCCCGAACTTCTGGTCCTCGTGCGCGGTCGCGATGAAGTCGTGCCCGCCGGCGTGCACTCCTGTGGTCACCCGCACCAGGACGCCCTGGCGCACCCCGTGCGCGGCGGCTACCTGTGCCAGACGCTCGATCTCCTCCAGTGAGTCCACGACGATGCGTCCCACACCGGAGCGCACCGCCAGGTCAAGTTCGTCGTCGGACTTGTTGTTCCCGTGCAGGCCGAGCCGGGTGGGTGGCACCTGCGCCTTCAGCGCGGTGGAAAGTTCCCCCAGGCTCGCCACGTCCACCGCCAAGCCTTCCTCGTGCACCCAGCGCAGCACCGCGGTGGAACTGAAGGCCTTGGAGGCGTAGTAGACGTCCACCTCGATGCCCTGCGGAGCGAATGCGCCGGCGAGGGCGTCGCGGTAGCGCCGGGCCCGCTCCCGCAGCGTGGCCACGTCCAGCACGTATGAGGGTGTGCCGAACTCCTCGGCGATGTCAGCGAGGGAAAGCCCGTCCACGGACCACGCCCCCTCGGTCACGGTGGTGCGGGACGGCCACAGGTGGGCGTCAGGTGGTGTGCTCACAGGTTCTCCGGTGCGGTCAGGCCCAGTTCCCGCAGGCCGGTGCGGAGCACCAGCCCGGTCGCACAGGCCAGGGCGAGGTTGAGGCGGTAGGTATCCATGATGGGGGCATCAGCGGTGATCGGGCCACGGGGTGTGGACCGGGAGTGGGCGAACCAGTCGGTGAACGCGCCCGTGATCTGCCGGAGGTTGGACACCACCGGGGCGCCACGGTCCTGAAGGCGGGCGCGATGGCGGGCCAGGTGGGCGGCCGCCAGCGCCAGCAGCAGCGCGCGGGTGCGGGCGTCCTCGGTGCGGGTGTGCGCCAGGTCCCGCCAGATCCCTGCCAGCACCCCGGGCAGTACGTCGCCGGCCGGGCCCTCGGGCGCAGGCAGCACCCCGTGGTCGACGCCCTGGCGCAGCAGCATCGCGGTTCGGGCACGGGCACGACGTACCGGGTAGAGCCGGCCGGGCATGAGGTCGACTCCGCCACCGGCGCGAGCCAGTGTCGCCGAGCGCCTGGCCCGCTCGGAGTCGGCCGGCGGCGGGGCCGGCGGTGGCGGGTTCCGTCCGGTGAGGACGTCGGCCACGACCTGACCGCGAGCGGTGGTGGTCAGGGTGAGGAAGAGCCGGCCATGCTGCCAGGTCGTCCGCTGCACGACCGGCAGGTCCAGCACCGACCCCACTGGTCGCGGCGGTAGCACCAGGGTCGCCCAGTCGCCCTGATCGGCAGGTGCGCGCACCAGCACCAGATCGTCACGATCGAGCGCCGCGGCCACCTGGCCGGTCAGGTCCTCCTGCCACACAACGTCAGATCGAGACCCACAGGTAGAAGTCCCAGGTGGATTCGGCCGGTCCGCTCAGGTGCCGCACCACGCCGGTGTCGTCCCACCAGATCACCTCGATCTGGGATCCGTCCTGCCACATGTGGAAGACGCCGTACGCGAGGTCGTCCTCAACCTCGGAGTCATCCTCGATACGCCAGACCTCGCCGGTCTCATCGGCGGGGCCGCGTTCGTCCACCAGCCCCTCGGCGGTGGTGACCGCCTCGTCGAGGTCATCCCACAGCGCGGCCCACATGGTCAGGGACTCGTCGGCATCTGAGGTGAAGTCGGCGGTGTAGGCCTCGGCCGGGCTGGCCCCGTCGAGTTCGTGGTCGGTCCAGCCGGCCTCGTCGATGGTCCACTGGGAGTTCTCCGCGTCCACCACGGTGGCGTGCTGGTTCAGGTGGTCGTACAACTCGCCACCGGTGGGCTCGGTCTCGGGTTCGTCACGGGCGTCGTCCTCGGCCGCGCCCTCCTCGCCGGCGTCCCCCTCGTCGGCGCTCCCTTCGTCGGTGTCCTCACCCGTATCGGTGTTGGCCGGTTCAGGCTGGTCCCCCGCGTCCGGTGCCTGCGTCGTCTCCTCGGTCCCGGGGCCTACGGCCGGGTCCTCGTCATCGCCGCCGGCGAGGCTCACAGCGGCGAAGACCAGGCCAGCGAGCACCAGTACGGCCACTATCACCCCGACCACGATCGGTGCGGGCGACCGACGGCGTTGCTGCGGCCCGGACGCTCCGCCGTAGCCGGCCTGCTGACCATAACCGGGCTGCCCATGAGCAGGCTGCTGGCCGTAACTAGGCTGCTGGCCGTAACCAGGCTGCTGGCCGTAGCCGGGTTGCTGGCCGTAACCGGGCTGCTGACCCTGGGCAGGCTGCCCATGAGCAGGCTGCTGGCCGTAACCCGGCTGAGCGTCACCACCCGGGGACGGGAAGGAACGCGTGGGCTGGTCAGCTGCGGGGTGACCGAAGGACTGGGTGGGGTGATCAGAACCCTCCGGTCCGCTACCGGGTCCCTGCGCGGGCGGTTGGGTCATCGCGGCAACTCCTCGGTGCGATCAATCGGTGGTTCTCGTCAATACATCACGGTTCTCATCGTAAGGGCACCCCGCTGCGGGGCGGCCTCAGGTGTGACCCCGGACGCACCTTGCCCTGCGGTTCGGTCTCACCCCGCCAGTGCTGATAGCCTCTCGTCTCGGCGACCACGCCCCCGTAGCTCAGTGGATAGAGCGTCTGCCTCCGGAGCAGAAGGCCACAGGTTCGAATCCTGTCGGGGGCACCAGCACTTTGGTGTCGGGGCCACCCAGCAGCGGCGCCGGAATCCCCCTGACACCAGACCGGTCGACGGCGAGATCGCGCGCAGAACCACCCAGTCGTCGCTCAGGCGATTGCCGAGCCCGTCGCTCAGGCGCATTGCCGGGCCGTTCGGGCCTTCGGGCCAACTCAGTCCTGGGCGCAGGCCATCGTCTCGGAGTTCAGCGGCAGCGCGCCCTGCTGGTTCAGCCAGACGTTCGGGTCCACCGTGGTCAGATTCTGATCCACGTGGATCTCCAGGTGCAGGTGCGGCCCGGTGGAGTTGCCATAAGAGCCCACCGCACCGATTACCTCGCCCGCAGCCACCTGCTGGCCCACGTTGACGTAGACGCCGTTGGGGTACATGTGCACGTACCAACTCCACACCGGAGCACCGTTGATCTCGTGCTCGATGATCACCAACATTCCGCTGCGCCCGTCCCGGCCCGCACCGGCATGGGTCACCACGCCGTCGGCAATGGCATGGATCGGGGTCCCCACCGGTGCGGCGAAGTCCAGCCCGGTGTGTTCGGAGTAGCGCCCGAAGATGGGGTGGATCCGGTAGCCGTAGTGGGAGGTGAGCCGGTAACTGCCATCGGACAGCGGTCGCACCAGGTCCACCTCGCTGGAGGAGGACTCCGCGGCCAGGGTTCCGTTCGCCTCCACCGCCGACACCCCGCAACCGGGGGCACCGCGCTCGGCCAGGTTGCGACTGGCGGCCACCAGCGCCCGGCCGGAGGCCTCCGGGTCGGCGAGCAGCGCCGTCGTCGCGTGCGCGTCGGACTCCGAGGGCACATCACTGACCAGGGTGTCCAGCGCACTGGCGTCGGCCAGCATCGCCGGCCGATCCTCCTCGACCTCGACCTGAGGCAGCACCACGCCCGTGGCCGGGACCACCCAGGTAGCCAGGCCCAGCGCGGTGAGCACGGCCAATCGACCCATCCACCGCCCTGCAGGGCGGTGCGGCCGGTTCCTCCTGGCGGCCTCGAGCCGGGCCTGCTCGCGCAACTGGCGTCGGGTCAGCGCGGTCTCGTTCGACACACGCTTGGCAGTCACACAGTCTCCGGCGGCACGGCGGGGATACAGGAACATCGGACGGTGCGCAAACGCACCGCGAGCCACTATAACGGTACGGACACGGTGCCGGGGCAACGTTGCCGGCTTCCGCTGTGGAAGTCGCCACACCTGTGGACAATTCCTTCACAACCCGCAGCACCCGGCACCCCTGCCCGCGCGCACGGTTCACCCCCTCGCGCGGGGATGTGTGCGCCAGACGGATGACGTGCTGGGCGGACGCGGGGGTTCACCCCCTCGCGCGGGGATGTGTGACAGAGTTTGGCCATGCCTGGCACGACAGCGACCGTGGCCCTGATCATCGAGGACGAGACGGAGATCGCCGCCCAGATCGCCCACCGGCTGGAAGCCGAAGGGTGGCAGGTGCACGTGGCCCACGACGGCCACGCCGGGGTCGAGCGCGCCCGCGAGGTGCGCCCGGACATCATCGTGCTGGATGTGATGCTGCCCGGCATCGACGGCCTGGAGGTGTGCCGCCGGATCCAGTCCGACCACCATGGTGAGTCGGCACCGGGCGCCCCGATCCTGATGCTCACCGCGCGCGACGATGAGACCGACATGATCATCGGTCTGGGGGTGGGCGCCGATGACTATATGACCAAACCATTCTCGATGCGTGAGTTGCTCGCCCGGCTCAAGGTGCTGCTGCGACGAGTGCAGCGGGCCCGCAACGCGGCGGTGAACAGTTCCGCCGAACCTCCGATCCAACTCGGCGACGTGCGGATCGACCGCGCCTCGCGCCGGGTGCAGCGGGGCGGGGAGCCGGCACATCTGACCCCCACCGAGTTCGACCTGTTGGTCTGCCTGGCCACCCAACCGGGCACCGTCCTGTCCCGCGAGCGCCTGCTCGCCGAGGTGTGGGACTGGGCCGACGCCTCGGGCACGAGGACCGTGGACTCCCACGTCAAAGCGCTGCGGCGGAAGCTGGGTGCGGACCTCATCCGCACCGTGCACGGCGTCGGCTATTCCTTCGAACCCACCGGTGGTTGAGGCACCACCGTGAACACCTCGAGCCTGCGGCACGCGCGTTCCACCGAGGTGACCTGGTGGCGCCGGTTCACCACCGCGCTGGCGGAGTTGCGTCCGCTGGACCCGATGCGCTCGATCAAGATGAAACTGATCGTGATCATCGCTGCCACGGTGGTGATGTTCACGCTGGTGACCTGGGTGGGTATCCGGTTCGATTTCGGGGTGCTGCGCACCTTCCCGGTGGCCCTGGTCTCCTCCTTGCTCATCACGCAGATCCTGGCGCGGGGGATGACCCGGCCGCTGCGCGAGATGACTGCCGCTGCCCGGGCGATGGCGCGTGGGGAATACAGCACCCGGGTGCACACCGACAGTCAGGACGAGGTCGGCGAACTCGCCGCCGCCTTCAACTCGATGGCCACCGAACTGCACACCCTGGACAGCCAGCGACGGGAGATGGTGGCCAACGTCTCGCACGAACTGCGCACCCCCGTCGCCGCACTGCGCGCGCAGCTGGAGAACATGGCCGACGGGGTGGTGCCGGCCGACGGTCCGGCGCTGGAGGCCACGCTGACCCAGTTGGAACGGCTGTCCAGGCTGGTCACCTATCTGCTGGACCTGTCCCGCCTGGAAGCAGGCGCGGTGAACCTGGACCTGACCGATGTGACCGTGCAAGACCTGCTCCAGGAGGTGGCGGACCAGGCCCGTCACGCCGCCGCGCAGCACACCCGTGAACTGACCTGGCAGGTGCGCGCCACCCCGGAGGACCTGCGCTTGCGCGCCGACGTGGAACGCCTGCGGCAGGTCCTGTCCAACCTGGTCGCCAACGCCTCCCGGCACTCGCCCGACGGCGGCCGGATCCAACTGCTGGCACGGTACGGCAGCGCCGGCGACGAGGTGGTGATCGATGTGACCGACGAGGGCGAGGGCATCCCGAAGGCGGACCGGGTCAAGGTCTTCGAACGATTCGAACGCGGCAACGCCCCGGACCAGCGTGTCGGTGAGTCCACCGGCGGCACCGGTCTGGGCCTTGCCATCGCCCGCTGGGCTGTCGGCCTGCACGGCGGCACCATCGCCATCGCGGACTCCAGCCCGCCGCTGGGCACCACGGTCCGGGTTCGGCTGCCCACCACGGGACCCTCCCCGGCCCGCAGCACCTGGCCCGGGTCGAAGTGACGGCCACACCAGCAGTCGACCCCATTGAGCGCGATCGCTGACTCGGTGTTGACCGGCTCTTGAACAGCCGGGTCGACATCCGCTCGATCCCGAGATTTCCGTGTGCTCCACGGCACTTTGACGACGTTCCCCGGGACCTCGTCGCTTAGGCTGGGGGTGTTCATCAACACACTCATCGTTGTGGAAGAGGGCGATCCCCGCGTGTCCGAGCAGGCCCCAGCAAACCCCGCGCTGAGCGCGGAATCCTTCGGCGGAAACGAATGGCTCATCGAAGAGCAGTTCGCGAAATACAAGAAGGATGCCTCCCTCGTCGATCCCGCTTGGCGGAAGTTCTTCGCGTCCTACCGTGATGAGGACGCGAGCGCGAGCGCGGACAACGGCACCGACGGCGCGCCCGCAGCCGACGGCGCGGATGACGCCGAACAGTCCGAGTCCGGCACCGACGAGACCGGCGGCGCCGAGTCCGGTCGCGACGAAGCCGAGTCCGGTCGCGACGAAGCCGAGTCCGGTCGCGACGAAGCCGAGTCCGGTCGCGACGAAGCCGAGTCCGGTCGCGACGAACCCGCCCGGCAGGCCAGGGCCGCCCGGGCCGTCGCCGAGCCCGCCCCGGACCCCGCACCGGTGGACGCCGAGGCACACTCGGCCGACTCGGTGCAGGCCGAGAAGACCGACGCCTCGGGCACCCAGGTCCCCGCCGACCTGCCCCCGGCCGCTCCCGAGGTGACCGCCGTGGCCGCCACTGCCACCTACACCTCGGCCCCCACCGCCGGTGGCCCGCGGAGCACCGGCGGCGATGACGAGGCCTCACGGCTGCGTGGGGCCGCGGCCCGCGTGGTCACCAACATGGAGTCCTCGCTGACCGTCCCCACCGCCACGAGCGTACGCTCCATCCCGGCGAAGTTGATGGTGGACAACCGGATCGTGCTGAACAACCACCTGCAGCGCGGCCGGGGCGGGAAGGTCTCCTTCACCCACCTGATCGGGTTCGCGATCGTCGAGGCACTGGCGGACATGCCCGAGATGAACGCCGGCTACCGCGAGGTGGACGGCAAGCCGGGGATCGTCAACCCGGCCAACGTCAACTTCGGCCTGGCGATCGACCTGCCCCGCCCGGACGGCACCCGCCAGCTCCTGGTGCCCTCGATCAAGGGCGCGGAGCAGATGAACTTCGCCGAGTTCTGGCTCGCTTACGAGCAACTGGTTCGCAAGGCCCGCGACGGGAAACTGACGGTGGAGGACTTCACCGGCACCACCATCACCCTGACCAACCCCGGAACCATCGGCACCGAGCACTCGGTACCGCGGCTGATGCAGGGCCAGGGCACCATCGTCGGCGTGGGCGCCATGAACTATCCGGCCGAGTTCCAGGGCGCCTCGTCCGAGACCCTGGCCCGGATGGGCATCTCCAAGACGATGACCCTGACCTCCACGTACGACCACAGGATCATCCAGGGCGCCCAGTCCGGTGACTTCCTGCGGATCGTTCACTCCAAGTTGCTCGGTGAGGACGGCTTCTACGACCGCGTCTTCGCGTCGTTGCGCGTCCCCTACGAGCCGGTCCGCTGGACCACCGACATCGCCGGCACCGAGGACGAGGAACTCACCAAGCCGGCCCGGATCGCCGAACTGATCCACGCCTTCCGGTCCCGCGGCCACCTGATCGCCGACACCGACCCGCTGGCCTACCGCCAGCGCAAGCACCCCGACCTGGACGTGCAGAACCACAACCTGACCCTGTGGGACCTGGACCGGACCTTCCCCACCGGCGGATTCGGTGGCAAGGCCCGGATGCCGCTGCGCGACATCCTCGGGCTGCTGCGCAACTCCTACTGCCGCACCATCGGCGTGGAGTACATGCACCTGCACGACGGCGCCCAGCGCCGCTGGTTGCAGCAGCGCCTGGAGTCGGGCTGGACCAAGCCGGTCGGAGCCGAGCAGCGCCAGATCCTGCGCACCCTCAACGCCGCCGAGGCGTTCGAGACGTTCCTGCAGACCAAGTACGTGGGTCAGAAGCGCTTCAGCCTCGAAGGTGGTGAGTCCCTCATCCCGATGTTGGACCGGATCCTGCAGCGCGCCGCCCAGGAGGGCCTGGACGAGGTGGCCATCGGGATGCCGCATCGTGGCCGGATGAACGTGCTGGCCAACATCGCGGGCAAGTCCTACCGGCAGATCTTCGCCGAGTTCGAGGGCAACCAGGACCCGCGCACGGTACAGGGCAGCGGTGACGTGAAGTACCACCTGGGCACTGAGGGCACCTACACGGCCGTGGACGGGGAGACCACCAAGGTCTACCTGGCTGCCAACCCCTCCCACCTGGAGGCCGTCAACGGCGTCCTGGAAGGTGTGGTGCGGGCCAAGCAGGACCGGATCGACATGGGCGGCTCGGGCTTCTCGGTGCTGCCGATCCTGATCCACGGTGACGCCGCCTTCTCCGGCCAGGGCGTGGTGACCGAGACCCTCCAGCTCGCTCAGTTGCGCGGCTACCGCACCGGCGGCACCGTGCACATCCTGATCAACAACCAGGTCGGCTTCACCGCCGGTGCCTCCTCCACCCGGTCCACGCTCTACGCCACCGACGTGGCCAAGGGTCTGCAGGTACCGATCTTCCACGTCAACGGTGATGACCCGGAGGCGGTGGCGCACGTCGCGGCGCTGGCCTTCGACTACCGCCAGGAGTTCAACCGCGACGTCATCATCGACATGGTGTCCTACCGCCGCCGCGGGCACAACGAGGGTGATGACCCCTCGATGACCCAGCCGGTGATGTACTCCCTGATCGAGGACAAGCGCTCGGTGCGCACCCTGTTCACCGAGGCGCTGGTGGGACGCGGTGACCTCACCGAGGAGGAGGCCGAGGAGTTCCTCGCCGACTACCGCAAGGAGTTGGAGCGGGTCTTCACCGAGTCGCGCAACGCCGAGAACTCCGGTGACCCGACAACGGTGGCCGGCCTGGAGCGTCCGGAGTCCCAGCAGGAGGACGCCGGGGTGATGGTCGGCTGGCAGACCGCCGTGCCGGCCAACCTGCTGGCCCGCGTCGGTGAAGCGCACACGCGCCCGCCGGAGGGCTTCACGGTGCACCCGAAACTGGACAAGCTGTTGCAGCGGCGGGCCAAGATGGCCACCGAGGGCAACGTGGACTGGGCCTTCGGGGAGTTGATGGCCTTCGGGTCGCTGCTCCTGGAGGGCACCCCGGTGCGCCTGGCCGGTCAGGACTCCCGTCGCGGCACGTTCGTGCAGCGGCACGCGGTCCTGCACGACTACCACACCGGTGCGGAGTGGACCCCGCTGATGTATCTGGCCGCCGACCAGGCCAAGTTCTGGGTGCACGACTCCCTGCTGAGTGAGTACGCGGCACTGGCCTTCGAGTACGGCTACTCGGTGGAGCGTCCCGATGCCCTGGTGCTGTGGGAGGCCCAGTTCGGTGACTTCGTCAACGGTGCCCAGATCGTCATCGACGAGTTCATCTCCTCCGCGGAGCAGAAGTGGGGCCAGAATTCCTCGGTGGTGCTGCTCCTGCCGCACGGGTACGAGGGCCAGGGTCCGGACCACTCCTCGGCTCGGATCGAGCGGTTCCTGCAACTCGGCGCCGAGGACAACATGATCGTTGCCCAGCCCTCCACCCCGGCCAACCACTTCCACCTGCTACGGCGCCAGGCCTACCAGCGCCCGCGTCTGCCCCTGGTGGTGTTCACCCCCAAGCAGCTGCTGCGGCTGCGGGCGGCGACGTCCCAGGTGGAGGACTTCACCACCGGCACCTTCCGCCCGGTGATCGGCGATGAGCACATCGACGCCGCCAAGGTGGACCGGGTGATGCTGTGCAGCGGACGTATCTACTACGACCTGCTCGCGCGCCGGATCAAGGAGAACGACGACCGCACCGCGCTGGTACGGGTGGAGGAGCTCTACCCGCTGCCGGCCGAGGAGATCGCTGCCGAACTCGACCGCTACGGCGACGCCGAACTGCTCTGGGTGCAGGACGAGCCGCGTAACCAGGGCGCGTGGAACTACCTGTACGTGAACCTTCCCGAGGCGGTGCCCGCGGTGGCGCAGCGGGGTATCCGGGGCGTCACCAGGCCGGAATCGGCGGCACCGTCCACCGGCTCGGGCAAGGTGCACGCGCGCGAGCAGGAGACACTGCTGGACGAAGCCTTCACCCGGTGAGCACACGGATCTGCATCGTCGGGGACGAGTTGGTCGCCGGAGTCGGCGATGCCCGCGGCATGGGGTGGGTCGGCCGGGTGGCCGCCCGCACCCGCGCCGAGGAGCCACCGGCGTTCTTCACCCTGGCCGTACCCGGGGAGACCAGCACGGCTCTGGCCGGTCGGTGGGAGAGCGAGTGCAACCGCCGGTTCGGCAAGGAGCCCGGCCACCTGGTGGTGGCGCCTGGGTGTGCTGACCTGGAGCACGGGATCTCCCTGGCGCGGAGCCGGCTGAACCTGGCCAACGTCCTCGACGACGCGGCCTCCCGCGCCATCCCGACCTTCGTCGTCGGGCCTCCCCCGCGTCCGGGAGCGTCCGAGACCGGCCTTGCCGGGTTGTCCGAAGCCTACGCCGACGTCTGCGGGCGGCGGCGGGTGCCCTACGTGGAGACGTTCGCGCCGCTGCGTGCCCACGAGCAGTGGCAGGCAGACGTCGCCGCCGGGGACGGCGTGCACCCCGGCCAGGCCGGCTACGGGCTGCTGGCCTGGCTGGTGTTGCACAACGGCTGGCACTCCTGGCTGGGTCTGCCCGAGGAGAACTGAGGGCTACTCAGTCGCGGCTGAGCACGACCTTGCCGAACGCCGCACCGGAGTCCAGGCGCGCGAACGCCGCGCGGACTCCCTCCTCGTCGAACCGGTGCACCGAATCCACCACCGGGCGCACCCCGGTGGCCTGCAGCATCGCGAGGAGGCCGTGCAGTTGCTCCAGGGTGCCCATGGTGGAGCCGACCACCCGCAGGCTACGGAAGAACACGCGGTTGAGGTCCGCCGGCGGCATCGCCCCGGAGGTGGCTCCGGCGACGGCGACCACCCCGCCGGGACGCAGCGCACGGAGCGAGTGGGACCAGGTGGCCTCCCCGACGGTCTCGATCACCGCATCCACCGGTTCGATCCGCTCCCCGGCCACTACCGCCTGGTGCGCACCGATCGCCAGGGCCGCCTCCCGACGCTCCTCGGAGCGGGAGGTGACCACGACGTGCGCGCCCATGGCCCGGGCGAGCACCGTCGCGGCGGTCGCCACCCCGCCGCCGGCACCCTGGATCAGCACCCGCTGCCCGGGCCGTACTCCCGCGGCATCGACCAGGAGGCGGTACGCGGTCAGATAGGCGGTGGGCAGGCAGGCCGCATCGGGGAAGGACATCCCGTCGGCGATGGCGACCACGTTCCGTGCGGGAACCCAGACCCGCTCGGCCAGTGTGCCCGGGTAGCGCTCGGAGAGCAGGCTGCGTCGCGGGTCCAGGGTCTCCTCCCCCACCCAGCCCGGGCTGGTCAGCACCGCGTGCACCAGCACCCGCCGCCCGTCGGGGTCGAATCCGGCCGCGTCGGTGCCCAGCACCATTGGAAGCCGGTCGGCGCTCAGACCCACACCGCGAAGACTCCACAGGTCATGGTGGTTCAGCGAGGCCGCTCGGACCTGCACCGGCACCCAGTCGGCCTCGGGCGGGTGAAGATCCAGCGGGCCGATGCCCAATCCGGTCAGCGGGCGGTCGGGATCCTGGCTTCGGACGTAGACACAGCGCATCGGCACAGCCTAGTGGTGGGCCCGGACCCGACGCCCGGGGTCGCGATCGTGGCGGCCTACCCCTGTGATTGTCACCCGAGGGGCCCCGTGTGGGATGATGGGCGGTGGTCTCCGACCCCTACGTGACCGACGAACCGGAAGGTGCGCCCGATGAGCAAGCGCGGACGTAAGCGCAAGGCCCGCCGCAAGAACGCTGCCAACAGCGGCAAGCGTCCCAACAGCTGAGCCAGCGCGACACGCAACCAGTCAGATCAGCGCCGAGTGCGGATCCTTCGATCCCCTCGGCGCTGTTGCGTCTCCCGGCTGCGTGCCCGCACTCAGCGTGAGGTGCTGCGCTGCACCGTGATCTGGGAGAGCACCCGCAACCGCAGCGAGGGCGGCGCCACCTCAGCGCAGGAGCGACGCAGCACCACCCGCAGGGACTGTTCGGAGGCGAGGGCCTCCAGGCACTGGGCGCAGTCTTGGATATGGGTGCGCAGGCGTTCCAGTTCGCGCTCGTCCATCTCCGAGTCCAGGTACTCGGACAGATGCTCCAACGCCTCGGCGCAGTTGCACAACTGGGCTGCGCGGCGGATCTCTGAGTTCATACCTTCTCCACCTTGATCCCCAGGGACCGGGCATGGTCGGCCAGCAGGGTGCGCAACTGCGCGCGGCCGCGATGCAGGCGCGACATCACCGTACCGATCGGGGTGTCCATGATCTCGGCGATCTCCTTGTAGGCGAACCCCTCCACGTCGGCCAGGTACACCGCCAGGCGGCGATCCTCAGGAAGCGCTGTCAACGCCTCCTTCACCACGTCGTCACCCAGGGCGTCGATCGCCTCGGCCTCGGCCGAGCGCAACCCGGTGGAGGTGTGCGAGGCCGCGCGATGGATCTGCCAGTCCTCGACCTCCTCGGCGTCGGACTGCTGCGGCTCACGCTGCTTCTTGCGATACGAATTGATGTAGGAGTTGGTCAGGATCCGGTACAGCCACGCCTTCAGGTTGGTGCCCGGGCGGTACTGACCGAAGGCCGCATAGGCCTTGGAGAAGGCCTCCTGGACCAGGTCCTCGGCATCCTCGGGCTTGCGGGTCATCCGCAGCGCTGCGCCGTAAAGTTGGTCCAGGTAGGGCAGTGCTTCGTCCTGGAAGCGGCGGTCGCGCTCTGCGACGGTCTCCTCCTCGGGCGCACGCCGGGGCGACCGCTCGTCCTGAGCGGCGCCGGTCCCGGAGGCTTCACCGTGATCATTCATCACCTGCAAGCCTAGCCCTCCCCAGCCCTCGCGCAGCCCGGCGGGCACAGCCTGCTCACGGTCCCTCGTCATCACCTGCACATCATGGACAACCGTCTCCACCCGCCCGGCTATTCCCAACGCTCGCCGATACGGCTATCTCACCGAAAAGCTCGCGCTCGAGCCCATTCTGCGGTAGCAATGGACCTATGACTTCGCTGCGCAGACTGGCCCGCCCGTTGCTCGCCTCCGTGTTCATCGTGGACGGGTGGGACGCGATGCGGAATCCGGAACGGCACGCCGAGAACCTCGAGCCGGTCGCCAAGCCGCTCAAAGCCGCCTCCGAGAAGGTCTCGGGACTGCCCGAGGACACGGTGACGCTGGCCAAGATCAGCGGTGCCATCTCGGTGGGGGCCGGGGTGCTGCTGGCCACCGGCAGAGCGCCCCGCCTGGCCGCCGGGATCCTCGCCCTGGTCGCAGTCCCGCTCACAGTGCTGAACCGGCCCACCGACGGCACACCCGAGGAGCGCCGCGCCGCGCGCAGCACGCTGCTACGCAACCTGGGTCTGCTCGGTGGGTTGATCATCGCCGCCTCCGACCGTGAGGGTGAGCCGTCGCTGGGTTGGAAACGGCGCAACGCCAAGGAGCACCGCGCCGAACTCGCCGAGGTGAAGTCGGACATGCGCGGCCGGGTGAAGGCAGCCAAGGCCGCATGAGGCCCTCTCGATGACCACCGATCAGGTGTGGGCGGCTCCGCTTGCCACCCTGGGCCTCGACGCCACCGTCGTGATCCCCGGATCGAAGTCGCTGACCAACCGTTACCTGCCCCTGGCCGCCCTGGCTGAGGAGCCGACCACCATCACCGGTGCGCTGCGCTCCCGGGACGCGGACCTGATGATCGGGGCGCTGCGGTCGCTGGGCACCACGATCACCATCGGCGAGCAGGACCCCACCTCGATCTCCATCACTCCTGGTCAATTGCAGGGCGGGGTCCGGATCGACTGCGGACTGGCCGGGACAGTGATGCGGTTCATCCCCCCGATCGCGGCGCTGGCCACCGGCCCGGTGCATCTGGACGGTGACGCAGCGGCCCGGTCCCGGCCGATGGGCCCGGTGCTGACCGCCCTGGCGGACCTGGGCGTGGCTCTCGGCGGCGAGCAGGACCCGCCGCAGTTCCTGCCGGTGACCGTGCACGGTGCCGGTGCGGTGGCGGGTGGACAGGTGCAGATCGATGCCGCCGCCTCCTCCCAGTTCGTCTCCGCCCTGCTCCTGGCGGCCCCACGGTTCACCTCCGGGCTCACCCTGCGCCACGTCGGATCGGTGCTGCCCAGCCAGCCGCACATCGACATGACGGTGGCCGCGCTGCGGGAACGGGGCGTCGTGGTGGATGACACCACCGCGGGTCAGTGGCGGGTCGAACCGGGCCCGATCGCCGGTGGGCACGTCGCCGTCGAGCCGGACCTCTCCAACGCCGCACCGTTCCTGGCCGCCGCGCTGGTGGCCGGTGGGCAGGTGCGGATCCCGCACTGGCCTGCCCGCACCACCCAGCCGGGAGCTCTGCTGCCAGAGTTCCTGACCGCCTTCGGCGGCCAGGTGAACCTCGACGACGACGGCGTGCTCACCGCCCGCGGCGGCGGCACCCTGGCACCGGTGGACCTGGACCTGAGCCAGGCCGGGGAACTCACCCCGGCCCTGGCCGCACTGGCCGCCCTGGCACCTGGTCGTTCGAGGCTGCGCGGCATCGCCCACCTGCGCGGGCACGAAACCGACCGGTTGGCTGCACTGGTCACCGAGATCACCCGGCTCGGGGGTCGGGCCGAGGAGACCGAGGACGGCCTGATCATCGACGGCGGCGACCTGCGCCCCGCGGTGCTGCGGACCTACCACGACCACCGGATGGCGATGTTCGCCGCCATCATCGGCCTGGCGGTGGACGGGGTGGGTGTGGTGGATGTAGCCACGACCGCCAAGACCGTGCCCGGCTTCGCCACCATGTGGCACTCGATGCTTACCGGGGCATGAGGTCACCGCGCGAGTACTCCGAGGCGGACGTGCGGATCCGTCCGAACTCCCGTGGCAGCCGGCCGCGCAGCAAGAGGCGGCCGGACCACGCCGACGCGATCCCGGCGCTGGTGATCGGACTGGACCGTGGCCGGGCGCGGCTACTCACCGACGACGGCGTGGCAGTGGTGGCGATGATGGCCCGGGAACTGGGCCGGGCCGCCGTCGTGGTCGGGGACCGGGTGGATGTGGTCGGGGACACCTCCGGCGCCTCCGACACCCTGGCGCGGGTGGTGCGCGTGCACGAACGACACACCGCGCTGCGCCGCTCCGCCGAGGACGTCGAGGGCGCCGAGCGGGTGCTCGTGGCCAATGCCGATCAACTGGTCATCGTCACCGCGCTGGCCGAGCCCGAACCGCGCCCACGCATGGTGGACCGCTGCCTGGTAGCGGCCTTCGACGCCGGCATGGATGCCTTGCTGTGCCTGACCAAGGCGGACCTGGCCGACCCCGAGGAGTTCCTGTCCGCCTATACCTCCCTGGGCGTCTCCGCGGTGGTCACCGCCGCACCCGGGGCGGCCACGCCGTCGGACATCACCGGCTTGGCGGAACTTCGCGAGGCCGTGACCGGACGGATGTCGGTGCTGGTCGGTCATTCCGGGGTGGGCAAGTCCACGCTGGTCAACGCCCTGGTCCCGCAGGCGGACCGGGCGGTGGGCAAGGTCAACGTGACCACCGGCCGCGGGCGGCACACCTCTACCTCGGCGGTGGCCCTGCCGCTCCCGCAGGGGGGCTGGATCATCGACACCCCGGGTGTGCGCTCCTTCGGTCTGGCGCACGTGGACCCCGACAGTCTGGTGCTCGCCTTCGAGGACCTGGGTGCCGTCGCCCAGGACTGCCCGCGGGGGTGCACCCACACCGCGGACGCCCCGGACTGCGTACTGGATGACTGGGTGGCCTCGGGGCGGGCCGGAGCGGTCGGAGAGGCCAGGTTGGCCTCGTTCCGCAGGCTGCTGGCCAGCCGCACCTCCTCCGATTGAGGCTGCCGGACACAGAACCGGAACCGCTGCGGAACGCGCCAGGTCACCGCTGCACTCGTCGCAGTGGGCTCACCGACGGGGCCGCGGGATGGGCACTTCGCGCAGGGGGTGTGCGCCGGCGATGAAGAGTCGCGCGCGTGGGTGAGTGGCTCCGGCGATGCGCTGCAGGGCCGCGTGCCCGGCTCGGGGGTGGCGGCCGTCGAGCGCGCCGACCCGCACTGCGAAGACGAGATCGAAGGGCTCCTCGTCCTCGGTCAGGACGAAGTCCTCGATCGCCACCTGCCGCGCGCTCAAGCGCCCGGAGTCGATCTGTGCGGTCGACCGCTTCTTGAGTTGGTCCACTGCCGTGGCGGACCTGTCGATGGCGAGGAGGTGGCCGGTGGTCAACCGGTCGGCGATCACGCGCGCAGCAGCACCGGGTCCGCACCCGATCTCGAGCACCCGCAGGTGTGGCTCCAGCGGTAGTGCTTGGACGATCCGGGCCAGGCGGGGTGACAGGTGCGTGGACATGCGACTCAGTTCCGGCTCGTGGTCCGCGGGCCGGTGGGCACCGGCTCCAGGTCGACCAGTGGGGGCACCAGGACCTCGCTCGTCGCGGCGTCCGGGATGCGGGCGGCGACCTGGGCCGCCTCGTCGGTGGTGGGGCACTCGATCAGGTAGTAACCGGCGAGCACGCCGTCCTGGTAGCCGACTTCTTCTCCGGGGGTACCGGTGGCCAGGGTCACGCCATGACGGACGCGGACCGCCACGGCCTCCTCGGGCGGAGCGAGTGGGCTGCAGTCCAGGAGCCGGCCCTGTGAGTCGAGGTCCTCAATCAGCGCGATGTGCCTCTGCATCTCCCCGTCCGCGCCGTCGGCGGGTATTCCCTGCCACCGGCCCCGTGGCCAGTGCACGAGCAGCAGGAACCTCATAGGGTGGTCTCCTCAGAGCGGAGGGCCCGGCTCATCGCCTACCTCCTGAGCGCCGGTGCAGCCAGTCGATCGGGTCGCCGCCGTCGGTGCTTGCTCCGGTCTCGCGCAACATCATCCGCACCAACTGGCGCCGATGTGCGGAGAAGGTGAGCACATGGGCGATGACGCTGCCGATGACGAAACTTTGGGGCGGCCGGCACAGCGCGTCGATGAGTCGGTCCGCCCACGCACCGCGGCGGTCGATGTTGCGGATCGTGGCCAGCCAGCGACCGGCGAGCGCCTCGTGGCGGCCGGCGAGCGTCACGGCGTCGTCGTCACCGAGCACCTCCGGAAACTCATAGCCGGCGATCGCGGCCAACCAGACCTCCTTGGTCGCGACCAGGTGGGACATCGCCTGAGCCACCGACTCATCCGGACCATCCCACTCCAGGGGAGCGTTCCCGGGTAGGCGTACCCGACGGTACTCCTCCTCCGACAGCCCTTCGACCGCCTCCAGCAGGTGACGGACGTCGTCGATGTCGTGGTGCGCCATCATCTCGATGACCTCGCCCGATCCGGACCGGGCCGAGGCGGCCTCACCCTCGCCGAGCCACAGCGAGGTCGGGGGGTGGAAGTGGATGCCGTTGGGGGACGGAAGCCAATGGCTGCTACTGCGGTCAGTGACGGTACTGGGCGGGGAGCCGAACGCCTTCGAGAAGGCCCGCCCGAACCCGTCGACCGACTCATACCCGGCCGCGAGAGCCACCTGCGTCACCGAGGCGCCCCCACCGAGTTGCCACGCCGCCCGCTCCAACAGCACCCGGCGCCGCATCTGCACCGGCGGCTCCCCCGTCCCTCGGGCCAACTCCCGACTGAAGTGGAACGGAGACAGGAAGGCGCCCTCGGCCATCTCCGCCAAGGTGCGATTGTCCTCATCGAGGGCCGTGTCGAGCAACTCCCGCAGGCGGTCGCGTTCCTGATCCGGCATGACAGCAGTATGACCGGGACCACCGCTGCCGCGCCCGACCGATCTTGCGCATCAGGAGTGCGCCGGCCTCACTGCCTCACACCGGTGCGCAGGGCTACCGGCCCCCGTGGGAGAGCGCACCGAGCACGTCGGCGTTCGTCTGGGAGATCACCGACAGCGGGATCCCCTTGGGGCACACCGCTTCGCACTCCCCGATCTGGGTGCACCCGCCGAAGCCCTCGTGGTCGTGCCGGGCGGTCATCGCCAGCGCCCGGGCGTGCCGTTCGGGCTGGCCCTGGGGGAGCTTGCCCAGGTGATCGATCTTGGCGCCCAGGAACAGCGAGGCCGATCCGTTCGGGCAGGCCGCCACACAGGCTCCGCAACCGATGCAGGCGGCGGCGTCGAAGGCGTCCTGGGCGTCGTCCCGGGGCACCGGGGTGGCGTGGGCGTCCGGGGCCGAGCCGGTGTTCACCGAGATGTAACCGCCGGCCTGGATGATGCGGTCGAAGGAGGAGCGGTCCACCACGAGGTCGCGGACGACGGTGAACGGCTCGGCCCGGAAGGGCTCGACGTCGATGACGTCGCCGTCGTTGAAACTACGCATGTGCAACTGGCAGGTGGTGACGAGCTGTTTGGGCCCGTGCGCCAGGCCGTTGATGACCAGTCCGCACGCACCGCAGATTCCCTCGCGGCAGTCGTCGTCGAACGCGATCGGGTCGTCGCCGGCCATGGTGAGGCGCTCGTTGAGCATGTCGAGCATCTCCAGGAAGGACATGTCCGGGGAGATGCCCTCCACCTGGTAGGTGACCATCCGGCCGTTGTCGGTGGCGGTGCGCTGCCGCCATACGCGCAGAGTGATGTTCACTTGTAGCTCCGCTGCTTCATCTCGACGTACTCGTACTCCAGGTCTTCCTTGTGCAGGACCGGTTTGGCGTCCTCTCCGGTGTACTCCCAGGCCGCCACGTAGGCGAAGTTCTCGTCGTCCCGCAGCGCCTCACCGTCCTCGGTCTGATGTTCGGCGCGGAAGTGCCCACCGCAGGACTCCTCCCGGTGCAGGGCGTCGATGCACATGAGTTCGCCGAGTTCCAGGAAGTCGGCGACCCGCCCGGCCCGCTCCAGGGACTGGTTGAACTCCGCCGCGGTACCGGGCACCCTGACGTTGCGCCAGAACTCCTCACGCAGCGAGCGGATCAGGCCGATCGCCTTCGTCAGGCCCTCGGCGCTGCGCTCCATGCCGCAGTACTCCCACATGATGTCGCCGAGTTCGCGGTGGAAGGAGTCCACCGTACGCTCGCCGTTGATGCTCAGGAGTTTCTCGATCCGCTCGGTCACGGCCGCCTTGGTGGCCTGTGCCTCGGGGTGGTGCTCATCCACCGGCGGCAGCGGGTTGTCCGCGAGGTAGTGCGCCAGCGTGGGTGGCAGCACGAAGTAGCCGTCCCCCAACCCCTGCATCAGCGCGCTGGCACCGAGCCGGTTGGCGCCGTGGTCGGAGAAGTTGGCCTCCCCGGTCACGAACAGCCCCGGGATGGTGGACTGCAGGTCGTAATCCACCCACAACCCGCCCATGGTGTAGTGCACCGCGGGATAGATCCGCATCGGCATCTCGTACGGGTTCTCCCCGGTGATCTGCTCGTACATGTCGAACAAGTTGCCGTACTTGCCCTCCACCGCCTTGCGGCCCAATCGGGCGATCGCATCGGCGAAGTCCAGGTAGACCCCGCGCGCTACGCCGTCGACCTTGTGGCCCACCCCGCGGCCCTCATCGCACACGTTCTTGGCGGCCCGGGAAGCCACGTCCCGAGGCACCAGGTTGCCGAAGGCGGGGTAGCGACGCTCCAGGTAGTAGTCGCGCTCGTCCTCGGGGATATCCTGCGGGGCGCGTTCGTCACCGGGCTTCTTCGGAACCCAGATGCGCCCGTCGTTGCGCAGCGACTCGCTCATCAAGGTGAGTTTGGACTGGTTCGCCCCGGACACCGGGATGCAGGTGGGGTGGATCTGGGTGTAGCAGGGGTTGCCGAAGAAGGCGCCCTTGCGGTGCGCCTTCCAGGTGGCGGTGACGTTGGAGCCCATCGCGTTGGTGGACAGGAAGAACACGTTGCCGTACCCGCCGCTGGCCAGCACCACCGCGTCGGCCATATGGGTCTGGATCTCGCCGGTGACCAGGTCCCGGGCCACGATGCCCCGGGCGTGGCCGTCGATCACGATCACATCGAGCATCTCGTGGCGGGAGAACATCTCCACCGTCCCGGCCCCGATCTGGCGTTCCATGGCCTGGTAGGCCCCCAGCAGCAACTGCTGACCGGTCTGGCCGCGGGCGTAGAAGGTGCGCGAGACCTGCACACCGCCGAAGGAGCGGTTGTCCAGCAACCCGCCGTACTCCCGGGCGAACGGTACGCCCTGGGCCACGCACTGGTCGATGATCTCCACGCTGACCTGGGAGAGCCGGTAGACGTTGGACTCCCGGGCGCGGTAGTCACCGCCCTTGACGGTGTCGAAGAACAACCGCTCGATGGAGTCCCCGTCGTTGCGGTAGTTCTTGGCCGCATTGATCCCGCCCTGGGCGGCGATGGAGTGGGCCCGGCGGGGGCTGTCCTGATAGCAGAACGCCTGGACGTGGTAACCGGCCTCACCGAGGGTGGCCGCTGCTGCGGCGCCGGCCAGTCCGGTGCCCACCATGATCACCGAGAGTTTGCGGCGGTTGGCGGGGTTGACCAGTTTCGCCTCGAACCGGCGGGTGTCCCACCGCTCGTTGATCGGCCCAGCCGGAGCCTTGTCATCAGCGATCGGGGCGCCCGAGATGTAGAACTCAGTGTCGACGGGCTGGGTGGTACTCACTACACGACTCCGAACAGGACGGCGAAGGGGGGAATGAGGAAGGCGAGGATCATCGCTACCGCGACGACCGTGGCGGCGATGTTCAGGTTCGCACGCACCCGCGGCGATCGGTTCCAGCCGATGCTGGCGAAGGCCGCCCACAGCCCGTGGCGCAGGTGGAAGCCCAGGGCGATCAGGGCGATCGTGTAGGTGGCCACCACCCACCAGATCTCGAACCCGTTCACCGTTCGCTCGTACGGGCTTCCGGAAGCACCACCGGGGGCGATGTGGTTCGTGGTCAGGTGCAGGATGTGGTAGATCACGAACAACCCGATGACCACCCCTCCCCACCGCATCGTGAACGAGGCGTAGGACCGCTGGTGGCCGCGCCGGGCGTTGCTGCTCACGTACCGGGCGGCACCCTTGCCGGCGGTCGCGCCGCGGTTGCGCCGCCATAGCGTCACCGCTGCGTAGATATGCGCTCCGATAGCGGCCAGCAGCACGATCCGCAGGATCCACAGCGCGCCGCTGTAGGGCAACAGGGGCTGGCCGATCTCACGCAGGTAGGCCGAGTAGGCATCGAAGGCCTCCTGCCCGGAGAAGATCTTGAAGTTGCCGTAGGCATGGGCGATCAGGAATCCGACCAGGATCAGCCCGCTGACGGCCATGACAGATTTGAGCACGATGCTCGAGCGCCACGTCGGGATCGGTGGCCTGGTGTTCAGTGTTGGGGTTGCCACCCCTTCACCGTACTCTCTTTGGCGACCGTCCCCTCACACTTCCTTCACCGGCAGCGGGTCGTGTCGCCGGGTGGTTCAGCCCTCGGATCCTCCAGTGCGGCCTGGATCTGCTCGGGGCTCCAGGTCATCGGTGTCTGCAGCAGCCACTCGTGGCCGAAGGGGTCGCGCACCCGTCCGCCGCGCGCCCCGTAGGGCTGGTCGGCCACCGGGAAGACCACCTGGCCGCCGGCCGCCACCATCTGCTCGGCCAGACCGTCCGGATCGTCGGTGGTCACATCGAGCAGCACGCCCGGCCGGCCCAACGTCTGCGGGCTGGGGTCGTGCTCGTCGGCATCCTTGAGAAGAAGGGCGAGGCCGAACACCGCCAGTTCGGCGAACACCACGGAGTCCCCCATCGTGTACCGCTGCCGCACCGTGGCCCCGAGGGCCCGGGAGTAATAGTCGATCGCGCTATCGGCCTCGTGGACGACGAGTTTGGGCGTGAGTGTGATGGGCATGCCTCCAGTGTGCCGCCCATGCTGGTCCCGGGCTTGGACATTTCAGCGGGATGGGTTCGTTCCGTTCAGTGGATCCGCGCCCCGGCCATGAGCGATTCAAGTGCCGTTCGCGCTCCGTCCCGGTGCAAGTCGGTCAGCGCGGACCGGTATGCCGTGACGAACCGGTCGTCGTCGACGAGGTCACCGAACAGCGTCCGATCGCGCAGGAACGCAAGTTCATCCTGCCGCTGCCGGCCCGCTGCCGCCATCACCCGGTCCCGGCGCTGATCCACAACCTCGATCGGCCGGCCCTGCTCGTCGGTGCCTTCGGCGTACCGCGCCCACGCCGCGACGACGAGGGCCGAGCATGCCACGGATCCGCCGGCCTGCAGGTTCTCCACGACCACCGGTACCAACCACGCCGGAATCCGGTCCGAACTCTCCGCGCAGAGCCGCGCGAGGGTGTCGCGCACATGGGCGTTGGCGAACCGTTCGATGAGTTGGTGCTGATAGTCGCGCAGATCGACACCGGGCACCGGGGGCAGGGTCGGGGCAGCTTCCTCACGCATGTACCGGAGCAGGAAGGACCGGAACAACGGGTCCGCGGCGACCTCATGGGCGTACCGGTACCCGGCGAGGTAGCCCAGGTAGCACAGCGCCTGATGGCTGGCGTTGAGCAGGCGCAACTTCATCATCTCGTATGGCACCACGTCATCGACCATCTGCACGCCGGCGTCCTGGAACGGCGGACGGCCGGTCGGGAAGTCGTCCTCGAGGACCCACTGGACGAACGGTTCGGCGACGACCGGCCACTCGTCGATGATGCCGAACCGGGTCGCCACCATGGTGCGGTCGGCAGCGGCGGTGGCGGGGGTGATCCGGTCCACCATGGAGTTGGGGAAGGAGACCTCGGCGTCGATCCAGCCGCCCAGATCCGGATCCTGCAGCCTGGCGAACGCCACCAGCATCGCCCGGGCCACGTCCCCGTTGCCCTGGATGTTGTCGCAGGAGACCACCGTGAACGGCGGTACTCCCGCGGCACGGCGCCGCCGCAGCGCCGCCAGCACGTAGCCGAACATCGACGACGGCTCGTCGGGGTGGGCCAGATCGTGCTGCAGTTCGGGGGCGGCGGGATCGAGTTCGCCGGTCACCGGGTTGACGTGGTACCCGCCCTCGGTGACGGTCAGCGAGACGATCCGAACCCCGGGATCAACCATCTGATCGAGCACCGCCGCAGGGTCCGCCGGCCCGTACAGGTACCGCGCGATCGAGCCGATGACCCTGGGTTCCAGCGTCCCGTCCGGGTGCTTGGTCACCAGTGTGTACAGCCCGTCCTGCGCCTGGAGCACGTCGGCCATGTGCCGGTCCCCCGGTAGCAGCCCCACGCCGCAGATGGCCCAGTCCCGGGCGGTCCCGTCCTGCATGAGTCGATCCACGTACATCGCCTGGTGGGCCCGGTGGAATCCGCCTACCCCGAAGTGCACGATCCCGACGCGCAACTGCGTGCGGTCGTAGGCCGGAGCCGGCACCGTCGCGGAGACTGCCTCCAGCGTGTCACGGTTCAGCACTTTCACGGGTGCCTCCTTCTCCTCGGCCGGTTCACGGTACGCCCGGCGCGCCTCGGAAACCAAGTGACACGCGCGCACCGGTGCCGGTGGGATACGCAGAGGTGCCAGCGAGCGCCGGCCACCAGGTACACCTGGTTCACCCGGTGGCCTCCCGCAGGGCCACGGCCTCGTGCCGCAGATGCGAGGCAGCCTCCGGCGTCAAGGTGTCGGGGCGTTTGGGGTTGTCCAGGTGACGGATGAACCGGTCCAGTGCGACGTGCGCAGGCTGGGTGCGCCCATCGTCCAGGTGTCGTTCGACTTGGTCCAGCGCTCCGGCCAACTGATGAGCGATCGGTCCGGCCACCGCACCGTCGGCCGTGTAGGCCTCCAGACTGGCTCGCAGCGCGTCGACCGAGGGCGGGTCGGGTTCGGCCTCGGTTCCGCCGGCGATCAGCGTGAAGTCGTCGATCTGGACCCAGCGGTCACCGTCCAGGTTGCTGCCGACGTAGACCTCCACGGCGGTGTTCGGTCCGGAATTGAAGGTCAACGCCTGACGCTCGTACACGGGCAGTTCGGTGAACTCGGTCTCGGCGAGGACCTGGGCGCCCGGGCCCACCTGACGAACGCCCAGCGCGCCCTGGGCCGGTTCGCCACCGGTGGTGACGAAGGCCGACAGGTCGTAGGTGGTGTTCGGCTCCACCGGCACCTGCTGGTGCACATCGATCCATCCGGTGTTGTGCCGCATCCAGGCTTGGTTGCTGCCCGAATGGGCCCAGTTGATGTCGCGATCGATGCCGCAGTTCCCGGTGCAGGACCAGACGTCGCTCACCGCACCGGATTCGCCGGCGCGTTCGAAACTGGGATCGGCGATCAGGTTGGGGCGGGTGATCTGTCCGTCGGTATCGAGATCGAAAGCGAGCTGATAGATGTTGTACGGCTCCCACAGCGACATCATGAAGTGCACCGTGGGGCCCTCGTTCCAGGGGTGCATGTACGGGGAGTACAGGCCGGGATAGTCTGCGAAACTCGCGACGATCTGAGCCTGGCCCCACGGGCCCTCGGGAGCCGGCGCGGTGCGCACCACGACGTCGACCTCCTCGTTCAGATACATCATCAGCCACTGCCCGGAGTGTTCGTGGTACTGCACGGACAGTTCGGAGACGTTGGGGGCCACGACGTCGACCGCGGCGGTCTCCTCGGGGGCCCAGCCGGCGCCGTCCCAGTAGGTGTAGGAGTCCTTGTCCAGGATCTCTTCCTCGGGTACCCGCGCCACCTGGGCCGCGCCGAGGCGGCCGTTCGGCGTGCCGTGCATGTAGATGTAGCCGTCCCCCTGCCCGCGCACGAAACTGACCATCTGGAAGTTGTTGTCACCGGCTTCGGTGTTGGTCCACTCCGGACCGTCGGTGTCATTCCAGGTCTCCCCGTTGTCCTCGGAGTAGGCGATCCGGGAGTAGTTGGTGTCCCACTCCCCCGGCTCTCCCCACTGGCGCACTGACATGAACGCCAGGTACTGGGTGTCACCCACGGCGATCCCGGCGGTGGGGATGGTGGTGTGCTCGGTGCCCGGGTCCTTCAGCGAAGGGATGATCTCGGCCGCGTCGCCGTCGCCGTCCAGCACTGCGCTATCCAGCATCATGCCGGTGGTGAAGTCGGCATCGGAACTGCGCAGCAGACCGTTGGAGCGCCAGTCCGGCCCACCAGCAGGGGCCGTGGCGAAGGTGTCCCCGATGGCAAACATGATCTGCCCGGCCCCGTTGTCCCACATCAACCCCAGGTCGGTACCCCCGACGTTCCACCGGGAGTCCGTGTCGTTGATCGAACCCGGCCCGGTGATCTTCGCGATCATCTGCGCCGGAGAATGTTCTTCCGAGGCTGCTGCGGGCGTAGCCACCAGGACCACCCCCGCTGCTGCCAGCGCCAGTGTGCCCAGGGCCGCGGTTGCCCTGGTGCCCGTGCTGCTAGATGTGCTAGATGTGCTCATATCCCTCTCCTTGGCGTCATTGCCTGAGCCGGCGACCGCCGGCACCAGTGCCCTCCTGGACGGCTGCGCTGCTTCGACGGCGCAGCGCATCAACGGATGGTTCTCCCCTCCCCCGTGGCCAACATCAGCGGGCCACCGAGCAGATCCTGCCCGTCGACCACGAGACGCTCGATCTCGAACCGACCGTGCCGGCACGTCAACTCCACCCCGTCGGGCACCGGCCGGAGCGTGCCCCAGCCGCCGTCGGTGAGCACCGGCCAGCCGCCGTCGGGCATAGCCGCCACCTGCAGGGTGCCGGTGGTGGCGTCCCAACGGTGCCCGGTGCGAGCTTCCAGGACCGTCCATCCCGACAGAGCCCGCACATAGTGGTCTCCGCACTCAACCTGGTTGTACGGATTGCGTCGGCGCCCGTCGTACCGGGCCCACAGTCCGGTCAGGATCGCGTCGGCTTCCTCGGTCAGCCCTTCCATCAGGCAGTGCGCGGCCACCTGCTGCTCGATCCCGGTCCACACCTCATCGCAATACCGGGTGGGCGTGGCCGGGCGGCCCCCGTGCGGCCAGGAGCACATCAGCAGCCCGGTCTCATCCTGGACCGCGAAGGACCGGAATGGGTGGTCGAAGCCGTCGAAGCCGGTGCGCAGGTTGTGACGGACCACCGAAGCCAGCGCAGTACGCACGTGATCGGCCGGGAGCAGGTACCCCAGGTCCAGGGTGTGGGCCCACCACTGCCCGATCAGTTGGTCGGACAGGCAGCCGCGCTCCCATTGGAACTTGGTCGGATCGCCTTCCTCGAGCACCTGGATGTAGTACTCCCCGGTGAAGAGGGCGTCATCGTAGGCGACCGAGGACCGTTCGAACCATTCCCGCCACCTGGTGGCGATGTCGGTGTGGCCGAGCAGCCGGGCCAACTCCTCGCCCGCGCGCAGTGCCGCGAGCCAGTAGGTGCCCATGAAGGTGTTCAGGCCGGCCAGGTCGATGTCGTGGGTGGAGGGTTGTATGCCGTGCAGCATCCCGGTGCCCTGGGGATCCCAGGATGCGGCGACGTACTCCAGCAGTCGGTGGATGTTGGGCCAGTACGTCCTGAGCCAGTCCTGTCCGGCTCCGGTACGCACCTCCCGATACGTCTGCAGGACGGTCGCGAGCATCCCGTCCAGTGCGGGCTCTCCCGGTCCCCCGATCGGCCGGTCCCATAGTTGGGGTAGGTGGGTCGGGGCGATCAACCGGTGCGGGATGAACCCTGGCGGGGCCTGCATGACCTCGAACTGAGTCCGCCGCATCGACCGTTCCAGTTCCGGGAACAACTTCGCCAGTCCCTGGGCATAGGCGAACACATGCGTACAGTTCAGCGGACAGGACCCGCCAACGTCCCCGGACCACATCGTGGTCGAGGCGCCATGCACGCCCTCGAACCCGTAGAACCTTCCGTCCTCATCGCGGAAGAAACTCGGGCTCCTGATGATCGCGGCCTGGGCGAGCAGATGCTCGGTCTCGGTCGCGCTCAGTCCCGAGCCGGCGACCGTGCGTACCCACCGGCGGGAGACCGACTCCAGACCCTTCCATTGCTGCTGCACCTGCCGGCTCACCGCCAACGCGTCGGCATGCACGGTGGTGTAGTGGTTGCCGAGCCGGTGCCTGGTAGCCCCCCACTCGGGCCGGATCCCCCCGAACTGTGTGAAGTTGACGTACCGGTTCGGAAAGTGCCACGTGAGGACGAACCGCACCTGCACGCTCTGCCCGGGAGGCACGTCGATCTGACCCGCCAAACCACCGTTCCAGGTGGCTCCGGTCGGGCTGGGCCGTGCCTGGCTCCAGGTGCCCGTGGGTTGTGGATCGGCGATCCATGAGGGCATGTGGGCCCAGTCCTGGGGACCGAACGGTTGCCGCGAGCGCATGAAGTCCAGGAACTGGTGCGGGCTGGTCCAAGCGGGTAGTGCCGTGGTCAACGGAGCATCACAAGCGAGCACCATGGAACCGGCGCCGGGGTGATCCGCGGACAGCGACGGGTTCTCCAGCACCAGGTTGGTCCAACCCCCGTCCCGGTTGACCCGGTTGACGTTGCCACCGTATCCGGGCGCGCGCACGCCGTCGGGCGCCAGGACGCCGTCACCTCCCACAGCGTTCTGGATCGCCCCTCCCAGCCAGGCGGCCACGGGGGTCACGTCGTGGTTGGTGAGGGTGAGGGTGAACAGGGCGGCGGGCAGCGAGCTGTTCTGCACATCCAGCGGCACGAACGGGGTGAAGGCTTCCAGGCTCACCTGCACGGGCAGCGTCTCGTCGTGGAAGTCGACCCGCCCGAAGGGGTACTGGCCGGTGAAGGTGGATTCGGGCATCGGCTCGGCCTGCTCGAGCAGTTCACGCTGCCAGTTCGGGACGTGGTCGTCGTTGACCAGCGGGGTGTGGGTCTGTTCAGCCGCCGGCGCAGGTGCCTGCAGAATCCGCACGGCGTCGAACGGTGGTTCCCACTGGCTCACCCGGAGCGCGAAGAAGGATCCGGGGAGATCGCCACGGTGGTTGCCGATGTTGTGCAGTTGCCACTGTCGCAACCCGCCATCGGCGCCCAGGGCGAGGTTGCCGGTGCCGATCCCGCCCAGCGGCAGGGCCACATGGGGCCCGAGTGCATGCGGGATCGACCGGGGGCCGGTGTCAGCCATGGGACTCCTTCACTGCAGCGCATCGAGCGCCGCTGCGTTGTCGTACTCGCCTACTTGATCCCGGAGATCCGGATTCCGCTGATGATGTACCGCTGGAAGATCAGGAACAGCACGATCACCGGGGTGGCTGCGAGGGTGGAACCCGCCAGCAACAGGCCGTACTCGGTCCGTCGTTCAGAGCGGAACATGGCCAGGTACTGCTGGATCTGGGTGAGTGGACTGTCCGGCTCGGTGATCGTCATGATCGGCCACACGTAGGCGTTCCAGAACGCCAGGAAAGAGGTGATGCCGACGACGACGAATACCGGTTTGGACATCGGCAGGAAGATCCTCAGGAAGATCTGCCACCGGCCGCATCCGTCCAGGAACGCTGCCTCCTCCAGGCTGGTCGGGACGCCGAGATAGAACTGGCGGATGAAGAAGATGTGGATCGCGGCGGTGGCGCCGGGCACCACCAGGACTGCCAAGGTGTTGAGCATGCCCATCCGGGTCACCACGATGTAGGACGTCAGCAGGATCGCCATCCCGGGAATGAACATGGTGAGCAGCGTCAGGGTCCAGATGATCCGTTTGAAGGAGAACTCCAGACGCGCGAAGGCATAGGCCGCCATCGAGTTCACGGTGAGGCTGAGCAACGTGAACAACACCGCGCCGAGGAAGGTGATCCCCAGGGCACGGGTGAACTGGGGATCGCTCAGGATCTCCGCGTAGTTCTCCGGGCGCCAGATCTCGGGGAAGAACTGGAACGGCGAGGTCACGACCTCATTGCGTGCCTTGAACCCCGAGATCGCCATCCACGCCAACGGAAACAGGGCGGCGAGCACGATGAGGAAAGCGAACAGGTATCGGAACACGGTGCCCACAGGACCGGTGGATCGGGCGCTGCGGCGCCGTTTGGTCACCGTGGTCACCCCGGAGATGATCTCCGGGGCCATATCGCGGGTAAGTGCTTGTCCGGTGACTGCCATCAGCCATCCACCGCCTTCTCCGAGTTGATCAACCGGAAGATCACTGCCGACAACGAGCCCAGCACTAGGAACAGCAGCAGGGCGGCAGCGATCGAGTACCCCACGTACAGATCACCGGTGAACCTCTGGAAGATCAGCAGGTTGGGCAGCAGCGTCGATTGCGTCGGGCCACCACCGGTCATGATGAGGGGGAGTTCGTACTGCTGGATCGCGGCCACGAACCCGGTGACCAGCAGGTACAGGATGACGTTCTTCATCAACGGGATGGTGATGTAGAACGTGCGCTGGAACCAGTTCGCGCCCTCGAGTTCGGCTGACTCGTAGTAACTCTCCGGGACGTCCAGCAAGCCGGCGAGCATGATGAGCGAGGCCAGGCCCAAGCCGAGCCAGATCGCCGGCACGGTCAGGGCGTACAGCGCGGTCCGGGCACTGCCCAGCCAGGCGATGTCACTGATGCCCACCAGTCCGAGCAGGTAGTTGAGGATGCCCTGGCGGTACTCGTACACCAGCACGAACACGATCGAGGCGATCACCCCGGAGATCACCGTGGGGATGTAGATGCTCACCTTGAGCAGGGTGGCCATCCGCTGCCCCATCGTCTTGACCAGGTTGGCGAACAGGAAGGCGATCGTGAGAATCACCGGCACCACGATCAGCGCGAACACCAGGCCGCGCACGATCGACTCGCGGAACGTGGCATCGTTGAGCACGATCTGGAAGTTGCGCAGGCCGATGAAGATCGACTCCTGGTAGAAGTTCCATTGGTAGAAGCTCACCACCCAGGCGTAGATCAGCGGCCAGATGACGAAGATCGAGAGCAGGATGAGCGCCGGGGCAAGCATCGCGAACGCGATCTTGTTGTCCTTCCGGTGCGGAGCGGGTCGTCGTCGCGCCGCTTGCCCATCGTGGTGGGTACCACGACGTTGCTGGGACAGCACCGCCATGACCGTCACCTCCTTGTGAGTCGGGGTGCTACCGACGGGCCCGGCCGGGCCCGTCGGTAGCACAGGGTCAGGACCCGGCCAGGTCTGAGTTGTCGATCTCGGTCTGGATCTCGCTGTCGGCGTACTCCAGCGCCTCGTCGACCGGTGTGCCCTGCATGGCCATCTCGATGGCCTCACCCATCGCTAGGCTCACGCCCCAGGGATACTGCGGCTCCGCCTGGGCGTAGGGGACGATGTCTTCCTGGATCACCGCGTTCCACGGGTTGATCTCATCGACATCCGGGTGCTCGGCGATCGCCTCGGCCACCGAGATACGGGGGGAGACCTTGGAGAAGACGGTGGACTCGAAGAAGGGCACCAGGACATCCACGTCGCCACCCAGGGCCCATTCGATGAAGGCCGCGGCCTCTTCGGGTACGTCGCTGGCGCCGTCAACCACAAGGGTCCAGCCACCGAGGGTTGCGGTGGTCTCGCCGGGCTGGCCGGAGAAACTTGGCATGGCGGCGACCGCGACGTCGTCGACGAGGTCGGGGTAGTCGGCCAGTAGTTCACTGGCTGCCCAGGAGCCGTTCGCCATCATGGCGTAACGACCTTCACCGAAGGGGGAAGCCTCCGGGTAGCCCCCGCCGTCGGCCGGTGGGATGGCACCGGAGGCGAACATGTCCTGGAACGCCTGCAGCAGCGGGGCGTAGTCCTGCGTCGCCTGCGGCTCGGACCAGTCATCGCTGATCGGCAGGTGTCCGGCCACGTTCCATTGGTAACCCCAGGTGGACCACGCCATGTCCCCGGCGTTCTGCGCCAGCCGCAGCCCGAATGTGGTGTCGTCGGTCAGTTGGTCGGCATAGTCGACGAGTTCGTCCCAGGTGGTCGGCGGGCCATCGAGTCCGGCCTCCTCGAACAGGTCGGTGCGGTAGTACAGCACCGCCGAGGGTTCGACCAGCAAGGGGTAGGCATACTCCTCGCCGTCGTAGGTCACCATCTCCCGGACGTTGTCCTCCAGGTCATCCCATGCTGCGGAATCGATGAGGTCGGCCAGTGAGGTGATCTGACCGGTACGAGCGCCATCGGAGATGTCGCCGTAGTTGACCGTGCGGACATCCGGCTGATTACCGGCCGCTTGGGCAGCGGTCATGCGTTGGTCCCAGGCATCGCCAGGAACGATCGTGTGGTTGATGAAGATGTCGTCCTGGGCGTCGTTGAACTCTTCGACGACGCCTTCGTACCACTCGTTCTCCTCATCGGTGTACTGGGTCTGCCAGAAGGTCACCTCCACCGCGCCCGTGGGGGCATCGGAGTCCCCGTTCTCACCCCCGGGCTCGCCGGTGTCGCCCGGGCCACCTTCCGGTGTCCCGGAGCACGCAGTCAACACCAGACCTGCCGCCGCGATGGCGCTCATCGCGCCCATCGTGCGTCGTGTGCGTCGTGTGCGTCGTGTGCTCATTGTCGTCATCCTCCTTGATGTGCTCTGGACGAGCGGGTGGTTATGGATTGCTGATCTCGAGGTCGAGGCTGTACCAGAAGACGTTGTACGGCCCCCACAGGGACAGGGTGAAGTAGAGGGTTCGACCGTCATCACTGACGTAGTCCGGATGCGTATAGGGCCCGTACAGGCCGGGACTGTCCACCTGGTCGGTGATGACGTGCGGCTCGCTCCACGGTCCCCAGGGGTTGAGGCCCTCCAAGAGCACCGCGTCACCCTCCGCGAACCGCATTGTGGTCAGGAGCCAGCGCTGGAGTTGCTCGGAGTAGATCACCGACAGTTCGCCGAACTGTCCCGGGACCACATCGACGGCGGCGTCCATCTCCTGCGACCATTGCGCAGCACCGTCGCCATCAGTGCCGGTGAAGTAGCGGTAGGAGCCCAGGTCCTCCACGGCCCCGGTGCTGGCGGGGACCTTCATCAACTGCACCGGGCCGGTGCGGCCGGCCGGGATGGAGAAGAAGTACAGATAATCCTCACCGTCCTCGGAGACCTCGACGGTGGAGACCTGGATGAAGTTGGAGTCTCCCGGCCACTGGATGTCCAGCTCGGTCCAGTTCTGTCCGCCGTCGTCGCTGCGGGCCAACCCGGCGTAGTTCGCCTCCCACTCCCCCGGTTCACCCCAGAGATGTACCGACATGAACGCCAGGTACAGGACGTCGTCCACCGCGAAGCCGAAGGTGGGGATCTTGGTCACCTCCCCGACGCCGTTCGGATCGTGGGCACCGGGAACGGCTTCGGCGGCAAAACCGATGTCGTCAGTGATCCAACCGTCGAAGGTGATGCCGTCCGAGGGGTCGTCATCGGTGGTGTAGGCGAGTACGTTCGAGCGCCAGTTGCTCCCCTGCCCGCCGTGGGATTCCGGGTCGCGCTCACCGAAGGTGTCACCGAAGACGAAGAAGGTCCGCTCTCCGGCGGTGAACATCGAGCCAAGATCGGTCCCGGCCACCGCCACCGCTTCGGTGTCGTTGATCCGCGAGTCCGGGCCGGTCAACTGCGCGATCTGGGTCACGTCGCTGACGCCGGTGATGAGGAAGTCACCCCCTTTCGACTCGGCGACATCCACGGCGCCGGGGTCCGGTGAGCACGCCGCCAGCAGCACGGCGGAACCCGCTGCGGTCGCCCTCACCATCGCCCGCCTCCTCATCCCTGCCTCGGCCGGCGCTGATCCAACGGTGCCAGCGTGAGGCCCGGCGTCGGCTGATCGGCGTACCAGTACGCTGTGGAGGACAGGTCGTCGCTGCGCTTGTTGGCATGCCCGTGTTCGATGGTGACCTTGATCGAGGTGGTGAAGGAGATCGGGTCCTCGACATGGAAGCGGTAGGTGGAGATCTGGCCACTCCAGTTCTCCCCGCCCGGCAGCGTGAGCCCGTGGTAGGGCGCGGCATAGGACTGCGAGGGACACCAGGCGGTGTTGAAGTAGTCCTCGGTGCCAGTGCCGTGCAGCCGCGGGGGCCACGGCTCCCCGTCGATGAAGATCATGTCGTCGCCTTCGCCGTACCAGTTCCAGTCGCTGGTATCGCGCAGGTTCGTGATGTTCAGGACGCATCCGATGTAATGCCCGCGCCCGGTGGTGTCCAGGATCGTGTAGTTGCCGTGCCCATCCCGGTTCTCTCCGCCGAACAGGAATTCCGCGTTGGACTGTCCGCCCTGTTCGACGCCGTCGGTGGGGCACTGCCGGTTCCACGAGGCGTGGAACCTGCCGAACCCCTCCTCGAGTTCATCGAAGGCGTCGTAGTCGATGTAGTAGTAGAACCACATGTCCTCCGCTTCGCATTCACTGGTCAACTCGAACCGGGCGCCATCAGCGAAGGGCATGTGGAAGAAGGAGTTGAACGCTTTACCGTCCTGTGGGCTCATCTGCAGGGGCAGCGAGGCGAAATTGACCGTCCGGGCATGCCCGACGCCGAAGAAGTCACCCAGCGGGACCAGCACACTCGGGTACTGGGCGCCGTCCCAGTAGATCTTCAGCACCAACTTGCGCAGGTAATCGTTGTCCACCGAGTCCGGGGTTGGCGCCTCCCGGGGTGCGACGGTCATCCAGATGTGGTTCACCGAACCCGCCCCGGGTATATCGGCAAGCGTGACGGTCTGCCCCGGTCGGACCGTGACGCGATCCTCATTGCCGCCGGTGGGGTCCCAACTGGATTCGCGCATGCGCCGGTGTGCGCGCAGCCGCGGTAGGTCTCGCAAACTGCTTCCGTAACTGCCGTAGCGGCCGCCGCTGGTCGCCATCGTTCTCATTCGCTCCTTTGGGAAATCGATTACCCATCTCATCGCACCTTGAACCTCGCGGTCAAGGGTCGGCCTTGAAACTCCGATCGCGACTGGCGACGAATCGCTCCGTCTCGGTGGCGGTCGGTGCTGCGGGGGCCCCTCCCGGGCGAGTCACGGCCAGCGCCGCTGCTGCGTTGGCGTACCGCACCGCGGTCAGCAAGGCGTCACCCAGGGCGAGCCGCGCACCAAGGTTTCCGCAGAAGGCATCGCCGGCACCGATCGTGTCGGCGACCTGCACCTCGTGGGCCGGAACCCGCAAGAGCCGGCCTTCCTTGCCGACCACGAGGAGGCCGGCGGCCCCGCAGGTCACCACCACGGCGCAGCCACTGCTGAGCTGCAGCATCTCAGCGGCGCGGTCCAATGCGCCTTCGCCGGGCACCATCTGGCGCAGTTCCACCTCATTGGGCACCAGGACGTCCACCAGTTCCACCAGTTCCGGTGGCAGCGGCGCATAGGGTGCCGGATTGAGGATCACGGTGGTACCCGCTGCCCGCGCGATCCGGGCCGCATGGACGACCGGGGCGATCGGGACCTCCAGTTGCAGCACCAGGACCGCCGCCGCGGCAATCTTCTCCCGCGCCGCCTCGATGTCCTGCGCACTCAGCGCATGGTTGGCTCGCGGGACGATGATGATGGCGTTCCGCCCATGCGCGTCCACGACCGGTAGCCCCACACCCGTGCCGTGCTCGCCGTCGGCGGCCAGATTCCCGTCGTCGATTCCTTCGGTCTGCAGGAACTCGCGGAACTCGGCGGCGAACGGATCGAGGCCCACCCGCCCGATGACCCCGGTGGTGGCCCCGGCACGGGCCGCCGCGATCGCCTGGTTGAAGCCCTTCCCGCCGACGTAGGTAGCAAATCCGGTTCCCATCAGGGTCTCCCCGATCTCGGGCATCCGCGGCGCCGTTGCCACCATGTCGTACATGAACGAGGCGACCACGCACACCTGCACCGACCCGCTCACCGTCGGCCCCCGGCGTCAGCCGTCCTTCGGGTGGAGTGACCGAGGGCGCCGCCGGGGTGGCGCTCGCCGAAGGCTCCGGCGTCGAATCCTGAGCGGGTCATCAGCGCTGCGGCCAGCGCATCGCCGACGGCGAGAGTCACCAGCGCTGAGGAGGTCGGTGCCAGCCCGAGCGGATCCGACTCGCGCGGCACCGAGATGTCCAGCCATACCTGCGCTGACTCGGCAAGCGGTGAGGCGGGTTCTGCAGTCATCGCGATGACGGGAACGTCCCAGGAGGCCAGCATCCTCGCCACCTGGCACACCTCAGCGGTGGTCCCGGAGTTGGAGATCAGGATCCCGATGTCACCGGCAGCCACCGATCCGGAATCCCCGTGCAAGGCGTCCGAGGCGTGCATGAAGTGCGCAGGGGTTCCGGTGCTGGCCAGTGTGGCAGCGATTTTGGCACCGATGAGACCGGACTTGCCCAATCCGGAGACGACGACTTTCCCGGGTCGGGAGCGGATCAGGTCCAGCGCCGCGCCGAGCGCGGGCAGTACCGTGTCGATGCTGCGCCGCAAGGCTTCGACTTCAACCTGCAGGCTCTCCCGCGCGGCCACGAGCTCGGCTCGCAGCCCCGTCATCGCCGCGGCCTTCCCGGCCGGGTGACCAGGCAGCCGATTCGGCATCGCACGGACATCGGGCTCCTCTTCCGTCAGCGCTGACCTCTGGGTAATCGATTACTGGTAATCGATTACCCGATGCTAGGGCACAGCGTCAGCCGTGGTCAAGCCTCACCTCAGAGAATCTCCAGGGCGTCGGCTACCGGCGACGGCGGGCGTCGGGTGCTGGGGCGATCCAGGTAGAAGAATGCCACCGACGCGATGTCGTCGCGGAGCGGCAAATAGCGTCCGCCACTGCGCCATCCCAGCGCCTGGATGTCCACGGCGAGTTCGGAGTGGAACGTAATCGGGTCGGGCACGTGCCAGCGGTACATGCCGAAGCGTTGCTGGGACCGGTACAGCCCATCGGGGCGGATCACCTGCGGCATCCCCAGGTAGGGAGTGGAAAACGTCGTGTATCCCTGCCCCGGGACATCGAAGTTCCAGGCACCACCGACGTAATCCTCCGTACCGGTGCCGCAGATGGTCGGGTGCCCGCCGGCCTGGTCACCGTCCAGATAGAACTTGATCTCACCCTCTCCCCACCACCCGGAGGAGTTCACTCCCCAGGCCAGATACGTCCCGGCGTAATGCCCGCGGCCCTGCACGCCCTCCAGGAGTACGTGGGGGGATGCCTCCGGCAGCGGATTCGAGCGACGCCACTGGGCATGCAGTCGCGCAGATCCCGGTTGCTCCCCGATCTCATACGTGACCTGGAAATACACGATCGCTTCGTCATCGGAGAGGTTCTCCAGGGTCAGCCGGGCCCCGTCGGCGAAGGGCATCGGCCAGTAGGAATTGAACCCACCGTGTGGATTCACCGCGATCATGGCCGAGTTCACCTGGGCGAACTGCCCCCAGCCCTGACCGAAGAAGTCGCCGACGGGAACCTCGACGGCCGGTTCCTGGGCACCGTCCCAGTACGCGCGCAGCAGGAGCCGTCGCCAGTTACTGGTGTGGGTGGTCAGCCAGATGTGGGTGATCCGACCCGGACCGGCGATCTGGGCCAGGTCGTAGGTGCTGTGTGGGGCGATCGCCACACTGGGTGAGACCTTCCAGCCGACTCCCAGGTCACGGGCTGCCGCTGCGCCCGTGCCGTCCGTCGCGCGAGCGCCCCCACCCCGTTCGCCAGTGGGGTTCTCGGGGCTGATCGATCTGGTCTCGGTCTCACGCAGGGCTGCGATATCTCGGTGCATCCTTCTCATTTCCTCGCCATTGTCGGTGGGCATCGTGACGGCGGCCCGGCCCGGAGCCCGCCGCGCTTGGTTGCTTCAGGAAGCCGGAACCGGCCCGGTGGTCCCGCGGACCTTCATCTCCGGTGCCATCAGGACGTGCACGGCCTCGGTCTGATCGTCGGCGGCCCGGGCAAGCAATCGCTCCGCCGCCAATCGGCCCAGAGCCTCGACCGGTTGGGCGATCAGGGTGAGGTTGGGGTTGACCATGGTGGTCCACCGTTCATCGTCGACGCCCAACAACGAGATGTCGTCGGGCATGCGGAGGCCGCTGCGCTGGATCGCGCGGTAAGCACCGGTGCTCAGCGGGCCGTTGCTGGCGAAGATGGCCGTCGGACGGTCCGCCCGGTCCAGCATGGCTCGCACCGCCGTCTCGGCTTCATCGGCTTTGAGGTCGGTGCGCACCAGGTGCCGGCCCTGCATCGGCAGCCCCGCGGCCTCCAGGACCTCACGGATCCCGAGCAGCCGGTCCTCGGTGGTACTCACCCCTGAGGGACCTGCCATGGTGAAGACCTCCCGGTGGCCCAGGTCCAGTAGATGGCGGCCCGCCAGTCGCCCGGCCTCGACATTGTCCATCAGGATGGTGTCCCCGGTGAAACCCTGCACCCGGCGGTCGACCACCACAGTGGGGATGTGCGCATCGAGCAGTGGCGTCAGATCCGAGTGCTGCTCCGACGTCACAGACACCACCACGCCGGCCATTCGTTGCGCGATGGCCGCCTCCAGATAGGCCCTCTCGCGGTCGAGCTGTTCGTCTGTGTTGCACAACATCACCGAGTAGCCCGCGGAGACGGCGACGTGTTCGACGGCCGTCACCAGCGAGGTGAAGAACGGGTTCTGCACATCTGAGACGACTGCCGCCCAGATGTCGGCGCGCTGGCGGCGCAGTGCCCGGCCGTTGGAGTTGGGTACGTACCGAGTTGCTGCTGCGGCGGCGCGTACCCGCTCGGCCAGCTCTGGATCCACCGACGGGGCACCGTTGAGCACTCGAGAGACCGTTGCCGTGGAGACCCCGGCCTCCCGGGCAACGTCGGTAATCCGCACAGTACGTCGCCTCACGTCTCGATGCTCCCATAGTCGTCGCCCGTCGACGCCTCCTCACGCAGGTACACCTCGATCTCACTGACTGACGTGTAACCACCCCAGCCACCACTGGGCCCGCACAGCCGCACGCCGGTGGTCACCTGGGGGCCGAAATCGAAGGTGTACCGGCGCGCACCGGTAGCGGTGGAGTCCGGTGGATAGGGCGGGCTGATCCGGGCCGGAACGTGTTCCCACTGCCCGCTCCGGCGCACCTGCACTACTGGCGGCTGCGCGAACCAGCCCGCTCCGGCGTCCCGGGGTCCGGTGCTCAGCACTACCTGATTGCACCGGATCGGCGCCGGCCAGGTGTAGCCCCACCAGTCCTGCTCCTGGCGCAATCCGTTCCAGGAGTCCTCGGCACGCGCGCTGGTGCCGTCGTTGAGGACCTCGAGCCGTCCGTTTCGGGACGCGCTGGCGATCGGATGCACTCCGGGTATGCGGGCGAGGTTCGTCCGGCTCGGATGCTTCTGGGCGGCGCCTTGCCGCTCAGGATCAAGGCGCAGAGGACGCAGCGAGAATTGATAGGAATTCCCGGGGTAGCTGCCGGCCCGGTAGAACCAGTTGGATTGCACCCAGGCATCCCGACCATCGGAGGAGATGAATTTGCTCGGGATCGTGGTGGCATAGCCGCCGTGGTGGGCCAGGTCGACCTTGGGACCCAGCCAACCACTGAGCGGACCGAAGTCCCGGCGGAGGAAGTGCCGCCACGGCCCCCAAGGGGCAGGCGCTTCGTAGAACTCGAAGGTGTATTCGGTCCAGGAGGAATACAGATACCGCCGCAGTCCGGCGTTATAGACCACTCCGCCCTGGGCGATCATCGTCCCGTCGGGGCGCGGCGACACACCGGGTAGGGACGGCCACCGACTTGTGCGCCGACGGTCGGTGAGCACCGCAATCCGGTCCTGCAGGTGCACGCTCCACATCGGCCTGCCATCAGCCCGGTGGCCGGCAAAGAACTCCCAGGCGTCGCGGTCCTGCACCGCCCGGGCGGGTACCCGGGCCAGGAAGAGGTCGACCGGGTCGGGCACGGCGCCGGAGTAGGACGTGCGCCAGTTGTGGTCCAGACCGTAGGCATAGACCATCGGCTGGCAGTCGCCGAGAACTGAGACCCCGGAGTTGCTCTGCCCGAAATCCAAGAACATCACCGTGGTGAACTCGCCGGTGAACATCACTCCTGAACCCTGGTCCCATGTGCGGCCGTAGTCCTCGGAGCACACGATGCCCGCAGCCGGAGCAGTGTTGAAGGTGTCCGGGGATTCGCCGCAGCGCAAGTCCTGCACCGCCAGGTACAACTCATCACGCCCGTCGCCGTTACCGTCCACTGCCACCATGCCGGTGGGCTTGGAATTGAACGTGGCCGGGTCAGTCCATACCGGACTCACCTCGCGCCCGGCAGCGAGCCGGGCACCCTCCAATCCAGTGCGGGGGTGCCCTTCGATGCGGTTGACCACGATGTCGGCGAAGTCGTCCTGAGCGAACCCGGTACCGTCCCCACAGGCGGTGTACAACGCACCATCGTCAGCCCATGCGCTCGGCCACAGATCTCCGTCGCTAGACGTGCTCAGGGTCGCAGCCGCCCCCACGTGCGCGACCGCGAAGAAGTCCGACGACGCAGCACCCTCGACATCATCATCCGCTGCCATGGCACCGATAGTAATCGATTACCCATTGGCCTGCGAACATCTCTCCGGTGTTTGCGGCGCCCCGCCCCGCCACCTGGGACTCCCGGGCCCCGCCGGGCGCTACCGTGACCGGGTGAGCACCGATACCGCCCCGCGACGCCCCCGCTACGACGACGACCTGCGGCTGGCGCACGTGATCGCTGACCAGGTCGACGCCCAGACGATGGCCCGGTTCAAGGCCCTCGACCTGCACGTGGAGACCAAACCGGACACCACGCCGGTCACCGATGCCGACCGCAGCGCCGAGGAGATCGTGCGCGGCCAGCTCAGCCGCACCCGGCCCCGAGACGCGGTCCTGGGCGAGGAGTTCGGCGCCACCGGGCACGGTTCGCGTCAGTGGGTGATCGACCCGATCGACGGCACCAAGAACTTCATCCGGGGCGTGCCGGTCTGGGCCACCCTGATCGCACTGGTCGACGACGGCGAACCGGTGCTCGGGCTGGTCTCGGCGCCGGCACTGCAACGTCGATGGTGGGCCGCGCTCGGGTCCGGTGCCTGGACTGGCCGCGCCCTCTCGGCGGCCAGCCGCATGGAGGTCTCCGGGGTCCGCGATCTGGCCGATGCCTCCCTGTCCTACTCCAGTCTGGACGGATGGGACGAGATCGGGCTGCTTGATGCGTTCCTGGACCTGACCGAGGCGTTGTGGCGCACCCGCGCCTACGGAGACTTCTGGTCCTACATGATGGTCGCCGAGGGCGCGGTCGACATCGCGTGCGAACCCGAGTTGGCGCTGCATGACATGGCGGCTCTGGTGCCGATCGTGACCGAGGCGGGCGGCCGATTCACCTCGCTGGCCGGGGCCGACGGTCCCTTCGGTGGGAACGCGCTGGCCACGAACACCCACCTGCACGACGCGGTGATGGGCTACCTGGCCCGGCCCGCACAGTAGGTCACCCGGGCGTCACGACACGGCTCGTCAGGTCAGCAGATCGGCGCGCTCGCTCACGTCGTACCAGAGCAGGTCCAGTTCGGCGACGGCCTCCTCGGCTCCGGCCTGCCCGGCTATGGCCCCGCGCAACTGGGCGGCGCCGGCGAGGTCTGTTCGGTCGTCGATGTGGAAGGAGACCACGGCGCGCCAAGGTACGGCCGGGGCGAACACCGCCGAGGGCTCCGGATCGCCTTGCGGTACCTCGACATCGTCGATATCGGCCGCGACCACCACCCGCACCGGCGGCTCATGACCGCGGTCCCGCAGCATGGCCAGGCTGTCGGCTGCGGCCGCCACCAGGGCCTGGAACTCCCCTGCCTCGGCGTCGTCACTGTCACCGCCTGCGGTGCCGAGCGCGGCGGCGAGGGCAGGGGTGAGGGCATGGCCGCGGCGCGGGGGCAGGCCCTCGGTGCCGGCCAGGTCGGCCAGCGTGGCTGGGAGATAGACGCGCATGGTCACAGTGTGTCCTATCCGGGCCGGCGCAGCCGTCCGCTCAGCCGTCCGCGCAGCCGTCCGCGCAGCCCGGCCCGCACCGGGGCGGTGCCGCTGATCCGGTGTGCCAGGGCCTGAGCCGCGAGACGGGCCGAGGACTTCGGCGCGGCCTCCGCCCAGGTCGAGGCGGTCAACAGGGCCCGATCGGCCGCGTTCCGGTCGTCGGGGATCAGCACCGGGTCGCTGATCCCGGCGAAGCGGGCCAGCGCCTCGCGCACCGAGTCCTGCGGACGCGGGCCGGCGGCACCTGCGCGCACCCGGTTGACCACCACGGTGCGGCGCGGCAGTTCCTCCAGGTCCAGCACGGTATGCACCAGCCGCTCGATCCCGATGGGTTCGGCCGCGCCGACCACGAGCACCTCATCGGCCTCATCCAAGACCGCGGCGGCCACAGCGTTGCGTCCGGCGGTGAGCATCGGCTCGTAGTCGCCGTCGTCATCGGGCACCCGCACCGGGCCGTCGATGATCACCCATGAGTAGACCGTGCGCGCAACCTGGACGACGCTGCGCAGGCTCGCCGCGCCGATCTCACGCCAACGGGACGCCCGGGGCAGCCCGGTGAGCAGATGCAGCCCGCCGTCGACCTCGCAGGCGATGCGGGCCAACGCAGTGGCGTCCAGGGTGCCCTGGTCAGCCGCCCTGACCGCAGCGGCAAGCCCGGCCGATTCGCTGAGCACGCCGAGCATCTGGGCCAGCGCGGAGCCCCAGATGTCGGCGTCGATGCACAGCACGCCCTGCCCGGTCCCGCTGATCTCGTGGGCCAGGTTCACCGCGATCGTGGACCGGCCCGGGGATCCCGGAGGACCGCAAACGGTGACCACGGTGCCGAGCCGGCCCGTACCCTTCGTCTGCGCCGGATCGGGCACCGGCGGCTCGACGGGGGCCGACACGGGCACCACTCCGCGCCCAGCCACGTCACGGATCGCGGAGACCAGGTCCGCATCGGGATCAGCGGGCACGGCACCCATCTGGCGCACCCGAGCGTGCTCGGTCGGGCCGGCCACCACCACGGTGGGGACCCCGGCAGCGGCGAGCCGGTCGATCGCCATCCGGTCGATGCCGGACTCTGCGTCGGTGACCGCCACCACGCCGACACCGGCGATGGCGGCGGCGAGGAGTTCGGCGACATCGGCGCAGCGCCGGGTCACCGTCATGTCCGAGGCCGCGGCGACGTCCCGGACCAGGCGTTCCTCGACGCCGCCCGGCAGTGCCACCAGCACGCCCAGGCTCATCGGCTACGCACCCGGACCCGGCACCAGGATCACCTCGGCGCCGGAGGACAGCGCCTCGAGCACGTCGGCCAGGTCGGCCTCCGCGATCAGGACCTGGACGTGCACCTGGTTTGCGCCGGCGAACAAGGCGGTGTCCTCGAGCACCTCAGCGACCTGAACGTCCGGCAGAAGCTGAACCGGGGGGAGCACTGCGCCGATGCTCCCTTGTGGGTCCGGCCGGGCCACCCACACGTCCACACGGCTGCCGCGTGCCAACGACGTCGCCGCCGAGGCGTCGGTGGGGATGGTCACCGGTCGTAGGTCCAACTGGACGGCACTGCCGATCGCCGCCGCCGGCACCAGTTCCCCGGCACCGACGGTGCGCAGCACCACCGCATCGGCCGGCACGTCTTCCTCGGGGGTCAGGTAGGTCTGCATCAGCCCGGACATCTGGACCTGGACCACCTCCAGATCATCCATGGTGATGGGTTCACCAGGTACCAGGACCTCCCTGGCGGTGTAGGCGGGCACGGTCGCCCCGGCCTGCGTGACCACCCAGGAGCCCAGTGCGACCGAGGCCGCAACCAGAAGCACTCCGATGCCCAGCCGCGGATCGCGCCAACTCGGCCGGCGCATCCGCAGTCCCCCTGGTGTCTCGTCCACCGTCGCCCTCCCCTGCGCGTTCCAGCCCTGCGTGGATCAGTGCCCTTACGCCCGTCCTATGGTGCCAAGAACACTCCCCTCGTGTAGGAGTTATGCACAGGGGCTTTGTTCATGCCGGGCGATTTGTCCCACCGGGATGCCAGAATGGGCTCATGCAGCAGCGATTCCTGTCCCTTGCCGACGTGGCCGAGATCCTCTCGATCTCGATGTCACAGGTGCGGGCGCTGGTACGCAGCGGGGAACTCAAGGGGATCCAGATCGGCGGCAAGGGCACCTGGCGGATCGAGGACGCACAGTTGCAGGACTACATCGACCGCATGTACGCCCGGACCCAGGAGCGGCTGCGCGAGGAAGGCCGGGTGGACTGACTCCGCGGTCGAGAATCCGAGCGTCAGAATCTCCACCGGCCATGGGTGGCCGAGGCCACTCAGGTGCCGGACTCCACGCTGACCAGTCCGGACCAGGCGATCGTGACCACGCCGCGCGCATCGACCAGGTCGCAATGGTCGCCGCCCACCCGCGCCAACCGGCCACGGTAGGTGCCGGCGATGGTGTGCACCACCACGGCCAGGTGCTCCTGCGCGAGCGCACGCAGGACGTGACCGAGCCCCAGCCCGCGCTCTACCCGGGTGGGTTCGGGTGCGCTGGGTCCCAGTGGCCTGGCCAGTACCACCGCGGAGCGCGGGATGAGGCTGCGGCGAGCCTCTCGGGCAAGAACGAGCCAGTCCTGAGCCGCGTCGCTCACGACCCCGTCGCGGTCCGAACCGTCCCGTAGCCGCACCTGCAACTGTTCCCCGCGCCGGGCCCGCCACCGGTCCGGGAGCATCGTGGTCGCGATCTCTGCCTCGGCGAGTTCGGCCACCTGCATGGGCACATGCTCGTCCGCGGCCGCTTCGAACTGCGCCTGCAGGTCAGCGAACAGATCATCCCAGCGCATCTGTTCACCGTAGCGATCCGTCCGGCCCTGCACCGGCCGACCTCTGGACAATCACAGCCGACCCGTGTACACATAACACCACTTACCATCATGAACTGACACGAACTGATACGTATAGGGGATTATGATGACGAAGTGGACGACAACGGTGTCGCACACCGGGGGCCGGTTGCTGGGGGCGAGCGTCCTGGCTGCCACCGGCTCCGGGGCGCTCTGGCTCGGCACCGCCCATCTGCTGGACCTGCTCCGGGGACTCGGCCAGGGAACCGGCCGAGGAATCGACGCGGCCACCGCCGCGGTACTCGTGGGCCTGGGCCTGGTGCTGCTGGCCTGGTACGTACTCAGCGGCACGATCACCGCGCTGTGCCTGGCCATGCGGCTGACCGGCTTGGTCTGGTCCGGCGGGGAACGGCTGGTGCGCCGGGCCGGCGCCCCGGCGGTGCGCCGGCTGCTGGGGGGTGGTGCCGGGGCCGTCCTGGTTGCCGGTGCCCTCCTGGGCCCGGCCCACGCGGTCGATGGAGACGATGTCGCCTCGAACCCGGTGCACCTGACGTGGACACCGACCCAGGACCCCGGCCCGGTCGAGGGCGAGGACGACGACGAGTCCTCCACGCCGGACGATGGGTACGGCACGCACGGCGGGGCAGAGCCGGACCAGCAGGAGCCACCAGAGCAGGACGACCGGACCGAGCAGGACGTCGCATCCGGGGTCGACGATCCGCCCGGCCCGGTCTACGTCGTCCAGCCCGGCGACACCCTGTGGTCAGTGGCCGCGCACTCGCTCGGCGAGCAGGCCGAACCGGCCGAGGTCGCCGACTGGTGGCCACGGTGGTACCGCACAAACCTCGACGTCATCGGTGACGACCCGGATCTGATCCATCCGGGCCAGGAGCTCACCCACCCCGAGGGGCGTGCGTCATGACCGCGGTCGGCACCCGGCGGTCCCGCAGCCCTGAACCGGTCACCGCCCTACCGCCCCGGCGAGCCCGGGAACTCCGGGTTCGCCCCGATCCGGTCCGGGCACAGTGGGACCGGGTCCGCTTCACCGGCCCGCAGCGGGAGTCCACCGGGGACGCCCCGGCCGGCGCGGATGCCGGGTCCGGGCACACCGACCTACCGGACCCCGCGAGCTGGGCGGCCACCCTGGCCCGTGCCGCGGTGGAGGTCCTGCAGGGACAGCGCCCGCCGGCGCAACTCATCCGCTGGATGGACGCCGACCTCTGGGCTGCCCTGAACCGGCGGGCCCTGCTCGGAGTGCAGGTAGCCGGTCGTCCGGACCGGCCCGCCCAGGTGCGCCCGCGGCGCGTGCACGGCTGCGCCGTCAGCGCCACGACATGGGAGTTCTCGGTCGTGCTGCATGACGGGCGCCGCATGCGTGCGGTGGCGCTGCGCCTGGAAGTGCTCCGGGGGCGCTGGTGCGCCACCGCGCTGAGCATCGGCTGAGTAGGCCGATGCTCAGCGCGGCTCCTCCACCGGTGCGGAGTCGCCCTCCAACAACTCCTGCTGGTGGGTCCTACCGTCGGTGGTCACCACGGTCACCTCACCGACGATGGACTCATCCCCCGGCGCCCAGGCCGCCCACCACCCGTCCTGCACGGACGCGTGCACCCGGTCGCCCGATTCGGTCACCAGGATCACCTGCTCCACGTCGTGCGCGCTTCGCCCGAACACCGAGGTGAGCGCTCCCGGGAGCTCCTCGCCCTCCCGGCTCCACGTGGCGGTGCCGGCGTGCAGCACCTGCACCCCCTGGGCCGGTGCGATCGTCACCGAGTCCCAGGCGTCGGCGGAGAACCCGGCGTCGCTGGACACCGCACTACTCTCCTCGCCCCGGGTCACGAAGCACTCGGCGAACCGGCCCTGGTCATCAGCGCTGATCACGTAGGTGTACTCCCCGCGAACATCGATCAGCACCGGTTCCAGACCCACCTGCCGAACCTCCGGATCGTCCGGATCCCCCACGATCTCGTGAGCGACCATCGGACACTTTTCCCGGGCCACCCGGGCATCGCCGGCCGAGAAGGGCTCGGGCTGGGCGCTCCAGGTGGCATAGACCGGCGGGGTGGAGAAGATCCACACCAACGCACCCACGGCCAGCGCCAGCACCACCAGCACGCTGGCTGCCACCATCGGTCCGGTCCGGCGCTGTGGCACGAAGTCCCCGGCCTGCGGCCGCCGCGGGGAGTTCAGAATGTGGTGCAGCGCCTCATCCTGCGCCGTGGCGCCCTGGTCCGGGAGGTCCCGGGCCGGATCCAGCGCGCCCAACCGCGCAAGCACCCCGTGCGGTCCGGTGCGAGGCATCACCGATCACCCCCGGTGCGGTGGTCGCTCCCGTACCGGGGGCGGCCACCGCACCTCACGCCCTCCCCCTGCTTCCCCCGGTTGGTGCACCCGGGCCCCGTCCCAATCAACCTCGGGTGCACCCTCCCCTCCATCGCGTGGCTCATCGCGAGTCCCCCTCTCCCCTTGCCTTGACCGAGCGCGCGGCCGGCTCGTCCTCACCCAGCGAACCCGTGTGCGGCCCCGCCCCCTCTCCGGTACCACGGTCGAGCAGGTGCGCCAGCCTGCGCCGGGCCCGCAGTAGCCGGACCGCGAACGTCGAGGGCAGGCACTGCATCACCGTGGCCGCCTCGGTACTGGACAATCCTTCCCAGGCAACCAGCGCGATCACCTCGCGCTCGGCTTCGGTCAACTGCGACCACGCCTGGGCAAGATGCAGCCGTTCCACCGCCTCCACCTCCGCCGAGGGCATCTGCCCCGCCGGCTCGGCGGCCACTTTCGCCAGCAAGGCCTCCTTGCGACCCTCGCTGCGCAGCCTGGTCCCGATCACATTGCGTGCCACCGCGTAGATCCATGGGAGCGCGGTGGCCGGGACCTGATCGATCCGGCGCCAGGTGACGGCGAACGTCTCGGCGACGACGTCCTCGACCTCGGTCACCTCGACTCGTCGCCGGGCGAACCGGCGCACAGCATCGGCATGCTCCACCCACAGGGCGGTGAGCCGTTGCCGGTCGGCGTCGGCGTCGGCGTCGGCGTCGTGCAACGAGTACCTCCTCCATACCCTGTCTATTGCCGGCACCGGTGCAGTTGTTACATCCGACACTGGTGCAGGTGCCGCATCACGTGCGTATTCTCCTGGGGAACCGGCCTCCACGGGGGTGGCCGGGACGCCACTGGAGGACTTATGTCGGCACGTCGACCCTTGCTTCGATCAACCTGCACTCTGGCCGCACTCGCCCTGGCATGGACCGGAATGGCTGCCCTGGGCGGCGCTGCCGGCGCCACCCAGCATGCCGGCCCCGGCCAGGACGACGACGAGACCCCGGCCACCCATGCGTCGGTCGCGCAGTGGCAGGCCTGGGCCGAGCATGATCTGGACCAGGCCCGCCGGTACGACTGGGCCGCGGACTCCGCAGCACGCGGCTGCACCTTGCTCGAGATCGAGTTCACCACCGAGGTAGACCCCGGCTACAACGCTGCCATGGGCGCACCCGCGGAGCTGTCCACCGTCCGGGTGGACCGCGTGGAGGAGTGCGAGGAGCCCACCGCGGAGATGGAGGATTCGACCTCCACGCAGGCGCGCACCGCGTCGGTGCCGCGCGGAACGCGGTGCAACTACGGCACCCGCGGGCCCGGCACGATCTGCTTGAGTTCATCGGGCAGTTGGATCACGGCCTCCTGGCAGAACCGGGGTTCGGCCGCGACGACCGGATTCCTGCGCATCTACCGGATCCCCACCAACGCGAGCCACTGCCCCACCGGCACCACCTGGCACACCGGCGCCCAGACCACCTGGAGCAGCGGACAGACCCGGTCCATCTCCAAGGCGCAGACCCAGAATGGTGCCTACTCCGCCCACATCTGGCGGCAGAACGTCGTCGGCCACTCCAACTGGGGTGGCACCTGCGCGAGGTTCTGAGGCGGCGACTCGGGCCGGCTCGGTGACTCAGCCGGTCCGAGTTCAGCGAGCCGGTCCGAGCTCAGCGACGCTTGCGGGCAGCCTTGGCCGCCCGTCGGCGCTGCTCCCGGTTGCCACCGGAAGCCGGGGCGGCCTGCTGGTTGCCTCGCTGGCCACCGCCGGTGGTCACGGTGGTGGCGCCGTCGCCGTCCGCGCTCGGCGCGCTGTAACGCAACCCGGTCGGGCGCTGCGGCACACCCAGACCGAGCGGGTCCGCACGCTCACCGTCCCGCCGCCGCTGGTCGTCCCGCTGGGACGCGCCTGCCCGCTTGCCCGACTTCGACTGATCCTTCCGCGGCTCCACACCGGCCGGCGCGATGGCGCCGTCGGCCTCGCCCTCCTGCGCCACGATGCTCACGCCGTCGACCTGCTGCTCCTCGGGTGCCTTGACCTCGACGTGGAAGAGATAGCCGACCGCTTCCTCCTTGATCGCCTCGTTCATCGCGGCGAACAGGTCGAAGCCCTCGCGCTGGTACTCGATCAACGGGTCGCGCTGGGCCATCGCGCGAAGCCCGATGCCCTCCTTGAGGTAGTCCATCTCGTACAGGTGCTCGCGCCACTTGCGGTCCAGCACCGATAGCACCACGGAGCGCTCGACGTCGCGCATCACCTGCTCACCCAGTTCCTCCTCGCGCTGGGCGTAGGCGACCTTGGCGTCCGAGACCAGTTCTGTGATGAGCTGGTCGGTGGTCAGCCTGGCACGATTTCCGGCTTCCTCCTCCAGGTCCTCCACCGTGATCGAGACCGGGTAGACCGTCTTCAGGTCCGTCCAGAGCTGGTCGGTGTCCCACTCCTCCGGAACGCCCGAGGCCGTGGCCGCGGTGACGATGCCGGTGATGACGTCGGTGATGAAGGTCTGCACCTGGTCGGCCAGATCCTCCCCCTCCAGCACCCGACGACGTTCCTCGTAGACCACCGTGCGCTGCCGGTTCAGCACGTCGTCATACTTCAGGACATTCTTGCGGATCTCGAAGTTGCGGCTCTCCACCTGCCCCTGGGCGCTGGCGATGCCGCGGGTAACCATCTTCGACTCCAACGGCATGTCGTCGGGGTAGGAGGAGGCGTTCATGAACCGCTCGGCCAACCCCGCGTTGAACAGTCGCATCAGGTCATCGCCCATGGACAGGTAGAACCGGGACTCGCCCTTGTCGCCCTGACGTCCGGAACGCCCGCGCAACTGGTTGTCGATCCGGCGCGCCTCGTGCCGTTCGGTGCCGATCACGTACAGTCCGCCGAGTTCGGCGACCTCATCGTGCTCCGCCGCCACCGACTCCTGGGCCTGCTCCAGCACGCCCGGCCAGGCCTGCTCGTACTCCTCGGGGTTCTCGGTGGGGTCCAGGCCACGCCTGGTCATCTCCGAGATCGCGATGTGCTCGGCGTTCCCGCCGAGCATGATGTCGGTACCACGACCGGCCATGTTGGTGGCCACCGTGACCGCGCCCTTGCGCCCGGCCATCGCCACGATCGCACCCTCACGGGCGTGCTGCTTGGCGTTGAGCACCTCATGGGGCACCCGACGCTTCTTCAGCATCTTCGACAGCAGTTCGGACTTCTCCACGCTGGTGGTCCCCACCAGGACGGGCTGCCCCTTGGCATGCCGCTCCACGATGTCCTCGACGACGGCGTTGAACTTGGCGTCCTCGTTCTTGTACACCAGGTCGGACTGGTCGATCCGGGCCAGTGGCCGGTTCGGGGGGATCTCCACCACGCCGACGTTGTAGGTGTTCTGGAACTCCGCGGCCTCGGTCATCGCGGTACCGGTCATTCCGGAGAGTTTGTCGTAGAGACGGAAGTAGTTCTGCAGCGTGATCGTGGCCAAGGTCTGGTTCTCGGCCTTGATCGCCACGTCCTCCTTGGCCTCGATCGCCTGGTGCATGCCCTCGTTGTAGCGGCGCCCGGCCAGGATCCGGCCGGTGTGCTGGTCCACGATCAGCACCTCACCGTTGAGGACCACGTAGTCCTTGTCCCGGGTGAACAGTTCCTTGGCCTTGATCGCGTTGTTCAGGAAGCCGATCAGCGGGGTGTTCAGGGACTCGTACAGGTTCTCGATGCCCAGGTAGTCCTCGACCTTGGAGATCCCGGACTCCAGCACCCCGACGTTCTTCTTCTTCTCATCGACCTCATAGTCGCCGTCCCGCTCCATCCGGCGCACCAGCCGGGCGAACTCGGAATACCACTTGTTCGCCTCCCCGGCAGCCGGGCCGGAGATGATCAGCGGAGTGCGCGCCTCGTCGATGAGGATCGAGTCCACCTCGTCCACGATGGCCATGTTGTGGCCGCGCTGGACGAGTTCATCCTTCGACCAGGCCATGTTGTCGCGCAGGTAGTCGAAGCCCAGTTCGTTGTTCGTGCCGTAGGTGATGTCAGCGGCGTACATCTTCCGGCGCTCGTCCGGCTTCTGCCCGGCCACGATCAGCCCGGTCTCCATGCCCAGGAAGCGGTACACCCGCCCCATCAACTCGCCCTGGTAGCGGGCCAGGTAGTCGTTCACGGTGACCACATGCACGCCCTTGCCGGACAGGGCGTTCAGGTAGGCCGGGAAGGTGGCCACCAGCGTCTTGCCCTCACCGGTCTTCATCTCGGCGATGTTGCCCAGGTGCAGCGCCGCGCCACCCATGATCTGCACGTCGTAGGCGCGCTGACCCAGGGTTCGTACCGCGGCCTCGCGGACGACGGCGAAGGCCTCGGGCAGCAGTGCGTCCAGACTCTCTCCGCCGGCGACCTGCTCGGTGAACCGGTCGGTCTCTTCGCGCAGTTCGGCGTCGGTGAGGTCGCTGACCGACTCCTCCAGCGCGTTGACCTGGTCGGCCAGGGCACGCAGAGTCTTGAGGATCTTCCCCTCGCCCATCCGCAGGATCTTGTCGAGGATCGAAGGCACGCAGGTCTCCAGAGTGTGTGGCGGAGCAGCCGGTGGTTCCCGGCGGTGTCCATGGTATGCGAGTTGGCTCCCGGACCGAACCGAACGATCCTGCGGTCCTGCCGGCGCGGGCCCTACAACTGCTCGATCAGTGCGCTGGTGAGGTCCCCACCGGCGCCCTGGGCCACGGTGATCGTGCCCAGGCCCGACCAGGTGGCCACCTGGCCCAGTTCCGCAGCCAGCGGTGCCGCGATCGCGGCACGTGCGCCCGGTGTCGCGGCGCCGTCCTCGGCGAAGGCGTGGTTCACCACCAGCGCGCCGGCAGCCCGGTCGGCCTTCAGGTCCACGCGCGCCACCAGATCCTCACCCCACAGGAAGGGCAGCACGTAATAACCGTGGGTGCGCTGATGGGCGGGGGTGTAGATCCCGATCCGGTAGTGCATGCCGAACAGTGCCCGCAGCCGGCGCCGCTCGAACACCAGCGGGTCGAACGGAGCCAGCAGCGCCCGCCCATGAACCGACCGGGGCACCGGAGCCTGCGCGTAGCGGTAGAGCGGGGCGTCCCATCCGTGCACCTGCACGCGCTCGAGCGTCCCGGCGGCAAGCAGGTGCTCGATCGCCGCCCTGGTCTGGCCAACCGGCATCCGGAAGTAGTCGGCCAGGCACCGTGGCGAGCCGATCCCATGGGCACGGGCGGCGATTTTGACCAACTCGATCATCGCCTCGGCCCGGTCCGGCGCGTCCTCGGGCCGCAGGTGCGCAGGGAGCACCCGCTCGGGCAGGTCGTAGACACGTTCGAACTGTCTGTTGCGGTGGGCGCACGCCAGCAACCCGGCGGCGAAGGCGGCCTCGAGCACCTGCTTGGCCACCGTCCAGTTCCACCCCCAGTGCTCCTTCGGCCCGCGTTCGTGTCCCAGTTCGGCGTGGATCTGAGCGGCGGTAGCCGGGCCGTGCTCGGTGATCAGCCCCATGATCTGCCCCAACAACCCGGGGTGCTCGAGCCGCAAGGACGCCAGCCGGGCGCTCACGCGCGGTCCCGTCATCCGCCAGCGCAGCAACTGGTAGGTCGAGGGCGGCACCAGTGCCGCCTCGTGCGCGAAACACTCCACCAGCCGCCGGGGGCGGGAGGCACTCCCCGTGGTGGCACGGTCCAGCAGTGCCGGATCGTAGGGACCCAGCCGGGCCAGCACCGGCAGCAGATGCGCGCGAGCCAGGACGTTCACCGAGTCGATCTGCAGCAACCCCACCCGGTTGATCATCGACTGCAGGTGGCGCATCGTCACCGCCCCGGCGGGTCTGGCCTGCGCCGGTGCGCCGGCCAGACCCTGTGCGGTGAGGGCGATTCGGCGGGCCTGCGCCGGCGTGAGCCGGCGCGAGGGCAGTGCGGATCGGCTCATCGCCACCTCATCGGCTGGCTACGCTCTCCAGCGGCTGGGCGGAGTAGTTCAACCGGATCACGCCGTAGGTCCACCCGTGGCGGTGGTAGACCACGCAGGGCTGGTCCGTCTCGGAATCGATGAACAGGTAGAACGGGTGGCCCACGAGTTCCATCTCGGCCAGCGCCTGGTCCACCGTCATCGGCTTACTCTCGTGCATCTTCTGGCGGATGATCACCGGGGAGTCCCCGAGCTGATCCTCCACCGCGACGCCGGGCTCGGTGGGTGCGGTCGGACCGTTGGACTCGGGCGCGGGTTCCTCCACCACGTCGGTGACCAGATCGGGGGCGACGACGTCCTGCCACGGGGGCGCGGCAGGACGGCCCTTGTGGTTCTTTCGCCGGTCCCGGGCTCGCCGCAGTCGCTCCATCAGCTTTCCCGCCGCCAGGTCCAGGGCCGCGTGCCGGTCCTGTGCGCTGGCCTCGGCCCGCACCACCGGACCCTTGGCCCTCACCGTCAACTCCACCCGCTCTGCCTTGTCCGCCTGACGCGGGTTGCGCTCGTGGGTGACCTCCACATCGACGCGCTGGGCGTAGGGCGAGAGTTGGCTGACCTTGGCCAACTTCTCCTCCGCGTGCCTGCGGAAGCGCTCCTGCACCTCGGTGTGGCGAGAGACGACGACGATTTCCATGACGACCTCCGGTGTCAAGAAGAGTTCGGGAGCGGTGTTCACCGGTCCTGAGCGGGGTGTTGCGCCACTGCGGCCCGTGCGGCCCAATGGCTCGTGCGGAGTCGATCACCCCCGTCCGGATTCTCGATTCAGTTCCATGATCAGACGCTACTGCGCCCGTCCCGGTTTTGCCCAACTGAACGGGCATCGTCTGCGCCCACAGCCTATTCGGACCGGCCGAGCCGGGCCCCGGCCATAGGTCCTAGGGGTCACTGCCAGGTAGCGCTGCCCGGGCCCGGAGTGGCCGCCAGCACCACCGCACCTGCCACGTTGGCCCCGTGCTCCCGCAGCAGCGTGCGGCAGGCGGCCAGTGTGGCCCCGGTGGTGACCACGTCGTCCACCAGCACCACGGCCGTCCGCAATGACCGCGGATCGGTCCGGCGCGCCAAGCTGACCCGCCGGGAGGACCGGCGCGCCGAGGCGCCCAGACGGTGCAGTGACGCATCGGGGGTGCGCAGCACATCCTGGACGTCCACGCGGTGACCCGTGCTCCCCAGGCCCGCGCCGACGGCTCGGGCGAGATCGGCGACGACGAGTTGACGGCGAAGCCGGCGCCGCCACCCCGACGGTGCGGGCAGCACCAGCACCGGTGCGGCTGGTCCGGTGAGCAGGCGCGTCAGTTCCCCACCCAATGCCCCGCCGAGACCGTATCCGACGCCGGCGAAGAACGAGCGCAGATCGGTGCGGGAGTGCCCCTTCCAACTCAGCACCATCCGTCGCGGGCCGCCGCGGTAGGGCGCCAGCGCCCACACCGGTAGACCCGGACGGGGCGGGTGGTCCTGCGCGGCCAGGTAGACGGTGTCGGACTCGCACCGGCGCGGTCGCTGCTGCCACAGCCCGCGGCACCGCCGGCAGATCGCCATGTCCCAGGTGCCACAACCGGCACAGCCGAGCGGCAGCAGCAGGGACGTCAGGTCCGATCCGACGTCACGGCAGGTCGCCACCAGGGCGCTGAGTATCCCCATCGGGGTCAGGGTGCCCGGGAGTTCGGGTAGGTCACCAGCGTCGCTGGGATGGCTGGGGACGCCGCCGCAGCGGGCGCCTGCCTGTGCATCGGAGGACTCGACCGTGGCGCAGATGCTCAGCCGGGGAAGGTCGGTAGCGCGATACTCTCCCCGACCTTGCGCCAGCCCAGGCCACTGCGGGCGTACAGGTCACCCTCTTCGGTGCTGGCATACATCTCCCGCGCACCGCGCGCCGAGGCGATGTCGACCACCTCGGGGACCGTGGGCAACTGCTGGGTCAGGCCACCGATCGGAGTCAGGTGAACCGAGTTGGTTGTTCCGGAGACTCCCAGCACCGCCAAGTGCTGCTCGTCCACCCACACCAGGGTGCTGGCCTCGCGCAGTTGACGTACCACCTGCACGCCCTGGCTCAGCCGCAGCGGTACGCCCGCCTCATCCCGGATCACCGCGTGCACCTCCACCGAGACGCCTCCGTCGATGCGTACGATCACCGCCAAGCGCGTGCCGTCACGGCTGACCCGGGCGGCGAGCAGTTCGGCGTCGGCGAGCAGTTCGGCGCTGACCGGCCGGACCTCCTCGGTGGCACGTACCACCAGGAGTTCACCGGTGTTGGCCGCCGGGCCGGTCCAGACCCACCCGTGCCGGTCGTAACTGGGCGCCACCAGGTCGGGGAACTGGGCGAGCACCACCGGCTCGGGTGCCGCTTCGGTGGGCACCGTGACCAGGTGGTCGGTCCCGGCGAGCATCACCGGTGGCTCACCGTCGTAGCCGATCGCCAGAGCCCGCGGCTGCAACTCCGTCACCGGCAACACATCGGGGAGCGGGGTGATCGGCTCAGTGGCCATCTCGTTGAAGGAGCCCAGCACCTCCTGCTCCACGTCCAGCACCACCGGGGAACGGCCCACCGCAGGGTCGCGCGTGACGTCCAGGCCATCGACCGGGGAGTCCCACGCCACGCCGTCCACGGTGATCTCCACGCGTTGCACCTGGGGCAGGCCGAGCAACGTCTGCTCCACCTGGCTGCGGATCAACTGCCGGGCGGTGGCGTCGGCGGCGAAGGCCTCGGGGGTCAGGTCCACCTGAGCGGTGCCGGCGGAGACGGTCACCGCGGCGAAGGACAGCGCGGTGTCGGCGGGGATGGCGCTGAACACGGCGCCGTCCAACCACTCCACCGGCCCGGCCAGCAATCCACGCATGGCGGCGGTGGGGGCGTTGCGCTGGGGATACCAGCGGGTGTCGGGCACCAGCATGGTCGCATCGGGCGTGAGGAAGTACAACGGAATCTGACGGTACTGGGACCCGAAGATCACCTCCGAGAGCAGCACGCCGTCGCTGAGTTCGTCGATCCGCCACTGCTGCCGCTCGTCCTGGCGGAGGTCGAACTCCAGCGTCGCGCTGGTCTCCACCGGTGCCGGCGTGTAGACCCCGGTACCATCGACCGTCCCGGACACCGTCACCGTGACCTCCACCTGGCCCTCGCCGGTCTCGGTCACCTCGAACGGGTTCGCCCCGGAGTAGACGGTCACCTGGGCGCTCGGACTCCACACCTCGGCGGTCGGTTCGGTCAGGTACTGCCGAGCAACGGTGAAGTCGTCGGTGGTCCCGGCCGCGGCCCCGGCGAGGAACCCGCGAACGATCTGTTCCGGGGAGTCCCCGGGCTGGGGCTCCTCGGCCACCAGGGAGATCGCCTCGGGCTCCGGCGCTCCCTCGATCCCGCGGGTCACCGGACCGGACTCGGGGAAGGAGACACAGCCGGTCAGCAGCGCGGCGGCGGTCAGGACCGCCAGCACCCACCGGCCCCTCATCGGCCCATCTCCAGGTCGTGGTCGGCCAGGCGCGGCACGGTCGCGGGGCCGGCCGGGTCCTCGGGCTCGTGCCGTGGGCTGACCGGCACCTCCGGGCGCTCGGGTACGAGCGCGAGGGGGTGTTCGGTCACGGTCAAACCGGCCCGGCGCGGCACGGTGAGCCGGAAGTTGGCACCATCACCGGGAATTCCCCAGGCCTCCAGGGTGCCTCCGTGCAACCGGGCGTCCTCCTGCGAGATCGCCAGACCGAGGCCGGTGCCGCCCAGGGTGCGGGTGCGGGCCGGGTCCGCACGCCAGAACCTGTCGAACAACCGCTTCGCCTCCGGCGCGGTCATCCCGATGCCGTGATCGCGCACCGTCACCGAAACCGCGGCCTCGTTCGCCCCGACCTGTACCTCGATGGGACCACCCTCCCCGTGCTCGATCGCGTTCACGAGCAGGTTGCGCAGGATCCGCTCCACCCGCCGTGGGTCGATGTCGGCGGCGCAGTTGCCCTCCGGTGCGCTGAGTTTCAGTTCCGATCCATGCCCGTCGGCCAATGGGGCGGTCTCCTCGACCACCCGTTCGACCACCCGGTAAACGTCGACCTCCTCCACGTCCAGCACCGCCGAGCCCGCGTCGAACCGGGAGATCTCCAGCAGGTCGGCCAGGAGCGACTCGAACCGGTCCACCTGGGTGGCCAGCAACTCCGCGGACCGGGCCTGCACGGGATCGAAGGAGTCACGCTCGGCGTGCAGTACCTCGGCGGCCATCCGGATCGTGGTCAGCGGGGTGCGCAACTCGTGGGAGACGTCGGAGACGAACCGCTGCTGCATCCGGGACAACTCGGCCAACCGCTCGATCTGGTCCTGCAGGCTCTGGGCCATGTCGTTGAAGGCGCTGCCCAGCACACCCAGCTCGTCACCACCCCGCACCGGCATGCGTTCGTCGAGGCGCCCGTCCGCGAGCCGGCTGGCGGTTCGCGCGGCAACCCGCACCGGGTCCAGTACCTGGCGGGCCAGGTACCAGGCCATCGCGACCAGCAGCAGGATCAGGCTCACCGCCCCCACCACCAGCACCTGCTGGAGCACCTCCAGGGTCTGGGCCTCGGTGGCCAGGGAGTAGATGAAGTAGATCTCGTGCTCCCCCACGATGGGAAGCGTCACCGTGGAGCCCACCGCGATACCAGGGGTGGGCCCGGCTTCCACGGCCGCGGGCAGGGAGACGGACTGCCACTGCTGGAAGGACTCGGCCCGTACCGCCTCGCGCAGTTCGGGCTCGATCAGCTCTGCCAGAGCCCCGTCCGTCACGGGCAGCAGCAGATCGGTGGGACCCTCCGCCTCCGGGCCGCGCATCAGGAGCACCCCGGCATTGCCGACCGAACCCTCCTGAAGTGACCGCACGACGTCGAGCGCCACATCCTGCACGTCTTGTTCGTTGGAGGCGATCTGGGAGTCGAACCGCTCCTGGGCGGCCTCGGTACGGGCGGCCGCATCGGCCAGGATCTGGTCGCGCCGTTCCTCGAACAGCCCGTCGCGGACCTGGCCGGACAACAACGCGCCCAGCGCTCCCACGGCCACCAGCCCCACCACCACGGTGGTGGTCATCACGCGCACCCACAGCGAACTGCGCCACACCCGGATCAGCGCCCGGGCCGGACCGAGGACCCGGCTGTCCCGGACTCGCTCCCAACCGGACGCGGGTTCTGCCATGTGCGTACTCACCTCACCGTCAGGAGGACGACGGTGCTCCCGCCCGGTACCCGACGCCGCGTACGGTCACGACCACCTCGGGCCGTTCGGGGTCGTTCTCCACCTTCGCCCGCAGACGCTGCACGTGGACGTTCACCAGCCGGGTGTCGGCCTGGTGCCGGTAACCCCAGACCTGCTCCAGCAGCACCTCGCGGGAGAAGACCTGCCACGGCTTGCGGGCCAACGCCACCAGCAGGTCGAACTCCAGCGGGGTCAGGTTGATCACCTCGGTGCCGCGCAGCACCCGGTGCCCGGACACATCGATCACCAGGTCCCCGATGGGCAGTTGCTCCGAACCCTCGGAGTCCTGGCGGCGCAGCCGGGCGCGCACCCGGGCCACCAATTCCTTGGGCTTGAAGGGTTTGGAGATGTAGTCGTCCGCGCCGGCCTCCAGGCCCTGCACCACGTCAGCGGTGTCGCTCTTGGCGGTGAGCATCACGACCGGCACCCCGGACTCCTCGCGGATCCGGCGGCAGATCTCGATCCCGTCCACACCCGGCAGCATCAGGTCCAGCAGCACCAGATCGGGCTGGGTGGTGCGGAAGGCCTCGAGGGCGGCGGCGCCGTCGCCGCAGGTCTCGGTGGTGAATCCCTCGGAGTGCAGCACGATGCTGATCATCTCCGCGAGCGCGGCGTCGTCATCTACTACCAGAACGCGTGCTTCCATCCGCCTAGTGTCCCACCCCGGGGCCGAATCCGGCTGTTGGTTGTCCATGCAAAGATGTCCTCATTGTCATCCGAGGGAGAGATCCGCACTGATGAGTGACCGCGGTGAGCACACACCTGACCCGTGGGGAGCCGGGACCGGGGGCGGGCAAACCCCCGACCAGCAACCCGGGAGTGGTTATGGCTCACCCCAGCCCGGGTACGGCCAGCAACCCGGCGGGTACGGCCAGCAACCCGGCGGGTACGGCCAGCAACCCCCCGGCGGCTACGGCCAGCAACCCGGCAGCGGGTACGGCCAGCAACCCCCCGGCGGTTACCACCCCGAGCCCGGCAGCGGCTACGGCCAGTACGGTCACGGCGACCAGTGGTCCCAGCTGCCCCCCGGCCCGGTCGCCCAGCCCGGGATCATTCCGCTACGGGCCCTGAGCCTGGGGGAGATCTACGACGGCGCCTTCCGAGCCATCCGGGCCAACCTGCCGGTGATGCTGGGCCTGTCGGCGATCGTGGTGCTCGCCCTCGGCATCCTCCAGGGCGTGACCACCTACGCCTCCTACGAGGAGATGAACCGGCTGGTCGGTCAGATCGACCCCGCCACCGACCCGGAAGCGTTCCTCGACTCCTTCGCCCAGTCCGGCACGTCGATACTCCTGAACAGCGGGGTCTCGGCACTGCTGGCGTTCCTGGGCACCACGATCCTGACCGGGCTGCTCATCCACGCGGTGAGCCAGTCGGTGATCGGGCGCCGGACCTCTCTGGCTCAGGTCTGGGCGGCGGTGCGTCCCCAGATCCTGCGACTGCTGGTGCTCTCGGTGGTCGTGGGGCTGCTCGTGGCGGGCGTGATAGTGCTGGGAGCGGTCGTCTTCGCCCTCAGCCTGCCCAGCGGGTCCGCGGGTGTCATCCTGCTCGGGGTGTTGGCGATGCTGGCGATCATGCTGGGCGGGACCGCCACGGTCCTGACCTTCACCGTGCTGGCCACCCCGGCCCTGATCCTTGAACGAGCCGGCATCGGCACCGCCCTGCGCCGCGGATTCGGACTGGCCAGGCGCGCATTCTGGCGGGTGCTGGGCATCTACCTGCTCACCACCATCCTGGCGGCGATCCTGGGGTTCGCCGTGTCCTGGCCGTTCGACCAGGTCGGCAACATCTTCGAAGGCGGCCCGGTCGCGTTCGGCCTGAGCATCCTGGGCGGCGTGGTGGCGAACTGGCTGACCACGCCGGTGCTGGCGGCCGTGGTGGCGCTGCTGTACATCGACATGCGGATCCGCACCGAAGGGCTGGATGTGGAACTGGCGCGGGCGGCTCAGGAGTCTTGATGCGCCCTGCCCTCCGGCCGATGGGGCCACCTCTTGACCCCTCCGAGCAGGAGGCCCGGCGCTGGGCCGAGGAGGAGTTGGCCAAGTCCGTGTACGACCAGGGACCGGGCGTGCTCGACCGGATCCTGGAGTGGCTCGCGGAACGCTGGGAGGCCCTGCTGAACCTGGGCGGGGCCGGCGCGGTGCTGATGCCGGTCCTGGTGCTGGTGCTGGTGGCTGCGGTGGTTGCGGTCGCGATGGTGCTCGGCGGGCCCGTCCGACGGCGTCAGTTGCGCCGCGTCACCGGCCCCAGCACCCAGGTGCTCGACGACGACGAACGCAGCGCCGATGCGCTCCGGACGGCTGCGGCCGCGGCATCGGAGCGGGGTGACTACGCGCTCGCAGTACTGGAACGCTTCCGCGCCGTGGTGCGCGGGTTGGACGAGCGGGACATCCTGACCGACCGGCTGGGGCGCACCGCGCACGAGGCCGCCGAGCAGGCCGGCGCCGCCTTCGGCGACCAGGCCGGAGCGTTGCGTGCCGCCGGAGAGCTCTTCGACGCTGTCCGCTACGGCTCGGCCGTGCCCGGCTCCGAGCAGGACGCCTGGCTGCGGGACCTGGATGAGCGGATCGCCCGCACCCGCCCGGAGCGGTCCTCCGGCGCCGGTCCCGACCGGGGCTGGTCGGTGGTCCGGTGAGAACGAGCCGGACCCGCACCGGCCTGACCTGGGGTCTCGGCATTGCCGGTGCCATCACCCTGATTGCCGCACTGGCCTGGATCAGCCCCTCGGCGTCCTCCTCGGTGGCCTACGCCCCGAACAACCCGAATGCCGATGGGGCGCGGGCCGCTGCCCAGATCCTCGGCGACCAGGGGGTGCACGTCCGGTACGTGCGCACCACGTCGGCGGCGTTGGCCGATGCCCGCGAGGACGGCACCCTGCTGATCGTGAACGCCCACCGGCTGCGTCCCGAGCAGCAGGAGGCCCTGGCCCAGGCCCCCGGGGACGTGGTGCTGGCCGGGACCGGTCCGCAGATCGACCGGCTTACCGAGCGGGTCGGCCACCACGCCGGTGGCACCCGGGACGTGCATGAGGCCCAGTGCGGGGACGAGCACGCCCGGGCCGCAGATCGCATCGGCGCCGGTGGCCCGCAGGTCACCGGTGGCGACGGCGTGGAGCTGTGCTTCGGGGACACTCCCGAGACCGGCAGGTACGCCGCCTGGATCCAGGACGGAGCAACCTGGCGGGTGCTCAGCACCCCGGAGATCCTGCGCAACGACGCCTTGGCCGAGCACGGCAACGCCGCATTGGTGCTGCGCTCCCTGGGCCACTACCCGCACCTGACCTGGTACGTGCCGTCCCCGGGCGACGACTTCGGTGAGGAGGATCTGGCTGCGGCCACCATGCTGCCGCTGCTGCGCCCACCGATGCTGGCGATGTACGCGGTGTTGGCGCTGGCGCTGATCCTCTGGCGCGGGCGCCGGCTGGGTCCGGTGATCAGCGAACCGTTGCCGGTGGCGGTCCGGGCCGCCGAGACCACCCGGGGCCGTGGCCGCCTGTACCGGCGCAACAAGACCCATGCCCACGCCGGAACCGCCCTTCGGGCCGGTACCGTGGCCCGGGTCTCCGGGAAACTCGGGCTGGCCAGGTGGGCTCAGCGTGATGACGTGGTCCTGACAATCTCGCGGGCCACCGGACGCACCCCCGACCAGATCGACTCGGTGCTCTACGGACCACCACCGCACGACGAAGCATCCCTGGCCGCACTGGCCGAGGCACTGGACACCATGGAGAGCGAGGTTCATCGACGATGACCAACCCGGACCCCTACCTCCCGGGCGGGCACCAACCGGCGGGTCCACCTCCCCCGGCCGGCCAGGCCTCCGTCCCGCCCGCACCAGCCGGGCCCGGGCCAGCCGGGCCACCCCCTCCTCCCGACCAGCCCGCACCGGCCGCGCCATCCGCACCGTTCGGCCGGGCCGGGCAGTCCGGGCAGGACTCTGCGGCCCGGACGGCACTGGCGTCCCTGCGCAGCGAGGTCGGCAAGGCCGTGGTCGGCCAGGACGCGACCGTCACCGGGCTGGTGATCGGGCTGCTGTGCCGCGGGCACGTCCTGCTCGAAGGCGTGCCGGGGGTGGCCAAGACCCTGCTGGTGCGCACCCTGGGGGCAAGCCTGGACCTGGAGATGAAGCGCGTGCAGTTCACACCGGACCTGATGCCGGGTGACATCACCGGGTCGCTGGTCTACGACGCTCGCACGGCGGAGTTCTCCTTCCGCGCCGGACCGGTCTTCACCAATCTGCTCCTCGCCGATGAGATCAACCGTACGCCGCCCAAGACCCAGGCCGCGCTACTGGAAGCGATGGAGGAACGCCAGGTAACGGTGGACGGGCAAGCGCGGGTTCTGCCCGAACCCTTCATGGTGATCGCCACCCAGAACCCGGTGGAGTACGAGGGCACCTACCCGCTGCCGGAGGCGCAACTGGACCGGTTCCTGCTGAAACTGCTGCTGCCGTTGCCCGAGCGGGCCGAGGAGGTGGAGGTGCTGTTCCGGCACGCGCACGACTTCGATCCCCGCGACCTGGCCGCCGCGGGCGTGCGGGCGGTGGCCGATGGCGAGTCCCTGACGAAGGCGCGGGAACAGACCCGCGCGGTGCAGGTCGGTCCGGAGGTGCTCGGCTACATCGTGGACCTGTGCCGGGCCACCCGCACTTCACCGTCCCTGTCGCTCGGGGTGTCCCCGCGGGGGGCGACCGCCCTGCTGGCCACCTCTCGGGCCTGGGCGTGGCTGTCCGGGCGCGACTACGTTACCCCCGATGACGTCAAGGCACTGGCGCACGCCACGCTGCGGCACCGGGTGCAACTGCGTGCTGAGTCCGAACTGGAGGGAATCAGCGCCGAGTCGGTCTTGGACGGGGTCCTGGCTTCGGTCCCGGTCCCGCGCTGATGGTGCTCACCGGCCGGGCGGTGGGCCTGCTGGCTCTGGGCCTGATCCCGGTGCTGCTGCTGCCGAGCTGGCTCACCGTGGCCACCTGGCTGGTGCTGGTGGCCGCCCTGGTCGGCTCCGATCTGGCACTGGCCGCACCGGTGCGCGACGTCCGGATCGAACGGGCGCCGATCCCCACGGTGCGTCACACCGAGGAGACAGCCAGCCGGTTGCGCCTGCACAACACCTCCCCCCGCACCCTGCGCGCCCTGGTGCGCGACGCCTGGCAGCCCAGCGCCGGCACCGGCACCAACCGGCACCGCCTCACCCTCGGCGCCGACCAGGTGCGGCGCATCCGCACCACGCTGCGCCCATGGCGACGCGGCGACATGAGCGCCGCCGCGGTGACCGTGCGCTCCTACGGTCCGTTCGGGCTGGCGGCCCGTCAGCGCAGTACCGACGTACCCGGGTTGTTGCGGGTGCTGCCGGAGTTCTCCGCGCGCCGCCACCTCCCCTCCCGCCTGGCCCGGCTGCGCGAGATGGACGGGCGCGCCGCCGTGAACGTCCGCGGGCAGGGCACCGAGTTCGACTCCCTGCGGGAGTACGTGATCGGCGACGACGTGCGTGCCATCGACTGGCGCGCCAGCGCCCGCCGGGCCGAGGTGGTGGTGCGCACCTGGCGGCCGGAACGGGACCGGAGGGTCCTGATCGTGCTGGACACCTCCCGTCTGTCCGCTGCCCGTCTGGGCGAGGCGCCCCGCCTGGAGGCCGGTATCGAGGCGACGCTGCTGCTGGCGGCCCTGGCCGCCAAGGCCGGGGACCGGGTAGACCTGGTCGCGATGGACCGGACGGTGCACACCAGGGTGCGCGGTGTCGAGGGCCCGGCGCTGATGTCCGCTCTGGCGCAGGAGCTCGCCACGCTCACCCCCGAACTGGTGGAGCCGGACTGGGCGGTGGTGGCCCAGGAGATCCGGGACCGCCTCAGCCAGCGGGCCCTGGTGGTGATCCTGACCGGGCTGGAGCCGGGCGCGATCGAGTCCGGGCTGGTCTCGGTGGTGGCGGCGGTGGCGCGCGACCACCAGGTGGTGCTGGCGTCAGCCGAGGACCCGGTGGCCCAGCGGATGCGCCGGAGCCGGGAAAGCACGGCCGAACTCTTCGATGCGGCCGCGGCCGAGCGCGCCGAACTGGAACGCGGCGCCCTCGCCCAGCGTCTCCAGCGCACCGGTGCCCAGGTGGTGCGTCGCGCCCCGGAGGACCTCCCGCCGGCCCTGGCCGACACCTACCTGGCGCTGAAGGCAGCCGGGAAACTGTGAGCGTCCGGCGCCGTCGGCCGCTGCCTCACCCCACGGTGGCGACGGTGTCCTCGACGAGTTCGGCGCGCATGTCCCCGGTCTCCCCATCGGCCACCGCGCGCCGGCCCAGGGCGAAGGTATAGGCCCAGTAGGCGGCCAGCACCACCGCACCGATGGTGATCTTGACTCCACCGGGCAGGCCCGAAGGCGTCACGAACCCCTCCACGACGCCGCTCACCCCCATCACCACGACCAGGCCGATCACCACCGTGATCAGCGCCCGGCCCTCCTCGACCAGGGCACGCGCGCGGGTTCGCTGGCCCGGGGCGACCCAGCTCCAGAACAATTTCAGCCCGGTTCCCACGGCGACGAACACCGCCGTCAGTTCCATCAGGCCGTGCGGCAGGATCAGCCCGAAGAACTCCCCGAGACCGTCGTGCTCGGCCATGATCGCTCCGGCCACACCCACGTTCAGCGCATTGACCACCAGCACATAGGCCGGGAATATCCCGGTGACACCCAACCCGATCGCCTGGGCACTGATCCAGGCGTTGTTGGTCCACACCTGGGCGGCGAAGTCCGGGGCCGGGTAGTTGGAGTAGTAGGCGGCGAACGCCTCCTCGGCGTACGTGCGCCGCATGCTCGGGGTCCCGACCTGCGCCATCGCCTCCGGCACCGTGAGCAGCCACCAGGCCTGGACGAGCCCCAGGCCGATGAACACCGCCCCGGCGGCCAGCGTCCACCACCGCACCCGGTAGAACGCGGCGGGCAGGGAGATCGCCACGAACCGCACCACATCGGCCGGCGACAACTCGTGGGACCCACCGATCACCCCGCGAGCCCGCGCCAGCAGGGTGGACAGCCGGGAGATCAGCGCCGGGTCCGGGGCGCTGGAGCGAAGTTGGGACAGATGCGTCGCGGTGGTCTGGTAGTGGGTGACCAACTCATCGACCTCGGCACCGGTGAGCCTGCGCCGGCGCAGTAGTGCCCGCAGCCGCGCCCAGCGAGGTGCGTTCAGGGCGACGAAGGCGTCCACATCCACACCCGTTACCCTGCCACACATGACCACGGCCGCTTCCCCCACCGAGAGCCTCAATCGCGTCATCACCGGCGAGGCGGTCCCCCTGGACCTGGCGCCGGCCTCGGCGCTGAGCCGGCTCATGTCCGGGGTGATCGATGCGATCGTCTACCTCAGCATCGGCATCGGGGTGTTGATGCTGGCCGGCCGGTTCAGCGCCAACCCCGCCCAGATGAGCACTCTCACGATCGTGGCTATCGCCGTGATGATGGTGCTGCTACCGTGCCTGACCGAGACGTTCACCCGGGGCCTGTCCGCCGGACGGTTGGCGGTGGGCCTGCGGATCGTGCGTGACGACGGCGGCCCGGTGCGGTTCCGGCACGCGTTCATCCGTTCCCTGACCGGGATCGGTGAGATCTGGCTCTCGCTGGGCTCGGTCGCGCTGATCAGTTCGATGGTGCACCCACGCTCCAAACGTCTGGGTGACATGGTGGCGGGGACCTACTCACTGCGCGTACGCGACACCGAGGTGGCCACCGCCCCCTTACTGATGCCCCCGGAACTGCGGTCCTGGGCCGAGATCGCCGACATCCGCCGGCTACCCGATTCCCTGGCCCTGTACGCCCGGATCTACCTGTCCCGGACCGGCGAGCTGCACCCGAACGTGCGCGCCGACGTCGGCCGCGCATTCGCCGCGGCGCTGGAACCGTACGTGGCGCCGCCGCCACCGTGGGGTACCGACCCCGAGCGGTTCGTCGCCGCGGTCCTGGTGGCTCGCCGCGACACCGAGTACCTGGCCGGGCTGGCCGTGGCCCAGCGCGAACAGGAGGAGGCCCGGCGCGCCCGAGTACTGCCCTACGGCATCCCCGACGCCGACTGACCCGGCCCGCTGTCGCAGGCCGGGGACCGTGGTCAGTACCGGTAGTGCTCGGGCTTGTAGGGTCCGGCCACGTCCACGTCGATGTACTCGGCCTGTTCCTTGGTCAGCTCACTCAACTCCGCGCCGAGGGCTTCCAGGTGCAGCCGGGCCACCTTCTCGTCCAGCGCCTTGGGCAGCACGTGCACACCCACCTCGTACTCGCTGGCCGGATCGGCCAGGTCCATCTGGGCCATCACCTGGTTGGTGAAGGAGGCGCTCATCACGAACGAGGGGTGCCCGGTGGCGTTGCCCAGGTTCAGCAACCGGCCCTCGGAGAGCACGATCACCGACTTGCGGGGGTTCTCCGGATCGTCGGTGAAGACCCACTCATGCACCTGCGGCTTGATCTCCACACACTCCACCCCGGGGAGTTCGGCGAGGCCGGCCACGTCGATCTCGTTGTCGAAGTGGCCGACGTTGCCCACCACCGCCTTGTCCTTCATCGCGCTCAGGTGCTCGGCGGTGATGACGTTGAAGTTCCCGGTCGCGGTGATGAAGAAGTCCGCCTGCCCGAGCACGTCCTCCAGGCGCACCACCTGGTAGCCGTCCATGGCCGCCTGCATCGCGCAGATCGGGTCGATCTCGGTGATGAGCACCCGGGCACCCTGTCCGCGCAACGCGTCGGCCGCCCCCTTGCCCACGTCCCCGTAGCCGCACACCACCGCCACCTTGCCGCCGATGAGGATATCGGTGGCCCGGTTCAACCCATCGGGCAGGGAGTGCCGGATGCCGTAGCGGTTGTCGAACTTGGACTTGGTGACGGCGTCGTTGACGTTGATCGCCGGGAACGCCAGTTCCCCGGCGGCGTGCAACTGGTACAACCGGTTGACGCCGGTGGTGGTCTCCTCGCTGACGCCGAGGATCTGCTCGGCCGCCCTGGTCCACCGGGTGGTGTCGGCGGCCAGGCTGGTGCGCAACTGGGCCAGGAACGCCAACTTCTCCGCCGAGTAGCCGGCCTCGCCGGGCAGGGGGTCGGCCGGCACGGCTCCGGCGCGCTCGGCCTTGACCCCCTCGTGCAGCATCACGGTGGCATCCCCGCCGTCGTCCAGGATCAGGGTCGGACCCCCATGCCCGGGCCACCTGAAGGTCTCATCGAGAGCCTCCCAGTACTCAGCGAGGGTCTCCCCCTTCCAGGCGAACACCGGCACGCCCTGGGGGTCCTCGGGACTCCCGTGCGGTCCGACGACGACGGCGGCTGCCGCCTCGTCCTGGGTGGAGAAGATGTTGCAGGAGGCCCAGCGCACCTGCGCGCCCAACGCGGTCAGCGTCTCGATCAGCACCGCCGTCTGCACGGTCATGTGCAGTGAGCCGGTGATGCGCTGCCCCGCGAGCGGTTGGGTATCACCGAACTCCTCCCGCAGGGCCATCAGGCCGGGCATCTCGTGCTCGGCCAGGCGGATCTGGTGCCGGCCTGAGGTGGCCAGGCCGAGATCGCGGACCTTGTACGCACCGGGTTCGGTATCGAAGCTCATAACCCTGGAGCCTAGCCGGAGGCAGGCGATGCGCGCTCGTTCAGCGCCGTCCCGACCCGCGGGCCGAGGGTCACGGTGGCACCGGTGTGCGGTCCGGCCCAGTACCGTTGCCGCCATGATTGATTTCGACTCGATCACGGCCGAGCACCTGCGTCACGTCGGCGGGGCCAAGTGGTCCCGGTTCCCCGACACGATCGGGGCGTTCATCGCCGAGATGGACTTCGGCATCGCCGAACCGATCACCGCGGCCCTGCACGAAGCGGTGGATGGGGGGGCCTTCGGCTACCACTTCCCGGCACCGCTGCAGGCGATGGCCGGCGCCTACGCCGACTTCGCCGCCGACCGCTACGGATGGCAGGTCGACCCTGCGGACGTGCACCCTATCCCGGACGTGCTCACCGGCCTCGGCGCGGCGATCCGCTACCTGTCCCGCCCCGACTCCCCCATCATCGTGCCCACCCCGGCGTACATGCCGTTCCTGACCATCCCGCAGGTGTACGAGCGCCCGATCATCCAGGTGCCGATGGCCCGCGACGGCGAGCGGTACATCTACGACCTGGACGCCCTGGACGCCGCATTCGCGGCCGGCGGGCACCTGCTGGTGCTGTGCAACCCGCACAACCCGATCGGGCGGGTGCTGACCGAATCGGAGATGCTCGGGGTGGCCGAGGTGGTGCAGCGTCACGGCGGGCGGGTGTTCTCCGATGAGATCCATGCCCCGATGGTGTACGCCCCGCACCGGCACATTCCCTACGCCACCCTGTCGGAGCAGACCGCGGCGCACACGATCACCGCCACCTCCACCTCCAAGGCGTGGAACCTGCCCGGCCTCAAGGCGGCTCAGATCGTGCTGAGCAACGATGCCGACCGGGACGTGTGGAGTCGGGTCGGGGAGGTGGTGGGCACCGGGGCGGCCAACCTGGGCATCGTCGCCGCCACCGCCGCCTACTCCCGCGGCGTGCCCTGGTTGGAGCAGGTGCTGGCCTATCTGGACGGCAGCCGCCACCTGCTGGGCGACCTCCTCGCCGAACACCTGCCGGGGGCCCGGTACACCCCGCCGGAGGGGACGTACCTGGGCTGGATCGACGTGCGGGAGACCGGGACCCCCGAGCGGGCCGGGGCGTTCTTCCGGCGCCACGCCGGGGTGGTGGTCACCGACGGCGCCCACTGCGGAGAGGTCGGCGCGGGCTTCATCCGCTACAACTTCGCCACCCCACGCCCGCTGCTCACCGAGGGCATCACCCGTCTCGGGAACGCGGTCGCCGAGCACGGTGGGTGAGCCCGAGGCTGGGCCGCCTCAGCGCGCGGGCCGGCCCTCCTCGGCCAGCAGCACCGGCACACCGTCGCGGACCGGGTAGATCAGCGGGTTCGCCTCGTCGGTACTGACCAGGACGGTCTCGCCGTCCACCTGGCGCAGGTCGAGGCGCGCCCCGGTCACCGGGCAGCGCAGCACCTCCAGCAATCCCGGATCGACAGAGGGCTCTTCGGATCGGCTCATCGCGGTCCTTCCTCATCCACGTCGGTGGGCAACCGAGCACCCAGGGCCCCGAGCACGCCGTCGCGAATCTTGATCATGATGTCGTCGTCCTCGGCCTCCACGTTCAGGCGCAGCAGCGCCTCGGTGTTGGAGGGCCGGAGGTTGAACCACCAACGCGGGCTCTGGTGCCAGTGGCTGACCAACAGGCCGTCCAGGTCATCGGTATGCACGATGCCGGCGGCGATGTCCTCGGCGAACAGGGCGCGAACCGTCTCCAGGGCCGTGGTCACATCCTCGACCCGGGAGTTCAGTTCCCCCGAGGCCACATAGGGGGTGTGCACCTCAGCCAGTTCGGACAGCGTCATCGACTGCTCAGGGCTGCCCACTACCCCGAGCACGTGCAGTGCCGCGAGCATCCCGGTGTCGGCGTAGAAGAAGTCCCGGAAGTAGTAGTGGGCACTGTGTTCGCCACCGAAGACGGCGTTCTGGGCGGCCATCTGCTCCTTGATGAACGCGTGGCCCACCCGGGTGCGCACCGCCCGACCGCCAGCGGCCGCGACGTACTCCGGGACCGCCCGCGAGGTGATGAGGTTGTGGATGATGGTGCCGTGGCCACCGTCGGCCTTGTCCTTGGCCACCTCCTGCAACGCCACCATGGTGGTGATCGCCGAGGGGCTCACCGCCCCGCCGCGCTCGTCGATCACGAAGCACCGGTCGGCGTCGCCGTCGAAAGCCAGACCGATGTCGGCCTGCTCGGCTATCACCGCGGCCTGCAGGTCCACCAGGTTCGCCGGCACCAGTGGGTTGGGCTCGTGGTTGGGGAAACTGCCGTCGAGTTCGGCGAACATCACCACCAGGTCCAGGCCGAGGTCGGCCAGACCGGCCTCGGTGCCCAGCACCGCCGCGGCCGTCAGGCCCGCCATACCGTTGCCGGCGTCGACCACCACCTTCAGGGGCCGGATCCGGCTCAGGTCCACCAGCGAGCGCAGGTAGGCGGCATAGTCGGCGAGGGCGTCGCGCTGACCGGCGCTGCCCCGTTCGGGCGCAGCCGGGATGCCCTGGTCCAGGTAGGCCTCGGCGGCATGTTGCACGTCGGCCAGGCCGGTGTCGACGCCCAGCGGCCGCGCTCCGGGCAGGCACAGTTTGATCCCGTTGTAGTCGGCCGGGTTGTGACTGGCGGTGAACATCGCCCCGGCGATGCCCTCGGAACCGGAGACGTAGTAGAGCATGTCGGTCGAGCACAGACCGAGATGGATCACGTCCAGCCCCCGCCAGGTGACGCCGTCGGCGAAGGCCCCGGCAAGTTGCGGGGAGGTCTCGCGCATGTCCTGTCCCACCGCCACCACGGTGTGAGCGGCCCCGGACCCGGTGAGCAGGTCCGCCACGGCCGCACCCAGGGCGCGGGCGACGTCGGGACCGAACTGGTCCGGAACCAACCCTCGGATGTCGTTGGCCTTGACGATGGCGCTCAGATCCTTCACCCGGGTCAGCCTACCTGGTACCGGCTCGCGGCCATCGGTGTGCCCGGCGTCGGCCGACGCCCGGGGACTCCCGTCACGGTTCCGGCCGATCAGTCCTGCTGGTCCCCGCGGATCACCCGCAGGTGACCGCGCCGCCCGGACGTGGGCTCGGGACGGGGCTGGGTCACCGGTGCCGGTACGCCGGCGGTGCGCGCGGCCGGCAGGCTGCTGGGCGCGGGAGCGCGCGAGGCCTCCCGGACGGCGTTGGCCAGGGCGAGCAGATCGTCGTCACTGGGCGGGGCCGGCTCGAACTCCGTGGCGAGTTGGACCACGTCCCAGCCCTGCGGAACGGTGAGCCGCTCGGCGTGGGTCAGGCACAGGTCGTAGCAGTGCGGTTCGGCGTGCGTGGCCAGCGGCCCCAGCACGGCGGTGGAGTCGGCGTAGACATAGGTCAGCGTGGCCACCGCCGGGGAGGTGCAGGTGGACCGGGTGCACTGACGGGTCGCTCTCACAGGAGACCACGGTACCCTCCGTCGGCCGCGGGAGTGGCATCCCACGCCGCGCGGAGGCTGGGCCGGGGTGGTCGGGCTCTGGCACCCTGTGGGCATGAGCACAACCCCGCAGCCGGCCGGCCGGGACCTGAGCACCACGGTGCTGCCGTCCCGGCGTACCGGCCGGCGCCGGGACCGGCGCGGCCGGGGTCTGCGCGGCCCGCTGCTGCCGCCCACGGTCCCGGGCGCGCGCACGGGCGCACAGCGTTTCGACGCACTGTTGCTGCGCGCGGTGGCTCACTTGGAGCACCACCTGGGCGATGTCCTGCACGGGGTGGAATTCGCCGTCGAGGACGTCCCACCCTCGGCGCCGGCACCGTGGGAGGCCGGCGCGGTGTCGCTGGGACGGTGCTTCCCCGCTGATGCTGCCGCCGGGCTGACCGACCGCGTGGTGGTGTACCGGCGCCCCATCGAGAGCCGGTGCCGCGGCTGGGCCGAGGTCCCGGACCTACTGCGGCACGTGCTGGTCGAACAGGTGGCACACCTGCGGGGGCTGGACCCCGACCAGATAGATCCGGGACTCTAGCGGCGCTCAGGAGGCTCCCAAGCGGACCTGCACCTGCTGCTCGGCGGCGGCGTCGGGGGTGAGGTTGAGCATGGACAGCATCGGCCCGTCCGGGGCTTCGGCCCGCACCATCGCGGTGGCCAGCACGGACTCCCCGCTGATCTCCAGGGCGATCACCTCATCCAGGGCCACCTGGTCGGGATCGACTACCGTGGCTGAACCCGCCTCGACCTCCACGGTGGTCACCTCCCCGCGCGTGCCGTCGCGGGTGATCGGGGTCAGGCGCACCTGCTGGGCCCGCGGCAGCGGGTTGGCCAGCACCACCGCGACCGTATCGGCCAGTTCTCCCGGCACCGCCAGGACCCCGCGCTCCGGGGCCGGCTGTGCGGCGATCCAGGCGCGATCCCGGACCGGCTCGTCCGGGTCCAGTTCCCCGGCCTCGCCCACCACGGTGCGCAGCACCGACCCGGTCACCGGGACTTCGGAGATGACCTGCACCGACAGTGCGCCCGGGTCGATCCCGGCGAGGGAGACATCGGTGACCGTGCCCGGTTCCAGGACCTGGTCCTGGGCGCCGGGGAGCACGATCGGACCGGACTCGGTGAACAGGTCCACCGAGACGCTGGCCTGGGTCCGGGAGGGATTGACCAGGCGGAGCACCGGGGGGTGATCGGTCACCTCGGCCTCGCCGACGTGCACTGGCCCGATGTTGATCCGGGTAGCGGGGTCCGCGGTCGTGGTGACCACGTCGGTGCCGGCCGGGACCACGCCGGACAGAGCGCTGTCCTGGATCGCGGCCGCGATCTGCCCGCCGTCGGCGGTGATCCGTACCGCCAGGCGTTCCTCCAGGGACAGCGTCTCCAGCAGCAGCGAACGCGACTCGTCCGGCGGTACCAGGATCTGGGCACCGGACTCCAGAGGCCCGAGTTCGCCCCAGACCTCTACGTTGGCCGTCACCGGGGTCTGCCCTGCGTTGGTCAGCAACAGCCGTGCCGAGGACCCCAGTTTCGTCATCCCACCAACCAGCCACTGGGTGGAGGAGGGGGGCAGGCAGGCCGCCGCGCTGAGGCCGCGCAGGTCACCGGACTCGGCTCGCACCACCGCGGTTGCCGCACCCAGTGGCGTCCGTTCCTCGGCGGGCTCGGCCCGTAGCACCGCGGCGTCGGTGGTCTGATCCAGGGTGCCGACGAGACCGTCGGTGCCGGCGCTGAGGTCCTGGCCGGCCTCACCCAGTTCGGTGAGCGTGGCGGTGCCGGCGGCGGCCCCGTCCGGCTGGGTCACCACCGTCTCGGCCCTGGTCCGGCTCTGCTCGGTGTCGGTGCTGAACTCGGCGTCGTAGTCGATGTCGGCGCCGGCCTCACCGGTGCTGGACACAGGTGCGTCCGGGCAGACCAGCGTCAGCGGGCCAGCACCGATGTCCACCTGCCGGGCCGGCACCGCCTGGGGCGCTGGTGCGGGGTTGAGCAGCCCCGAGGCCAGGACCGCGCCGGTGATCAGCACCACCGCGATCGCGGTCAGCGCCGAGACCAGGCCACGAAGGGTGCGGCGCAGCCCGGGACTGATCCGGGGCCGGGGAACCTCGGCGGCCATCTCAGACCTCCTCCGGGCGTCGACGTCGGGTGGGCAGAGCCAGCAGCACGGTCAATCCCAGCACCACTCCGGTCACGACGTGCCATGGGGTGTGCAGGCTCGGGCGGTAGGTCACGGTCAGTTCCCCGGCGGCGTCGTCGGGAATCAGGAAGGCCTGGCGCCAGGAGGAGTCCGCCACTGCGCGCAGCGGACGGCCGTCGATCTCAGCACGCCACGCCGGCGAGGAACGTTCGGCCAGCACCACGGTGCGCCCGGTGCCCTCCGGGCTCAGTCGTGCGGAACCGCTGTCGTGGGCGAAGTCGAGGTTGGTGACCAGGGTGCCCTCCTCGTCACGTACCTGTCCGCGGGCGATCGCGGTATCGGTGCTGCCCGGTCCGGCACTGACCCGCCAGATGACTCCGGCCGGGTTCTCGGTGACCCGTTCCAGGCCCAGCACCGCGTCCAGGCGGGCGATCAACCGGGCCCGGGCCGATTCGTCCGCGTCCGGCACCCCGGTGGCGACCGATCCGGCGATGGGCACGATCACCACGGCCACGGCGTGCTGCGCCAACCGCTCACCGGCGGCTCCGACCGACCCGGTGGCCAGGTCCGCCACCAGCGACAACAGGTGGGCATCAGCCTGGTCCGGTTCCCCGTCCCCTTCGCCGCCGGAGTCGGTCCGGGCCAGGGCCCGACCCAGGCCGAGCACGGTGGCGGTCTCGGTGAGCTGGGGGCCGTTGCCGCGCCACAACTGGGCGTCGATGCCTTCCGGTGTGGCGGTCAGGGCCAGCACCCGCGCGCCCTGTTCGGGAGCCTGCAGGGTGCGGCCGAGCGCCGGCACCGGATCCGGGCCACGCCCGGTGAGGTACACCGCCCGCGTCTGCTCGGTTTGGCCGGCCTCGGGTGTCTGCTGCCCACGTTCGGCCACCACGGTGGTGGTCCAGGAGGCGGCCGAGACCACCAGGCCGGCGACCAGCAGCACGGTCACCACGGCGGCGCTGATCTGGCGCCAGCCGAAAGTCCGGCCGGCCAGGGCGCCCTGCAACCCGTCCAGGGCAACACCGGTAGCGAGCAGGAGCCCGAGCAAGACCAGCGAGGTCCCCGGACCGGCCCAGCCGGTGACGAGTTCGTCGGGGCCGGCACCGGGCTCGTGCGAGCGACCCAGCGCCACCACGGTGCGGCTGGAGGCCAGCGCGGTGGCCAGCCCGATCGCGCTGATCAGCCAGCCGATCCGCACCGCCCGGCCGCGCTGCCCGCCCCGCAGCAGCGCCAGTAGTGCTGCCACGAGCAGCGCACCGGTCGCCACCAGCGGCAGCACCTGGGAGCCCAGGACCGCCCCGAGGTCACCGTCCACGTGGGGCAGGGCCGGCCAGCCCAGCAGGGTCAGCCACGCGGGCCCGGGGTCGGCGGCCAGCGGTGCCCCGGGGTCGGCGAGCAGCACGCGCCAGCCGCCGTCGGCCCAGGTTCGGATCGCGTAGGTCCAGACCGGTCCGAGCACCACGACCGCAGGCAGTGCGACGACGATCAACCGGGCCCGCCCGGCCGCCAGGTGTCGGCGGCGGCCCAGGACCAGCGCGAGCACGATCAAGGCCGTCAGTCCAGCCGGTAGCAGCACCGGGGCACCAGCGACGGCGACGGCGAAAGCCAGCCCGGCTGCGGCCGCGGCGGCCATCGAGGGTGCCCGGGAGGTCCGGGAGACCACCGTGGCCCGCTCCACCCGGCTCTCGCCCTCGGCAGCCGGCGGGGCGCCCTGCGGCTCGGCGTCGCCGGTCTCACCAGGGTCGGTACCGGCTTGCGGCCCGGCACCCTCGGCCGGCGCTGCCGACTCGACCGCCTCGGCTCGCTCGGTCGGTTCGACCTGCTCAGCGGTGTTGGAGCGGATCGGTTCCAGGTCGGCGAAGGTGTCGTCCCGCTCGGACTGCCCGACGGCGGCCAGTGCGGCCAGCCGCGCCCGTTTGGCCTCCCGGGCCGAGCGCCCCGCAGTCACCGAACGGCGCCGGGAGACCCGTTGGGCACCGACCATGCCCGAGATCACCACATCGCGCCGGTCCACCCCGAGGGCACGGGCGATGCCCAGGGCCATCAGGGGCAGCATCAGGTGCGCCAGGACCGCGCCCAGGCGGCCTTGTCCCAGGCCCAGCAGCAGCGGCGGACCGAAGGCCCAGACCCCGGCCGCCCAGGCCCGCACCAGCACCGAGCGGCTTGCCGCACCGGCGGCGAACCAGGCGAAGGTCGCCGCCAGCGGCATCGCCAGCAGCAGCACCAGCGCCACGCTCACCCCCGGTGAAGCGCCGGCCCATCCCCCGGTCAGGGCGGAGAGCACACCCAGCACCGCCAGGAACGTATCCGGTGGGCCCGCGTAGCCATCACCGGTGGTCAGCCACGCGCCGAGCGCGGCACGCCACAGGTCGACGAAACCGACGTCCACCGGCAACAGCGCGCCGCCGATCAGCGGCCCGGCCACCACCACCGGGGCCAGGGTCACCAGCGCCACCGCGGTGGTGACCGATGCGAGCGCACCGAAGGTGAGCCGGCGGCGCCGGGCCACTGCGGCGCGCTCGGTCATCTCCAGTTCGCTGGGTGCCCGGGCCGCCCGCTGTTCCGCGGCGGCCTGGAGGCGTCGGTTGCGCCGCGCCTGCCAGAGCTGCCCCCAGGTGGCCTGCAGCGGGGCCAGCCGGCGCGTGGAGACCTCGCGGGTGCGGGCGGCCCTGCGCCGGGCCCGCATCACCGCAACCGGTCGTACCAGCGCCACCGCCGCGGCCCGCAACTCCTCGGCGGCCAGGGCCAGTTCGTTGGAGGCCACCCGCCACAGCGCCCGCAACGGGGCCAGCACCAGTGCCGCAAGCGCTACCAGGGGCAGGGTGAGCAGCGGGGCGCGTACCAGCCAGGAGTGCAGTTGCGCGGTGCGCCGGGCCCGGAAGGAGCGCCGCGGGTCAGGCGCATGGGGTTCGCGGGTGCGGGCCCCGGAGGTGGTGCGCAGGCCGTGCCAGCCGGCGCGGGCGTGCCGGACCCGGGCGGCGGGCACCACCACCACCCGCTGGCCGGCCAGGCGGGTCCGCCGGCTCAGATCGGCCCCATCGCCGAAGACCCCCAGCGCCGGGTCCGGGCCGCCGAGCCGGCGCCAGGTCCGGGTACGGATCAGCATTCCGGCGGTGCCCACGGAGTAGACGTCCTCGCGCCCGTCGTGCTGGCCCTGGTCGATCTCCCCGTCCTCGATGCCGGTGTAGCGCTGTCCGTCCACTGTCTGGCCCACTCCGACCGAGACCAACCGGTCCGGTTCGTCCCAGTCCACCTGCTTCACCCCGGCCACGCCCACCGAACTGGCGGCGTCCACCGCGGCGAGCAGGTGATCCAGGGCGGCCGGGTCGGGGGCGCTGTCGTCGTGCAGCAGCCACAGCCACGCCGGGGCATCACCCTCGTGGTCGCCGCCGGTCAGGGCATCCAGCGCGGCATCGACCGCCTCGCCGAATCCGGCGCCGGCCGGTGCACGCACGGTCTGTACGCCCTGGGGGGCGACCTGCGCGGGCCGGTCCGGGCCGAACCCGGCCTCGGCCAGTACCTCCTCGGCGTCGGCAGGCAGGACGTCCGGGGCGGCCTCGTCGTCGTCCAGCACCGCCCACAGCACCCGCTCGGGCGGGTGCGTCTGGGTCGCCAAGGCCCTCAGCGTGTGCGGCAGGTAGGGGGAATCAGTGGTGCCGACGACGACGGCGCAGGCGTCGGGGGCGTCAGCGACCATTCGGCAGGTGGGGGTGAGGCAGCATGGTCAGATCGCGCGACGCTTGAGCTTTCGGCGCTCGCGTTCGGACAGGCCACCCCAGATGCCGAACCGCTCGTCATTGGCCAGCGCGTACTCCAGGCACTCCGCGCGCACCTCGCAGGAGACACACACGCGCTTGGCTTCCCGGGTGGATCCGCCCTTCTCGGGGAAGAAGGCCTCCGGGTCGGTCTGGGCGCACAGCGCCCGCTCCTGCCAGCCGAGCGCTCCGTCGTCGTCGAAGGAGTCCAGGAGCAAGGGGGCATCGGGGCGGGGCGCTGGACCCGCCGCGGACATCCCGTCCGTCAGTGGCCCCTCTCCCAAGATATTCCACACGATGCTTTCCCCAATCTCAGATGCGGTGAGGCGACACTGCCGCCGTCTTGGGTAAATTACACGCGTGTTATCCGCTGGAGTCAAGCCCGGGCGTGATATTGCGAGGGTCGGCGGTTGCTGATATGCCGCGGTCCGCACCCGGATCGGCGCACCTTCGATGCCGGCCCGCCAACGGTGCACGCTACCGTGAGTCGATGGGAATCAAAGGTCTGCATGTGCCCGCCGGCACCACCCCGGCCCGGTTCGAGACCACCGTGGCCACCGAGCGCCCGGACCTTTTCACCGGCCCGTTCTCCTGGCCGGTGATGACGCTGGATGAGTCGGCACTGACCCACAACGTGACCACGATGGCCGATTTCTGCGCCCGCCACGGCTTCGACCTCGCACCGCACGTGAAGACGCACATGTCCGCCGGACTGTGGGAGCGTCAGCATGAGGCCGGAGCCTGGGGCGCCACCGTGGCCACCGCCGACCAGTTGCGCAAGGTCCGCGCCTGGGGAACCGAGCACATCCTGCTGGCCAACCAACTCACCGACGCCCGTGAACTGGCCTGGCTGGCCGAGCAGGCGATCGGCGCCGAGGGCGATGAGGACCTGCAGGTGTGGCTCTATGCCGACAGCCACGCCGGCGTGGACCTGCTCGCGGCGCACCTGGCCGCCCCGCAGGTGCGCGAGCGGGTCGGGGTGCTGATCGAGTGCGGCCATCCCGGTGGCCGCACCGGGGCGCGCACCCTCGCCGAGGTGACCGCGCTGGCCCGGGCGGCCGAGGCGGCCGGGCTGCGCGTGGTCGGGGTGAGCGGCTACGAGGGCAGTGTGGCCAAGGGCACCGATGCCGGCGCCCTGGCGGCAGTGGGCGAATTCTGCACCGGGCTGCTGCAGGCCGCCGACGCCGTCGCCGAGGAAGTCCCGGTCGAGGCGCCGGTGCTGAGCGTGGGCGGGAGCGCCTACCTGGACGTGGTGGAGTCGGTGCTCGCCCATGCCGACGTGACCGCGCGACATCGGGTGGTGGTGCGCTCAGGGGCCTACCTCAGCCACGACCACGGCATCTACGCCCGCTCCGACCCATGGTCGCGGATGCGCGAACCGGCTCGGTTGCGGCCGGCGCTGCGACTGTGGGCGCAGGTGCTCTCAGTGCCCGAACCGGGTCTGGTGCTGTGCGGCGCGGGGCGGCGCGACGCCCCGTTCGACGCCGACCTGCCGATCCCCCTGCGGGTGCACGCCGCCACCGGCAGCTCCTCCGGCGCGGGCAACGCCCGGGACCTGTCCGGAACCACCACCCGGTTGAACGACCAGCACCTGTTCCTGCACACCGACGACGCGGTGCAGGTGGGTGAGGTGATCGAGTTCGGCATCTCCCACCCATGCACCAGTTTCGACAAATGGCCCACCCTTCCCCTGCTGCGCGAGCACCGCGTGGTCGGCCTGGTCCACACCGAATTCTGAGCGCTGCGGCGCGCGTAGGGTGTGCTGTATGGCCGACGTGTCCGATCTGATCGCCTCCTGGCAGGGCCCGGAGGGTGCCCAACCGCGACTGACCTGGTACGGCCCCGGTGCCGAGCGGGTGGAACTGTCAGGACGCGTGCTGGCCAACTGGGTGATCAAGGTGGCGAACCTGCTCACCGAGGAGGCCGATGCCGAGCCCTCCACCATGGTGGCCATCGACCTGCCGGTGCACTGGCGGGCGCTGGTGTGGTCCCTCGGCGCATGGTTGACCGGGGCGCAGGCGCACCTGCGCCCGGGACGGCCGGACGACGACGTGATCGTCACCGAGCGACCCCAGGACGCCCCGGGCGGGCCTGCGGTGATCGCGGTGGCGCTGCCTGCGCTGGCGATGGCCTTCGACGGCGACCTGCCGGACGGGGTGATCGACGGCGCCGCGGACCTGATGACCTACCCGGATCAGTTGCTGACGCCCACCGACGCAGCAGACCTCGGTGCGGTGGCGGGGCCGGCCTGGTCCGGTCCCGAGCGGGTGCTGGTACCGGTGGCGGACCTGGCCCCTGAGCAGATGGTGGCCCGGGTGCTGGTGATGCTGCTCGGTGGCGCCTCGGTGGTGCTCGTGGCCGATGCGGGTGCCGACGCCGCTCACCTGGCGCGCGTCGAGGGCGCCGAGGTGGCGCACCACCACGGTACGCGGGACCAGGGCCCACAGGACCAGGGTCCGCAGGACCAGGGGCGATGATCACCGACCGGTTGCACCTGGTCCGCCACGCCCGGCCCCGGATCACCGAAGCCGCCCCGCCCCGGCAGTGGGAACTGGCAGCCGGCGCCGACGTCGGGCCGCTGCTCGGCGCCGGGGCGCTGCCCACCGCGGCCAGTTGGTTCACCTCGCCCGAGCCCAAGGCCCGTCAGAGTGCCGCGCTGCTGACCGGGGAGCCGGTGCAGGTGCTGCCCGCGCTGGCCGAGGTGGCCCGGGACGGCGCGCTGCTGCCTGCCGCGGAGTTCCGCGCCGCCACCCGGGACTACCTCACCACCGGGAAAGCACCGTCCGGTGCCACCTGGGAACCGCGGGTGGAGGCGACGATGCGGATCGTCGACGGCGCCCTGGCCGCGCTGGAGTCGAGCACCCACCCCGCATGCGTGCTGGTGGGGCACGGCACCGCCTTCACGCTGCTGGTGGCAGCGCTGGTGGGCGCGCCCCCGGACGCCGACGCGTGGGCGCGCCTGAACATGCCGGACCACTGCGAACTGGCCGCAGGCCCCGGCGGAGCCTTCGAGGTGGTCTCGCCCTGGGGCCGGTGGGCGCGGGCGGCTCGGTAGCGGGGTGCGCGGGGCGGTCACGCGTGGCGCGCAGGGTCCGATAGCGGGGCCGGGGCCGCCGTGCCGGGCCCAACACAACGGGGTAGGTTGAACACACCGGAGTTGTGAGGAGGCCAGATGTCAACGGAGAAGTTGTCCGAAGCCGACGTACGGGCCAAGGGCCTGGTGGACTGGGTCATCGAGGACCAGATGCTGCGCACCCGATGGCGCACCGGGGACTTCGCGACCGGGCTGCGGTTGTTGAACCTGATCGGGCATGCGGCCGAGGCCGCTGACCATCATCCCGACCTGGACCTGCGCTACCCGCACCTAGATGTGGCCCTGACCAGCCACGACGTGGGTGGACTGACCGAACGGGACGTGCTGATGGCCCGCCAGATCAGCGACCTGGCCGAGCGCGAGGGTGTCGTGGCGGCACCCCGGGACGTGGGCAGCGACTAGTCCCGCGGGATCGCCCCATGCAGATCCACCATCTGCCAGATCCATCCGGCGACCTGCTCGGCGCTGCCCGGCTCGCTGGAGCGCACCCAGGTGGCAATGATCGCGACGGCCGATCCGGTGATCGAGGCGGCGGCGATCGGCAGAGGCAGGCCACCGAGTTCTGAGCCGGCTGCGCGTGTGAGCAGCAAGCCCTCCAGGCGCTCGCGGATCCGGATCGGCACTCCGGCGGCGACTGCCTCGGAGAAGATCTGCCGGTACAGGGCGATGTTGTCGCGCACGTGCTCCATGTAGCGCACCAGCACCTGGTAGGCCTCCTCGGGCTCGAGGTCGGCGCTGACCTGGGTGAGCAGGTCGGAGGTGATGGCATCGAGCACGTCCACCAGCAACTCGCTCTTGTCCGCGTAGTGCTGGTAGAACGTACTGCGGTTGATGCCCGCGCTCTCGGCGATGTCGGCCACCGAGATCTCCTCGAAGTCGCGTCCACGGGCCAACCCGAGCAGGGCTTGGCGCAGCGAACTACGAGTGCGGGCGATGCGGGGGTCCATGGTGCTCATTGTGCCACCTCACCGACGTGATAAACAACACTTGTTGGTTATGCGACGGGTGTGGTGCAATGGGGCGGCCCTGCCCCTATCGGAAGGATCGCCGTGGCCACGTTGCTCTATCGGGTCGGACAATGGTCCGCGGGCCGCGCCGGCCGTGTGATCACGGCCTGGGCGCTGCTGCTCGCGCTCGCCGTCGGCGGCTTCCTGATGTTCGGTGGCACCCTGGCAGCGCAGTTCTCCATCCCCGGGACCGAGACCGAACGGGTGAACGAGCACCTGGAGGACCAACTGGACTCCAGTGCCACCGGCGGCACCGTGGTCTTCCACACCACCGGCGCCGCGAAGTTCACCGGCGACCAGCGCGAGCACATCAGTTCCGCCTTGGACCAGGTGGAGCAGGTAGAGCAGATCCCCGAGGTCATCGACCCCTTCGAAGCACAGCAGGAGCGGGCCGCGCAGGACGCCGAACTCGCCGAGGGCCTGGCCGAGATCGAGGAGAACCGGCCGCAGTTGCTCGAGGCGCAGGAAGGGCTCACCGCGGGCCTGGAGCAGGCCCGGGCCGTGGGTGCACCGGAGCAGGAGATCGCCGCCATGGAGGCCGAGCTGGACGAGGTCTCCGCCCAGCTGGTCACCCTGGAGGAACAGTCGGAGCAACTCGACCTGGCCGCTGACCTGGCGGCCCTGGCCGAGGACATCCGGACCGTCTCCGAAGACGAGTCCGTGGCGCTTGCCACGGTGCTGTTCGACGACGACGTCTTCTCCGTGCCCGAAGAGGTCAAGCAGGAGGTCATGGACGTCCTGGACGCCGCTGACCTGCCAGGTGTCCAGGTGGAGTACGGCGCCGAGATCGCCGCTTCGATCGACGGCCTGATCGGGGCCGGGGAGATCATCGGGGTGATCGGCGCCGCACTGGTCCTGATCCTGGTGTTCCGCGCGCTGCGCCCGGCGATGCTGCCGGTGCTGGCCTCACTGGTCGGCGTGGGCGTGGGGGTGGGCGGGTCGATGGCCTTCTCCGGCACGGTGGAGATGACCACCGTCACCCCGGTGCTCGGGCTGATGCTGGGCCTGGCCGTGGGCATCGACTACTCCCTGTTCATCATCTACCGCCACCGCCGGCAGGTGCGTGAGGGGATGGACGTGCGCGAGTCGATCGGACTGGCCAACGGCACGGCGGGCACCGCTGTGGTGTTCGCCGGCCTGACCACGATGATCGCGCTGCTGGCGCTGGCGATCACCGGGATCGAGTTCCTGGCCGTGATGGGCGTGGTCGCTGCGATCTGCATCGTCGTCGCCGTGCCGGTGGCCATCACCTTCACCCCGGCCGTGCTGGGTCTGATCGGGTCCGGGGTGTGGTCCCGCAAGGCACGCGAACGGGCTGCCAACGGTGCGGTCCCCACGCGCAGCACCGAGCCGATGGGCACCCTGCGTGCCGTGGCCACGGTGGTCATCGGCGTCGCCGCGCTGGCGGTGCTGGCGATCCCGGCCACCTCGATGCGTCTGGGACTGCCCGATGGCTCCTCCGAACCGCAGGACAACACCCAGTACCAAGCCTTCACGATCACCGCCCAGGCCTTCGGCGAGGGACAGAACGGGCCACTGGTGGTCACTGCCGATCTGCACGAGCCGGTAGCCGAGGACGAGGAACTGCAGGTCCAACTCGATCTGGCCACGGTGCTGGCCGGGCGCGCCGACGTCGCGGCGGTGGCGCCGGTGGGCACCTCCGCCGGCCGTGACTTCATGGCCTTCCAAGTGATCCCGATCGAAGGCCCCTCCAGTGAGTCCACCGAGGCGCTGGTGCGTGATCTGCGCGCGGCCTCGCCGTTGGTCGACGGCACCGAGTTGGGGGTGGCGGGGCTGGCCTCGGGCAACATCGACATCTCCGACCAGCTCGCCGACGCCCTGCCGGTGTACGTTCTGGTGGTCTTCGGCCTGTCGGTGGTGATCCTGATCGGGGTGTTCCGTTCCATCCTGGTACCGGTGCTGACCGCGCTGGGACTGGGGTTGTCACTGTTCGCCGCCCTCGGGGCCACCACCGCGGTCTTCCAGTGGGGTTGGTTCGGGGAAGCCTTCGGCGTGCACACCCCCGGGCCGCTGCTGAACTTCCTGCCGTTGCTGCTCACCGGCGTGCTGTTCGGGCTGGCGATGGACTACCAGTTGTTCATGGTTTCCGGGATGCGGGAGGCCTACGCCCACGGCACCCCTGCCCGCCGGGCGGTGACCGCAGGGTTCCACAACGGCCGGGTGGTGGTCAGCGTCGCTGCGTTGATCATGGTCGCGGTCTTCGGCGGGTTCGCCTTCTCCCAGATCACCATGGTGCGCCCGATGGGCTTCGCCCTGGCCGTGGGGGTGCTGTTCGACGCGTTCGTGGTGCGGATGCTGATCATCCCCGCGGCCATGCACCTGCTCGGCCGGGCCGCGTGGTGGATGCCGGCCTGGCTGGACCGGATCTCCCCGAACATGGATGTCGAGGGCGCAGCGCTGCAACGCACCCGCACCCGGGAGCGCGAACTCGCCGACGCCTGAGGGTTCACCCCAGGTCGAGCAGCACCTTCCCTGCGCCACTTCCGGGGTCGGCGGCGGTATCGAAGGCGAGCCGGGCCTGATCAAGGCTGAAGGTGTGGGTCAGGAGCGGTTCGACGTCCACCTGGCCAGCCAGCAGTGCCACGGCGTCGGTGATCTCATCGACGAATCGGTAGGAACCGCGCCACTCCACCTCCCGGGTGACCAGGTTACCCAGCACCGCCGGGCGGTCGGTCAGCGGCAGGTTCCCCACTTGCACCACCACACCGCCGCGGGCCACCGCCGCCAATACCGGGCCGAGGGCGGCCGCGGCGCCACTGGCCTCGATGACCACCGGCACATCGGCGGGCAGCTCCTCCCCCGCGGCGACGTTGACGGTGTGATCGGCTCCCAACTCGGCCGCGATCTGCAACGCGGCCGGTGCGATGTCCGCCGCGGTGACGCTGGCCGCGCCCCGTGCCCTGGCTGCCGCGACGCACAGCGCCCCGATCGGTCCGACCCCGTTGACCAGCACATCCTGTCCCTGCACCGAGCCCGCGCGATGCACCGCGTGCAGGGCCACGCCGAAGGGTTCGGCCACCGCGCCGTGCCGGGTGCTCACCCCCGGGGGCAGCACCCGGATCTGGCCGGCTTCGGCCAGCACGTACTGGGCGAAGGCTCCGTCCTGGTGCGGGGTGGGCGCTGCCGATCCCAGGTAGCGCACATCGTGGTGCAGGTTGGTCCGCTCCCCCAGGTGCGGCGCCAGTGGCCCGGGGCCATACCGGGCCGGATGCATCGTCACCGCTGTGCCCTCCGTCAGGCCGCTCACACCGGCCCCGGCCTGCGCGATCCGTCCGGCCACCTCGTGACCCAGGATCATCGGCGTGCGCAGGATGGCGGTGCCGGAGGTGCCGTGGGCGTAGTAGGCCAGGTCCGAGCCGCAGATACCCCCGAACTCCATCGCGACCAGCACCTGCCCGGTGCCAGGGGTGGGAACCTCACGTTCCTGCACCCGCAGGTCACCGGCGCCGTGGATCACTACTGCCTTCATGTCGGCTCTCCTTTCTCCGCGCTCATAGGCACCACTAGACCACCAGCCTGAGCAGCACCACGAATCCGAGTCCGACGACGGAGATGACGATTTCCATTGACGTGGCGAGGGGCTCCTTCTTTGCTGCCCCCACCGTTACCTCACCTGTCGTACACCGCCGGCCCCGGTCATGGCTCGGTGGCGTGGGCCCGGGAAGTCACCTGCACGGTGAAGCCGTCCTGCCACGGCACCAGGACCCACGGCACCAGCGGCGGGCGAGCCCGGGCGGACAGGGTGACCTCCACGGTCTGATCGTCCACCGCGCTCACCGAGACGACCCTGAAGTCGATGAAGGAATCGGTGACCACTTCGGGTGTTGCCGCCAATTGATCGCTTACCGCCTCATTCACGCTGGCGTCGGTCAGCACCAGACCGTCCGCTCCACCGGTGTCGTACCACCGTCCCACGTCAGCCGCATCGGCAGCGCCGGCGGCCAGCGAGTCGGCCAGGTTCCACAGACGCTTGCGCTCGATGTGCAGGTGAGAGACGGATGCGACCACCAGGACCAGGGCCAGAGTGACCAGCCCATAGACGATGGACAGCAGCATGATCTGGCCGTTCTCGTCGCCGGCACGGATGCGCATCGGGCGTGCTCGCCGGTCCGCCCGCATCAGCCCACCTCGCGATACCGCGGGATCGCCGTCATCGCATCCGCCTGAACCTGGGTCACGCTCGGTAGCGTGCCGGAGAGCATCGCCGGCATGCCGGGCAGGCCCACGTCGGTGCGCACCGAGATGTAGAGGTAGGACCCCGGCGTCAGGCACGGCTCGTGCTGGCACCTGATCTGGAGTGCCTGGGCGCCGTCGACGGCGATCCCCTGGTCGGCGAAGGACAGTTCCACCGCCAGGTGCGCAGCGGTCAACCCCTGCTCGAACGTCTCGGCACCTGCCAGCACCCGACCGGCCTCGCGGGCCGCTCCCTCGGCGGCGAAACCGCTCGCCTGGATCTGCGCCAGGGTCAGGATCAGGTACACGATCGGCACCAGCATCAGCAACGACACCCCGAGGAACTCCACCACGGCGCTGCCGCGCTCCCCCTCCCCCAACCGGGAGCGCACCGCCGCCCACGCACGGCGCAGGTCCCGCCGCTCGCTATTCACTCCAAGACCGCCCGCCCGCTCACGCTGATCACTCCGCCCGGGCCGAGCAGGCCCAGCACCGGCACCGGGCCGTGTACCTGCACCTGGACCAGGCTCACGCCCTCGTGGGTGATCATCCCTGCCTGTACCTGATCGGCGTAGGCGTTCGGCAATGCCGCGGTGATCAGTGCCCGGGTACGAGCCACCCCGTGATGCAACTCATGACCATCCAGGGCCGCATAGCGGGCCCCTTCGGCTGCCGAGTCGATGAGGATGTTACGCACGTGCAGGGTCAGCGCCAGTTGCATCAGTCCGAGCGTGAGCACCGTGACCAACAGGGAAACCAGGAGGAAGTCCACCACGGCCGAGCCCCGCTCACCTTCGGCGCTCACGCCCCCAGGATGCGCTCGATCGCCGTCTCGAAGACCTGGGTGAGCAGTTCCCCGGCCAGCGCCCAGATCAGTACCACCAACCCGGCGGTCATCAACGTGACTAGGCCCTGGTCTCACCAACCCAGACCGGCACCACCTCAACGATAGACCGTGGCCGGCCTGTCGTCACCACCACCCGGCTGATCAACCGTCGCAGGCCCGCGCGGCGCACGTCCACCGCCAGCACCTCCCAATCCTGCAGCAGGTCTGCCGCAACCTGCGGCGCGGACGCCTCCCGCGATGCCACCGAAGCGGCCAACCGCCGCGCCTCCACCATCCGCGCCCGCTCGTCCAGTTCGGCCACCACCTCCCGGTACGCCCCATCCGGGATGAGGCCCTCCACGTGCCCCCTGGTGGCCCGCACCAGTTGCTCCTGCACCGCCCCCGCCTCCCGGGCAAGCGCCCGCTCATCGTGGGCGTGCCGCCGCGACCTGACCGCAGTCAGAGCCCCCTGGGCGGTGGCATCGTCCACGTCCCCCGCCAAGTCCCGCAACCACGCCAGCACCTCGTCCTCAACCAGATGCATGGTGGCGTACCCGCCGCCATGGCGGCCCTGGTCGGCGGCCGCCTTGCACCGGAACTTCGCCACCCGCCCCGCCCCGAACTGCCCACCGGTCATCCCCGCACCGCACGCGCACCGCACCATCCCCGACAACAGATACTGGGACCGCTCCGAGGAACGCCTCACCCGACGGCCGGCGCGGGACACCTGGTACGCCTCCCACAGGCCCCGGTCGATCACCGGCTCGTGCACCCCAGGGTGCCGCTCCCCCGCAACGGTGATCAGGCCGGCACCGAAACCCGAGTCCAGCACCCGCCGTAGCGACCGGTCCGACCACACCCCACCCGACGTGCCATACCCCGGGCTGGTGCGATGCCCGTTGGCGTTCAGCCACCGCACCAACGAGTACACCGACTCCCCCGCCACATACCGGGCATACAACTGCGCCAGCACCGGCCCCGTCACCGGGTCCGGGCGGTGCACCTTCGCCCCCTGGTCGTAGGTGTATCCCCACCGGGGTTTACCGTTCGCCGGCAGGCCTGCCTTGACTCTGCGGGCGTGGGCTTCCCGCCACCCGTCGCCGATGCGGTCAGACTCAAACGCTGCAATCTCCGCAAGCATCCCCCGCGCCAACCGGCCCGTACTGGTCGTGGTGTCCACGGTCTCGGTGGAGGACTCCAGGCGGCCGCCGGCGGCCTCGATCGTGTCCACCGCCACCGCCCAGTCGCGACGGTTACGCGCCAGGCGGGACCATTTCCACACCACAATCACGTCAGCGTCCCTGGCCTCCACCAACGCGAGAGCCTGTTTGACGGCCGGGCGGGCCCAGGTGCGCCCACTGATCCCCGGGTCCGCGAGCACCTCGGTCACCACGTACCCCATGCGGGTGGCGTAGTCCCGCCCCGCGGTCTCCTGCAACTCGAGGCTGATCGACTCCTCACGATCCACACTCTGACGCAGGTACAGCACCGCCCGCGGCGGCACATCAGGCACAACATGGGGCCGCATCAGGCACCTCCTTCGGTCTGCTCATACATGGTTTGGATCGCCGTCCGCTCCGCCTTCGTCAGCGACGCGAGCCGGTCCATGAACACCTCCACCGTCACCCACAACTCCTCCGCCGCCTCCTCCCACGACTCCGTCCACGCCATCACATCCATCAACCGGAAGGTGCCGATCAGCCGGTGCGCGGTCTCCACCCGCACCGACAACTCCTCCCCCGGGGAACACTCCCGAGTGTGCCCACGTTCGATATGGATCAACTCATGCGTCGCCGCACACCGCCGCTGCACCTGCAACAGACGGGTGTCCATGAAGATCCGGGAACGCCCATCAGTGGACGCGATCAGGCCCGGTGGTTGGTCCGTCCAATGCACGTCAATGTGCGGGTTACTGCGCAACGCGCGCCAAGGGTGAAACATACCGCTGGACCGTAGGCGCAGGGTGTGACATCAACCCCTTGCGCGACGGGTGGCAGCGATAATCTGCGGGCCGACCGCGATAACGCCGACAAGGCCCGCAATAATCCCCGCGGCGGACTCGCCGGCAATGATGAGCCCGCCCGCCAATAGGATGATCAACCAAGGCAGGAACGAAACCCCGACCGTGGAGGCCCGGAGCGCGAAAGCCTCAGCGTCAACCGGGACCCGCTCCACCTCGATCCTCGCCCGGTGGGACTCTTCGGCCATGCGGATGATGCGTTCCGCAGATCCCGGCACGACGTTCTCGAAACCGGAGAGCATCGCAGGGTGCGGGATAGGGCCCGCGAACTCAACAGCGACGACGCTGTGTTCGTCTACTTCTGGGAATGACCCCTGGACTGGCTCTCCTGCTGGATCGCCTGTTCCAGGCTCCGCCCCACGTCCTTCCACGCCTCGGCCGTGTAGTCGATCGACGCTGCTTCCCGGCTGAGTTCGCGAAGGCGCGTCGGGTCTGGGGCCAATCCCATCCGCATCCCCCGGCTGATCCCCTTCAACACTGCTTGTGTCGGGCTCATGGTTGGACTCTACCTCCTCCTCGCCTTCGCGCTCGCCAAAACCGTCCCTACTAGGGGAACGATTATCGCGTGGCTCCTGTTCCGGACTCACGCCTCGTCACCGTCCTCCTCGCCCGGCGGCACTTGTGTTTCCTCTCCTGTGGTGGTGTCGGGTGGGTTGCCGGGCTCGCCGGCCATCGCGGCCAGGCCGAACCGGGCCGGCCTGGCGTTGGTCTCGTTCTCTATGGGGGCGGGATGCTTCGCATTGCCCACCACCTCCTCACTCTCCTTGGCGCGTTCGAACCGGCGCGCTATCTCTGCCAGCAACTCGGCGTCCGACGCTGACCGCAAGGGTGCGGCCTGGCCGGTGCTGAGGTGATCGGCGAGCACGGCGCGGATCTTCGCCGCCCGGTTGCGCGGGATGGACTCTCCGCGCTCCCAGTTGCCCACTGTGCGCTGTGAGACGCCGACGCGCTGGGCCAGTTCGGCTTGCGTCATTCCGCCGCGTTGGCGGGCGTCTCGGATCTCTTGCGCGTTGATCATGGGAGGGAGCCTCGTGAGGAAAGTTGAGGAAAGCAAGGAGGGCAAGATGCAGCCTAGACCCCCTCGGATCGGAAAACCACGGGCGTAACTACATCGCATAACCGCAGGTCAGCGCCCACTTTCACCATATTGCCCTTTCCTGCTTGACAGTCTTTCCTCTTGTTGCCTATGCTCTTCCACATGAGCAAACGACTGATCAACGGCCCCGCGGTCCGGGCCATACGCGAGTTGCTCGGGGTGAAGCACGGGGTGTTCGCCATCGATTGCGACATCACCCCCGGCTACCTGACCAACATCGAAAAGGGCCGCAAGCAACCGGCGCCGCACGTTCAAGTGGCCATCGCCAAGCGTCTCGGGCAACCCCTCGACGCGATCACCTACGTGGTCACCAACCAGGACGCCGCCTAACCCCAGGCAGCAAGAAGCCCCCGCCAGTCCGTCCAGACGCAACGAGGGCAACTCACAACGAAAGGAACCATACCAATGTCCGTCATCACCCTGAACAGCACCGATCGCACCATCACCCCCGCTGACCTGGTCTGGGAGAACCCCCCAGAGCGCAAGCAAGACGCCGGCATCTACGCCGCAGTCGCCGCAGCACTCAAGGCCAAGCCCGGACAGTGGGCCGTGCTGCGCACCTTCAAGTCGGCCTCCAAGCGTCGCGCCTGGTCCTTCGCGTCCGTCATCAACTCGGGCAAGTTGGTCGACTTCCGCAACACACCCGGCGGCGGATTCGAAGCCACCGCCCGCACCAGCGACGACGGCTCAGTGCGCGTGTACGTGCGCTACCAGCCCGGCCTGTCCGACCAGGACGCCGCCTGATGGGCACCAGCCGCGAGCAGGCGATCAAGGCCGCCGGGCAGGCCTTCGCCGAGGCGTACCAACTCCTGGACGAACTGCCCGTGGAGGAGGCCGCACGCCGCGCCTACACCCCCACCGGCCCGCCGTTGGCCGAACTCGAGGCACGCATCCGCGCACGCCGCGCCAAGCGGCACAACGACGCCGCCTGAACCACCCAATAGCGAAGCCCCCACACCACCAACCAAGACGACGTGAGGGCTTCACCGAACGAAAGGAAGCCTACCCAATGGGCACCACAACCCGCACCCTCTCCATCAACCTGCCCTTGCCGGTCCCGGTGGACATGGAGGACTACGCCGACCGGCCCATGACGGCCACGGCCGTGCAATACCAGACGATCCTCTGGCCGGACGGGCACACCGTGCGCGTCACGACCGTGTTCGCAGACGACGCCAGCAACCGCTCCATCTACACCCTGACCGACCTGCCCCACGGCATCCCCGACGCACCCCAGTGGTACCTGGACGCCGCCGACGCGATGGTCGCCGAACTGGCCCAGGTGGTGGCGTCATGAGCATCCTCCGCTTCCCGTCCCTGTCCCAACTCCTGGGCCTCGGCCGCGACACCGCCACCACCGAACCCGCCCCGGAGTGGGTGCACCCCTACCCCGACCCCCACGAGTCCGGTGAGGAGTACCGGGCCCGCTACCTGACCCACACCACCAACGAGGGTGTGGTGGCGCGCATGGTCGAGTTCGACGTCGACGGGCACGTGGACCCCACCACCCGCCCCCTGTACCGCAAGGGGGACCGATGAGCACCACCAGCCGACTCAACCCCGCCCACTACACCGGCGACGACGGCCTCATCGACCAGGCCACCTACGTCGAGGACCTCATCGCCGAACGCGGCGACGAACTCCGCGCCCGCTGGAAAGAAGGGGCCGACCAATGAGCACCCACCTGGACGCCCCGTTGGTGCACGCGCTCCTCACCGGCGAAACCGGCGACCCCCGCCTCACCCCCAACGCCACCCCCCGCACCCGGGCAGCCATCGAAGACGCCGCGTTCATGGCACACACCGGCGAAACCCTCCCCGGCGCAGCCAAACGCCTCGGACTGAGCGTCAACGGCCTGAAACGCATGCTGCACCGCCACGGGCAGCACCGCATCGCCTCCCGCCTCCGAACCAACACCACCCAGAAGGGGACCTGAACCCATGACCACCACCGACACCGACCGCATCACCGAACTCGAACAACTGGTCCTTGAGGACCTGAAACTGCGGGAGCAGGAAGAAGCCGTCAAGGAGCGCCGCGCCCAGATCAAAGCCGTCCTCGCCGAGGAGTTGGGCGACGGCACCCACGACCTCGCAGGGTCGAAGGTGATCGTCACCCGCCCCCGCCGCCTCGACACCAAGGCCGCCGAAAAGGCGCTCCCGTTCACTGACCGGCCGGGCCTGTACGAGGCCCGCATCAGCAGCGCGCTGTTGAAGCGCCACCTCTCCCCAGCCGAACTCGAGCGGTTCCAGACGGTCGGCAACCCCACGGTCACGGTGCGCTGACATGGGCATCTACCCGCGCACGAAGATCGTCGACCGTCAGCGCAACATAGCCGGCGGCGAGTTCTGGACCGAGGAGGAGCACACACCCGGCCTCATCCGCCGCCGCCTCGTAGTGGCCCAGCCCTGGGTCGAGGAGCGCACCGACTGCTTCTGCTGCTCGTGCGATAACACCGAGTACGGCACCCGGGTGGGCTCAGACCCGCACTGCCGCAACCACGGCTTCGCCGCCGAGCGGCCGTGCGAGACGCACAACATGCCCGGCCAGACGAACGAGGACGGCGTCATGCCCGCCAGCGTGCAGAAGGCGAGGGCGTCATGACCGCCACAACAGCGCTGCCCCCACGCCACGCCCCCTACGTGGGCGGTGACGCCGACGAGGCCCTACGCGAGGCGCGGTGGGTGATCGAACACGCCATCACCCACCAGCCCCGCTCCCTCCAAGAACGCATCGGACCCTCCGAGATCGGGAACCCGTGCGACCACTGCCTCGCCGCCAAGTTGGCCGGCTGGAAGCAGACCGAGGACGGCGTCCCCTGGCTGCCGTTCCTCGGCACCGCCGCACACACCGCCCTCGAAGAAGCATTCATCGCCCACGAAAACGCCCGCAACGCCAACCACACTGGTGGGCGCCGCTACCTCGTCGAGCAGAAGGTGATGGTCGGCCACATCGGCGGGGAAGAGATCTGGGGCTCCTGCGACCTCTTCGACACCGCCGTCGGCATGACCCTGGACTGGAAGATCGTCGGGCCCACCACCCTCAAACGCGCCCGCTCCGGACCCTCCCAGGTTTACCGCACCCAGGCTCATCTGTATGGGCGCGGGTACGCCAACGCTGGGCACCGGGTGGAGCACGTAGCGATCGCCTACCTTCCTCGCGGGTCCGTCACCCTCAACGACGCCATCTGGTGGACCGAGCCGTACAACGAAACGGTCGCCGTCAAGGCGCTCGAGCGGGCCAACAGGTTGCACACCAACCTCGCCGCCCTCGCCCAGGTCGGCACCGAGGTGCGCGATGCGTGGATCACGAACCTGGACCGCGCCGACGGCTGCTTCGAATGCCACCGCTACAGCGACAAGCCCGCAGGTCTGCCCCGCCCCGGCCGGTCCCGTGTGCATGACGACCTGGCCGGCCTCATACCCCCCACCGGCAACACCGCCCGTGGGACCAACGCCGCCTAGCGCGGCACCTACACACAAGAGGAAGAAGCAGAAGATGTCTCAGACGACAGCAGATCAGGCTAATCAGTACCTCATGGGTGGCGGCGGTGGCCCCACCTGGAAGTTCGACTCCGAAGGCGTCCGCAAGGTCGGCACGATCGCGTCCCCGCCGACTGCCCGTCAGGAAACTGAGTACGACCCGAACAACCCCGGCGGGGGCGCCCCGAAATTCTTCCCCTCCGGCGACCCGATCATGGGCATCGTCGTGGAAGTCCAAACCGACGAACGCGACCCGTCGGTGGACAACGACGAGGGCGTCCGCACCCTGTACCTGGAAGGCCGACGATTGAAAGAGGCCACCCGGGCCGCTGTGCGCGCCGCCGGCGCAAACGGCCTCGAGGTGGGCGGGAAGTTGGACATCACCCTCACCCACTACGACACCCCGGGCGATCGCCGCAGCGGGCGCAACTGGACCATCGTCTACACACCCGCAGGGAACGCCGCCCTCATGGGTGACCAGGAGGTGGGTGGGCAGCCGTCCGCACCCGCCACGCCCCCGGTGTCCGCGCCCGCACCGGCTTCGGCCCCCGCACCCGCACCCGCGGCGGCGGCGGAGTCTCCGGCGGACAAAGCCAAACAGTTAAAGGGCCTGGGTTTGTCGGAGGAGCAGATCGCCGCCCAGTTGGGCCTGGACACCTCCGTCGTCCAAATGCTCATCGCCGCTTGACAGGCGGCAGCCACGAACTAGCGGCATCCCCGGTGCGAGCCCGGGGCGTGGCACCAACACCACACCCACGGAAAGGAGCGCCCAGGTGGCACCCGTCAGCCGCGACGTGGTCCGCATGGCCTTGGACGCCGCACAAGACCGCCTCAACCGCGCCGCCCCCCACTGCGACAACCCCCAAACCGTGATCGACCTACAGGCCCGCATCAACCAACTCAGGGCCCGCGCCAACGAACTGGAGACCCAACGATGACCACCCTGCACACCATCGACACCCACCCCACCCAAGCCGCCCGCGACCTGATGACCACCAGCGAAACCGAGATCCACGCCCCGCCGACCGGTGACGGGCTGGTGGTGCTGGCACGCGCCCAGGGGCTGATCGAGGAGGCGCTGCGATGAGCCGCGACCTGATCCACGCCACACTCAGCGCCGTCATCGGTGTCGTCACAAGCGCCTCGGGTTTCTACTCCGGCTCCACGCTCCAAGCATGGGCCGGCGGCGTGTTCGTCGGCCTATCGTTCGCATGGGTTGGCGTGTGGGCAGCGACGAGGGCCGATTCGTGAGCCACCGTCTCCACGCACGCCGACCAGCCCCCCACTTCGGCAACCGCGACGCACGCCGCCCCATCGACCGCCGCGACTCCAACCCCGCCCGCGCACTCGGCCACCTACTCGCCGGCTCGCTCGGTGTCCTGGCCTGGGTCGCCGTCATCTACGCACTCGTGTGGATCGCGAGCGTGCCCGCATGAGCCCAGCCGAGCGACTAGCGCACGACCAGGTGGGCGGTGGCCGATGACCGAGCCAACCATCGCCCCCACCCTCGGCGGACGCGGCCCCGACTGGGAAGCCATCAGCGCCGCCAGGACCGCACCGCACCAGCACGCCGTGCACGTCACCACCGTCAGCCAATGGACCACCACCGGCAGGCCCACCCCCCGCGAGGCATTCGACAGCCGCCGCAAACGCCTACGGGACGCCGGCACCGAGCACCACGCCGACCCCAAGACGCTGACCCTCACCTTCACCGAGCGCGGCGGCGACCACGTGACCCTCACCTACGCACCCATCGAAGGAACGTCATGAGTATCGACCTGGCCGCTCTGCGTGAGTTCGCAGACCTCCCGTCCTGGACCGACGAGGACGGTCATGCCGCACTGCTGGCGCTCCCGGCCCTGCTCGCTGAGGTCGAGAACCTGCGCTGCACCACTGAGGCCGATCTTGAGTACCAGCGCCGCCTCGAAGCCCGCCTCGCCGCCGTCGAAGCCCTCGCCGACGAATGGCAGCGCGAACTGGACGAGTACCGCATCCGAGACGAGAACGCCCGCTACTGCTGGGCCACCGCCGCCCGGGAAGTCCGTGCTGCTCTCGCGGCCCCCACCGACACCACCAAGGAGAACTGACATGCCACACACCGACCCGAACGACTCGATCCAGTCCCTCGCCCGCATCGCCCAGGCAGCAGCGCGCCTCATGGCCGACATGCACCGCTACGGCGGGGCGATCGACGTGCACGAGGAGATCGACCACATGCAGGGCAACCTCAACCTCGTCCGCAAGGAGGTGTCCCGGTGACCGCCGCTGACCGCCCGTCCGTCACCGACAACGCCCGCGCCGAGGCATGGGCCGAGGGCTACGGCGCGGGTATCGAGCGCGGCCAGGGACTGGAGCGCACCGGGCACCTGGCGACCCGTCGCCACGAACTCGGGCCTGCTCCTCGCAACCCGTACCTGTCCGCTGGCCGCGCCGAGCCGCCCACCGCGACCGTCGAGGACGCGGCGCGAGTGCTGTGGGAGCACGACAACGCGCTGGGCACGACGCCTGCGTGGCGCGTTTCCGTGCTCCGCGACGCCCTCGCTGGCCTGCTCGCCACGGCCCGCCCCGAGGCCGATACCGAAACCGTGGCGCGGGTGCTCTACGAATCCGGGACCGGCTTCACGCTGACCAAGGGCAAGCCGTGGGAGGGGCTCACGGATCGCTCACGCGAAAACGTGCGCCGCCAAGCCCAAGCCCTCCTAGCCCACTTCCACATCACCGAGAGGCAGCAATGAGCAACGACGGCCTACGCGAGCAGGTGGCGCGAGAGATCGTCGCATCGGTGAGGGGGCGGCGATGGGGCGACATGACTCCGCTGATGATTGCCGACGCCCTCATGCCACTCATCCGCGAGGCGCAGGCACGGGCACTCACCGATGCGGCAGACCGTTTATCAGGGGCCACCGAAGGCCCGCAGCGCGAAGGCACCGCCAGATGGCCCCAGGTGCACCGCGAGGTCTACAGCCTGGCAATCGATGAGGCGCAGGTCGCGTTACGTGACCTCGCCGCCGCCTACACCGAAAGGACCGACCGATGAGCGAGCGCACGCCCACCACCGAGGACGTGCGTCACGGGTACGCCTGGCTGAGTGCTGGCGACAACCCCGGCGCACGTGAGGCTGCCGAAGGGGACTTCGACACATGGCTCGCAGCCCACGACGCCCAGGTCCGCGCCGAGATCGCCGAGCAGATCGCGCAGGCTATCGAGGCTATTGACGAACGATCAGTGCTGGATCGCAAAGACGCCCTGCTCATGTGCGCCCGCATCGCCAGCGAACACAGCGGTGCGCAATGACCACCCTCCCCCCAAACACCCCCGTCATCATCCGCGCCACCGGCCGCACCGGCACCATCACCGGGCACCTCCAAGACCCCTACGGCGGACAGTTCGCCGTCAACGTGGACGGGCGCAGGACGTGGCACCGGGCCGGGGAACTGGAAGCCGTCACGAACGAGAGAGGAGACCGGGCGTGAACCTCCACATCACCTGGCCCATCGAAAACCCCGACCAAACCCTCAAACAACTACGCGCAGAAGCCCACAACAGCCTCCAACTCACCCTCACCACCCACGGACTCACCCCCCAAGGGCGACCCACCTGGACCTTCACCCACGGCCAACACCCAGCACTACACGTCCGCATCCCCGTACAGGAGCACAAACAGTGACCGCCGTCAAAGCAATCCAAACCCGTTACGCCGGATGCCACTTCCGCTCCCGCCTCGAAGCCCGCTGGGCCGTCTTCTTCGACCACCTCGGCATCACCTGGGAATACGAACCCCAAGGCGTCATAGTCACCGACCGCATCACCGGCATGAGCGTCAACGAACACCCCTACCTACCGGACTTCTGGCTCCCCGACCTCGGCCTCTGGGCAGAGGTCAAAGGCCACCTCACTCCAGCAGAGGCTCAGAGCCTCATCAACGCCGCCGCCTCCCTCTCGAGCAACGACGGCGGCGGCTGCCACGACGCCGGCGGTAACGACCTCCTCGTCCTAGGGCCCGTGCCCCGCCCCGGCCGAACCCGAACAACACGCCCCATACGGCTCCACATGCACAAAGGCGACCTCATCGCCACCCCGTGGGACTGCGGTCAATACGACGGCGACCCCCACGGGTCAGGCCCCGGTCCTATCACCTACAACACCGTCGCCTGCGACAGCGGCGACATCCACGCCACCGGAGAACAACTCCTCACCGGCCTACAGACCCGGCAAAACACCCACGTCGAAGTCGCCTACACCGCGGCCCGCTCCGCCCGCTTCGAACACGGCCAGAACGGACCAACCCCATGACAGCACCACAGATCCTCACCCTGGCCGACCTCCTAAACCTCATCCACACCCCCGGCGAACACACCTCCATCAACCACCAAGGCCCAAGACAACAATTCACCTCCCGCATCCTGCCCAGCACCACAGCCGGCGCCTACGCAGCCACCCTCCAAAACGTCAACATCTGGTACGGGGTCAACCCCATCAGACCCAGCGCCACCGGCCGCGGCAAAGCCGAAGACATCACCCGCCTAGCCGCCCTCTACGTCGACCTCGACATCAAACCCGACGGCCTCGACTCATTCGAAACCGCCCGAGCAGTCATCAACGACCTCTCCACCATGCTCGGCACCCGCCCCACCGCGATCGTCAACTCCGGCAACGGCCTACAACCCATCTGGGCCACCGACCCCGACGACCCCGCACTAACCGACCACACCACCACCACCGCGCTCCTACGCCGCTTCGGCCGCCTCGTCACCACCGTCGCCGCAGCCCACGGCGGGCAAGCCGACCACGTCTTCGACCTACCCCGGATCCTGCGCGCACCAGGCACCACCAACCACAAAAACCCCGCCCAACCCGTACCCGTCGTCGCCGTCACCGACACCGGCTACCCCCTTGACGCCGCCACAATCAACGACACCCTCCTGGGCTACGGCGTCCCCGAACAACCCGAAGACCAAGAGCAACTCGGCGAAACCCTCTCCCCACCAGCCACCTGGGAACACGCCGAACACACCTGCCTATACGCACAGAAAATGGTCACCGGCTGGGCCGCCGACACACCCACCGCCCGCCACCCCTGGCTCCTCGCGCAAGCCACCCGCCTCGCCGCCCTACACCGCCTCGGCTGCCTCACCAAAGAAGACCACCACCAAGCCGCCCAAGCCCTCCGAGACCGCTTCCGGCACCTCCTGACCAACAACCCGCCCCGGGAAGAAGCCCGCGGAGAGTTCCACGGCGCCCTCCAATGGGGCACCCAACGCATCGCCACCATGCCCGAAACCCGAGCCCGCCGCGAAGTCGGCGACCACCCCCACCAACACAACCCCCTCCAAGGCCTCATCACCAACCCACCACCCCCACCACCCCCACCACACCACCTCACCCCCGTGCCACCACCCACCGACGGCGCCACCGCCCTGGCCGCACAGGAACCCGACCCAGAGCCAGCGCCACCGCAACGCCTACCGGCCCCCAACGAAGACAACACCGCCCTACTCCTCGTAGACCGCCACCAACACGAAATCCGCCACTGCTCCGGCCGCGGCACCTGGCTCACCTGGACCGGACACCGCTGGAGCAACGACGACAACGACCACATCCACGAACTCATCCGCACCATCGCCCGCAACCTACCCGAAGGAGAAGGCTGGGCCACCTACAAGAAACGCGCACTGTCCTACAACGGCATCCGCTCCATCGCAGGCCTCGCCCGCTCAGACCGGCGAACCGTCACCCCCGCCGAACACCTCGACGCCCACCCCTACGAACTCAACACACCCACCGGCGTCATCAACCTCCGCACCGGCGAACTCAGACCACCAGACCCCGCGGCCCTCCACACCCGCTCCACCATCATCGCCCCCGACTTCAACCAACCCACCCCCATGTGGGACCGCTTCCTCGCCGACACCTTCGCCGGCGACCCCGACATGACCACCTTCATCGCCCGCGCCGTCGGCATGTCCCTCATCGGCCAAGTACGCGACCAGGTGTTCTTCTTCGCCTTCGGATCCGGCGCCAACGGCAAATCAACCCTCATGGCCGTCCTCCAACACATCATCGGCACCGGCGCCAGCGGATACGCCGGCACCGCCCCCGCCGAAATGCTCCTAGCCACCAGAAACCGTGGCCACCCCACCGAACTCGCCAGACTCTCCGGACAACGCCTCGTCGTCACCTCAGAACTCGACGACGGCCAAAGATTCGACGAAGCCCGAATCAAAGAACTCACCGGCAAAGACCACATCACCGCACGATTCATGCGACAAGACTTCTTTGACTTCTCCCCCACGCACACCCTCTGGCTCCTCGCAAACCACCAACCACAAGTCCGCGTCGGCGGAATGGCGTTCTGGCGCCGAGTAAGAATGCTCCCGTTCGTACACACCGTCCCAGAACACGCACGAATCCCCGACCTCGAAGAACAACTCATCAAAAACGAAGGCCCCGGAATACTCGCCTGGGCAATCCGCGGAGCCGCCGACTACCTCGACCGCGGAGCACTACACGAACCCCCAGCCGTACTCGCCGCCACCGAAGACTACGAAGCCGGCCAAAACACCGTCGGCCGCTTCGTCGAAGACATGTGCGACGTCGGAGACCCCAACCACCAACACATGCACATCCGATCATCCCAACTGCGCGCAGCCTACGAATCCTGGTGCACCGAAGAGGGCGTCGAACCCGTCGCACCACGATCCTTCACCCTGGCACTCAAATCCCAATTCGGAGTCGAAACCACCCGCACCAACGCGGCCCGCTACCTCGACGGAATCCGCCTGAAGGACTTCGAAGAAGCGTCACCCGAAGCGTCACTCGAAGACGACGAAGAGGCCTGGTGGCAACGATGAACCCCCAAATCGTGACGCATACCCCCCAAAAAGTGACGCTTCGTGACGCATCCACACCGCACATGTGTCACCGGTATTACCGCAGGTCACAGCCGATAGCGCCGCACAGCGTGACGCAAGTGACACAACTTCTCGACATACCCCTTAACGCGCGCGCTATCGGCTCCATACAGAACCAGCGTCACATGCGTCACGCACCGGCAGGCACCCCATGACCCGCATACCCGCCCACGTCCAGAAGAACATCGAACGCAAACTCGGCGCACCCCTGCGTTACGCCAACGGCACCTTCCACCCCGACCGCTGCCCCAACTGCCGCACGTGGACCCTCTACGGCCTCAACAACACCATGACCCGCCTCGACCCCACACCCCTCACACACGCCCTCGAACAAGCCGCCCTCCTCCTCGGCCGCTGGACCTACCAACTCCACCACACCCCCGGCCACTTCGAAATCACACCCCGAGGCACCCCCACCGGCCCCATAAGCAAACTCCACCCACCCCCAGGCCCCGAATGCATTGTTATCCCCGAACACAAGTGCAATAAGCCGTTCCTCGCACCACCCATTCCCATCACCCGGCCCAAACCAAAACCAATACCCCACAACACCAAACCGCCCTACTAGAGAAAGGACACACGTAATGCGCCTATTAGCAATAGACCCCGGCAATACCGAATCCGGATGGGTCGTCATCGACACCACCACCCGCCGGCCCTTGGAATTCGACAAGAGCACCAACCCCGACCTCCTGGCCGAGATCGGCCTCGGGGCACTCAACTTCGACCAAG
>NZ_JBMPQC010000003.1:0-421602 GCF_049724975.1 Pseudactinotalea sp. Z1732 | reverse complement strand
GCTCATCATGACCTTCACCGACTACCCCAGCACCCAGTGGCCCCACATGTACCACTGCCACACCCTCAGACACGAGGACCAGGGAATGATGGGCCAATTCCTCGTCGTCGAACCCGGACAAAGCACCCAGCCCAACGACTACCACCTCCAACCAGACCACGGACACGGGGAACACGATCATTGACGGCTCTCCGCGATTCGTGAAGACAATCCAGACTAGAGAGGTGGCTGAGGCATGCCTCTCCCCGAGGGAGCTGCAGGAGTGAATGATCGGCGACGAGTTCCGTCCATGCGAGATCCTGGCCCTTTGGGCTTCTGTGGGGCCGTATGCCGCGGGTCGATGAGGAGGAGGGTGGATTCGTGACTAGTCGGATCGGGGAGATGGTGATCAAGGCCCGGAATCCGGAGAGTCTGGGCCGATTCTGGTGCGCGGTACTCGGTTACAGGATCACGGGGAGGGACGAGACAGGGGTGGCAATCTCCGGGGCTCCGAACGCCCCGACGATTCTGTTTGTGCGTACCGGCGACGACGTGCCCGGAGCGGGAACGCTGCACTTCGACCTATGTCCGACAGACAGCGGCCAGAGGGAAGAGATGGAACGTCTCCTGGCGTTGGGGGCGACGCCGACTGACGTGGTCCCGTCGGGAAGTTGGCACGTCCTCGCGGACCCGGAGGGCAACAGGTTCTGTCTCATGGCCAAACGCATTGCTCCCGAGCCGGAGGACTTCCACGACGCATAACTCAGCGAGACCCCGGTTACACCGGCTAGGTTGGCGCGCAAGGTGCGCGAGGATGCAACCCCGCGAGCCGACGACGATATGACACCGCGGACGAATTCGTTGAGTCCGCGGTCTTGGTGGAACAGGACGGTGGGCCGTGGCGAGCCCGGGCCTGCAGGGCGGGGACGACGCAATACTGCATGAAGGGCGCAGGGTCTTTGCCGGCGGCCGGAGTATGTGGGTGACGATCGCGATCGTCACCGTCGGCTTTGGCGCTCCAGTTGTGCCGCTCCTGTTCATCGGCCCGGAGACGCTTCCTCTCGTGCTTTCTGTGCTGGTGGGGTCGTGGGTAGTGGTGGTGGCCATGTTGCTCCGCGCCGGCCGGGACAGGATCCGGATCACCAACGATGAGGTGCACATCCGGCGATCGAGGGGCACCCGCGTCATCCCCCGCGCTGGGATCGCCACGGTGCTGCACGCACGCAAACGCATCAGTGGGCTGCGGCGCACCGGTTACGTGGCATTGCTCGACTATGCGGACCAACCGTTGTGGGGATCGCCGTCCCACATCTGGCCACCGGACACCATCCGTGCCCTGAAGCGCACAGGTCGGGAACTGACCATCGGGACGCTCTCCCGGAAGCAACCTGACCCGTGAGGCGCGGCGTGGCCCCGGGACCACGCGTGCCACCTACGCAGGCCCTGGGGGCCGTTCCTGCCGATGCTGCTCGCCGCCGTCGTCAAGCAGAACGTCAATGGGGTGACGGCGGTGGGCATAGGGCCCGCACCCGGGGGACCTTCGTCACTTCCTGGAGTATCCCCGAAGTGGGAGAGTGGAAGTGATCAAACGAGGTGGACACCATGGCGTACCGCAGCGTAAGGCCGCGAGGGACCGACCTTCCCGACAACTATCGTCTGCACTCGACCCTCGACCTCAAGAAGGATGCACGGGCCGCCACCACCATCAAGGTCTCGTTCGCCCTGATTGTCGCCGCCATGATCGTTCTGGCCCTCGTCCTGGACCTGCCGTTCGAGAGTGCCTTCAACGCCGGCGTGCTCACAGCGATCACCGTGGCCGCGTGCCTGGCCTACATGGTCGCGCACGAACTGACCCACGCCGTCCTGCTCTGGTGGCTGACGCGGGAACCCCCGACCGTCGCCGTCCGCTTTCCCTACCTCGTCACCGGGAGCCAGGCGGTCCTCACCCGGAGCACGGCCGTCGTCGTCGCCCTGACGCCCCTTGTGCTCTACACCCTGGTCCTGCTTGACCTACTCAGGACCCTGCCGACCAGTTTCTTCCTCACGGTCTACGTTGTCCTGGTGCTCAATGTCGCCGGTTCCGTCGGGGACGTGCTGCAGGCTCATGCCTTCGTTAAACTCCCGCCCGCGGCGCTCATCCGTGACGACGGAGAGGAGACCTCGGTGTTCCTGCCGATGGCCTGACCCGGCGTCCCCCGGACCTCGCGACCAACCAGCGTGCGTCGTCGATGCGATGCCTGGTCCGGTCGGGGCTCAGTTGTCAGTGGAGCGCAGGGGTCAGCGTTTGTCGAAGGCGTTCAGGATGTTACGCACTGAGTGGCCGGAGGTACTGTTGAGGAGCCCGGCGGCCCCCAAACCGCCGTTCTGGGCGCCCTCGACGTGTCGTTCGTTCGCACCGGCGATGCGCCGGTTGCGCTGCCGGGTGCGCCGGCCGACGAAGTCGTCGGCGGCGCGGACGTTGTCGATCTCGGCCTCGGTCTCGCGGGCGTGCATGTGACGCTTGTCGACGTTGCGATACCGCAGGTACATCAACCCGTAGAAGAGGAACCCGGAGAGGAAGAACAGCAGCCCGATCGAGCTGCCGTCTCCGTTGGACCCAATCGCCAGGAAGGGCCCGCCGCTCGCAGCGGCCATCATGGAGGTGGACATCAGAGCACCACCATGAGGATGGTGCCGATGATCATCCCGACCACCTGCACGGCCGCCGCCACCGCAAGGAGTTTCGGCTGGTTGACCGGGACACTGCCCATCGTCTTGCCGGTCCGGGCGTTGACCGCGACGTAGTGCAGGAACGACCTCCCGTTCGAGCGCTGCTGGTGGTAGCTGTAGAGCCAGACGGGTAGGTACGCCGCCGCCCAGCGCTGCCCACGGATGTCGACCTGCTGGTCCTCCCAGCGCACGCCACGGTCGTAGAAGCCCAAGGTCTCCTCCGCCACTTTGTGGCGGGCGATGTCCCCAGCCTGACGCTGCACGAGCGGGGCGACCTGATCGATGTTGGTGTCGCGCCGCTCGGAGGTGAAACCGGCGATGTAGTTGGAGTCGTACCCGACCGAGTTCTCGACGTCGAACGGCATGACCGCGTTGATGATGTTGTTGGTGTTGCGACTCGCGTCCTGATCCCGGCGTTCGGACGAGGACTCGACCGTGAGGTCGTTGATGTAGACATCGAGTTCGCGTCGCACCGAGTAGACATCGGCGTCATGGACCTGACGTTTGTTGTCACCGCTGCCGATCGTGTAGGTCCGGGTGCGGTGCTCACCTTCACCGGCGAACCGGGCGTGAGCATTGATGTCGACCACCATGTAGGGCAGGTAGACCCCCATCACGTTCTCCGGGGCGAACTCCTTGAGGAAGCGGGGATGTGCGAAACCCCGCCGCTTCTTCACGAACGCACGGATCTTCTCGACCGCCTCCTCCTTCTTCATGGTGAACGGGAGGACGATGTCCGGAACGGCGCCGTTGGGAATCTGCTGGTTCATCGACAACTTGTTCCGGCACCAGTGGCAGCGCGCCTGGGTGGTCTCGGCGGTGTTGATGACCACCTCGGCTCCGCACGCGCTGCACTTGAAGGTCAGCACATCCTCGGTGGAGGCGACGATGTCCTGCGATCCGGAGCCCAGGACCATGCCGCTCAGGGACCGGATGTCCTGATTGATGAACAGCTCCTCCTCGCCGCCCTGGCCGGTCCACTCATGCCGGCAGAATCCGCACCGGAGCAAGCCGCTAGCGGTGTTGAGAGCGATCTCGGTGGCGCCGCAACGGGGGCACTTGACCAGGCCATCCTTCGCGGAGGAGTCCGTGGCGATGATCTGAGGGCCATCGGGAGGCGCCACCGGTGGCGGGACCGCTGCCGGGGGTGCCCCCTGCGCAGGGCCGGGTGCAGGCGGCGGTGGTGCGGCCGGGGCGGCCCCGGCTTGTTCGCCGATGACGCCGTATCCCCCCGGGGCGGACGGCGGTGGCACACCCGGCCCCGGGCCGCCCGGCCCGGGGTTCGGGTTCTGCGGCACAGTCATTTAGAGCCCGAGCACTTTCGCCTTGGCGGCGTCGTAGTCGGCCTGGGTGATCAGGTCCTGGTCCAGCATCGCCTTGAGTTGGCCGAGCTTGGCCACCGGGTCCTCTTGGGCAGGGGCGGGCGGCTCGGGTGCGGACGGAGCCTGGGGCGGCTGCCCGTACCCCTGTTGGGGTGGCACTTGCTGGTAGCCCTGCTGATGGCCCGGGGCGACCGGCTGCTGCAAGCCGGCGGCAGCGCCGCCGGCCGCGTTCATGCCCATCCCGAGGAAGGCCATGCCGGCGCCGCCACCGCCGCCGCTCTCACCGGCGGCCTGGAACCCGCGGGCAGCGGCCTGCTGCATGAAGGCGTTGCCGCGGGCGCCGCCGAGGGCGTCCGCCTTCTTGACGTCGCTGAGCAGTTTGCGGGTGTCCTCGTCGTACTCGATCGACTGGATCGCGACCTTGACGATCGCCAGACCGCGGTCCGAGGTCCACTGGTAACCCTGCTCGACCGCCACGCTCAGCGACTGGGCGAAGCCCACCGAGTCCGACTGGATCCGGCTGATCCGGTTTCCCTGACTGGGATCGTTGGTGTAGATGGAGAAGGCTTGCGCGAGCGAGCCGACCACCTCATTGAAGAGCTGGCTGGCTGCGTCGTTGTCGAGGTCGGAGAAGTCGAACACGCGTGGGGAGGCGCCCAGGTAGGTCTGCGGCACGAACTGCTTGATCAGCAGGATCGGGTCAACGATCCGCATCGTGTAGGAGCCGCGAGTGATCGCCCCCACCTGCGCGCCCAGATAGGCATCATCCCAGTAGATCTCCGACTGGGTGCCGAACCTGTTGTTCGGAATCTCCTTGAGGTTGACGTAGAACGCGAGTTGCTGTGCGCCGGGCTGACCGCCGAACTTGAACCGCTCCCAGGAGGTGGTCACGGTGGGGCTGACGATCCCATCCCCGGCGAAGACCGACTTCGAGTTCTGATCATCGGAGGAGTAGATGAACCCACCGGGCTCGGCCACGAAACCGGTGATCTGACCGTCCTGGAGCGTGACCAGCCCGAAACCCTCCGGCACCACGATCTTGCTGCCGTTGGTGATGATGTGTTCGGACGCCTTGGTGTTCGATCCGCGCCCGGCGTTCTGCCCTTGGGCGACCGCGGGGAAGATTGCGGCCGTGGGGGCCAGGCTGCGCGGCGGAACGAGGAAGTCCTTCCACTGGTCAGCCATGGTGCCACCGAGCGCACCAGTGAAAGCCTTGATGAAGCCCATCCGATTCCTCCATGAATTGCCGCGGTTGTCCCCGCCTCTGGGACTCTTGAGATTATCAGCGCAGGGCTGGCGCCGGAGGGCGTTCCGGGCGTCGGACGGGGGGCAATCCGGCTGCCTCCAGGCCGACCGGGCCGAGTGGTGGCGCCGCGAGCAGGCAGGTGCGCGATCTATGCGCGGTGATATGGTACAGAGTCCTCGTGACGAAAGGCTCACCTACTGTGTCTCTTCCTTACTTCGACAAGGCGCAGGTCCGGGCGGCACTGCCCTTCGACGCCGCGATCGCCGGCATGGAGCGTGCCCTGCGCAGCGGCGTGGATCCCGAGAGCGACAGCCCGCGGCTGTTCAGCCCGGCACCCGGTGGTGAGTTCCTGCTGATGCCCACCAGCGCCACCCCGCGCTCGGGCCTGAAGGTGGTCACGATCGCCCCGGACAACCCGGCCAAGGGGCTGGAGAAGATCCAGGGCCTGTACATGCTCTTCGACTCCGACTCCCTCTCCCCGATCGCGCTGATGGATGGCACCGAACTCACGGCCGTGCGCACCCCGGCGGCCACCCTCACCGCCGTGAAGCACCTGACCGCAGCCGACCCGGACTTCCCGGCGGCGCCGAAGGTGCTGGTCTTCGGGGCCGGTATCCAGGCGATCAACCACATCCTGGCGGCCCGCAGCGTCTATCCCGACGCCACCTTCTCGGTGGTGGGCCGCACCCCCGCACGCGTGGATGACCTGATCGAGGCACTCGCCGTGCAGGACGTCGAGGTGTCCCGCGCGAGGGCCGAAGATGCGGACCGGCACGACATCATCCTGTGCGTCACGTCCTCGCCCACGCCGGTCTTCGACGGTTCCCTGCCTCCCGACCACGCCGTGATCGCCTCGGTGGGCCAGCACGGCCTCGAGGCCCGCGAGGTCGATGCCACGCTGGTGCTGCGTGCCGACGTGTTCGTGGAGGGCCGGGAGTCCTCCTGGCGCGAATCGGGCAACCTGGCCCAGGTGCGCAGTGAGAGCGAATGGCGCGAGATCGCTCCGGCCAACATCCGCGAACTGGTGACAGGGGAGTTCACGCGCGAACTCGGCCGCCCGGCCCTGTACACCGGTGTGGGTATGTCCTGGGAGGATCTGGCCCTTGCCACGCTCGTGTATGACAGCGCGAGCGCGTGATCAGCCGGTCGTCACCGGATCGCCCACATTGATCGTGCCGCCGCCGGCCACCGGAAGCAGGAGCACCCCGAGCGTCGGTTCGCTCTGACCGACGTCGGTGACCAGCGTGGTCAGGACCTCGGCATCGCGCTGCCCGGTGTCGGGGTTGGCGTGGGTAGCCAGACAGCGCCCGATCGGCCCGGACACCTCGAACCGCACGGCGCCGATCCGGACCCGGCCGGTCCACTGCAGTTCCTCCCAGGCCCGTGTCCCGGAGATCACGATGTTGGAGCGGAACCGGCGATCATCCCCGCCACTGGGCAGCACCTGCCCCAGGGCCCGGGTGCTGGCGGCGCCGTGTGCGGTGACGTAGCCGCGTGGACGGTCCTGGAACCGTGACGTGCCGCCGTCTCCGACCAGGACTAGCGGAAGCGCGCCCCGCCGGCGCAGCCGCCGTGCGTCCGGGGACTGCTGCAGCCAATCGGTGATCCGCTCGCTGATCAGGGCCCGGCCCGACCGGTCCAGGCCGGCGCTCACGAGTGACTCGCCGCCGTCGTGGATGCGCAGCGTCTGCCCGTCGAAGGCCAGCCGCAGCCGTGCCAGGCTCGGGAAGTTGACCAGAGCCAGACCCTGCTGCTTGGGCCAGTACTCCAGCCCGTCGGCGTCCTCGGGTTCGGCGGCATCGGCGAACCGGAAGGCGAGCACCCGGTCTCCGGTGACCCGCCCGTCCGGCTGGATCGTGAGTTGCTCCCGGGCCTCGGGAGTGAATCCCTTGACCGGGTAGCGGTACAGCGCGGCAACGTGTGGCACCGGCACAGTCTGCCACGGGCTGGTTGCCGGGTTGGAGGTTACGACCACGGCCGGGCGGTCAGCCCGTGACCGCCCCCGTAGCCGGCCCGCTGCGGCGGCTCCCACCCCTGCAGGGCCCCGTCGGGAACCTTGTGCACCTCGATCCCCAACGGTCGGCACACCGACTCGGCGTCGCCGGCGCCTGGCCCGAACATCGGGACGGACAGATCGCCACCGGGGCAGGTGGACACGGCCGCGAGCAGATCGATCTCGGCGAAGAACTCGAAGTAGTCCCCCTTCCGGGCGGGGGATGTCTTCATGAAGTACTCGTCGTCGTCGTTCAGTCCGGTGCACTGGAAGACGTTGAGCACGTCGTGCACGTCGAACTCGGTCAGGTGCCAGGGTCTGATCGCCCGGGTGAGGTTGGAGTGGCAGTGGTAGTCGAACCCGACGTCGTTCAGCATCTGGTTCACATAGGGGTCGCACCTGGTGCCGAGCAGGTCGTGCACCCGCCCGCCCTCGGCGTCGACGCTGTACCCGGCCAGGGAGTCGCCGGTGATGGTCGCCATCGGTCGAAGGAACGGCAGGGTGGACCACAACCGGTCGAACAGGGACACGTGCGCGGCCTGGAGTTGGCGGGTGCGCGAGGCCCACAGCCGCTCCCTCGGGTCGTGGACGTTCCACAGGTTCAGGTCCGCTACCTGGGGGCCCTCGATGGTCACGATGCGGCACACGTGACCGGCGGGCACCCGCCAGGCTCGGCCGGAGCGGATCGGGATGACGAAGGAGTCCACGAGTTCGCGCCCGTCCCGCTCCTCGCCGATGCGCCGGTACAGGTCCCGGTCCACAGCCAACGGGCCTCCGGGATCGGACTGGTAGGCCGCCTGCGTCAACCTCATCTGGGCTCCCTGCGTCGGGGTCGGATGCTCCCAACCTAGGCCCAGCGAGGTCGCCCTGGCCCCCGGGCTCGCGGATTCGCGCCCCGCGGCCGCCAACGCCCGGGTGCGGGCACAAGCAGATCGACCCCCACGGGGCGGACCGAAGGGAAGCCGCGCCGCTCTCACGTCCCGCTGCGCATCCCCCGGTCCTTGCCGGCCACGATCGCGACCAGTGTCTGGGCGGTGGCCAACGCCGCCAGGAGGAGCAGCGGGGCCTGCCACCCGCCGGTGCGCTCGGCCAGCAGACCCGCCGTCACCGGGCCCACCGAGGCCACCAGGTAACCCACCGACTGCGCCATCCCGGACAGTTGCGTGGTCTCGGCCTGGGTGCGCCCGCGCAGGCTGATCAGACTCAGCGCCACCACCAGTGAGGCGCCGGTGCCCGCCCCCACCACCAGAGCCCACAGCCCGCTCAGGCCCGGCGCGATCAGCAGCCCGAGTGTGCCGATGATCACCGGTGCGCTCGCGGTGACGGCGGCCACGACCTGGCTGTCCGGTCGGTGCATCAGACGCGGGATGAGGACCCCGGCCACGATCCCGGTCATCTGCAGGCCGAACACGTGCAAGCCGCTGCGTTCGGGGGTGTAACCGGCGGCGGTGGTGATCGTCGGTAGCCAGGTGATCAGGATGTAGAAGCAGGTGGACTGCAGGCCCATGAAGGCCGTGACCAACCACGCTCCCGGCTGCGTCCAGACGCTCACCTGCGGTGTGGCCGGGGTGGGAACCGGGTCGACGGCGTGGGCCGGACGTCGTAGCCGGAGTATCCACAGCAGTGCGACCAGGGCTGTCGGGACCGCCCAGATCGCCAGGGAGGTGGGCCAGTCCGAGGCGTTGGACACCGGAACCGCCATTGCCGCAGCCACGGCGGCGACCGTGCCCATGCAGGCCGAGAAGATCCCGGTCGCCACCGAGATCCGCCCCGGGTAGTCGCGCTTGATCAATACCGGCACGAGCACGTTGCCCACCGCGATCGCGCAGCCCAGCGCGATCGTGCCGAGCCACAGCCCCGGGGTGGCGCCGTAGGAACGCACCAGGATCCCGGCGGCCAGCAGTACCAGCGCGAGCCCGAGCAGCCGGTCCGCGCCGAGTCGGCCGGAGGCGTGGTGCACCAGCGGGGAGATCAGGGCGAAGGCCACCAGGGGCATCGCGCCCAGGAGGCCGGCCATCGGCTCGCTCAGACCGTGGTCGGCGCTGATCTGGGGGAGCAAGGGGCCCACCGAGGTGATCGGCGCCCGCAGGTTCATCGCGACCAGGAAGATCAACGCCACCAACAATGGCGCCCACCGGCCGGCGTCGCCCGCCGTCTCCGCGCCCCACTGCCTGCCCACGTACCACCTCAGCCCCGTCGTCCTCAGATCCTGACGCTAGCAGCGGCTCGGTGGCATCCTGTGGCGTCGTCAATGTGCCTGCGTCGTGACCGAAGGATACGCGCCCTGACTACCGGCCCCGATCCGCACACACTCCCTATCAACGACAGCACTCCCGCCGTTGGCTCCGGCTCCTTCGAAGAGACACCGCTGAATCACTGATGCGGTTGCTGCACATCTGTGGTGTTAGGATCGTGGCATGAGGACGACAGTACGACTTGACCCGGAAGTCGCGGCAGCCGCCGAACGGCTACGCAGGGAACGTCACATCGGCCTCGGTGAGGCCGTCAACGAACTCGCCCGCCTGGGCCTCACGCGCAAGCAGAGAACCGCACCCTTCCGGCAACGAACAGCGAGTGTCGGGCTGAAGATCGACGTCACCGACGTCGCTGACGCACTCGAATTGCTCGATCAGGCAAACGGCGCGGACCCCCGGTGATCGTCGACGCCAACGTCCTGCTCTACGCCGTCGACGACCGGTCGCACTTCCACACGACGGCACGGACCTGGCTGGACTCAGCCATGAACGGCGTCGAACGCGTTGGGTTGCCGTGGATGTCGCTGATGGCGTTCCAGCGCATCATCACCCACCCCCGCGTCACGGCGCACCCCCTGGCCCCGGCGGATGCGTGGAGTCACATCACCGACTGGCTCGACGCCGACCAGGCATGGGTGCCGACACCCGGTGCCCGCCACCGAGACGTCCTCGGTCGGCTTCTCATTGAGGGCAATCTTCATGGGAACCTCGTCCCAGACGCCCATCTCGCAGCGCTCGCCATCGAGCACGGAACCGGCATCTGCTCGTTCGACAGCGACTTCGCTCGGTTCAAAGACGTCCATTGGGTGAACCCCGACCGGCAGTGACCCTGCCCGGACATCGAACGAGAGCACAGCATGTGGCGCCCGTGACCCTCGCGAACCCGCTGGTGTCCAGGTCGCCCCAGTAGCGAACCTCGGCATCGGCGAGGAAAGGCAGAGTAGCCAGCCGGTTGTCAACGAACCCCTTGCCCTACAGCACGATCCCCTGCAGGGGTACTGGGAGGGTCAGGTAGGTGATCGCGTCCTCGACTGACATTCGCCGAGACACGCGGCATCGGGGCCAGTACAGCGATGGGACTCGACGGACTCCTCCAGCGTGGTGAACTGGAGCCGGGGCGACGCCAACGGCCAGTTCATCGACGGGCGGACCGCGAAGTACATCTCGGCGGGTGGACCGCCGGGTCGACCGGGTAGTCGCACCACGGCTGTTTGAATGATGAAGGTACCTATGAGTGATGAAGGGTGTGACATGACAGAGAAGACCGAACCGGTCCGAGCGATCGTGTGGGGGGAGAACAGGCACGAGCAGGTCGAGGAGAAGGTCCGCGCGATCTACCCCGACGGCATGCACAACACCATTAAGGACGGCCTGACCGAACTGCTCGGCGACGCGGTGAGCGTCTCGACAGCCACCCTGGACGAACCCGAGCACGGTCTCACCGATGAGCGCCTGCAGGACACCGATGTGCTGCTCTGGTGGGGACACGCCGCCCACGGCGAGGTCAGCGATGAGGTGGTGCAACGGGTGCACCAGCACGTGCTGGCCGGGATGGGTCTGATCGTGCTGCACTCGGGCCACTGGTCGAAGATCTTCACCACGCTGATGGGCACCACCTGCACCTTGCGCTGGCGCAGCGCCGCGGACCGTGAACTCGTGTGGACACTCGCTCCGGACCACCCGATCGCCCAGGGTGTGCCGCACCCGTTCATCATTCCGGAGCAGGAGATGTACGGGGAGTTCTTCGACGTCCCCACCCCGGACGAACTGATCTTCCTCTCCACCTTCACCGGCGGGGAGGTGTTCCGCAGCGGGATGACCTACCGGCGCGGGCGCGGCAAGATCTTCTTCTTCAGCCCCGGTGACCAGGACTACCCGGTCTACTTCAACGAGCACGTGCGGCGCGTGCTCGCCAACGGTGTGCAGTGGGCCGCCGCCGACCTACCCCAGCGGGAACTGCCCGTGCTGCTGCGTTACGACGCCGAGGACTTCTACACCGGCCACGGCTACCGGGGACCGATGCAGCGATGAGCGCTACCGATCCGGCGCGGATCGTGCTGGTCGGTGCCGGTGGTATGGGCGGTGCCTGGCTGCGGGTGCTGTCCGCCCACCCGCAGGTGCAGGTGGTCGGCGTGGTGGACCTGGACCTGGATCGAGCACGCGACCTGGCGCGCTCGGCCGGCACCGGCGCGCCCGTGGCACGGACGATCCCGGAGCTCGACGGCGGAGCGGACGCGATCGTCAATGCCACCGTTCCGCAGGCGCACTTGGAGGTCTCGGTGGCCGCGCTGGAGCGCGGCATGGCGGTGCTCTGCGAGAAGCCCGCGGCACCGACCATCGCCGAGGCGATCCGGATGGCGGCCGCCGCCCAGGTCCACGGCCGGCTGCTCATGGTCTCCCAGTCCCGGCGCTACGGCCCGGGCGTGGCAGCCTTCGCCGAGACGATCCGCGCCCACCAGGGCGGCAGCCCCGGGTTGTTGGTGAGTGAGTTCTTCCGCGCGCCGCGCTTCGGTGGGTTCCGGGAGCGGATGCGGCACGTGTTGCTGGTGGACATGGCCATCCACGCCTTCGACACCGCGCGCCTGCTCACCGGCGCGGACCCGGTGGCGGTGTACTGCGATGAGTCGAACCAGGACTGGAGCTGGTTCGACCACGATGCCAGTGCCAGCGCCATCTTCGAGTTCACCGGCTCAGCGCGCTACCTGTACACCGGGAGCTGGATCGCCGAGGGCGCCGAGACCTCCTGGAACGCCCGGTGGCGCTCCGTCGGTGCAGGCTCCACGATCCGCTGGGACGGGGAGGCTCAGGTCACCGTGCACACCGGGGCAGGGGAGGGCACCGACGAGGGCGAGGCCGTCCCGGTTCCCCCTGCCGCCGAGGGGATCGAGGGGGCCCTGGAAGTCTTCCTCAGCGCGCTGGCGTCCGGGCAGACGCCGCTGGGTGAGATCAGGGAGAACATCGCCTCCCTGGCCATGGTCGAAGCGGCCGTGCGCTCGGCCAGGACCCGGCAACGGGTCGAGATCGCCGACGTCCTCACCGACGGACTGGCCGTGGCCCTGCGCACCGAGGACGACGAGGCGCGGGCCGCGGTGCTGGCGGCCTGGTCGACCGATGATGGCGCCCCCGTGTTCGGTACCCGCACCATTGCCGGTCAGCGGTAGGGCAGGCTGTATTGGGCGGTCCTTGCCCACACCCGGTCCAGATTCACGGGAACATCAAGAAGGTGTGCGTGGTTGACCAAGACATGAGCAACTCTGCGCAGCAGCGCACCGCCCATGTCCCACCGCATTGCACCGATGACGACGTGCTCGGTCTGGCCGAGGACCTGAGCCAACTCGGCAAGGTTGGTGACCTCGTCGTGGAGTACCTGGAGCGCCACCTCGGGCTCAGCCACCGTGACCTGCATGTGCTGGCCCGGCTCGCGGAGGCCCCTGCCGCCGATCACGGGCCCTGCCCGGCCGAGGCTGCAGCCGACAATGACCACCTAGATGCCGGTAGGGGCACGCCAGGTGACCTGGAACAGGGGGTGCCGGCGAATCTGCAGCAGCGCGGGCTGGTGACCCGCGGGGACGACGGGCAGGGCTTCGTGGTCACCGAGCACGGGTTGGTGATCCTCGACCAGGTCTATGCCATGCGGATCCGGATCGCCGACCATCTGGTGAGCAAGCTGGGCCCGGACCGCACCCAGTCGCTGCGCTCGCTCCTGCAGCAGATGGTGGACGCAATCCCGAGCCCGGTGCGCTCGGTCGTCTGAGCCGCCTGCCCACGCGGGGAGCGGACCACCTGCGTGCGTGGTCTCGCCTGGTGTGGTGCAGGTGCGCCGAACTCTCAGCCGCGTCCGGCGAGAAACCCGCGCAAGCGATCCGGCCGGTCGGTGATGATGCCATCGGCACCCAGTTGCACCAGCCCGTCCCAGTGCTGGGGTTCGTTCGCGGTCCAGACCATGGCCTGCATCCCGCGTTCGCGGATCTGGGCGAGAGCCTGTGGCGTCTCGAACAGGATCTGGCCCGAAGGGTTGCACTGGGCGACCTTCAACTGTGCGCAGGTGGTGAAGGTGGAGTCCTGCAGCGCATCGATCAGCAGTCCACGCGGCAGGTCCGGTGCCACATCCGCGAGAGCTCTCACGGTGTCCACCGCGAAACTCTGCGCCACGATGCGTCCGGAGATCCGCTCCTGCTCGATCTGATCGACAACCGTGCTGACCGGCGCGGGATCCCACTCACCCTTGAACTCCAGCAGCAGCCCGATCTGCGGACGCTCGGCCAGCCAGGCCAGCACATCGGCCAGCAGCGGCAGGCGCTGCCCCGCGAAGGCCGGGGAGAACCAGGATCCGGCATCGATCCGGCCCAATTCGTCGGCGGTGCGGACCGAGACCGGACCGGTGGTGTCGGTGGTCTCATCGAGGGTGTCGTTGTGGATCACCACCGCCTGCCCGTCCGAGGACAGGTGGATGTCGAGTTCGACCATGTCGGCACCGGCACGCCAGGCCGCCTCGAAAGCGGCCAGTGTGTTCTCCGGCGCCACCGAACTATTGCCGCGGTGGGCGATGACCAGGGGTGCGGTACTCACACCAACACGTTATCGGCTCCCTCGGCCGCGCGCAGGACTGCTGCCGAGTGACGTGGTGCCACGGCGCCCGAGCCCGCGGCCGTCCGGGACCGAAAAATCACCCATGGGTAGTTCTACCCATTCCCGCTCCGGGACGTGTTCCATAGTCTCAGGGCAAGTTGATCCTGGGCGTCCCCCCGACCGCCCAGGATCACTTTTTTCCCCAGGCGGCTACCAGGGAGGCTGGTCGTGACCGAGGTGCAGGTGGATGCCGGTGAGGTCCGCAGCACCGCTGGCGCGGTGGACGATGTCGCCCAGAGGGTGAGGGCAGCCCGCGTGCACGACGACCTGTCCGCCATCGCTCCGGCCCTGCCCGGCAGCCGCTCCGCCGACGTCGCCGGGGATCTGGCCACCACCTGGGAGGATGCGGCCTCCCGGTGGGTCGAGGCCACCAACGCCCACAGCCAGAACCTGACCGATGCCGCCGGCGACTACGACGACGTGGACCGGGCCAGCGCACAAATCCAGAACCACCTGAGCGCCCGACTCAGCGGCCCGATGCCGCAATGAGTCTGACTCTGGCCCAGGTGCGCACCTGGCAGGCTGATGCTCTCGCCGGCGTTGCTGACGGGGTGACCGCTCGGCGTCGGATGCTGCTCGGCTGCCTGGACGACCTTGCCGCTGCGTCGCCGCCGTCGTCCTGGACCGGCCGGGCCGCCGCCGCGGCCACTACCGCCCAGCGGGAACTGGAGAGCGCCCTGGAGCAGATGGTGCAGGAACTCTCCGGTGTCATCACCGCGCTTGATGCTGCCGCCGATGTCATCACCGCGGTGCTGGGTGAGTTGTCCGACACCCTCGACTACGCCACCGGGAGTGGGTGCCGGGTGGACCTGGTCACGGGGATGGTGCACCCCGACACCGACGCGGCACCTGTGCAGCGGGTCGCGGACAGGTTGACCCAGGTGCTCAGCAACGCCGCCGAGGCCGATGCAGCCCTGGCCCGGGCGCTGCACACCGCGGCCGCCGCGCTCGGGACCTCCGGACCGGACGCGGGCGACCCGCAGGTCGCAGCGCCACCGGCAGGCGCCGATGAGCGGGACGTCGCCCGGTGGTGGAGGGAGATGGACCCGGCTGCCCAGCAGCACGTCCTGGCCGAACACCCGGAGTGGGTCGGCAACCTGGACGGGATCCCGGGCTGGGCCCGCGACGAGGCCAACCGGACCCTGCTGCCGCGCTACCGGAGCGAACTCGCCGCCTCCTATGACCGGCTGCTGGACCTGGCCCTGGCGAGTCCCGCCAACCCCGCCTTCTTCATCGAGGCGGCCCGGGTGCAGAAGATGCTCGACGGCCTGGACTCGATCGACTCCGTGCTGGCCCGGGGCGGGCGTCAACTGCTCACCCTCGACATCACCGGTGATCATGAGTTGCGTGCGGCGGTGGCCGTGGGCGATGTGGACACCGCCGACTCCGTGGGGGTCTTCACTCCCGGGTTCACCTCCAGCGTGCGCGACTCCCTGGCCGGCTACGACTCCTCGATGGCCTCCCTGGCAGAGACCGCTGCCACCGAGTCACTGCGCCAGGGCAACGTGAACACCGTCGCCACCGTCACCTGGCTGGGCTATGAAGCACCCCAGGCGGACCTGGGGTTGCTGCTGCCCTCCCGTAGCGTGGTCTCGGCCGGCCCGGCCCAGGCCGGTGCGGAGGACCTGGCGTCCTTCATGCGAGGGGTGCAGGCCTCGCGGGAGGCTCCGGCGCACCTGGTGCCGATGGCCCACTCCTACGGGTCGGTGGTCACCGGGTACGCGCTGCAGGAGGCTACCGGCGCCGATGCGGCGGTGATGTTCGGTTCCCCGGGTGTCGGCACCTCCGATGTGGGGGACCTGGAGATGCCGGAGGGCTCCACCTACATGATCGAGGCCCGCCGCGACGTGGTCGCCGACACCGGCTGGTTCGGTCGCGACCCTTCCCACATGGACGGGGTGACCGGGCTGTCGGCGCTGGAGGAGGAGATCGGCGGCACCACGTATTCGGAGTCGGTGGGTCATAACGCCTACCTCGCCGAGGGCTCCACCAGCCAGTACAACCTCGCCCAGATCCTGGCCGGGCAGCCCGAGCACGCCGTGCAGCATCACGGCCGCGGCATCGGTGACTGGTTCAGTAGGCCGTTGTGGTGAGGTCGATGGATGGCGGGCACCCGGACGCGGAGAGGAGACCGATGGTGCAAGGGCATTCGATGGAGCAGGTCATCACTCACCTGAGCCGGTTCCGGGCCGCGATCCTGCAGGAGTTGGCGCGCAGGTTCGGCCCGAGGGACTGGCAGGTGGCACCGAACGTAACCGCCTTCACCCGGGCAGCGGCCGACGACGGCGACCGTCCCGACGCCGAGACGGTCTCCTTGGGCACGATCTACTTCGACGGCGCCTATCCGGCCTCGCTACGGCGCTCGGCCGCGGACACGGTGGCCAGGACCGGGAAGCGGTTCGGTTTCACCGAACTGGTGATCCAGCAGGACTCCCCCGACGGGATCGCCTTCGCCGGACGCCATCCGGACGGGCACACCTACCGGTTCGGCAGCGGAACAACCACCGTGCTGTCGGTGCGCAGCGGCCCGGCCGAGTGGGCCGGTGAGCCCTACACCGGTCCCGCCGAAGTGCCCCGGGGCTGAGCGAGCCCGGCCGCGGGGGCGTTAGTACCCGGCGGCCCGGAACTGGTCGATGATGTCCTGCGGGATGCGGGCCCGGGAGGGGATCTCTATCCCGCGCGAGCGCGCCCACTGGCGCACCGCCTGCGGGTCGACCTTCGTCTCGATGCGCACCAGGTCGGGCTCGGCGACGCCGTCGCGGACCTTGCGGGCCGAGGCGATATAGGGGTCCAGGAAGGACCTCAGCGCAGCCAGGTTCTTCTCGGACAGGTCGATCTCATAGACCTGGTCCTCGAGCCCGAACCGCACGGTCGCGTGGGCATGGCTGCCATCGAGGTCGTCGATGAACTCAACGACGGTTTTTCGGCTCACGTTCCTCGTCCCAGATGGTCGTGTGTGCGCCCATCATAGGGCTCTGCGCACCGTGGGATCCTCTACCCTGCACTATGTGTCGGGTCAGGATCTGGCCGCCATCGATGGGGACATCTCGGTGCGCCAACTCATCGGGTGGCTGGTGGCCACGTGGCCCCGGCGTGTGCTGATCGGCATGGTCGTGGTGGTCCCGCTGGTGGTCGGCCTGGTGGGCGGGTTCGCCCCCGCCCCGGTTCGTGACCTTCCTGCCCTCCCGCCCGGCGAGCCGATTGCGGTGGGGCCCTATGACCTGGCGCTGGAGACCTACTTCGTCTCCGACCAGGTACACACCCGGTACCTGCCGGAGGGCGCCGATGCGTGGTTGGGGCTGGTGCTCACCGTGCGCGGCACCCACACCCAGGCCGTCTCGTTGGACCGCCGCGTCACCACCGTCCCCGAGGGCCTGGGCGCGATCACCCTCGATGAGGATGTGGCCAACCCCGATCACAGTGAGGTGTTGCGCATCGACGACGGCCGCCTGGCCACCAGATTCGCGCCCGGGCTGGAGGTCCAGGTGGTGAGCCTGATCGCGGTCTCCGATGCCGAGGCGATCCCGGATGAGATCACGGTGCAGATCACCGACCTGGAATCGGCCTGGAGTTTCCTGCTGGAGTCCGAGACCTGGTACGAGCGCGAACGCGTCGGTCAGGTGCACCTGAGTCGCACCGGCACGGTGCCCCCGGCGCTGGTGGAGGATGAACGGTGAGACGCGCGCTGCTCACCGCTCTGCTGGCGCTCGCGGCGGTGGCCGCCGGGATGGTCGTGAACGAGTGGCAGGAGGGCCGCGTTGCCACCGCCCAGATCCCGACGACGGTGGAGTTCGGCCAGGACTCCCGGGTGCACCCGGTCACGGTGCACCTGCACGGGGCGCGCCCGGTGGCCACCCTCGCCGGCTCCGGGGGCGAGACGCTCGCTACCTCGGGGCTGTGGGTGGTGCTGGACCTGTCCTATGCCACCGACGATCGGGAGGCCTTCGTCAGTTCGATGGTGCTGGTGGATGACCAGGGCCGCCAGTTCGAGGTGTCCGGGCGAGGGGCCACCGGGTTGTGGCCGGCCGAACCGGACCTATGGCAGCGCGGAGAGGTCGCCTTCGAGGTGCCTGCTGACGCCCTGGGGGAGATGACCCTGGAGATCTACGTCGAGTCGCGCTGGCTGTACGCCCCGGTCCGGTTCGGCCGGGCTCAGGTGTACCTTGACCCCGGTGACGTCGAGGCCGGTCCGGTGGAGCTGGCGCGCCGTGAACTGCTGCCGGGGGGCCGGCGGTGAGGGCCGGCCGGGTGTGGTCGCGCCGGGCGGTGGGCGTGATGAGCGCTCTGCTGGCGATCGTCGCCCTGGTTGCCGCATGGCAGACCAGTACGCACTTCCGGACCGCCTGGGACTCCCGGCCGCGCGTGGCGGTGGTGCCTGGCGAGGACGGTGTCGCCGAGGCCAACGGGCTGGGGGCCTCCGTGGACGGGGTGGCGCTGCTGGAGTCGGTGCAGACCTGGTCCGAGCAGGTCAGCCCCATGGACGGGCACAACTACTGGCACATCGCGCTGCGACTGCACATCGAGCACAGCGAGGTGGCCAACTGCCGGGTATACGTGGAGGACACGCGGGGCCGGCTCTACGAGATCGGCCGGCACGTGCCGACCGGGGTGGAGGGCTACACCTCCGTGCCGACCTGTCAGGACGAGGACGGCACGAGTGAAGTCGGGGACGTGCAGCGGTTCATGGTCCTGATCCCCGATGACGCCCAGCCCCGGTACATCCGGGTGCAGAGCCAGTTCCACCTCAACCCCGACTACTTGGAGTTACCAGCGGGCTAGCCCGGGGACGGCGCCGATGTGTCCGGTGGTGGGATTTCCGGGCGCGCCGGCTCCGACGGTGGGGGTGGTGGCACCGGCCGCGGTGGACCGCCGGAAAGGAGTTCGGCCGGTTCGGGCCGCGGAAGCCGAGCCAGGTCGGTGGCCCCTGCGGGGGACCGCGGCGGCAACCGCAGCCAGGAGGGCGCCCCGAATTTGGTCAGCAACACATCGGCGCTCGCGGCCAGCAGCGCGGTGGACAGGATCAGTACCAGCGTGTCGTTGAGCATGGCGATCGGTGCGGACAGCGAGCGCCACTGGGCACCGTCGAGGGTGGGAGCAACTCGTCCGGCCACACCCCACACCAGGTAGTGCAGTTGAGAGATACTCACGTAGGCCAGGCAGAACGTCAGCACCGGCGTCCATCCGGCCTTAAGGATCATTGCGGCGGCGCCGATCAGGGCGGTGAACCGTCCATCCGCGGCCCCGAGAAGTCTCCAGGCCCGCACGATCGGCGCCATCCCCACCCGGGCAGCCACCCTCGCGAAGGCGGCGCTGGTCCGGCGCAGCCGGATGAGGTCCTGGACCCCGACCACATCGGTGGCCTGCACCCCGTAGACGATCACGCCGATCGCCAGCCACGACACCGGCACCAGGATGGCGGTGACCGCCCCGGCGAGGACGAGTTGGGTCCACTCCAGCGCCGCGGGAGCCACCAGACCGAATGCCGGCCAGACGCCCTCGATCCAGCCCCCGAGATCGCGCAACCACTGTGCTACCTGGCGCCCGCTCCACCAGGCCCGGAACTCGGAGGCCACGTAGGTCACCACGTAGGCACCCAGCACGATCCAGACGATCTCGGCGTAGCCCACCACCACCTGCAGGCCCATCCGGCGCCGGTCCTTGTTGCTGCGCCACAGGGTGCGGCTCCGCACCAGGCGGATCCCCGTCACCCGCACCAGCACGGCGGTGAAGACCACCAGCAGCACCGTCACCGACTCCGCCACCGGGAGACGGCTGACGGTGTCCAGATCGGCGAGATCCTCGGTGCGGCCCATATCGTCGTCGAAGCCCCTGCTGACGTAGGCGCGCATATCGTCCTCCAGGCCGCCGCCGCTCTGGTAGACCACCAGGAACGGCACCAGGACAGCGGCCACCGCTGCCATCAGGTCCGCCAGCGGAGAGGCGTGGCCGGACCGGCGGCGCAGCACGAGCAACATGCCCACCACCGCCAGCATCGGCATGAATGGCACCAGTGAGAGCGCCAGTAGCCCCGGCACCGCTCCGGCCCGGGCGATCAGGATGACCAGCTCCATCAGGTAGTGCTGGGCCAGGTGCGCGGCCAGGGCGATCAGCGTCAGCGGCAGCCAATGGTGGCGCAGCAGGGCGCCGGTGTTGCGCAGCAGGTCGAGGCCGAGCAGCACCGTGGCGCGGGTGTGGGGCGCCGAGCGATCTATGCAGGGATCGGCGTGCTGGGCCATGCGGGTGACTCTAGCGACGCACGGGGCGCCAACCGTCACGCACCGGCAGTTGCGGAGTTGAGCGGGCTCAGCGTGGCCGGCGGAGTTGATCGCCGGCCCAGTCCAGGACGGCTTGGGTGTACTCGGTCCGGACGGGTTCGGCGGACAACGCCAGGTCGTGCCGACCGCCCTCGAACTGGTGCACCCGCACATGCGCGCCCAGGAGCGGGGCGGAGCGTGTCATGTCCTCCACCCCCAGCACCGCATCGGTGCCGGCCAGGTCTTCGGTGCTCGGGCGCGTGGGATGTCCGGAGGCGCCGCTGGTGCACACCAGCACCGGCGCGGTGATGTCCAGACCGCGCCGCACCCGGTGCTGCGCCCGGACCACCGAGGCGAGCCAACCGGCGCGCACCGGGAAGGCCGCGAGCGGCTTCCAGTCAAGGTTGTAGTCGAACTCGCCATCGGATTCGGCGTGCACGCTGCGCCCGTAGGCCTCACCCAGGGTGCTGACCACCAGGTCCGGGGCGACCCGGCCCAGGATCGTCACCAGCGGCCGCAGGAGGCGGCGCGCCGGTGCCGGCCGGTTGAGGTCGAACCACGGACTGTTCAGCACCACCGCGTCGATCAGGGCGGGGTTGCGGTCGGCGTACAGCGCGGCCATCAGACCGCCGGTGGAGTGGCCCACCAGCACCACCTGACGCACCCCGGTGGCGCGGATGATACGCACCGCGGCGGTGATCTCCTCGGCGTGCACCTTAATCCCGCTGGACCAGCCGGGCCGGCGCCCGTCTCGGATGGAGCGGCCGTGGTCCCGCAGGTCAAGGGCGTAGAAGTGATAACCACGCGCGGCCCAGGCAGCCCCGTGCTCGGACTGGAAGAAGTAATCGGCGAACCCGTGCAGATACAGCACCGCCGCCTCAGGGTGACGGCGACGCTCCGGTGGCCCCGCCCGGTGGCGCACCAGGGTGGCAACCGGGGTTCCGCGGCTGTCGGGACGCAGGCTGAGCGTGCGCGCCCGCCAGGGTTCTCCGAGGACGTCGGGCGCCCAGGTGCCCCCATCACGGGAGGCGCCGTCGTCGTCGGCCGGGTGCGTGGGATCGGGAGAGGTGCTCACCATCCCATCCTCACACCGGAGCCGCGGGCGGGTGGTGAGTACGCTGGTTCCAGTCGAGGTGAGCCCGCACGCGGACGCGGTGTCGACGAGTGCCGCAGTGAAACCCGAGGAGGACATAACGCATGAGTGCTGTCGCGATCCTGGGGGCCGGCATCATGGCCTCCGCCCTGACCGTGCCGCTGACCCGCAACGGGCATCGGGTCCACCTGGTGGGCACCCACCTGGACACCGAGATCATCGACTCCATCCAGCGCACCGGAGTGCACCCGCACCTGGAGATCGCGTTACCGGAGGGGGTCACGACCTTCCAGTTGGAGCAGGCGCGGGAGGCGTTCGAGGGGGCCGAGGTGGCCATCAGCGGGGTGAACTCCTTCGGGGTGGCCTGGGCCGGACAGCAACTGAGCGCTCTGCTGCGGCCCGGGATGCGGGTGCTCTCGATCACCAAGGGCATGGACGCCGATGAGGCGGGGAACCTGCGCATCCTCCCCGAGGTGCTGATGGAGCAGGTGGGCGCCGAGTTGTCCGGACAGGTGACGTGGTCGGCGATCGTGGGACCCTCCATCGCCGGGGAGGTCGCGGTGGAGCACGACACCGCCGTAGTGCTCACCGGAACCGATCAGGAGTCCCTGGACTCCTTGGCGCGCATGTTCCGCACCGACTCCTATCACGTGTGGACGTCCACCGACTTCATCGGGCATGAGGTCGGCGCCGCCACCAAGAACGTCTACGCCTTCGCGGCCGGGTTCATGGAGGGGCTGCTCGACGCCGCCGGCAAGGGCGCCGCGCAATACCGCCGGTACAACTACGGAGCCGCGGTCTTCGCCCAGGGCACCAGGGAGATGCTGCGGTTCATCGAACTACTCGGCGGAGACCGGGAGACCACCACCGGCCTTGCCGGTGTGGGAGACATGTTCGTCACCTCGATGGGGGGACGCAACGTGCGGGCCGGTCGCTACGTGGGATCGGGGGTGCCGTTCTCGGAGGTGCGCGACCAGCACATGAAGGGCGTCACCTTGGAGGGGGTGGCCGCGATCGAGGTGATCGGGGCGGCGATCGAGAAGCTCACCGAGCGCGAGGTGATCGGTGCGCAGGAGTTCCCGCTGCTGCGCCACCTGTACGGGATCATCGCCAACGATGAGCCCCTGGAGATGCCGTTCGAGGACTTCTTCGGCGGGATGCGCTGACGCGCAGCCGCGGGCTGGCGTGCGCTGCGGACTGGCGTGCGCTGCCGGTTGACGTGCGCCGCTGGGCTGGCGTGCAGCAGGCGTCGTGCACTGGCGGCGTCCTGCGTCGCCGGCGTCGTGCACTGCGGTCGTCGTCCACTACGGACGTCTTGCAGTGTGGGACGGACCGGAATCGACGTCGGCCCGCCCGGTGCCGGGACGTAGCCTGGCGCAGGACCATCCAGAGCAGCCGAGAGATCTGGCTCGACGACGCTGCAGCAACCCCCGCGGACGCGGACGGTGCTACCGCCAGGAACGATGGAGGCAGCCATGAGCGATCCACAACCTCGATGTTCCCTGCCCGAGGGTGTGGGACCGGCCACCGTGGGCGTGCGCGGGGGCCAGCAGCGCACCGAGTTCGGCGAGATCGCCGAGCCGATGTTCCTCACCCAGGGCTACGCCTACGAACGGGCCGCCGACGCCGAGGCGGCCTTCGCAGGTGAACTCGACATCTTCACCTACTCCCGCTACTCCAACCCCACCGTTGCCGCATTCGAGGAGCGGATGCGCCTGCTGGAGCGAGCGGAGGCCTGCTACGCCACCGCCAGCGGGATGTCCGCGCTGTTCGCCGCGATCGCCCCGCTGGTGGAACAGGGCGGGCGGATCGTGGCCGGCAGGGCGCTGTTCGGGTCCACCTTCGTGGTGCTGGACCAGATCATGGGCCAGTGGGGGGTCAGCACCGACTACGTCGACGCCCACCGGATCGAGGACTGGGAGCGGGCCCTGGCCACCCCGGCTGACCTGGTGCTGTTCGAGACCCCCTCGAACCCGATGATGGACCTGGTCGACATCGCTGCGGTTTCACGGCTGGCCCACCGCGCCGGTGCGCTGGTGATCGTGGACAACGTGTTCGCCACCCCGGTGCTGCAGCGGCCGCTGGAACTCGGCGCCGACCTCATCGTGTACTCGGCTACCAAGCACATCGACGGGCAGGGCCGGGTGATGGGCGGGGCGGTGCTGGGCCCGCGCGAGATCATCTGCGGCCCGGTGCAGGACTTCATTCGCAACACCGGGCCCACCCTCAGCCCGTTCAATGCCTGGGTGCTCCTGAAGGGCTTGGAGACGCTCGCCCTGCGGGTGCGGGCCCAGAGCGCCGCGGCGTGGGAGTTGGCGACATGGCTGGAGGGGCATCCCGGGGTGGCCTCGGTGCGGTACCCGCTCCTGGACTCCCACCCCCAGCAGGTGTTGGCCAAGGAGCAGATGAGCGGCGGTGGGACCGTGGTCACCTTCGATGTGGCCACCGATGGCGCCGGTGCTGCCGAGCGGGTCAAGGAGCGCACCTTCGCGGTCCTGGACGCCCTGCGGATCGTGGACCTGTCCAACAACCTGGGCGATGTGAAGTCGATGGCCACCCATCCGTCCACGACGACGCATCGCAAACTGGGTGCGGCCGGTCAGGCCGCGATCGGAGTCACCCCTGCCACCGTGCGGCTGTCGGTGGGCCTGGAGGACGTGCCCGATCTGCGCGCCGACCTCGACCAGGCCCTGCGCTGACGTCGCGGCAGATGCCCTGATCTCGGGTTCGAGGTGGCGCGCGATCACGGTGGATGCCGCGAAGTCAGCGGGCTCCCGGGTCAGACGACGCCGTAGAGGCGGTCGCCGGCGTCGCCCAGGCCGGGCACGATGTAGGCCTTCTCGTTCAGGCCCTCGTCCACCGCGGCGGTCACGATCGTCACGTCCGCGCGGTCTCCCACAGCCTCCTCCACCGCGCCGAGCCCTTCGGGTGCGGCGAGCAGACAGATTGCGGTCACGTCGCGGGCACCGCGTTCGAACAGGTACTCGATCGAGGCCACCAGGGTGCCGCCGGTCGCCAGCATCGGATCCAGCACGAAGCACTGCCGCCCGGTGAGGTCATCGGGCAGCCGGTTGGCGTAGGTGATCGCCTCCAGGGTGTCCTCATCGCGCTGCAGGCCCAGGAACCCGACCTCCGCGGTGGGCAGCAGCCGGGTCATCCCCTCCAGCATGCCCAGTCCGGCGCGCAGGATGGGCACCACGATCGGCTGTGGATCGGCCATCCTGGTGCCGATGGTGGAGGTGACCGGGGTGGAGATCCGCACCGGCTCGGTGCTCACCTCCCGGGTGGCCTCATAGGCCAGCAGGGTCACCAGTTCCTCGGTGAGTTGGCGGAACGTGGGAGACGGCGTGCGCTCATCCCGCAGGGCGGTGAGTTTGTGGGCGATCAGTGGGTGCTCGACTACGTGCAGGCGCATGACGCCCAACCTACCGACCAGGCACACTGGCCACCATGACAACGGGCCCTCAGGAACCAGGTTCGGATCACACCGGCACCGCTCCGACCGCGGGTGCAGGTGCCGACCGCAGTCGTGGTGGTGGCGCCGACCGCGGCGGGGCGGACGGCAGGCGTGCGGGTGGTGCCGACCGCGGCGATGGGGGGGCGGAGGGCAGGCGTGCGGGTGGTGCCGACCGCGGCGATGGGGGGGCGGACGGCAGGCGTGGTGGTGGTGCCGACCGCGGCGATGGGGGTACCGACCGCAGGCGTGGTGGTGGTGCCCACCGCAGTCGTGGGGGTGCGGGCGGCAGCCGCAGCCCGCGCGCCGATCCCACTGCCGACCCCGCCGCCGATCCATCCATTCCCCGGCCCGGCGATGCGGCCGCGATGCGCCTGGCCCTGCGCGAGGCAGCCACGGCCGGCGCCGCCGGTGACGTGCCGATCGGGGCGGTGGTGCTCGACCCCGAGGGTGAGGTGATCGCCGTCGGGCACAACGCCAGGGAGGCCAGTGCCGACCCGACGGCACACGCCGAGATCCTCGCCCTGCGCGCGGCCGGGAGGGCGATGGGCAACTGGCGCCTGACCGGGTGCACGCTGGTGGTGACGCTCGAGCCGTGCGCGATGTGCGCCGGGGCGGCGGTGCTGGCCCGGGTGGCCCGGGTGGTGCTGGGGGCCTGGGACCCCAAGGCGGGCGCGTGCGGATCCACCCGTGACATCGTTCGCGACTCCAGATTGCCGCACCGAACGGAGGTGACCGGTGACGTGCTCGGCCCCGAGTGCGCGCAACTGCTGCGGGACTTCTTCGCCGAGCGACGCTGAGCGGCCCGCTTTCCAGAGGCGACCAGGGGAGCCGGTCCGGTCCGCTACAAGGGTGCCGGTAACGCTGCCACCAGCGCCGTGAGTGTCTCGGAGGTGCCGGCGTGCACCAGCACGTCGGCGAGCGCGTCGCCCCGGGTGCTGCCGCGGTTCACGATCGCCACCGGTTGTCCGTTCCTGGCGGCGTGCCGCACGAACCGCAGACCCGACATCACCGTCAGGGACGAGCCGAGCACCACCAACGCCTCGGCGTCGTCGACCATCGCATAGGCGCGGGCGACCCGGTCCTTGGGGACGTTCTCCCCGAAGTAGACGATGTCGGGTTTGAGGATCCCACCGCACACCGGGCAGGGCAGCACGCGGAAGCCCTCGGTGGCCTCGATCACCGCGTCGGCATCCGGGGCGATCTCCACGTCGGCGACGCTGACCTCATCGGCGAAACCCGGGTTGAGTTCCTCCAGTTCGCGGTGCAACTGGGTGCGGGTCATCCGATGGCCGCAGGTGAGGCAGATGACGGCGTCGTAGTGACCGTGCAGGTCGATCACCCGCTTGGAGCCGGCCGCCTGGTGCAGCAGGTCCACATTCTGGGTGATCACGCCGTTGACCAGTCCGGTGGCCTCCAGGGCGGCCAGTGCCCGGTGCCCACGGTTCGGTTCGGTGGTGCGCACGTGCCGCCAGCCCACGTGGTTGCGGGCCCAGTAGTGGCGGCGGAAGCCATGGTCGGACACGAACTGCTGGTAGGTCATCGGTGTCCGGGGCGGGGAGTCCGGTCCCCGGTAGTCGGGGATTCCGGAGTCGGTCGACATCCCCGCACCGGTCAGAGCGGTCCACTGCCTGCCGCGCAGCAGGTCCACCAGTTCATCCGTCAAGTCGCTCACGCCAGAAGCCTACGGCTGCGGGGCGGTGAGTGAGGTGCCGGGTGCTCGCCGTGCGCAAGGAAGGGCTCGGCGATATCGTCCACCAGACGGCCATGGCACGGAGGCGACGGAGGCGGGTCATGATCTCCCCTGACATCTCTCGACGACACCTCCTCGGACTGGGTCTGGGGCTCGGGGCGGGCACAGCGCTGGGGCTGGCTGGGTGTGCGCCCGCCACGTCCAACCCGAACGACGGTCCGACGCTGCCCCCCGCGGACGGTCCGATCCGGTTGACGTACTGGTCCTGGCTGAAGGACCTGCAGGTGGTCTGCGACATCTGGAACGAGGCCAACCCGGACGTGCAGGTGGAGGCGGTCTGGATCCAGGGCGGCAACGCCGGGGGGTACCAGAAGCTCTTCTCCGCCCTCGCCTCCGGCGGCGGCCCGGACATCGGGCAGGTGGAGTTCCGCCAGATCCCCGCGTTCCTGCTGGTCAACGGCCTGGTGGAGATCGGCCGGTACGGCATGGGCGAGGTCACCGACCGGTACGACGAGGCCCTGATCAACCAGATCACCTTCAACGACGGAATGTTCGGGGTGCCCCAGGACTCGGGCCCGGTGGGCTTCTACTACCGCCACGACCTGTTCGACTCCATCGGCGCGCAACCACCGGGCACCTGGGAGGAGTGGTTGGAACTGGCCCGCGAGGTCCGCGCCACCGGGGCGTACCTGGAGGCCTTCGACGTCGGGGACACCTCTCCGTTCGCCGCCTACGCCACCCAGGCGGGAGCGAACTGGTGGCAGATCGACGGCGATTCCTGGGTGGTGAACATGACCGATGAGGCCACCCTGGAGGTCGCGGACTTCTTCGACCGTGCCGTGGACGAGGACCTGCTGCACACCGGCTTCGGCCCCTACTCCCCGGGATGGTTCGCCGCGGCCGGCAACGATCAGATCTTCGCGGCCACCGGCGCCTCGTGGGCCGATGCCCTGATCCAGGGGGTGGCCGCCACCGAGGGGCTGTGGCACGTGGCCCCGATGCCGGCCTGGGCGCAGGGCTTCGGGTCGACCTACCTCGGTGGGTCCACCGCGGCGGTGATGGCCAATACGCGCTACCCGGCCGAGGCGCTGGACTTCTGCATCTGGATGACCACATCCGAGGAGGGGATCGACGCGATGATCGAGCACTGCGGCATCGGCTGGTCGCCGTCTCCGGACTTCATCGGTTCCTCCCGGAGGGAGCCGTCGGAGTTCTTCGGCGGGCAGAACTACAACGAGGAGGTCTTCGTGCCGGCCGCCGATCAGCAGAACCTGGAGTGGACCTGGGCACCGACGACGCAGCGCGTCTTCGACATTCTCGGTGACGGGTTCCGGCGCAAACTGACCGCGGGGCAGAGTTTCGTGACGTCGATGCACGAGGCCGAGGAAGCCACCGTGAAGGTCCTCGCCGATACCGGCCTGAATGTGAGGTCGGCATGAAGCGCGCCGAACCGGGGCGTACCGGGCCGGGCGGATCTGCCACCGCAACCGGGAATCGCCCGAGCAGGCGCGAGGACGCGGCCGGCGAGCGGAGCGCCGGTGCGCGCCCGGCCCGTGGTGGCAGAACCCACCGCAACGCCCAGATGCGGCGCGCGCCGTGGTTGTTGCTGACCCCGTTCGTGGTGGTGTTCTTCTTCGCGTTCCTGCTCCCGATCGCCTACGCGGTGGTGCAAAGCTTCGTTCGGGTGGAGCGCCAGGGCCTGTTCGGGGAGGAGGGCATCACCTCCACCTTCGCCGGGGTGGGCAACTACGCGGCGGCCCTGGAGAACGCCGAGTTCGTCGCCTCGATCGGGCGGGTGCTGCTGTTCGGCGCGGTGCAGGTGCCGGTGATGATCGTGTTCGCCACGGTGCTGGCGCTGCTGCTGGAGACCGCCTCGGCGAGATGGCCGGCCTTCTTCCGGGCCACGTACTTCATGCCCTACGGGGTGCCGGGGGTGATCGCCACCATCCTGTGGTCCTTCCTGTACCTGCCGGGCCTGAGCCCGATCGTGGACGTGGCCGAGGCGGTGGGGATCTCCATCGACTTCCTGGGGCCCGGGGTGGTGTTGTGGTCCATCGCGAACATCGTGACCTGGACCTACACCGGCTACAACATGCTCATCATCGTCGCCCAGCTCAAATCCATCCCGGGCGATATCTACGAGGCGGCGCGCATGGACGGCGCCGGTACCTGGCGGATCGCCGGGTCCATCCAGCTGCCGCTGATCCGGCCGGCGCTGATGCTCGCCACCGTCTTCTCCATCATCGGCACCCTGCAACTCTTCGCCGAACCTCAGGTGCTGCAGAGCGTCTCCCCGGCGATCAACAACGACTACACCCCGAACCTGTCGGCGTACAACTCCGCGTTCAACTACAACGACTACGGGGTGGCGGCGGCCCAGTCAGTCATCATCGCGCTGGCGGCATTCGTGCTGTCCTTCACCTTCCTACGCCTGGTGAACCGGAAGGAGAAGCTCTGATGACCGCGCTCGCCCCGACCTCCGCGCGCACCGCCCGGCGCCAGGACCGCGCCAAGAACAAGGCCAAGCCCGGCGGCACCCCGCAGTCGCGCATCATCGTCACCGGCCTGCTCGTGGTGGCGGCGCTGTACTTCCTGGTCCCGGTCTACTGGGTGGTCGTGGCGGCCACGAAGAGCACCGATGACCTGTTCGCTACCAACGGGTTCTGGTTCGCCGAGAACATCAACCTGCTGTCCAACATCACCCAGGTGCTCACCTATGACGGCGGCATCTTCGTGCGCTGGTTCGCGAACTCGGTCTTCTACTCCGGTGTCGGTGGTCTGATCGCCACCTACTTCGCCGCCGCCGGTGGGTATGCCCTGGGCAAGTACCTCTTCCCGGGCCGGGAACTGGTGTTCGGGATCGTGCTCGGTGGGGTGCTGGTGCCGGCGACGGCCACGGCGTTGCCCCTGTTCCTGCTGTTCAGCCAACTGGGGATGGCCAACACCTACGCGAGTGTGCTCATCCCCTCGCTGGTCTCTCCGTTCGGGCTGTTCCTGTGCCGGATCTACTCCACGGCCACGGTGCCGGACTCCCTGATGGAGGCCGCCCGGATGGACGGTGCGGGGGAACTGCGGATCTTCCACGTGATCGGGCTGCGGGCGATGGTGCCGGCACTGGTCACCGTGTTCCTGTTCCAACTCGTGGGGATCTGGAACAACTACTTCCTGCCGCTGGTGATGCTGGCCGACCAGGACCTCTACCCGATCACGTTGGGGCTGAACAACTGGCTGGCGCAGGTGGATCGCCTGCCGGAGTTCTATGAACTCACCACCGGTGGGGTGCTGCTGTCGGTGATTCCCCTGGCTATCGCCATGATCGTGCTGCAGCGCTACTGGCGGGGCGGGCTGACAGCGGGTGCGGTGAAGGAGTAATCGCCCCGGCGTCCGGCTGGACGGCGGCGGCCTCACCCCGCCAGCGGCCCCCACCCGGTGAGGAATCCCACGCCGGCCAGGCTGCCGGCAACCAGACCGCCCCACACGATCGCGGCGATGATCTGCCAGATCACCACGCGGGTGCGGGCGTAGCCGACGCTGACCATGATGAACGTGGTCAGGGAGATCGCCAGGACGGTCGGGGCCAGCAGGGAGGCCAGCGGTACCCCGTACCTGTCGGTGCGGGCCACGACCCGGGCCCGGCGGGAGTCGGAGGCGGCAGGCTTGTCGTGCCGCCGGTTCGCTACGGCGCCGCCGGCGAGGCTCGCGATGAGCACCGCGCCGGCGTTCCCCACCACCGCCGCACCGTAGGCCAGCAGCAGCGGTACGCCGGCCACACTGCCGATCGCTGTGCCCAGGTAGGACTCCACGAACGGCACCACGCCCAGCAGCGCGACGGCCAGCACCGAGACCACCGGTGGCAGGTCGGCGACGAAGACTTGAATGTCAGTGACGAACTGGTCCATGTCTGGCTCCTAGGGGCTCGGACCACCGGTGGCGGTATCTGCTGGGATATCTCCAGCATTCCCGCCGAACCTCTCCGTCAGTAGTGCACCGGTTCAGGGATCGCCGTGCATCTGACCCGGGCCGGCCGTGACAGCCGTCATGTGCGGGCCACGTCCGGGGCGGGGTTGTCCCGCTCTCCGGCGCCTTCGGGGGCCTCCCGCTCGCCGGGGTCCTCGGTGGCGTCCCGCTCGGCGGCGTCCCGGCCGGTCTTGTGCTGCAGTTCGGCGTTCAGCACCCCTCCGGTGAGCAGGGCGATGGAACTCAGCCACATCCACAGCACCCCGGCGAGCACCAAGCCGACGGTCTGCGCAGCGGCCTGGACCGCTGAGTCCTGTACCGGGTCCCCTTCCAGTACCGAGGTGCCCGTGTAGGCCAGGTACTGGCCGAAACCGAGGGAGATCCCGATCAGCAGGATGGTGCCCAGCACTGCCCCGGGCAGGCACCGGGTCCACACGGTGTCCACGTTCGGGCCGTACCGGTACAGCATGGTCAGGTAGAGCGCGACCACGGCCGCGACCGCCGGCCAGCGCAGCACGCCCCACGCGATCTCGAAGAAGGCACCGAGCCCGAACTGGTCGGCGATCTCCCGGCCACCGCCCAGCAACGGTCCCACCACCACCATCGCCACCAGTGCCAGCAGTGTGATGACCGCACCGAAAGCCAGCACCAGCCCGAGCGCCTGCAGGCTCAGGAATGCGCGGCGCTCCTGCACCGCGTAGGCATCGTCGAGTGCGCGGATCGCCGCGCGGAACATTCTGCTGGCCAGCCACAACGCCGCCAGGACCGATCCGATCGCCACCCCGGCCCGCTCCTGCGCGAGCAGCCCCTCGATCAGCGGCACCAGCACCTCATCGGTGACGTCGGAGGCGAAGACCGTTGCCACGGCCTCGATGAGGCTCTGTTCGATCTGCCCAACCTGCTCCGGGCCGAGGATCCGTTCCAGAAAGCCCAGGCTCGAGCCCAACGCCAGGCCCAGCGGCACCAGGGAGATCAGCCCGTAGTAGGTCATCTCCGCGGCCAGACCGGTGACTCGCACCTCTTGGACCCGGCGTACCGAGCGGAATGTCAAGGAGACCAGGTTGATCCGGCGCTCCCGGTCCTCCCGGCCCTCCACCCGGTGCTGGATGCGCGTCATCAGGTCCTGGTCGGGGGCGCGTGCGGCCCGGTACCGGCGCAGTGGGTCGAGCCCGAAGTGATTGATCGCCGCGCCCAGATGGGAGAGCAGCAGACCCGCGGCAGCGGCCCCGCCCAGGCTGATCACCGGGCGCCACGGCGCGTGCGTCACTTCCATCAGGCTCAGCCCGGAGGTGAAGGAGCCGAAGACCGACAGGATGGTGGTGGCGGCCGGACTGAGCCAGGTGCGCATCGGGGAGTACCGGCGAAAGGTGGCCGCCACGACGAAGCCCGTCAGCACTACGGCCACGAACAACACGACGACTCCCCGCTTCAACGCGCACTGGTGTGCTCAGGATGGCACGATCATCGGGCCGCGAGGAGCGGACATACCCGCCGGCGCCGAACTGAACGGCGAAGAGGTCCGGGGACTCAGCCCACCACGGTGCCCGCTCGGATCACGGTGCGCGGACGGGACTCGTCCCACAGCGCCGCAGCATCGGTGCGTGGATCGGCATCGAGGATGATCATGTCCGCCACGGCGCCAGGTGCGATCCGGCCCAGGTCCTCACGTCCTAGGATGTCCGCATTCACCCGGGTGGCCGACCGGAGCACGTTGTCCACGCCGTCGGCCTCGATCTGCAGGCGCATCCCGAGGAGCTGGTCGTCCTCCAGGTCACCCATCAGGTCGGTGCCGAACCCGATCGCGACCCCGGCGGCGCGAGCGGTCGTGATCGCCTCCTGGCCGGCGTGGAAGACCTGCCGGTTCTTCTCCTGACCGTCCTCGGAGAGCCCCACCGCGGCGCCCCGGCGGTTCATCGCGTCGTACGCGACCAGCGTCGGAACCAGGAAGGCACCGTGCGTGGCCATCTCCTGTGCGGCTGCAGCATCGAGCAGGTTGCCGTGCTCGATCGTGCGAACACCGGCTCGCACGGCGTGCACGATCGACTCGGGTGAGTAGGCGTGTGCGGCCACGTAACTGTGCCGTCGGGCGGCCTCGGTGCAGATCGCCTCCAGTTCCTGCTCGGAGTACTGCGGCAGCCGGATCGGGTCGGTGGGGGAGACGACACCGCCGGATGCCATCACCTTGATGCAGTGTGCCCCGGTGCGGAGCCGGTCCCGGACGGCAGTGCGCACCGCGTCCACGCCGTCGACCACCTCGGTGATGTGCCCGGACAACGCGCACGAACCCAGATCCGCCGGACGAGGATCGCCGTGCCCCCCGGTCTGGCTCAGGGCCGCGCCGGAGTAGAAGTACCGCGGCGCGGGGATCAACCCGGCCTCGATCGCCCGAGCCAGACCGATGTCCCCACCGGCCACGTCACGCACGGTGGTGAATCCCCGCGCCAGGGCCCGGCGCAGGCGCTGACCTGCGGCCAGCGCGACATAGCTCATCGGTGTCTGGTCGATCCCGAAGGCGTCCAGACCGATGCCGTAGGCGTGGAAGTGGGCGTCGATCAGCCCGGGGATCACTGTGCGACCGTGTGCGTGCACCACGGTGTCGCCGTCCTGGGGCTCCACCGCGCCGACTGCCTCGATGCGTCCATCGACCGTTCTGATCGAAGCGGCCGAGACCCGTCCGTCGTCAAGGATGGCGGCATCGGTGATCGTCAGTGCCCCGCTCACCGTGCACCGCCGTTGTGCACGCGGGTGGCCCATGCGGCCACAGCCCGCTGCACCTCGGTCCGCAACACCTCCAGTGGCACGCTGCCCAGGGCGAGGATCACGTCGTGGAAGTGCCGTAGGTCGAAGTGCTCACCGAGGGTGCCTTCGGCGTGCCTGCGCAGTTCCAGGATCGCCAGTTGCCCCAAGTAGTAGGAGGCGGCCTGGCCGGGCCAGGTGATATAGCGGTCCACCTCGGTGCTGATCTCGTGCTCGGACAACGCGGTGTTCTGCCGCAGGAAGTCCTGGGCCCGCTCCCGGCTCCAGCCCAGGGCGTGGATCCCGGGGTCGATCACCAGCCGGGCGGCCCGCCACATCTGGTAACTGAGCATCCCCATCATCTCGAACGGGGTGCGGTAGATGCCCATCTCCACCCCCAGGCGCTCGCAGTACAGCGCCCAGCCCTCACCGTAGGCGGAGATGTAGACCTCCCGCCGGTAGTCGGGGTTCTGCTCGGCCTCGGCGGCGAAGGCGCTCTGGAACGCGTGCCCCGGGGCCGCCTCGTGCAGAGTCAGCGCCGGCAGCGCGTACAGCGGCCGGGCGGGCAGGTTGTAGGTGTTCAGCGTGTACCGGTCCCGACCGCCGCGGCCGGCGGTGTAGTAGGGCGCCAGGTCCGGCGGCGGTTCGATGATGCCGAACCGGCCGCGCGGGACCAATCCGAAGAACTGATGGACGACGGCGTCGAACAGTTTGCACTGCCAGGCCGCCTCCTTGAGGAGCTGGGCTGGGGTGTCCACGTAGAACTGGGGGTCGGTGCGCATGAACTCCCGCATCGCCGCGGCGTCGTCGAAGCCGGCTTCCTCGGCCACCTGGGCCATCTCGGCCTGGATCGAAGCGACCTCGGCCAGCCCGATCCGGTGGACCTCCTGCGGGTCCAGGTCCGTGGTGGTGTACTCGCGCAACTGGGCGCGGTAGAACTCGGTGCCGCCGGGGGTGGCGGCCACCGAGACGTCCTCGGGTAGGCCGGGCAGATACTCGGTGACGAGGAAGTCCAGCAGGGCGGCGTAGGCGGGGATCACCGTCTGCTCGATCACGGCGGTAGCAGCCGAGATCAGGTCCCTGCGCCGTTCGGCGCCGACCGTGGCGGGCAGGTCGGTGAACGGACGCAGGTAGGCGACCTGGTCGGCGCTGGTGGCCTCGGCCACACTGCGGGCGGTGCCCTCCCGCCCGGCCATAGCCACCCTCGGTGGGGCGAACCCGCGGCGCAGGCCGGTGCGCATGTTCTCGATGTGCTGGTCGAACCAACGCGGCAACTGGCGCAACTGCTCCAGGAACGCCTGGGCCTGCTCATAGGTCATCGAGACCCGGGCCAGGCCCTGATGGTCGGTCCAGAACGCGGTGTCGGAGTTCATCGGGCGCTCAAACACCCGGTGGTCCACGTGGGCGATCAGGGCCTCGATCTGGGTGAGGTAGACCGCCAGGTCCACCCGGGCACGCGCCGAAAGCGCTGCGGTATCCAGGCCGGCCAGTTCCTCCTTGACCGAGCGCCAGTGCTCGCCGCGGGCCTGCCAGGCCGGCGCGGAGACGTCCGGCAGGCGCGCATCGACCTCCTGTCCCCAGTAGAACTGGCTGCCGAGTTCCTGGAGCCGCCAGGTCCACTCGGCCTCGGAGATACGCCGGAACTCGGTCTCGGCGGGGCTGCTGCCTCCGGCGGAGGTGCTCATCGGTGCTGGTCGTCCTTTCGTCGCTGACTGGTGGCCGCGTCGTCTGCCTCGTCTGCCGCAGTTGTCTCGTCGGCCGCAGCTGTCTCGTCTGTCTCGGCTGTCGCGGCTGCCGAGGCTGCCTCGGCGCGGATCCGGGCGGCATCCCATTCGGTGGGGATGCGCGGTACGGCAGCGAGCAGTTCCTGGGTGTAGGCCTGGCCGGGTGCGTCGAAGATCTGCGCGCACGAGCCCTGCTCGACCACCTTGCCCTTGTGCATCACGGCCACCTGGTCGGCGATCTCGCGCACCACGGCCAGGTCATGGGCGATGAAGAGGTAACTCAGGCCCAGATCGCGTTTGAGGTCCTGGAGCAGATCGATCACCTGGGCCTGCACCGACACGTCCAGGGCGGAGACCGCCTCGTCGCAGATCACGACCTTGGGGTTGACCGCCAGCGCCCGAGCGATCCCGATTCGCTGGGCCTGCCCGCCGGAGAACTGGTGCGGGTAGCGGGTGGAGTGATCGGGGTTCAGGCCCACCCGGGCCATCAGGTCCTTCACCCGGGTGCGGTAGGAGACCTTGGTGCGGATGCCTTGGTAGCGCAGGGGTGCCGACACGATCCGCTCCACGTCGTGGCGGGGATTGAGCGAGGAGTAGGGATCCTGGAACACCAGTTGCACGTTGCGGCGGAAGGTGCGCAGATGGCTGTCGGTGGCCTGGGTGACGTCGGTGCCCTCGAGGTAGACCGACCCAGCCGTGGCGGGGATGAGCAGGGAGAGCAGCCGGGCGCTGGTGGACTTGCCCGATCCCGACTCCCCCACCACCGCCAACGTCTGGGCCTGGTGCACCCGCAGGCTCACGTCATCGACCGCCAGTAACGTCTCGGGCCGGCGGCCCTTGGCCCTGGTGGTGTAACTCTTGGCCAGGTTGCGGCCCTCGAGCAGTACCTCACCCATCAGTGCACCTGCCCATCGATGCGTGGCGTGGCATGCAGCAACTGGGTGGTGTACTCGTGCTGCGGGGCGGAGAAGATGCGCTCGGCGGGGCCCGCCTCGACCTGTCTGCCGTGGCGCATCACGAGGATGTCATCGGCCATCTGGGAGACCACCGCCAGGTCGTGGGTGATGAAGATCATCGCGATACCGGTCTGCTCCTGCAGTCCGCTGAGCAGTTCCAGGATCCGTGCCTGCACCGTCACGTCCAGTGCGGTGGTGGGCTCATCGGCAATGAGCAGGTCCGGCTCGCACACCAGCGCCATGGCGATCATGATGCGCTGGCGCATGCCGCCGGAGAACTGGTGCGGGTAGTGGTCGTACCGGTCCGCCGGGGAGGGGATGCGCACCTGCTCCATCGCCTCGACCGCCACCGCGCGTGCCTGTTTGCGGGAGGCGTTGCGGTGCGCCCGGTAGGCCTCGGCGATCTGGAAGCCCACGGAGTAGTACGGGTTCAGGGAGGAGAGCGGGTCCTGGAACACGATCGAGATCCGGTTCCCGCGCAGCCGGCGCATCTGCGCATCGCTTCGGCCCAGCAGCGCCTCACCGTCGAAGACGACACTGCCGCTAGCCCGCGCCCCCACCGGGAGCAGGCCCATCAGGGCCAAGGAGGTCATCGACTTGCCGGACCCGGACTCACCCACCACACCCAGGGTGCGGCCACGCTGCACATGCAACGAGACCCCGTCCACCACGGCGGTGGCCCGGCGCGCTTCGCCGAACTCCACGGTCAGGTCCCGCACTTCCAGCAGGGGCGCGGTGGTGGGAGCGGTACCAGCCTCGGCGGTCGTACGGCGCGGGCTCATGAGACGGCCGTCCGCACGCGCGGGTCCAGCACCGGGTAGAGCAGGTCCACCACGATGTTCATCAACACCACGGCCACACCCGCCACGATCGTCACACCCATGATCACCGGTTGGTCGTTAGTGCTGATCGCGTCGTAGGCGAGCTTGCCCACCCCGTTCAGGCCGAACACGGTCTCGGTGATCAGGGCCCCACCGAGCAGGGCCGCGAAGTCCATCCCGAACAGGGTGGACACCGGGGTCAGTGAGGGTCGCAGGGCGTGCCTGGTCAGCAACGGGCCGCGGGACAGACCCTTCGCCCGGGCGGTGCGCATGAAGTTCTCCGAGAGGGTCTCCAGCACGTTGGCCCGGGTCAGCCGGGTGTACATCGCGGCATACATGAGCGAGAGCACCACCCACGGCATCAGGTAGGCCTGGAACCATCGCACCGGGTCATCGCTGAACGGCACGGCAGAGGGGAAGGGCAGGATGCCCAGTTGTACCACCAGCAGGTACTGCAGGATCAGGGCCACGAAGTAGTTCGGCAGCGCGATCCCGGCCAGGGCGGTGCCCATCGCCGCACGGTCCCACCAGCTGCCGGCCTTGACCGCGCTGACCAGGCCGGCGCTCACCCCGGCGAACAGCCACAGCACCGCCGCGCCGATCGCCACGGTCGCGGTGACCGGGAACCGGTCGGCGATCATGGTCAGCACCGACTGGCGGGTCTGGAAGCTGTACCCCAGGCATGGGGCGTCGCAGAACACCGCGGAGGCACCGGTGCCGTAGGAGCGGCCCACGAAGATTCCGGACAGGAAGGTCCAGAACTGGGTCAGGAAGGGGTCCTGCAGTCCCAGGCGGGTGCGGATGTCGTGGATACGTTCGGCCGAACAGGTCTGCCCGCAGATGCTCGCTGCCGGGTCCGGGGTGAGCCAGAAGAAGATGATGAAGGTGAACAGCACCACCGCGAACAACACCACGGCGGCTGCGAACAGCCGCCGGATCAGGTAGGTCAGCATCAGCCTTGCGCCCCCCTCGCCAGACCCTTCTGCAGGGCGTCTCCGAGCACCATGAACGACAGCACCGTCAAGGTCAGGAAGATGCCGGGGAAGATGAAGAACAGTGGGTGGGAGGCGTACCAGGGCACGGCCGCCGCCACCATCTGCCCCCAGGACGCCGTGGGCGGCTGCACCCCCACACCGAGGAAGGACAGGCCCGCCTCGGTGGCGATGAAGTTCGGGATCGACAGGGTCGCCAGCACGATGATCGAGGCCACCAGGTTCGGCAGCACCTCCTGGAAGACGATCCGGAGCCTGCTGGCCCCAGCCGCTCGGGCCGCTTCGACGAACTCCCGTTCTGTCACTGACATCGCCTGGCCGCGCACGACTCGGGCGATCGCCGGCCAACCGAAGATGGCCAGCACGAGCACCAGCATCAGGGGCCGGTTCCCGCCCGGGATCGCCGAGAGGATCGCGATCATGAAGATCAGCGCGGGGAAGGCCATCAAGAAGTCCATGATCCGGGAGATCACCTGATCGACCACCCCGCGCAGGAACCCGGCGAGCACCCCCAGGGTGACGCCCAGGGCCGTGGTCAGGACGGCCGCGGCCACCGCGATCGTCAGGGAGATCCGCGCGCCGTAGACGATCCGGGCGAAGATGTCGCGCCCGTTCAGCGGTTCCACACCGAACCAGTGGTCGGCGGAGATGCCGCCGTAGCGCCCCTCCGGGAGGCCCCCGCGGGCCGGGTCCAACTGGTCCTGGTGGAACTCCAGTGGACCCGAGCCGCTGATCGAGGTGAGCACCGGCGCGAGGATCGCCATCAGGGCCACGATCCCCAGGAAACTCAGCGCCAGCACCGCGGAGGGGCGGAGCAGGGCCCGGCGCATCGCGCTGCTGCGCTTGCCGGGTTGCTCCGCGTCCTCCTCGGGGCCGAGATGTTCCTCCGCCGTGAGCTGGGTGCTCAGGGTCATCGAAGACTCAGCCCTCTGGGTCGATCAGACCAACAGAGGCGTAGTCGATGTACCCGGTGCGGGCGGCGTGGGCGTAGGCGTCGCCGACGTTCTCCCCCACCATCTGCAAGGGGGTCTCCCGTACCAGCGGCACCACCGGGGCGTGTTCCATGATCTCCCGGTTCAACTCGGCGTAGGCAGCGTTCTGCTCGTCGATGTCGGTGATCATCTCGATCTCGCGGAACCGGTCGTTGATCTCGGGTTCGTCGAACTGGGACATGTTGGTGTTGCCCGATTCGGAGATCCGGGTGCCGTCGAACAGCGGCGTCAGCAGCGGGGTACCGGAGAGCCAGCTACCGCACCAGCCGTAGATGGCCATGTCGTTCTGCTGGGCCGGGGTGCCGATCGCCTCGTAGTAGGTTGCGCCGTCGATGACGTTCAGTTCCACGCTGATCCCGGCAGCCTGCAGGGACTGCTGGACGGCCTCAGCCTGTGCCTGCCATTTCGGAATGCCGCGCACGTCCATGACGAAGGACAACTCGTCCGCGTCGTAGCCGGCCTCCTCGATCATGCTGCGGGCGAGTTCGGGGTCACCCTCGGAGTTGTCGGTCGGGTAAAGGTCGAACTCTTCCCGGCCCGGCACCGTGGGCAGCAGCATCTCGGTAGCGACCTCGGCGACCGCCGGCCCGCCGGTGGCGGTGATCACGCTCTGCCGGTCGATCGCGTAGTTGAGGGCCTGCCGCACGGTCAGGTCCGACATCACGTCCTTGGTGGTGTTCAGGGTCAGGAACGTGGTGCAGGTCGGCAGGATCTGGATGGTGCGCTCCCGCAGCGTCTCATCATCGAGCACCCGGCCCAGGCTGGCCGGCAGCAGCGGGTTGGTGCTGGAGATGACCGCGTTGCGGTCATCCCCCTGTCCGGTCAGCGCGCGCTGGTCGATGGTGTTGGGATCCAGGCCGAAGACGAACTCGAACGCATCGGGCTGCGCCGCGCGGACCGGGTCGGTCTCCGGGTCCCACTCCTCGTTGCGCACCAGGGAGACGTGCGAGCCGCGCTCGTAGGACTCCACCCGGTAGGGACCCGAGGCGATGGGTTGGACGTCGATCTGCTCCACGTCCACCTCGCCGTCGGGGAAGGGGGTGAACGGTGGGTTGGCCGCCACGGCGTTGAAGTCGGCCAACGGCCGCTCCAGGGTGAACTCGATCGTGCGGTCATCGGGCGTGCTGATCGAGTCCAGGCCCTCCGGGGCGTCGTAGATGCCCGCGTACTCGCGGGCACCGTCGATCACCATGTGCAGGTCCGAACCGATCGCCAGGCCGGGGTCCATGGACCGTTCCAGCGCGTACTTCAGATCGTGGGAGGTGATCGGGGTGCCGTCCTCGTACCGCAGGCCCTCCCGCAGGGTGAAGGTCCACACGGTGGCGTCCTCGTTCGGGGTGCCCAGGTCCTCGGCGAGGTCCCCGACCAGCGTCATCTCCTCGGTCTCGGGGTCGTAGACGTAGTTGGTCAGGTGGCGGTAGATCAGGTGGTAGAAGTTGTTGACGTTGCCGTCGTTACCCATCGTCGGGTCCAGGTGGGAGAAGTCCACCGCGCCGAGGACGGTGACGGTCCCGCCGGGGCTGGCCGCGGGGGTGCGCAGGGCGAAACCGGCTTCGGTCAGCGTCACCTCCGACTCGCCGCCGGAGTCGTCCCCCGATCCGGTCGAACCGTTGCCGGTGCCGGCGCCGGCTCCGTTCGAACAGGCCCCGAGCGCCAGTGCGCCGGCGATGAGCAGCGCCCCCAGGGCCTTGCTGCGAGTTGACTTCATAGTCCTGAACTCCGTCTTTGGGTGAGTGGTATGTCACATAGTGGGGCAGCCTCCGGGCATGGTCAAGGGCGTCGTGCAAGCGTTACCTGTCCGTGATCGTGGTTTACCGGTGGGCGGGAAGTTGTGGGTCTCGGCGCGCCCGGGCGCACTCAGCCGCTACCGGCCTTGGCCGGCACGCGCGTCATCGCGTTGGCTCAGGTGAACAGGCAGAAGGGGTGGCCGGCGGGGTCGATCAGGACGCTCACCTGCGGCTGGGGTTGGACCTCGGCCTCGACGGCCCCGCACCGGAGCGCCCATCGCACCGCCGCGTCCAGGTCCTGCACCCAGATGTCCAGGTGCTGGGTGGCCACCTGTGCGCCGGGGCGGGCGGGCCAGACCGGGCGGGTGTGGTGACGTTCGAACTCGACGTTCAGCGTAGGCCCGGACCCCTCGGGGGCGCGGATCTGGGCCCAGCCGCCGTCGGGCTCCTCACTGGTGACCTGCAGTCCGAGCAGGTCGGCGTAAAAGGCGGCCAGCGCCGCCGGCTCCGGGGCACCGATCGTGATCGAGGTGAGTCTCATCGACGGTCGTTCCATGATGCTCCTCCGTTCTCATGGGCGGTAACCACGCAGCGACCACCCGGTGGCGGTACGGCCAGCCGGTGGCTAGTGGGGTGGCCCCCCCAACCGGGCCGCCGGCGCCAGGTCGGCGGGCAGATCCTCGCCCAGGGCAGCCTGGGCCAACGCCTGCCCGAGGGCGGGAGCCTGCTTGAACAGGTTGTGCCCGACGACGGCGCTCACCCCGGGTCCCTGCCACACGCCGACGCCGTCGGAGCCCCAGGGCAGTTCGGTGACCCAGCAGTGCACGTGCCCCACCGGGTCCGGGTCCAATCCGGGCAGGGCCGTGGCGACGTAGGCCCGGGCCTGCTCGGCCAGGTCGGCCAGGCGCTGCGCACCTCCGGGGGCGGTGAGGTCGGTGGTGCTGCTCAGGCCCAGGGAGTAGCGGGTGTTGCCGGGGTGGGCTGCGGCGTAGACCCCGGTTGCGCCGAACGCCCCGCTGGAGTCCTGCAGCGTCGCCAGTCGCTCCCGAACTCCCCCGGTCACCGCGAACGTCAGACGGACATGGGCGCTGAGACGCACCGGGATAGCCATGTCGGGCACCAGTTCGGCCGTGCGGGCGCCGGCGCAGACCAGCACATGATCATGCCGGCGCCGACCGGTCAGGGTGCGCACCTCCACCCGGGAACCAGCGGGACCGATGGTGATGACCTGCTCTCCGACGAGGCCTTGGTGCAGCGCCCCGGTCAGTGCCGCGATGGCGGTCTCGGTGCGGATCGATCCGCCGCCGGTATCGAGAACGGCCGGGCCGTCGTAGGGCGCCAGGATCGGGAGGGCTCGAGCGACCTGATCCGGATCAACCCGGGCAGCTTCGACGCCCTCGATGCCGGCCAGGATGCGGAGTTTGTCGAGGGCACCATCACCTAGCGACAGTGCGCCGTCAGCGGAGAGCAGTTCGGTGCCGAAGTCGCGTTCCCACTGGCGCCAGATGTGGCGGCTGCGCACCGCCCAGGTCACCATGCGCGGATCGTCGTGGGCGTGGCGGAAGATCCGCGAGCACCCAGCGGACTGCCCGCTGCCCGGCGCGGCCGGTTCGTACACAGTGACATCGGCCCCGCGCTGCCGCGCGGCGTAGGCGGCGGCCAGGCCCACGATGCCGGCACCGACGACGGCGACGTCGGCCATAGTGCCTCCTGGGGTACGCGGATACCGGCCTAGGCGTTCATCGTCGGGGCGACCGGGGGAGTCGTCAACCGCTGACTACCTCAGGTCCTTGCGCAGTTCCTCGTTGGTCTCGGTGGCGCGGCGGCGCGTGCCGTCCTCAGCGACGTAGGCGTAACTGACGGTTTCGGTGCGTCCGGTGGCGACGTAACCCAGGCGCAGGTACAGGGCGCGGGCCCGGTGGTTGCCCAGTTCCACCCCCAAGGTGGCGTGGTCGTGACCTTGTTCGCGAAGCAGGTCCTCGGCGGCTGCGATCAAGGCGGTGCCCACCCCGCGCCCCCGGGCGCGGGAGTCAACCTGCAGGTGCCGCAACTCGCCGCGGGCCACCAGCACACCACCGATCACCTCATCGGCCTCGCGGGCCACCAGGTAGGTCGCCTCCCCGGCGCGCCGGCGCGCGTCGTCCCCGACGGCGGCCGCGGCGCCGGGAGGTTCGCGGCGGGGCGCGGCGGTGACATCGGCCGGCACCGCCACACGCACGATCATGATCGGCCAGGGTACTGGCTGTGCTGCTGCCCCTCACCGCGCCCCCGGCCCGGTGAGACGCCCGGCAACAGGGAAGCGGGGTGTGGCAGCATGGCCGATCGTGCGTCGTTCCTTGGAGGATCTGGGTCTGCGGCGGATGACCCCGGCCCAGCAGTTGCGGGCCGGACGGTTGCCGCTGCGTTTGGGGACGCTCTTTCTGGGGCTGACCCTGTTCGGTGTCTCCCTCGCGGTGATGATCCAGGCGGGCCTGGGCATGATGCCCTGGGACGTGCTCCACTACGGCCTGTCCCGGCACCTGCCGCTGAGTATCGGCACGATCCTCATCGGCCTGTCGTTGCTGTTGCTGTTGCTGTGGATCCCGCTTCGGGAGATGCCGGGCGTGGGCACGATCGCCAACGCGATCTGGGTCGGGATCGTGCTGGACCTGGCGCTGATGGTGGTGCCGGCGGTAGAGCCCCTGGCCGCCCGGATCCCGATGATGGTCGGAGGCATCGTCCTGAACGGAATTGCCACCGCGATGTACATCGGCGCCCAGCTGGGGCCGGGACCGCGCGATGGCCTGAGCACGGCGCTGGCCCGGCTGCTACCGGTGAGCCTGCGCGTGGTGCGCACCGGGATCGAGGTGATCGTGGTGCTCACCGGGTGGATGCTCGGGGGCGTGGTCGGGGTCGGCACGGTGCTGTTCGCCCTGGCGATCGGCCCGCTGACCCAGACCTTCCTGCCCTTCCTGGCGGTGCGTTTGCCCCCGGTGCACCCGGGCCAGGGTTCGCGCGCGCCCACCCGCTCCTGACACCCGCGCCTGATTCACGCGCCGCGCCCCACCCGCGCCTGAGGCCCGAACCGCAACCTCTCGCAGTGGTCAGGATTGGGCGGACTCGACGTAGAACAGGCGCTTGTTCACGAACTCATCCATGCCCAGCGGACCCAGCTCGCGTCCGTAGCCGGAGCGTTTGACCCCACCGAAGGGCATGTCCGCGGTCTCGGGTGCCGGGGCGTTCGCCCCGGCCATCCCCACCTGCATCTGCTCGGCGAAGGCCTCTGCCCGGCCCGGCTCGGTGGCGAACACGGTGCCGCTGAGGCCGTAGGGGGAGTCATTGGCCAACCGCAGCGCCTCCTCTTCCGAGGCCACTTTGTACACCGCGGCGACCGGTCCGAACAGTTCCTCACGGTAGGCGCGGGCGCCGGCGGGAATGTCGGTCAGCACCGCCGGGGCCACGTAGTTGCCCGGCCGGTCCAGGTGGGTCCCGCCCACGTGCAGCGTGGCGCCGTGGTCGACCGCGTCGCGCACCTGCTCCAGCAACAACGCAGCGGCCGACGGCGAGGACAGCGGCCCGTAGGTGCCCTCGGCGCCCGTAGCCGGATCGGCCGGGGTCAACGCCGCTACCTGGGTGCGCAGTTCGTCCACGAACTCCTCGTACACATCGGCCAGGACGATCATGCGTTTGTTGGAGTTACACGCCTGCCCGGTGTTCTCCATCCGCACTGCCAGCGCCTCGCGTGCCGCCGCCCGCGGGTCCGAGCTGGACAGCACCACATAGGGGTCGGACCCACCGAGTTCGAGCACCACCTTCTTCAGGTGCCGCCCGGCCTGCTCGGCCACGGCCGCTCCGGCCCGCTCAGAGCCGGTCAGGGAGATCCCCTGGATCCGCGGGTCGGCGATGATGGTGGAGACCTGCTCGTGGGTGGCGAACAGGTTCTGGTACACCCCCGCCGGCACCCCGGCGTCATGGAACAGGCGCTGTACCGCCAGGGCCGAGGCCGGGCAGATCTCGGCATGCTTGAGGATGATCGTGTTTCCCAGCATCAGGTTCGGCGCCACGAACCGGGCCACCTGGTAGTAGGGGTAGTTCCACGGCATGATCCCCAGCAACGGGCCCAGTGCGCGGCGCTGGATCACGGCGCGCGCACCGTCGGCCTCGGTGAGCACCCGGTCGGCGGCCAGGCCCGGCCCCTCGGCGGCGTAATAGGAGAAGATGTCCCGGCAGAACTCCACCTCCTCGTGGGACTCGGCGATCGGCTTGCCCATCTCGGTGGTGATGGTGGTCGCCAACTCATCCGCGCGCTCGGTGAACAACTCACCGATCCGGGCCACGATCGCGGCCCGTTCCTCGATCGGTCTCGCGGCGAACTCGCCGAATGCCTGCGCCGAGGCCGCCAGCGCCTCCGCGATCTGGTCATCGGTGGCGAAATCGTAGGTAGCCAGCACCTCCCCGGTGGCCGGGTTCTGGGTGCGGTAGGCAGGGGACGTCGTCATGGGATGCTCCTGGGATCAGACCGATGATGCCGGCGGAACGCCGGCCCGGCGGGGTCGGTATGCACCGACCCCGCCGTCGGTGCCATCCTGACCAGGGCGGTAGGTAAAGTAAAGATGACGCGGCTGCCTCAGTGAGCACCGCACGGTCGGCGGAGGTGGCGCAGTGAGTACGTCAACGCCGCGTGGTTATGGCCACGACCTGCAACACGACGCCGCGTGGCTGCAGAGCAAGATCACCGGCGCCAGCCCCACCCCGTTCTGGCTGGACTCCCCGGCGCGGCCGGCTCCGCGCCCGGCCCTGAGCGGTGACGCCCGCGCGGACCTGGTGGTGGTCGGTGCCGGATACTGCGGCTTGTGGGCGGCTTTGATCGCCATGGAACGTGACCCCGGCCGGTCGGTGATCGTGCTGGAGGCGCGCCAGGCGGGCTGGGCGGCCAGCGGCCGCAACGGGGGCTTCTGCGAAATGAGCCTGACCCATGGCGAGGTCAACGGCGCCCGCCACTTCGCCGGCGAGCTGCCCGCGATCGAGCAGGTGGCCCGGGCGAACTTCCGCGGCCTGGAGCGGTCCATCGAGCGGTACGGCATCGATGCCGAGTACGAGAACACCGGCATCCTGGTGGTGGCCACCGAGGAACACCAGGTGGACCCGCTGCGCGCCGCAGCTCACGCCTCGCCGGACCCGGACTCGCGATTCTTCGACCGCGACCAGGTGCGCGAGCAGGTCGACTCACCGCTGTACCTGGCCGGCCGGTTCAAGAAGGATGGGTACTCCTTCGTCCATCCGGCCAAACTGGCCTGGGGGTTGCGCCGGGCCTGTCTGGACCTGGGCGTGCAGATCTATGAGCACACCCCCGTGCGGGGCCTGGTCCGGTCCAGCCGCGACGTTCAGGTGCGTACCGACGGCGGGACCATCCGGGCGCGGAAGGTGGCGCTGGCCACCAACGGCTTCCCAGCGCTGTTGGCCCGGAACCAGTGGTTCTCGGTGCCGATCTACGACTACGCGTTGATGACCCAGCCGCTCACCGACGCCCAACTGGAGGCGATCGGCTGGACCGGCCGGCACGGGATCACCGACTCCTCCCGCGAGTTCCACTACTACCGCAAGAGCGCCGACAACCGGATCCTCTTCGGTGGCTACGACGCGATCTACCACCGCGGCGGCAAGGTGCGCGGCGCGCAGGAGCAACGACCCGAGACCTTCCTACGCCTGGCCGATCACTTCCTCAGCACCTTCCCGCAACTGCAGGACATCACCTTCACCCACGCCTGGGGCGGGATGATCGACATGTCCACGAACCTGGTGGCATTCCACGGCACCGCCATGGGCGGGCATGTGGCCTACAGCGCCGGCTTCACCGGGCTGGGCGTGGGGGCCACCCGGTTCGGTGCCGAGACCATGCTCGACCTGCTCGAGGGCGATGAGACCCCGCGGACCCGGCTGGCCATGGTGGGCTCCAAACCGATGCCGGTGCCACCGGAGCCGCTGGCCTATCCGCTGATCCAGCTGATGCGCCGGGCGGTGGCCAAGTCCGACGCCCGCCACGACGGCCGGGACACCTTCCTGCTGCGCCTGGCCGACCGCTTCGGCGTGGGATTCGATTCCTGACCCACCTTGTCGGCAGGGCCAACCCGTAGCGGTCAGCGCTCTGACCTACCGGCCGCTCCACGTGAAGTCCGGGTCCGCCTCGTGCCACCGTGCCGCCACGAGTTCGGCCACCAGCACCTCGCTGAGCACCGCCAGCAGCGGGTCCTCATCCCCGGCGTAGCGCACCACGTGCGCGGCGCCGGGCAGGTCCGCTCCCACGGAGACGAACGTGGCACCGCGGTGCTCCAACCAGTCCAGGGCCTGGCCATCCCAGCGGGAACCGGCGAACAGCAGCACCCGGTAGTCCAGGGTGCGGGCCAGGTACAGGTCCACGTGTGCCCAGTCGCCGGTCTCACTGGCCCACGCCGGCCGGCGTGGTACCTCCCGCATCATCAACGCACCCTGCTGGGCACTGGCCAGCCGCTCGAGCGGGGCCAGCAGGAACGTGCCGTGGGGTCCCAGCAGCGTGCTGCTCACCTGCGGCAGCCAGGCCGGGGCCCCCTCGAGCAACTCGGCGTTGGCGCCGGCAGCCCGGCGAGCGCTCACCGCCGGCGCCACGGTCGGGGTGAACCCGTAGGTTCGCAACACCTCCGACAGCACCACGACCGTGTGCCGGAAGGTGCGGCAGGCCACGCCGGAGGCCTCCACCCCCGCGGTCAGGGGGACGAGGACGTCCGCCACCTCGGCGAGGGGGGAGTCGGTCTTGTTGGTCACCGCCACGAGCCGGCCGGTCCCGGCGTAACGGGTGACGGCGTGCAGTACCTCGGCGCTGCCGCCGGTGGCCGAGACTGCGATCACCACCAGGTCCGGCGCCGGGGGTGGGAGCAGCTCGGCGCTGGCCAGCGATACCTCCACCGCGACCCCCTGCGCGCGGGCGGCCTGAGCCACCAACCCGGCCGCGTAGGCGCTGGATCCCATCCCCAGCACCAGGACCCGGCTGGCCGCCGGAAGCAGGTCCACACCGGGCAGGCCCGCCTCGAGTGCCCCGGCAAGTGATTCCAGATGGTGCGGGACGAGGGCAAGGTCTTCGTGAAAGCGGGTGACGTCCATGGCACCATCATCCCCCGTAGCGGAAGGTCAGCGCGGTGTCGGCGGCGTACTGCCAGCGGGGCAGGTACGTGGCGGCATAGGTCAGTTCGCGCAACAGTTGCGCCACGATCAGCCCTTCCAGCGCTGCGGCGTCGAGGAGTCCGCAGGACTGTCTCGCCGCCAACTCGGCCCGGTAGGCGGCCAACACCTGTGCACGCCCGGCGCCGGCCCAGGTGCGCAGGGTCTGCTCCGCGCCGTCGCGTCGTCGCGCACACACTGAGGCCACCAGCTCCACCGAGGTGAGCAGATGGGCCACGTCCCGCGCCGCCAGGTCGCGACGGTGCTGCTGAGCCGCGGGCTGTTGCGGGTCACCGTCGAAGTCGATCACCCAGTAGCGCTCGTTCGCACGCAGCACCTGTCCAACGTGCAGGTCGCCGTGCAGGTGGATGGTGGGCGCGGTCAGGTCATCGGGGATGGTGTCCAGCACCTGCTCCAGGACGCCGCGGCGATCGCGCAGGCGCCGTCCGGCGTCGCCGCCGGTGACCGCCAAGGCCTCGGTGAGCGCGTCGTGTGCATCGGCGCGCACTCGTCTGCCATGGGCCGGTGGCCCTTGACCCATCCGGGCCAGGTCGGTATGCAGCCGGGCCGCGAGCGCTCCCAACTGTCGTGGCCAGGTGGGTTCGGGTCCGCCGTCCAGGTGGGCCAGCACGTCATCGACCGCCCAGGTCCACCCGTCGGTGGCGCCGGGAATGAGTTCGGTGACCATCGCCACGGTGGCCCGGCCCCGCGGGTGCACCCAGTCCAGCCGGCCCCGCAGCGCCGGTGTGACGCCCGAGCCGATCGAGGCCAGGTGGTCCAGGATCACCCCGGCCCGGTCGGCGCTGCCCCAGGCGTGGATCACCTTGACCACGGACTGCCCCACGGCGACCGACCAGTTGGTCATGTCCACCCCGAAATCGCGTTCGTCCGCGCCGGTGAGAGGTCGTGACCGGCCGGCGGACGACGGCGCAGGACCGGCCGCCGGCGCAGGACCGGCGGCGGACGGTCCGGTCGCGTTCTGGCCGGGCCGGGTGATCTCCACATGCCCCGGGGTGGCCGGCAGATCGGCCGCGCGGGCCTGGTCGGGCGGGGTGGGTGCTACGGAGGCGGCGCCTGCAGACGGCGCGGGTGCGTCGTCGTCGGCCGGCCCTGCCGTGATGGCATTCACCAGGTCCGCAGCCAGTCCGTCGCCGGCACGGGCCGGCACACCACGGGCGCTGAGCGCCTGCACCCGCCCGTCCTCGTCCAGCGCCAGGCGCCCGTGCCGGGTCCTCACCACGTCCATGGGCCACAGCCTCTCAGGTCCCGCCCGCTGTCGGACGGGAGCAGGCGTTGACGCGCGTGGGGGCAGCGGCGACGTTCAAGCTCGGGCTAGGCTTGCGCAGCCAGGCGCACATCGATGAGGAGACCTCCGTGACAAGAGAATCCCTGACCTTCCTGTTCCTACCGGAGAGTGCCTACGGGCCGACGAACAACTGCATCGGGGTCGGTAAGGAACTGGTGCGCCGCGGGCACCGGGTGGTCTTCGCGTCGGAATCCTCTTGGGCCGGCCAACTCAGTCCGCACGGGTTCGTCGAGGACCTGGTGGACCTGGAGCCACCAGCGCAGGACGAGGCCGAGCAGGACGCGGGGGCATTCTGGAAGAACTACATCCAGGAGATCTCCCCGGAGTTCCTCAAGAGCACCCAGGAGCAACTGACCACCGTGAGTCGCCCGATCCTGGAGGCGCTGATCGAGGGGGTGAAGTACTCCGCACCGGCGCTGCGAGAGGTGGTCGAGCGTAACCAGCCCGACGTGACGATCCTGGACAACGTGCTCACCTTCCCCGCCCTGATGACCTCCCCGGCGAAGTACGTGCGGGTGGTCTCCTGCAACCCGCTGGAGGTTCCCGGGGAGAACATCGCCCCGGTGTTCTCCGGGTTGGGGCAGGACGACCGGGAAGGCTGGGCCACCTTCCGCGAGGCCTACGAGCGCTCCCACCGGGAGGTGTGGGAGGACTTCAACGCGTGGGTGCAGGAACAAGGTGCTCCGCCGCTGCCCTACCTGGAGTTCAGCCACGCCGGTGACCGCAACCTGTACCTGTACCCCGCCGAGATCGACTACACCGACGCCCGTCCGCTGGATTCGACCTGGTACCGGATCGACTCGGCGGTGCGCGAGACCGAGGCCGAGGCGGACATCCCGGCGCACTTCCTGGACGGATCCAAACCGCTGATCTACTTCAGCCTCGGCTCCCTCGGGGGCGCCGACGTGGGGCTGATGCGCAGCGTGATCGCCGCCCTGGCCGAGACCGACTATCACATCATCGTCTCCAAGGGCCCGCTGCACGCCGAGATCGAACTCGCCGACAACATGTGGGGCGCGGAGTTCCTCCCGCAGACCACGATCATCCCGAAGGTGGACCTGGTGGTCACCCACGGCGGCAACAACACCGTCACCGAGTCGCTGCACTTCGGGAAGCCGATGGTGCTGATGCCGCTGTTCTGGGACCAGTACGACAACGCCCAACGCGTGCACGAGAAGGGCCTGGGACGGCGCGTGGACACCTACCGGGTGAGCGCCGCCGAACTGCGCCAAACGGTGGCGGACCTGCTGGCCGACACCGCGATGCGGGCCGAGGCCGAGCGCATCGGGGAGCGGATCCGGGCCCGGCGCGGCTTGCACAGGGCGGCGGACCTGCTGGTCGAGATCGGGCGGGAGGGTGTGGCGGAGCGAGCCGGCTCATGGCGTGCGCGAACCCCCGAGCCACCGGGCTCGTGAGAGGCTCGGCCCATGACTGACTCCGTCTCCACCGAACGGCCCTCGGCCGCCGCGGGCACACTCCTGGACCTGATCAACCCCGCCACGGGGGAGGTCACCCGCACGGTGCGCCTGTCCACGATCGACGACGTCGATGCCGCCGTGGCGAGCGCGGGTGCGGCGGCGCCGGACTGGGCCGGGCGAACCCCCTCCGAACGCGCGCGGGTGCTGTTGCGGCTCGCCGATGCGCTGGAGGCGCACACCGATGAACTGGCGGCGTTGGAGGTGGCCGAGACCGGTAAGCCGTGGACCGTGGTGGCCGAGGGGGAGATCCCGTTCGCCGCGGACAACCTACGCTTCTTCGCCGGGGCGGCCCGTTCCACCGACGGCACCGGGGCCGGGGTGTTCTCCGACGGGTACACCTCGATGATGGTGCGCCGCCCGGTGGGGGTGGTGGCCAGTATCGCCCCGTGGAACTTCCCGCTGGTGATGGCGGTGTGGAAGATCGGACCCGCACTGGCCGCGGGCAACTCGGTGGTGATCAAACCGGCCCCGTTGACGCCGAGCAGCACCGTTCGGATCGCCGAACTGGCCGCCGAGTGCGGGCTGCCCGAGGGGGCGCTCGGGGTGGTCGCCGGAGACGGTGATGTGGGCGCGGCGCTGGCCGGGCACGCCGGGGTGGACATGGTCAGCGTGACCGGGTCCACCCAGACCGGCAAGGCGGTGATGCGCGGGGCGGTCGAGGGCGTCAAACGGGTGCACCTGGAACTGGGCGGCAAGGCCCCGGCGGTGGTCTTCTCCGACGCCGACATCGCCCAGATGGCCCACGCGGTGGCGATGGGCGCCACCTACTCCACCGGTCAGGACTGCACCGCCGCGACCCGGGTCTACCTGCAGCGGGAGATCTTCGATCAGGGGGTCGATGCCCTGCGGGCCGTCATGGAAACCGTGGTGGCCGGGGACCCCCACGACCCAGCGACCCACATCGGACCACTGATCTCCGCCGCCCACCGGGAGCGGGTGCACGGCTTCGTCACTCGCGCGGTGAGCCAGGGGGGCGAGGTGCTCACCGGCGGGGAGCCGCTGGAAGGGCCGGGGTTCTTCTACCCGCCCACCCTGGTGGTCGGCGCCGCGCAGGACTCCGAACTCGTCCAGGGCGAGGTGTTCGGACCGGTGCTGGTGGCGCTGCCCTTCGACGATGAGGAGCAGGCGGTGGCTCTGGCCAATGACAGCGCCTACGGGCTGGCCTCCTCGGTGTGGACCTCCGATGTGGCCCGGGCGATCCGGGTCAGCCACCGGTTGGAGGTGGGGGTGACCTGGATCAACGACCACCTGCCGATCGCTTCGGAGGCCCCGCACGGGGGAGTGAAGGGGTCAGGCTTCGGCAAGGACATGAGCATCGAACCGGTGCTGGACTACTCGGTGACGCGGCACGTGATGATCCGGCACCAGGTGCCCCCGGAGACCACCGGGTTCCGGCCCGCCTGAGGCTCACCCGCGCCGGGCGCGGCGACCGGCCCCGGGTGAGCCCGCGAAGTGGTGCAGTGGGCCGTGGCCGGAGCCGACCTGGAGGTCATCGGCAGCGGCCAGGGCGGTGGTGAGCCAGGCCTTGGCCACGCGCACGGCGGACTCCCAGTCGCCCTCACGCTCGACCACCCGGGTAGCGATCGCCGAGGAGAGCGAGCAACCGGTGCCGTGGGTGTTGGGAGTGTCGATCCACGCCGAGGACACCTGGGTGACGCTGCCACCGGGCCAGACCAGCAGATCGGTGGCCCGTTCCCCGGGCAGGTGCCCGCCCTTGGCCAGCACGCTCACCCCGTACTTCCTGGCCACCTGGCGCGCCTGCGCCGTTGCCTCCTCCCAGTCCCCAGCGGTCTCGGTTTCGGCGAGCACAGCCAGTTCGGGGATGTTCGGGGTGATCAACCCGGCCCGTGCGATGAGGCCGGACAGCGCCCCGGAGGTATCGGCGTCCAGCAGTCGGTCTCCGCTGGTGGCCACCATCACCGGATCGAGCACCACGTAGGCTGCCGTGCTGCGCTCCAGCCACCCGGTGACCACCTCGATGGTGGCCGTGTTTGCCAGCATCCCGATCTTGACCGCATCGACCCGGATGTCCTCGCTGATCGCCTCGAGTTGGTCGACCAGGAACTGCGGTGGGGGGACGTGCACACCCCGGACCCCGCGGGTGTTCTGTGCGGTCAGCGCAGTGACCGCCGCCATGCCGTATCCGCCGTTGGCCGCGATCGACTTGATGTCCGCCTGGATCCCCGCGCCCCCGGAGGGGTCGGATCCGGCGATGGACAAGACGCGCGGAATGCTCATGCGCCGGCCTTGCCCGGGCCGGATCCTGCGGCGTCCCAGTCGGTACGCAGCCCCCGGGCCACCGTCTCGGGATCCGGCGCCGCACACAACGCCGAGACCACTGCCACCCCGCCGGCCCCGGCCCGCCGCAGCGGCCCGGCGTCCTCGGGCCGCACGCCGCCGATCGCCACGCACGGCAGCGGCGTCCGGGCGGCGAACCGGCCGAACCCCTCGATACCGAGCGCGTCCGGGTGGTCGGTCTTCGTCGTCGTCGGCCGGATCACCCCCACTCCCAGGTAGTCGACGGTGCCCCCGGGTAGGGCGGCGACGGCTTCTAGGTGCGCGACTGTATTGGCAGTGAGACCGACGATCGCCTCCGGTCCCAGTTCCGCACGGGCCGCGACCGCTGCGTCATCGAGTTGCCCCAGGTGCACCCCGTGCACCGGCAGGCCGCGGCTGCGTGCGGCGACGACGGCGTCGAGCCGGTCGTTGACGAGCAGGCGCGCCCGGCCATCGATCACCTCGGCGAGGTGCGTCAACTGACGCAGGTGATCGTCCAGGTCGGCCTCCTTGTCCCGCAGTTGCACGGTGTGCACCCCCCCGGCCACCGCGGCTGCCACCGTGGCGGGCACGCCGCGCGGTGCGCACAACTCGCGGTCGGTGACCAGGTAGATGCCCGGCTGCATTCAGGCCTCCTGCGGGTCCGGCGCCGGTGCCGCCAGCACCTCGACCCGAGCCTGCTCGATCACCTGCTCCGGGGTGATGCCGGCCAGTGCGTCCAGGAACGCGGGCAGGAACGTGCCCGGGCCGTGAGCGTCGGTGGCAGCCTGTTCGGCGGCGATGCCGTAGACCACGTGCGCGGCGGCTACCGCGGTCAGCGCGCTGGTGGTCCCACGGGCACCGAGCATCGCGGCGATGATCGAGCCGAGTGCGCAGCCGGCGCCGGTGATCCGGGTGAGCAGCGGGTGGCCGTTATCGACCCTGATGGCCGCTGACCCGTCGGTGATGAGGTCACGCGCACCGGAGACCGCCACCACCATCGAGGTCTCGCGGGCCAGGGCTGCGGCGACCGGGGCGGCTGTGTCGGTGTCGTCTGCGGAATCCACCCCGCGCCCACCGGCCCCGGCGCCTGCCAGTGCGATGATCTCCGAGGCGTTGCCGCGCACTGCCGTGGGCCCGGCGGCGAGCAGTTCGGCGGCGAAACCGGTGCGCAACGGCAGGGCTCCGATCGCCACCGGGTCAAGCACCCACGGGGTGCCGGCTTCGCTCGCGGCGCTCACCGCCGCCCGGCCGGCGTCGCGCTGCTGATGGGACAACGTGCCCAGGTTGATCAGCAGTCCGGAAGCCATCGGGGCGAACACCCCCGCCTCCTCGGCCGTGTCCACCATGGCCGGTGCCGCCCCGATCGCCAGTAACGCGTTGGCGGAGAAGTTCGTAGCCACGTGGTTGGTGATGTTGTGCACCAACGGGCTGTGCTCCCGCAGGGCTCGCAGCAGGTGCGCGGCCTGCTCTGTCACGTCGACCGCCTCCGGAAGGCCTACCGATTCGGTGTGACCGGAGACATCAGTCATGGACATTCCCTTCGCTAGTACGAACTAGTGCAGGTTCGACGGGTGTCATCTCAGCCGCGCGGTGGGCGGCACCCCGTGTCGTGATCTCCGAGTCTAACAACCCCACCCCGCAGAAGGTCGGGTCACCCCACACCGGCCGCCCCCCCGCCGCCACCCACGCCGCCCTCACCGCAACCACCACCGCCGAGGGCGACCCTGGCGGTCGAGGGCGAGTGGTAGGAACGTCGCCGTCGACCACAACGCTCGTTCTCGAGGGCGGCAGTGTGCCGGAATAGATCCGGTGGCGGTGATGTTTGTAGGGGTGTATATGCAAATGCATCGAGTTTCTTGAGAGGCCTGCACCATGCAGTTCGGAATCTTCAGCGTCAGTGACGTCACCACTGACCCCAGCACCGGTCACACGCCGAACGACACCGAGCGGGTACGGGCGATGATGACCATCGCCCAGCACGCCGATCAGGCGGGGTTGGACGTCTTCGCCACCGGTGAACACCACAACCCGCCGTTCGTGGCCTCCTCGCCCACCACGATGCTGGGCTACCTGGCCGGGACCACCAAGCACATCACGCTGTCCACCGCGACCACCCTGATCACCACCAACGACCCGGTGAAGATCGCCGAGGACTACGCCATGCTGCAGGTGCTCGCAGACGGCCGGATGGACCTGATGTTGGGCCGCGGTAACACCGGCCCGGTCTACCCCTGGTTCGGCCAGGACATCCGCCAGGGCGTGAACCTCGCGATCGAGAACTACGCCCTGCTGCGCCGCCTGTGGACCGAGGACGTGGTGGACTGGGACGGGAAGTTCCGCACTCCGCTGCAGGGCTTCACCGCCACCCCCCGCCCGCTGGACGGGGTGCCGCCGTTCGTGTGGCACGGCTCCATCCGTACCCCCGAGATCGCCGAGCAGGCCGCCTTCTACGGCGACGGGTTCCTGCACAACAACATCTTCTGGCCGATCGACCACACCAAGAAGATGGTCAGTTTCTACCGGAAGCGCTTCGAGCACTACGGCCACGGCAAGGCGGACCAGGCGATCGTGGGCCTGGGCGGACAGTTCTTCGCCCGGAAGAATTCCCAGGACGCGTGGAACGAGTTCCGGCCCTACTTCGACAACGCCCCGGTCTACGGTCACGGACCCTCGATGGAGGACTTCACCCGCGAGACCCCCCTGACCGTGGGTTCACCGCAGCAGATCATCGACCGCTACGCCACGATGCGCGAGCACGTGGGCGACTATCAGCGGCAGTTGTTCCTCATCGATCACGCCGGGTTGCCGTTGAAGACGGTGCTGGAGCAGATCGACATCCTGGCCGAGGAGATCGTGCCGGCGCTGCGCGAGATCAACGAGGCAGCCCGTCCCGCGCATGTCCCCTCGAACCCGCCCAGCCACGCCGACCGGGTGGCCCAGGTCGCCGAGGCCGGCACGTCCCAGGGCCAGCACGTGGCCGGCGAGGACCGCTGGACCGGCCGCCGAGCCGAGGACGACGTCGCTACCGCCGCCGCCGGCGCCGCCCAGCGTGGCGCCGCGTTCGGACTCTGAAGAAAGGACTCACCCCTGATGACTACCCGCACGATCGTCGCCATCTCCGGTGGCCTGAACAAGCCCTCCTCGACCCGGCTGCTCACCGACCGGCTGGTCGAGGCCGCCGTGAGTGAACTCAAGGCCCGCGGCGTCCAGGCGCAGGTGGAGGTCGTGGAACTGCGCGACCACGCCCACGACACCGTCAACGCGATGCTGTCCGGGTTCCCCTCCGGAGACCTCAAGGGAGTGCTGGAGCGCCTCGCCGCCGCCGACGGCGTCATCGCCGTCAGCCCGATCTACACCACCGGAGCGTCGGGGTTGTTCAAGTCCTTCGTGGACATCATCGAGAAGGAGGCCCTGACCGGGATGCCGGTACTGCTGGGGGCCACCGGCGGTACCGCGCGGCACTCCCTGGCGCTGGAGTACGCGATCCGGCCGATGTTCACCTACCTGCGGACCGACGTGGTCACCACCGCGGTGTTCGTCGCCACCGACGACTGGTCCGGTCAGGCCGACGACGTCAATCCGCTCCCGGCCCGGATCAGCCGGGCCGGTCGCGAACTCGCCGAACTCGTGGCGGCCCGGGACGAGACCCGCCCGGGCGACCTGTACGACGACGTCCCCTCCTTCGAGGCGATGTTCTCCAAACTCTGAGCAACGCTCAGCCGAGGTCCGTACCCGCCGCGGGCGCCTTATCGCACCGGGAATGGTGAGTACTGGTCGGCGGCCACGGCGGGGCGTATGGTCGAACCAGCACTCTCAAGGAGGTCACGATGACCCGCAGATGGCACCGCTGGCTACCGGCCGCAGTGGTCGGCGTCGTGATCGCGGGCGGGGTCGGGCTCGCGGCGCAGGCCGATTCGGCCGACCTGCCCGAGAAGTCACCCGAGGACGTCCTGACCATGGTGGCCGAGCACTCGGTGGAGGCATTCTCCGGGGAGTTCCAGACGAGCACCGAACTCGGACTGCCCGATCTGTCCGGCCTGGATGGTGCCTTCGGCCACGGGAACCGCGGCGGCATGCCGGCACCGGATCTCGCTGAGGATGCCGCACCGGAGCAGACCCAGGGCGCCGGTGATGAGAACGCCGGGCAGCGCGGCGGCTCCGGAGTGGGTGAGGTCCTGGAGTTGCTGACCGGCGAGCACACCGCACGGGTCTACGTCGACGGGCAGCAGGGGCGCATCCAGGTGCTGGACGATCTGGCCGAACGGAACGTGATCCGCACCGAGGAGGAGGTGTGGTTCTACGACTCCCGTGAGAATGCCGCCACCCACCTGGCGTTGCCGGCACCCGGCGACGAGGTGTGCCGCCCCGGCCAGGGGCCACACGGTTCCTGGTTCGACCACGGCGGCCAGCCGCCTGGCCCCGGGCCGGTCCCCACACCGGATGAGGTCGCCGCCGACGTTCTGCAGGCCCTGGAGACCGATACCGACGTCACCGTCGGCGCGGGCGAACGCGTGGCCGGGCGTTCGGCCTACACCCTGGTGCTGGCGCCCGGCAGCGAACACTCCCTGGTGGAGCAGGTGGCCTTGGCCGTCGACGCAGAGACGGGCTTCCCGCTGGGCGTCACCGTGCACGCCCGCGGCCAGGACGAACCGGCGGTTCGGGCCCAGTACAGCGCGATCACGTTCGAGCCCCCCGATGCCACGCTCTTCGACTTCACCCCGCCCGCCGGGGCGAGCGTGGAGGAGGTGGAGCTCCCGCCGTGCCCGGAGGGGGCCGGGACCGGGGCACCCGAGAAGCCGGACGACCACGTGGTGATCGGGCAGGGTTGGGACGCGGTCCTGGTGCTACCGGTGGACGAATCCGGCGCACTGGATGATCCACTCGTGCGCGAACTCACCCAGGACACCGGCGCCGGGCGTCTGCTGTCCACAAACCTGCTGTCCGTGCTGGTAACCGACGACGGGCAGGCCCTGATCGGTGCCGTCACCCCGGAGTACCTGCAGTCCCTCGCCGGGTCGTGACCGAACTCGCCGTCCGCACCGAGGGCCTGACCAAGACGTTCGGTACGCACAAGGCCGTCGACGACCTCGACCTCGTGGTCCCGCGCGGAAGCGTGTTCGGGTTCCTCGGGCCCAACGGCTCGGGCAAGACCACCACGATCCGACTGCTGCTCGGGCTGGCCTCGGCCACGGCCGGCACCGCGCACGTGCTCGGGCACCACATGCCACAGGGCCTGGGTGAGGTCCTGCCACGAGTCGGCGCCCTCGTGGAAGGACCCGCGCACTATCCCTACTTGTCCGGTGCGGCGAACCTGCGGCGCCTGGATGCGGCCAACCCTGCCGCCCCGCCCCGCACCCGGGAGACCCGCGTGGCGGCGGCACTGGAGAAGGTCGGTCTGAGTCACGCCGGAACCAAGCGGGTGCGCGCCTACTCCCTGGGCATGAAGCAGCGACTCGGGATCGCCGGCGCCCTCCTGATGCCACGGGAACTGCTCGTGCTCGACGAACCGACCAACGGGCTGGACCCGCAGGGCACCCGGGAGGTGCGGACGCTGGTGCGGTCCCTCACCGGGGAGGGGGCGACCGTGCTGGTCTCCAGCCACCTGCTGGCCGAGGTGGAGCAGACCTGCAGCCATGTCGGAGTGATGAGCCGAGGCCGGTTAGTCGCCCAGGGCAGCCTGGCCGATCTGCAGGATCTGGGGCAGGCGCGGGTGCGGGTGGTCACGCCCGACCCGCAGTGCGCCCGCGCGGTGCTGTCCCGGATCGGACTGCGCACCTCCGACGACGAGGGACCGGGGACGGGGAACGCTGCGGACGCGGCGACCGACCTTGCGACGCCCCCGGTCTCCTCGACGCCGGAACGCGTCGCCGTCGTCACCGCCGTTCTGCAGGAGCGACACCTACCGGAGACCATCGCGGCCGAACTCGTCGCCGGCGGGGTACGGCTCAGAGGCTTCGGCGTCGTGCGCGAAACGCTCGAGGAGCGGTTCGTCGCGCTGACCGGGGAGGGGTTCGACGTTGCCGGGTGAGGCGATGGACGGGCGGAGCACGCCGACCACCGCGAAGGCCGAGGACGCCGGGCGTACCGGTCCCGCGGCCGGAGCGGGCGGGAGCGGTTGGTCGATGTGGGCATCGGAACTGACGCTGCTGCTGCGGCGGCGCCGCACCTGGGCGATGCTCGTGGCGCTCGCCGCGATTCCGGTGCTCATCGCTGTGGTGGTCAAGGTCTCTGCCGACCCGGTGCAGCCCGGCCAGGGGCCGCCGTTCCTTGACCGGGTCACCCAGAACGGGCTGTTCGTCTCGATCACCGCGCTGGTCGTGACGATCCCTCTGTTCCTGCCGCTGACCGTCGGGGTGGTCGCCGGGGATGCGGTCGCCGGTGAAGCCGGGCTGGGCACCTTGCGGTACCTGCTGCTCGCGCCGGTGCGGCGGGGGCGGCTGCTCCTGATCAAGTTCGCGGGCATTGCGATGTTCTGCGTGCTCGCCACGGCGGTGATCGTCACGGCTGGGTCGGTGATCGGGGCACTGCTCTTCCCGGTCGACCCGGTGCCGTTGCTCTCCGGGGACACCATCGGCGCCTGGGAGGCGCTCGGGCGAGCACTTCTCGTCGGCGCATTCGTGAGTGTGTCGATGCTGGGGCTGGGGGCGGTCGGACTGTTCATCTCCACCCTGACCGTGGTGCCGGTGGGAGCGATGGCGGCCACGGTCGTGGTGGCGATCGTGATGCAGGTGCTCGGGGCGCTCGACCAGTTGGCATGGCTGCACCCGTGGCTGCTGAACTACTACTGGATGGACTTCGCCGACCTCCTGCGCCAACCGATCGCCTGGGGCTCCTTCGCCGACAGTGCGCTGCTGCAGGCGGGTTACGTGGCGGTGTTCGGCGCCCTGGCCTACGGACGGTTCGCCACCAAGGACGTGTTGTCCTGACCCAGGCGCGCAGCGCGCGATCGATCGCCGCCCATGGGTGCGACGCGGCTCGACCAAGAGGTCGCATACCTCAGCAGGGGCCCGGAGGAGCCGGGGAATTCTGATGGACCGCGCCGGGCGCGCCGCATTAGATTCAAGGAATGCAACGGGACAATGTGAGGTCCTTCATCTCCGGGGTGCTCTGCGCGAACAGCCTGCCTCATCTGGCCACCGCCGCCGCCGGACACCAGCACATGAGTCCGCTGGGCGGGCGAACGTCGGGCCGGTGGGCGAACCTGGTGTGGGGCACCGCGAATCTCGCCGGCGGGCTGGCCCTGGTTTCGCGGCCGCCAGGTCGGGGTGGCCGCTGGGGGCCGCGGTACCGGGCATTCGGCCACGGCGTCGCGGCGTTCTCCCTGTGGGCTGCGGTGGCCGAGAACTTCTTCGCGATGAACGTCGACCCGTGACCTGACACCTGGGGGCACACGTGACAGTGCTCGACCGCCTGCCGGCGGAACATGGTGGCGGACGAGACGCTTGCGCGTCCGCGCTCCTGGCGTTGATGCAGGTCAGCGGGGTGTTGGGTAGGCCCCCCGGGGCTCGAACCCGGAACCCACGGATTAAAAGTCCGTTGCTCTACCCATTGAGCTAGAGGCCCGCGCAGGCGATGCTCCCACCGTGCGTGGGACCCAGGGTATCGCCGTCGGTGCACCGGTCGTAACACGGCCCGCCGGATGCCGCGTCGGGGGCGTCGGCGACGGCACAGGTGGGCACCGTGCCCGCTACGCCCCCGATACCACTGCGCGTCAGGGCAACCGCACCGCGGCGGCGTGATCATCGATCGGCAGCTCCCCCTCCAGGGTGGCCATCACCGACTGTGGGCCGAGCCGCACCCCGGCGCCGTAGGAGGACATGAACGCGGTATCGGCCGCGTCGCGCCCGGTGGCGATCCGCACCAGCGACTGCCGGGGGGCAAGCCGGGTGGCGTCGACCACCTGCCAGTGCCCCTCCACCCAGGCCTCGGCCACGGCGTGGAAGTCCATCGGGGACAGCCCCGGGGCGTACACGGCCGCACACCGGGCCGGCACATCCAGGCCGCGCAGCAATGCCACCACCAGGTGGGCGTAGTCCCGGCACACCCCGCGCCGGGCCAGCAGGGTGTCCACGGCTCCGTCGGTGAAGTGGGAGGATCCGCGCACGTAGGAGAGGCGCTCGTGGACGAACGCGGCGACGGCGTCCAGCAACTCCGGACCCTGCAGACCGTTGAACTCCTGGCGTGCGGTGGGCAGCAGCCGGTCGGACTCGGCGTAACGGCTGGGGCGCACGTAGGTGAGCAACTCGGTGGCTGAGGGCTCCTCCGCCTGCTCCGCACCCGCCCGGGAACCCCCGGTCACCTCGGCGCGGTAAGCCACCTCCACCTTGCCCGGAGCGTCCGCGCCGGCGTCGACGTCGAGCAGGTGGATGCGTCCGTGGTGGGGGGCTGGGGCCTCGGTCACCTCGACCGGGCTGCCGTCCATGCTCACCGTGAAGTCATCGCTGACCTGCAGCCCGGGCACCTTGGCCACGGCCACCATGAAGGCCACCCTGGTGTGACCGGTGGACATGGTGAAGGCGATGTCGGCGCGGATCGTCCGGTGCACGCGAGGTACCTCTCGAGTTAGGGGCCGCGGCCAGCGTAGGCCGTGCCGTCACCGTAAGCCACCGCAGGGTACCGGGCTGCGCCCTCATCACGCTGCGGCGTATCGTGACGTCCAGACCAACCACACCGTGACCCAGGGAGGATTCCGTGGAGCAGCATCGGTTCCGCCGCCCGGCGATGCTCACCCCCGAGCAGGCCGAGGCGATCGTCGGGGAGGAGGATCCGGCCGCGCGCTCTGAGATCGCCCACACCACTGCGCAAGCGATGGTCTCCGGTGGTCGGGAGGGCGCCGAGGACCCCGAACTGGTGGAGCGCCTGATCGCCCTGGTCGACACCGAGGGCCTGGAGGCGGTGGCCGAGATCTGGTCCCAGAGCCCCCCGGACACGCTGCCCGGGGCACTCTGGCGGCTGTACCTGCTGCGGGAGTGGGGCCGGCGGGACCCGGACACGATCGCGGAGCGGTTCCGGCTCGGTGCCAACCGCGCCGAGGTGGCCGGCGTGGTCGCCGGTGTGGCCGATCCGGTGGGACCCGAGGAGATCCGGCGCATGCTCGACGCCGTGCTGTCCGGGGTCTACCGTGGCGACCTCGGTGTGGCGCTGGAGCGGGCCGGGTCCTTCCTGCGGGTGCTGGCCACAGGTTCGGCCCTGGATGCGGACTGGGTGGATACCCACGACGCCGACACCGCCCAGATCCTCACCCGTCGCGCCGGGTCGCTGCTGGACACGGCGGCGGAACTGGAGGAGGCCGCATCGCTGCACCGAGCCGGACGGCTCACCTGATGGAGCCGGTGCGCACGCAGGAGTTGAGTCCTGCCCAGGTGGAGGCGGTGCGGAACCTTGCCCGAGACGTCGAGACCGACGACGGCGTGGCCGCCTTCGACGAGGACACCCTGCTCACCCTGACTCGCCCGGGCAGGCCCCGGTACCTCATTCCCGGCGGTGACGGCGCCGCACAGGGCCGCGACGGCGACACTGACGACGCGGACGACGTACTGGCCGGCTTCGCCCAGGTGAGTCTGGACTCGGCCGAGATCGCCGTGCATCCGCAGTTTCGCCGTCGGGGCCTTGGGAGCGCGCTGGTGCGCACGGTCCTGGCCGACCACCCCATGGTGCGTCTCTGGGCCCACGGGAACCTCCCGGGCGCCAGGGCGACCGCGGCCGCGCACGACCTGGTGGTGGTGCGCGAGCTCTGGCGGATGGGCCGTCCGTCGCCGCAGCCGGCGCAGATCGAGCCCGTGGTGGTGCCTGAGGACCTCCGGATCCGCACCTTCGAGGTCGGCGCCGATGAGGACGCCTGGCTGCAGGTGAACGCCCGAGCGTTCGCCGACCACCCCGAACAGGGCCGCCTGGACCACGCCGACCTGCGGGCCCGGCAGCAGCAGGACTGGTTCGACCCGACCACCTTCTGGCTCGCCGAGGACGCCGGCAGCGGGGAACTGCTGGGCAGCATGTGGGTCAAGATCACCGACGACGACGGTGCGCGCACCGGGGAAATCTACGCCCTCGGCGTCGATCCGGCCGCGCAGGGCCGCGGGGTGGGGACCGTGCTGACCGCGGTGGCCATGGACCACTTCGCCCGGACGGGCCCGGACCGACTCGAGTTGTACGTCGAGGGTGACAATGCCGCCGCGATCAGTACCTACCGGCGCGTGGGGTTCGAGCGGGACGCCATTCACGTGCAATACACCGCGACGACCTCCCCAGACCGCGAGCGACCTGCCACGATAGGGCCATGAGCGAGTCCGTAGGCAGCCGTGAGGGTGCGGTGACCACCACCCTGGCACAAGCGCCGGAGGTGCCGGAGGTGCCGGTGTCGACCGACGGTGCCCCGGAGCGCGCCGGCGAGGCTGAAGTCGAACTGCCTCCGGATCGGTTCGCCGACCGGGAACTGAGTTGGCTGCAGTTCAACGAGCGGGTGCTGGAACTGGCAGAGGACCCGGACATCCCGCTGCTGGAGCGGGTGCGGTTCCTGGCGATCTTCGCCTCCAACCTCGATGAGTTCTTCATGGTGCGGGTGGCTGGACTGAAACGGCGGATGGCCACCGGGATGGCCGTCACCGCCGCCTCCGGTCTGCTCCCGAGGCAGGTGCTGGAGATGATCTCGGCCAGGGCCCATGAGCTCACCGCCCGCCATGCCGCCCTGTTCGCCGACGTCCTGCGCCCGGCGCTGGATGAGCATGGCATCACCTCGGTGCGTTTCGAGGAACTGCACGAGGCCGAGCAGGAGCGGCTGCACAAGTACTTCCGCAAGAACATCTTCCCGGTGCTGACCCCCCTGGCGGTGGACCCGGCCCATCCCTTCCCCTACATCTCCGGGCTGTCGCTGAACCTGGCCGTGATCGTGCGCAACCCGGCCACCGGTAAGGAACACTTCGCCCGCGTCAAGGTGCCACCCCTGCTGCCCCGCTTCATCGCAGTGGACCACCGGGGTCGCCCGCACCGGGTGCAGGATGCCCCGGACGATCACGGCGTGACCTCGCTGGTCCCGATCGAAGAGGTGATCTCCTCCTTCCTCTACTACCTCTTCCCCGGGATGGACGTGGTGGAGCACCACGCCTTCCGGGTCACCCGCAACGAGGACCTGGAGGTGGAGGAGGACGACGCGGAGAACCTCCTCAAGGCGCTGGAGAAGGAGTTGTTGCGTCGCCGCTTCGGTCCACCGGTGCGGCTTGAACTGGCCGCCGGGTTCGCCCCGCGGCTGCGGGAGATGCTGATCCGGGAGTTGTCGGTCTCGGAGTCCGACGTCTATGACGTTCCCGCCCCGCTGGACCTGACCGGGATGAACCTGGTGGCGGACCTGGACCGGCCCGAACTGAGTTACCCCAAGCATGTGGCCACCACCGCCCGTGGTCTGGCCGAGGTGGAGTCGGCCAACCCGACCGACTTCTTCGAGGCGATCCGCAACCGCGACATCCTGCTGCACCACCCCTACGACTCCTTCTCCACCTCGGTGCAGCAGTTCCTGTCCCAGGCCGCCGCCGACCCGAACGTCCTGGCCATCAAGCAGACCCTGTACCGCACCTCCGGGGACTCCCCGATCGTGGACTCCCTCATCGACGCCGCAGAGGCGGGCAAGCAGGTGCTGGCGATCGTGGAGATCAAGGCCCGGTTCGATGAGCAGGCCAATATCTCCTGGGCGCGCAAGTTGGAGCAGGCCGGGGTGCACGTGGTGTACGGCATCGTGGGCCTGAAGACGCACTGCAAACTTTCCCTGGTGGTTCGCCAGGAGGCCGACGGCCTGCGCCGGTACTGCCACGTGGGCACCGGCAACTACAACCCCAAGACCGCCCGGCACTATGAGGACCACGGGCTGCTCACCTGCAGCAGCGACGTGGGCCAGGACCTGACGCGGTTGTTCAACCAACTGTCCGGGTACGCACCCAAGTCCAAGTTCCACCGGCTGCTGGTGGCCCCCCGCTCCATCCGCGCCGGCCTGCTGGAGCGGATCGAACGGGAGATCGCCAACAAGAAGGCCGGCAAGCCGGCCTGGATCCGGTTCAAGATGAACTCCATCGTGGACGAGGCCTCGATCGATGCGCTCTACCGGGCCTCGGCGGCCGGGGTGCCGGTGGACCTGGTGGTGCGCGGCATCTGCGGGCTCAAGGCCGGGGTGCCGGGGATGAGCGAGAACATCCGGGTCCGGTCCATCCTGGGCCGCTTCCTGGAACACTCCCGTATCTACGCTTTCGCCAATGACGGTGACCCCGAGGTCTACATCGGCAGTGCCGATCTGATGCACCGCAACCTGGACCGACGGGTGGAGGTGTTGGTCCGGGTGGTCGATCCCGGTCAGGTCAACGACCTGGTCTCGTTGCTGGACCTCTCCGTCGACGACGGCACCGCCTCATGGTGGCTGGCGACCGGCGAGCAGGGCGAGCCGCACTGGCGGCGGGTCCACCAGGACTCCCGCGGCGAACCGTTGCTGGACCTGCAGGAGCATCTCATGGCGATCCGCCGTCGCACCGGTTCGGACCGCTGATCAGGTGGGCAAGAAGCGCGAGCGCGTCTACGCCGGCGGTGCCCTGGTGTGGCGGGTGAAGAAGCGCAGCCTGCAGGTGCTGCTGATCCATCGGCCCCGGTATGACGACTGGTCCTGGCCCAAGGGCAAGGTGGACGTGGGGGAGTGCCTGCCCGCGTGCGCGGCCCGGGAGGTGGCGGAGGAGACCGGGTACCACGTGGAACTCGGGTTGCCTCTGCCGGTGGTGCAGTACCCGTTGAACTCCACCAAGACCAAGGTGTGCGTGTACTGGGCGGCCCGGGTGATCGACGGCGATCGTGGGTCCGTGCGGGCGCGCGGCCGGATCGAGCCCGCCGAGGGTGAGGTGGACGAGGCCCGCTGGGTTGACGCCGGCAGGGCCTGGAAGATGCTCACCCGCAAGGCCGACCGGGAGCCGTTGGGTGCGCTGATCGATCTGCATGAGGATGGCTTCCTGGATACCTGGACGGTGTTGATCGCCCGGCACGGACGCGCCAAGAAGCGCTCGGCCTGGCAGAAGGGTGAGGACACCAGGCCGTTGACCAGACCCGGACATGCCCAGGCGCGGGCGCTGGTGCCGTTGCTGGCCGCCTACGGCGCCGAGGAGATCATCACCAGCCCGTGGGCACGCTGCCACGACACCGTGGTGCCGTACTCGCAGGCCTCCGGCATCGAGTTGTTCATGGCGCCGCAGATCACCGAGCACGCCGCGAAGGAGGACCCACGCAGCGTCCGTGAACTGGTGGCGGAGTTGCTCGGCCGCAGGGATGCCCCGGTGCTGATCTGCACTCACCGCCCGGTGATGCCGGCGATTCTGGACGCGGTGGAACGCAAGAGTCCGCACCGGGTGCTGCGGGTGCTGCCCGAGGCCGATCCCTATCTGCGCACCGGGGAGGTGCTGGTGCTGCATCTGGCCAGGCCGGGCAAGCGCAAGGTCCGGGTGGTCTCGATGGAGATGCACCGCCCCGCCAGCGCCAACGCCTGACCGGTCTCCGCCCGGCCGAGGCAACGTGCCCTTCCTCACACGCACTGTGACGGCGTGTTCATCCCGCGTTCACCTCCGCGGCCCCGGTCCGTCACCCGGGATGCCTAGCGTCACGTCTGTACCGCGCGGAGAACCGTGCGGAGACCTCGATCAGAACGGGACCAACGTGAAGGCTGGATTGAGCCGCCGAGTGGCGGGCGTCGCCTCGATCGGTGCGATGGCACTGGTACTCGCTGCCTGTGGGGGCGACAACGGCACGGACGACAACGGCACCGACACCGGCGCCGGAAACGACGTGGAACTGTCCGGCAGTATTGCCGGCGCCGGCGCGAGTTCGCAGGAGAACGCGATGGTGGGTTGGCAGGCCGGTTTCACCGAACGCACCGGAGTGGACGTCAACTACGACTCGGTGGGGTCGGGCACGGGGCGGGAGCAGTTCCTGAACGGAGCCACCCTGTTCGCCGGTTCCGACGCGATGTTCTCCCAGGAGGAGATCGACGCCGGCGCGGAACGCTGTTTCGGTGGTGACGTGATCGAACTGCCGCTGTACATCAGCCCGATCGCGGTCATCTATAACCTGCCCGGCGTGGAAGCCGAGCACCTCAACCTCGACTCGGACACCATCGCCGGGCTCTTCAACGGCGATATCACCAACTGGTCCGACCCGGCCATCGCTGAGGCCAACCCCGATGTGGACCTGCCCGACCTGGACGTCATCCCGGTGAACCGCTCGGACGACTCCGGCACCACGGACAACTTCACCGATTATCTGTCCAAGGCTGCCCCGGACGTCTGGCAGCACGAGCCGGACGGCGTCTGGCCCATCGACGGCACCCAGTCCGGTGCCCAGACCCAGGGTGTGATCGACGTGGTCAGCGGAGCCGCGGGCGCGATCGGCTACGCCGACGCCTCGCGTGCCGGTGACCTGGGCACCGTGGCCGTGGGTGTGGGCGATGAGTACGTTCCGTTCTCCCCGGAGGCCGCTGCCCAGGTGGTCGCCAACTCTCCGGCGGCCGAGACCGCCAGCGAGTGGCGCTTGACCGTGGACCTGGCGCGCGACACCGATGAGTCCGGTTCCTACCCGATCGTCCAGATCGCCTACTCCAGCCTGTGCTCGGTGTACGACGACGAGCAGGACGCGGCGAACGTGGCCGAGTTCTTCCGGTATGTAGCCAGCGAGGACGGCCAGAACCGGGCCTCCGATCCCGGCGTGGCCGGCTCGGCTCCGATCTCTCCGGAAATGCGTGAGCGGGTCGAGGAGATCCTCGACCAGATCTCGGTAGCCTGATCATTTGCCCAGGTTGACAGCGCACAGGTTGGTGCCGCAGGTTTGCTGCGGCACCAACCTGCCTGCGCGTAGTGGCATCCCGGTGTGCCGTAAGGAGCGTTCGTGAGCACCCTCACCAAGCCGCGACGGACGAGCACCCACGACCGCGAGCTCGCGGTACGACCGGGCAGGGCCCCGGGCAGGCTCGGCAACCGGATCTTCGCCGGGATCTCCACCGGCGCCGGCGTCGCGATCCTGGTGATCCTCGCGGCCGTCGCGGCGTTCCTCCTCTGGCGGTCCTGGCCGGCGCTGATCGCCAGCCAGGCGGACTACGACACCGTCAACATCATGCGCGGGCGCAGCCTCGCCGGCTATGTCGCACCGTTGCTGTTCGGCACCGTCCTGTCATCGGTGATCGCGCTGCTGATCGCGGTGCCGCTGAGCATCGGCATCGCCCTGTTCATCTCCCACTACGCCCCCCGCCGCCTCGCCCAGGGCCTGGGGTACCTGGTGGACCTGCTGGCCGCGGTGCCGTCGATCATCTTCGGGCTCTGGGGTATCCAGTTCCTGCAGCCGGTGCTGCATCCACTGTTCGACTGGCTCACGAACAACCTGGGCTGGATCCCGCTGTTCGCCGACTATCAGGCACCGGCGCGCAACATCATGACCGGCGGCATCGTGCTGGCGGTGATGATCCTGCCGATCATCACCGCGACCATCCGGGAGGTCTTCCTGCAGACACCCCGGTTGCACGAGGAGGCCTCCCTCGCCCTGGGTGCCACCCGTTGGGAGATGATCCGTCAGGCGGTGCTGCCGTTCGGGCGCTCGGGCATCATCTCTGCCGCCATGCTCGGGCTGGGCCGGGCCTTGGGCGAGACGATGGCCATCTTGATGGTCATCTCACCAGGGTTCATGATCAACTTCTATCTGCTGCAGCCGGGCCAGCACCAGTCGATCGCCGCGAACATCGCCAGCCAGTTCCCCGAGGCCTCCGGGCTGGGTGTGGATGTGCTGATCGCATCCGGTCTGATGCTCTTCGTCCTCACCTTCGGGGTGAACATGGCGGCCCGCGCCGTGATCGCCCGCCGCGCCGAGTTCTCCGGAGCGAACTGATCATGACCACGACTGCACAGGCGACCGGCGCCGTGGGCTCCCGCAGGCTCCCTGGATGGGCGCCCTGGGCCGTGCTGGGGGCCAGCCTGGTGGCCTCCCTCGGTCTGGGGATGCTCGGCGAGACCGGCCCGAGTGTCGCCGGGGTGCTGCTGGTCGGGACCCTGATCTTCGTCGTCGCCCTCACCGCGACCTCCCTGTTCGTGGAAGGTGAGCGGTACGCCAAGGACCGCCTGGCCACCACGTTGGTGACCGTGGCCTTCCTGCTCGCGCTGGTTCCGCTGGTCTCGGTGGTGTGGACGGTGCTGGCCAACGGCATCGGCGCGCTGTCGGCGGAGTTCTTCACCACCGACATGGTCGGGGTCTTCGGTCAAGACAGCGGCGGCGGCATCTACCACGCCATGATCGGCACCCTGTACGTCACCGGCATCGCCGCGGCCATCTCGATCCCGTTGGGAATCTTCACCGCGATCTACCTGGTCGAGTACGGCGGTGGGCGGATCAAGCGCGCCATCACCTTGCTGGTGGACGTCATGACCGGAATCCCCTCGATCGTGGCGGGGTTGTTCGCCTACTCCCTGTTCCTGCTGATCTTCGGGCCCGCCTACCGCTCGGCGCTGGTCGGCGGGATCGCGCTGGCGGTGCTGATGACCCCGGTGGTGGTGCGTTCGGTGGAGGAGATGCTGCGGTTGGTGCCCAACGAACTGCGCGAGGCCGCCTACGCGCTCGGGGTGCCGAAGTGGCTCACCATCGTCAAGGTCGTGTTGCGCACCGCGGTGGCCGGGATCACGACCGGTGTGATGATCGCGATAGCCCGGGTCACCGGGGAGACCGCCCCGCTGCTGATCACCGTCGGGCTGGCCAACAACGTCAATTACGACGCGTTCGACGGACGGATCGCCACTCTCCCGGTGTATGTCTACCGCCAGTACGCCCAGGGCGGGGCCAGCGTGGACCGTGCCTGGGGCGCGGCGCTGACGCTGATCGCCATCGTGATGCTGCTGAACCTGATCGCCAGGCTGGTCAGCCGCTACTTCTCCCCGAAGGGCATCTCATGACCCGCCCCGTTCCCACTCGCGCACGCGTGTTCCAGCAGGAGGTATGAGTTGTGTCCAAGCGCATCGATGTCACTGACTTGAACGTCTTCTACGGTGACTTCAAGGCCGTGGAGGACGTCACGATGGTGATCGAGGCCCGATCGGTGACCGCACTGATCGGGCCCTCCGGCTGCGGCAAGTCCACTTTCCTCCGCACCATGAACCGGATGCACGAGGTGATTCCAGGGGCCTACGTCACCGGGAGGGCCGTCATGGACGGCCAGGACCTGTACGCACCGGGGATAGACCCGGTGGTGGTTCGTCGCCAGGTCGGCATGGTGTTCCAGCGGCCTAACCCCTTCCCTACGATGTCCATCTACGACAACGTGCTGGCCGGGGTGAAACTGAACAACCGGCGGATGAAGAAGTCCGACGCCGACGACCTTGCCGAGTCGGCGCTGACCGGGGCGAACCTGTGGAGCGAGGTCAAGGACCGGCTCGACCGGCCCGGGTCATCCCTGTCCGGTGGCCAGCAGCAGCGCCTGTGCATCGCCCGGGCGATCGCCGTCCAACCGGAGGTGCTCCTGATGGATGAGCCGTGCTCGGCGCTGGACCCGATCTCCACCCTGGCCATCGAGGACCTGATCCACGAGTTGAAGAACGACTACACGATCGTGATCGTGACCCACAACATGCAGCAGGCCGCCCGGGTCTCGGACCGCACCGGCTTCTTCAACATCGCCGGGACCGGCAAGCCGGGCCGGCTGATCGAGATGGATGACACCGCCACGATGTTCTCCGCCCCCTCGGTCCAGGCCACCGAGGACTACATCTCCGGTCGGTTCGGCTGAGCACGACCCCTCCTGTGCCTCGCCCGGGGAACCTACCGCCCGGGGAACCTACCGCCCGCTGTCCTGGAAGCCGCCGGTGGTGGTGCCCTCGGGGAGGTAGGCCACGCACCAGACGTCCCGCCCGCCGGTGTTCTGCCAGCTCTCCTGCGTCGGCCGGAACCAGTCCAGACGCAACTGTGAGTCGGCGTAGTCGATCCCCACGAACTCGGTGAAGGCCTCCAGACACCCGGGTTCGGCGACGTCGTCGATCGCCTCCTGGCCGGGGAAGGTCTCGAAGTCCACCTCGAAGGTTCCCACGAACTGGGCGCTGTGCTCCTGCTCGCAGTCCACCACCTCCACGCCCGCACGCGGGGCCTCCTGGAGCTGGTCCCATTGGGCGCATGCGCCCACCTGCACCGATTCGGTGCTGCAACCGGCCAGCGCTCCCGCCAGCATGGCCACCGTCGCGAGGGCCGCCAGCAGTGGCCCGCGGCGGGCGCGCATCAGGACTCCTTGAGGTAGATCGACTCCACGATGTTGGCCACCTTCTCGAAGTGGTCGGCAGCGGCTTCCAGGGAGTCGACCACCGTACGGATCTTGATCAGCTGCACCACCCCGGCCGGGCTGTCCAGGTACTGCGGGTCGGTGAACAGGTCCGCGGTGAGCCCGCGGTAGATCCGGTCGGCCTGGTTCTCCAGCCTGTTCACCTCGATCCAGTACGCCTCCAGCCCGTTCATCTTCCGCAACTGGGGCATCGCCGCAGCGGTCAGTTCCGCGGCCCGCTGCAGCGTGGCGACCTGATCGGTCACCGCCTCGGGCAGCTCGCCGATGCGGTAGAGCACCACCGCGTCGGTGGCCTCCTCCATGGAGTCCATGCAGTCGTCCATCGAGGAGGTGAGGTCATACAGGTCGTCCCGGTCGAACGGGGTGGCCGAGGAGCGGTTCAGGTGCCGGATGATGGCGTGGGTGGACTCATCCGCCAGGTGCTCCACGTCGCGCATCCGGTTGGCCAGTGCCGGACGCTCAGCCGGTTCGGAGCCGATCAACTGGGCGAGGATGTCCGCACCGGTGACCAGGTGGTCGCCCAACTCGGTGAGCAGGTCGAAGTAGACCCTGCGGGGGGTCAGGGTGAGTCGCACTCATCTGTTCCGATCTGTACAGGCCTTTGCCCAGCAGCGTAGGCCAGCGATGCACATCCCAGGCAGGGGGTCGCACCCGGAGGTGAGGTTGATGACACCGGGCCGCCCAGCGCCTGACGGCGCGAAGGCCGCTCGTAGCGGCTGATGTTGGAGCCCGGGGCTAGCGCGACCCGGCGTCGCATCCAGTGTAAAGGCACCTGCCGGGTGCGCACGACGGCGGAATCCGAGCCGGTGTGCGCCGCACCTGACATCGGGTCATGCCGGGCACTCGTGTTCACCCCCTCCGGGGTATGCCGGTAGCGTTCGCCCCAGGAGCCGCGGTGTCCTGCCCGGCAGCAGCCGCACCGGAGAGAGGGGGTCGAGCGCACGTGCTGAGCAAGTCCTTCCGCGCCGTGGTCACCGCCACCGCCTCGGCCGGGGTGGGGCTGACGGCATTCGGGGACCGGCCGCTGCTGATCACCACGGTGGCCGGGATGGGCGGCATATTCGCACTCGGCTGGCCGGGACTGCTCGGACTGCCGGCCCGTCAGGGCACCTCGGTGCTGTTGCTGGCCACGATAGCCGCAGGGGTGTCGCTGCAGTGGCTCACCGGTGACCTGGCCTATGCCGCACTCGGGTTCGGGGTCGTCGTCGTGGCCGCCTTCGTCCTGCAACTGCTGCGCCGCGACGGCCGCCCCCGGTTGGTGGAGTCCGTCGCCGGGGCGGTCACGGGTGCGGCCGTGCTGACCTCCGGCGTGGGGTGGCTGGCGGTGGGCACCGGTCCGACGTCGGTTGGGCTGTTGCTGGTGGGGGCGGTGACCCTCGCGGCTGCGGCGATCGTCACCGCGATCCCGCTGCCCGCCACCTGGGGGTGGCTGGTCACCACCGCGGTCGCGGCAGGGGTGGGCCTGGGGGTGGGAACCGTGATCATCGCGGTGGGCCCGGTCACCGGGGTGCTGGTCGGGCTCGTGGCCGGCGTCCTCAGTGCGGCCGTGCATCACCTGCTGGGTCAGTTCCCCGCCTCGGTGCGGGCGTGGCCGGCGTTATCGGCGGCCGTGCTCCCGGTTTTGGTCTGCGGTGCGCCGGTGTACGTGCTGGGCCGCATCCTGCTCCTGCTGTGATGGCGCGATAGCATCGCAGGTGTGGCATTCCAACTTCCTGACGACCTGGCCCCGGAGGCGTACCCGCTCGCCTGGCTGATCGGCCGCTGGCGCGGTCCCGGCTTCGTGGCCTACCCCGACATCCCCCAGCGCGGGGTTCTCGTCGACGTGGAGTTCGGTCACGACGGCGGCCCGTACCTGACCTACAGGTGCACCACCCACCTGCTGGAGAGCCCGCTGGAGTCCCTGGAGGGGGACATCGACGTCGCGGCGCTGCAGGCCGGGCAGGTCTGGAGCGCCGAATCCGGCTACTGGCGGGTCGCCCCGACCGACGCAGGCACCGACGGCAAAGGGAACGGAACGCCCGACGGCGGCGTCCCGGCGCACGCGCTGGAGGTGCTGCTGGCCGAACCCAGCGGGCACGTGAACGTCTACCTGGGCCAGGTCCAGGGCCCCCGGGTGGAACTGAGCACCGACCTGATCGCCCGCACCTCGACCGGCGCCGACATCGCGGCCGCGGCCCGGATGTACGGCCTGGTGCGGGGGGAACTGATGTGGGCGACCGACCTGGCCGCGTTCGGCCACGAGTTGCAGTCCTACTCCTCGGGCCGGCTGCAGCGACACGAGTGAAGGAGAGCGCGATGAGTGCCAGTGCGTTGATGACCAGGCAGGGCGCCGTAGCCGCTGCGGACCCTGATGAGGGTGTAGCCGCGCACTACGGCGAGCCCATGCACGAACAGCGCGCCCTCGAGCAGGGCCGGGCGGTAGTGGACCTGTCCCACCGGGGCGTGGTCACCGTGGCCGGTGCCGACCGGCTTACCTGGCTGCACTCGATCACCTCCCAGCACCTCAACGCCCTGGAGCCGGGGATGAGCACCGAGATGCTGGTGCTGGACCCCCACGGCCGGGTCGAGCACGCCGCCGCCGTCATCGACGACGGCGCCACGACGTGGCTGATCACCGAGTCCGGGACCGCAGCGGGACTGGTGGCGTACCTGGAGTCGATGAAGTTCGCGATGCGGGTGGAGGTCGGCGCTCGCACCGACCTGGCCGTGCTCGGCACCAGCGCGCACGGGCCCACGATCGACGGTGCGCTGATTCAGTGGCGCGACCCGTGGCCGGTGACCGCCCCGGGATCGACCCGCTACGGGCCGGACGATCACGAGCACCCCGGCGCCCAGTGGCAGGGGGCGTTGTGGCTGGTGCAGCGCGACGATCTGCCGGCCGCGGTGAGCCAGGCCGAGGGAGCTGGTGCGCGCCTGGCCGGGGTGTGGGCCTGGGAGGCATTGCGGGTGGCCACCTGGCGGCCACGGCACGCCCGGGAGTGCGATGAGCGCACGATCCCGCACGAGTTGGACTGGCTCCGCACCGCCGTGCACCTGGAGAAGGGGTGTTACCGGGGCCAGGAGACGATCGCCCGGGTGTTCACCATGGGCCGGCCCCCGCGCCGGCTGACGATGCTGCACCTGGATGGCTCCGAGCACATCACCCCCGAACCGGGGGCCACGGTCGTGCACGGTGAGCGCGAGGTCGGCAGGGTCACGAGCGTGGTCCGTCACCACGAGCTGGGTCCGGTGGCCCTGGCGGTGCTGAAGCGGTCGGTGGATCCCGAGGCCACGCTGAGCGTGGAGGGCCTCGCCGCCGGGCAGGAGACGATTGTGACCCCGGAAGGTTTCGGCACCGGGCGACCACCTCCCCAGGACAGGCCGCGACCGAACCCGGCGCTGCGTCGTCGTCCCTGATCGAGTGGGCCGTGAAGCGACGGGCGTGGGGCCGGTCCGAACCGGACCCCGGGGGGACACCCCCGGTGCCCTCGGTGGAACGTCCCACATTGCGCCAGGTCCGGGTTTCGGCACTGGCGCGGGCCCGTCGGGGGCTGCGCCGCACCCGTAGCGACCTGTGGCCGATCCTGACCGCGGCGGCAGCCGCCGGTGTCGCCTATGCCATCGCGTTGTACGGTCTGGGGCACCGCTACCCGCTCTTCGCCGCCATCGCGGCGTGGATCAGCCTGGGGTTCAGCCACGACCGCCGCCCCCGCAAGGTCGCTGAACTGGCCTTCGGCGTGGCGATCGGGGTGTTCTTCGGGGAGGCCTTCTCCGCCCTGTTCGGGTCCGGCCCGATCCAGATCGGCGTGGTGCTGGTCCTGGCCGTGCTCGCGGCGCGGCTGATCGATGCCGGGCAGATGCTGGCGATCCAGGCCGGGGTGCAGTCGGTGGTGGTGGTGGCCCTTCCGGGATACCTGTTCGGCGTCACCGGGGCCATGGACCGGTGGTTGGACGCGGTGATCGGTGGGGTGGTGGCCCTGGCGGTGGCGGCGCTGCTGCCGATCGACGTGCGCAAGCAGGTGCGCTCGCTGGCCCGCGCGGCGCTGCAGGAGGTTTCCCGGACACTGGGTGGGGTCGCCCGGGGCCTGGCCGCCCAGGATCCCACCGCGGTGGGTGATGCCCTCGTGCAGGCCAGGGGTTCCCAGGCGGTGCTGGATGAGTGGCATGAGGTGGTGCGCGGATCCTTGGCCGCCACCCGGTTCACCCCGCAGTGGCTGCGGCACGACGACGAGATGACGCGGCTGGACCGGGCCGCGATGCTGTGTGACCGGGCGATGCGCAACACCCGCGTGCTGACCAGGCGGGCCAGCGCCGTCGCGATGGATCCCGACGACGGGGCGCTGCTGGCCGACCTGCTGGAACAGACCTCCGCGGCCGCCGAGGCGTTGGGCACCGAACTGGGCAACAACGACGACCCCGCGAAGGTGCGCCCGCAGTTGGTGCGGATCGCCGGACAGTTGGACCCGCAGGCCTTCTCCGGCTGGCGGGCCCAGACCGAGGTGGCGCTGCTGCGCTCCCTGCTGGTGGATCTGCTGGGCATCACCGGCTGGACCGGGGAGGAGTCGCGGGCGGCACTGGCCGAGCCCGGTTCACTCGGGGAGTGAGGCCACCTGCCCGGATATCGGTACCGCGGCCGGTACGCCGCGGCTAGGGTGTACAGCATGGACGTCCCCGTCAGTACATTCCGGTCCCAACTCAAGCACTGGATCGAGCGCGTGGGGGCGGGCGAAGAACTCATCATCACCGAACGAGGGGTGCCGGTGGCCCGGCTCACCGGTGTCGACGGAGCGGACCTGATCGCCTCCCTGGAACGGGATGGCCTGTTGTCCGCCCCCGAGGCGGACCGGCCCAGCGCACCCGCGGTGGAGGGCAGGCACTCCTCCGTCTCGGAGCTGGTTCGCCGGTTGCGACGATGAGCCTGGTCTACTTCGACTCCAGTGCGCTGCTGGCGCTGGTGCACCACGAGAGCACCTCGGCCCTGGTGCGCGCTCTATGGGACCGGGCCGACGCGGTGTTCGCCTCCCGGCTGGCCGACGCCGAGGTGCGTGCGGTGCTGCGCGCCGGGGAGCGCAGTGGCAGGGTGAGCAAGGAAGTAGCGGGGCAGGCGCTGGAGCGCTGGCACCGGATGTGGCCCGCGCTGCGCAAGGTCGAGGTCACCGCGGCGATCGCCGAACGGGCGGCGGACCTGGCCGAGGAGCACGGGCTTCGTGCCGGGGACGGAATCCAGATGGCCTCGGTGGAGTTGCTCGCCCCGGCCAACCCGATCGTGGCCCTCACCGACGCCCGCCTCGCGGGCGTGGCCACCGCCTTGGGCCTGCGCGTGCTCCCGCAGCAGTAACCCTCGACGGACGTGCGCCCGGCTCCGCCTGCGCGTGGGCTGATCGCGTGGGCTGAACTAGAGTCATGGGGTGATCGTCGTCGGCACCATTCAGAACTACCTGTTCCTCGCGCTGTCCCTGGTGGTGGTGGGCATGTGCGCACTCGCGCTGTTCGATGCGCTGCGACGCCCCGGGGAGGCATTCAGTTACGCGGAGAAGCGCACCAAAGGCTTCTGGGCCGGTATCCTGGCTCTCGCCCTGCTGTTGGCCTTCCTCGGCATCCCGCCGCCACTGGGCCGTTCGGGCCTGATCATCTTCCTGGTACTGGCGGCGGTGCCGGCCGGGATCTATCTGGCCGATGTGCGCCCGGCGGTTCGTCACTACCGGGACAACCGTGGCGGTGGAGGATCGCCTTGGTGAATCCGGGTCAGCCCCACACCGTCGTTCCCGCCCCGTCCGTGCCGCACCCGATCAACCCGGGCGCGCCCCTGGCCTGGGTGGTGCGCGGCGACCTCACCGAATCGGTGCACACCGGCCATCTGAGCACTCTGCACGCCGACGGCAGCACCGGGCTGAGCGTGGGCGCGCCGGCGCAGACCATGTTCCCGCGCTCGTCGGTGAAGCCGGTGCAGGCGCTCGTGGCGCTGCGCACCGGGGTGGTGCTGGAACCGGAACAGATCGCCCTGGCATGCGCCTCCCACAGCGGGGAGGCGGCACACCTGGAGGTGGTCCGAGCGATCCTGGCCCGCGCCGGGTTGAGCGAGGCCGACCTGGGCAACACCCCGGATCCGCCGTTGTCGGCCCAGGCCGCGCGCGCCTGGCGCGACGCGGGCCACGAGCCCTCCTCGCTCACCCAGAACTGCTCGGGCAAGCACGCGGTGATGCTGGCGACCTGCGTGCACAACGGCTGGCCCACCGACACCTACCTCGACCCGGCGCACCCGCTACAGCAGGCGGTCGTGGCCACGATCGCCGAGCTGACCGGCGTCGCGGTGGGCCACCTGGCCGTCGACGGGTGCGGAGCGCCATTACCCTCGACCACCACTGAGGGGCTCGCCCGGGCCTTCGCGACCCTGGCCACCGCGCAACCGGAGTCACCGGAGGGTCGCGTCGCCGCCGCCATGCGGGCGCACCCGTATCTGGTCGGGGGACAGGGCCGGGACGTCACCGAGGCGATGCGGCAGGTGCCCGGTCTGATCGCCAAGGACGGCGCCGAGGGCGTCTACGCCGCGGCCCTGCCCGATGGGCGCGCCCTGGCCTTCAAGATCGCTGACGGCGGCTCCCGGCCCCGCCCCGCGGTGCTCGCGGCGGCGCTGGGCGTGCTGGGCGAGGAAGCGCCCCCCGAGGGATGGCCCTGGGCGCGGGTGCCGGTACTGGGCCACGGCCGGCCGGTGGGGCAGGTGGTCCCCGCCGTCGGGTCCGCCACCGGGGGGAACTGAACGGTGCGTGCCGTACTGCAACGCGTCAGCTCCGCTTCGGTGGAGGTGGAGGGGCAGGTGGTGGGGCAGATCGGTACCGGCCTGCTCGCCCTGATCGGGGTGACCCACACCGACACCGAGGCGGATGCGCAGCTCATCGCCCGCAAGATCGCCGACCTGCGGATCCTGCGCGGTGAGACCTCCCTGACCGAGAACCCCGACGCCGGGGTGCTGGTGATCAGCCAGTTCACCCTGTACGGGCAGACCCGCAAGGGCCGCCGCCCCACCTGGTCCGAGGCGGCCCCTGGTGAGGTCGCGGAGCCCTTGGTGGGCGCCGTCATCGAGGACCTGCGCGGGCGCGGCCTGACCACCCGGACCGGGGTGTTCGGTGCGGACATGGCCGTGTCGCTGGTCAACGACGGCCCGGTCACGCTGGTGCTGGAGAGCTGATCGGCCCCGTCCGGGCCGATCAGCCGATCACGCCGCTGGCGAACACGGGCAGGAAACCCCTGTGCCCACGGTTAGCATCAATGTATCTGCCACGACCAGTCTTGCCCTGGTCCCGGCCCTTGGGAGCTGTACATGTTCGAAAGATTCACCGACCGAGCCCGTCGCGTCGTCGTCCTCGCCCAAGAAGAGGCGCGGATGCTGAACCACAACTACATCGGTACCGAGCACATCCTGCTCGGTCTCATCCACGAGGGTGAGGGTGTCGCCGCCAAGGCCCTGGAGTCGCTGAGCATCTCCCTGGAGGCCGTGCGTCAGCAGGTGCAGGAGATCATCGGGGAGGGCCAGCAGGCTCCCTCGGGGCACATCCCCTTCACCCCGCGCGCCAAGAAGGTGCTGGAGCTCTCCCTGCGTGAGGCCCTGCAACTCGGACACAACTACATCGGCACCGAGCACATCCTGCTCGGCCTCATCCGTGAGGGCGAGGGCGTGGCCGCCCAGGTGCTGACCAAACTCGGCGCGGACCTGAACCGGGTCCGTCAGCAGGTGATCCAGTTGCTCTCGGGATACCAGGGCAAGGAAGCCGTCTCCACCGGTGGGCCCAGCGAGGGTACCCCGTCCGGTTCGGCGGTGCTGGACCAGTTCGGCCGGAACCTCACCCAGGCCGCCCGCGACTCCAAGCTCGACCCGGTGATCGGGCGGGGCAAGGAGATCGAGCGGGTGATGCAGGTGCTCTCTCGCCGCACCAAGAACAACCCGGTGCTGATCGGTGAGCCCGGCGTCGGAAAGACCGCCGTGGTGGAGGGCCTGGCCCAGGACATCGTGCGCGGCGACGTGCCCGAGACCCTGAAGGACAAGCAGCTCTACACCCTTGACCTGGGTGCGCTGGTGGCCGGCAGCCGTTACCGCGGTGACTTCGAGGAACGCCTGAAGAAGGTGCTCAAGGAGATCCGTACCCGCGGAGACATCATCCTGTTCATCGACGAGATCCACACCCTGGTCGGCGCCGGTGCAGCCGAGGGTGCGATCGATGCCGCCTCCATCCTCAAGCCGATGCTGGCCCGCGGTGAACTACAGACCATCGGGGCCACCACCCTGGAGGAGTACCGCAAGCACATCGAGAAGGACGCCGCGCTGGAGCGCCGTTTCCAGCCGATCCAGGTCGACGAACCCACGTTGGCGCACGCGATCGAGATCCTCAAGGGTCTGCGCGACCGGTACGAGGCACACCACCGGGTCACCATCACCGACCCGGCCCTGGTCTCCGCCGTGCAGCTGGCCGACCGGTACGTCAACGACCGGTTCCTGCCGGACAAGGCGATCGACCTGATCGATGAGGCCGGCGCCCGGTTGCGGATCCGCCGGATGACCGCCCCACCGGAACTGAAGGAGCTCGACGACCAGATCGCCGAGGCGCGCCGCAGCAAGGAGTCGGCGATCGACGATCAGGACTTCGAGCGTGCCGCCCGGCTGCGCGATGAGGAGAAGAACCTCACCGCCACCCGCGCCGAGAAGGAGAAAGCCTGGAAGTCCGGCGACCTGGACACCGTGGCCGAGGTGGATGAGGAACTCATCGCCGAGGTGCTGGCGATGTCCACCGGTATCCCGGTGTTCAAGCTCACCGAGGAGGAGTCCTCGCGCCTGCTGAACATGGAGACCGAACTGCACAAGCGGATCGTGGGCCAGGACGCCGCCGTGAAGGCGCTGTCCCAGGCGATCCGGCGCACCCGAGCCGGGCTGAAGGACCCCAAGCGTCCCGGTGGTTCGTTCATCTTCGCCGGCCCCACCGGTGTGGGGAAGACCGAACTGGCCAAGGCGCTCGCGGAGTTCCTGTTCGGTGATGACGACGCGCTCATCCAGCTGGACATGAGCGAGTTCTCCGAGAAGCACACCGTCTCGCGCCTGTTCGGTTCTCCGCCCGGGTACGTCGGTTACGAAGAGGGTGGACAGCTGACCGAGAAGGTGCGGCGCAAGCCGTTCTCGGTGGTCCTCTTCGATGAGGTGGAGAAGGCCCACGCGGACATCTTCAACTCGCTGCTGCAGATCCTCGAGGACGGCCGGTTGACCGACTCCCAGGGTCGCATGGTGGACTTCAAGAACACCGTGATCATCATGACCACCAACCTGGGGACCCGTGACATCGCCAAGGGACTGCTCACCGGCTTCCAGGCCGGAGGGGATCTGTCCACCAACTACGAGCGGATGAAGATCAAGGTCAACGACGAACTCAAGCAGCACTTCCGTCCTGAGTTCCTCAACCGCGTCGACGACGTGATCGTCTTCCCCCAGCTCTCCCGCGAGGAGATCCACCAGATCGTGGACCACATGGTCGGTGCGCTGGCCACTCGCTTGGCGGACAAGGACATGACGATCGAACTCAGCCCCGCTGCCAAGGAACTGCTGGCCGATCGTGGCTACGACCCGGTGCTCGGTGCCCGGCCGCTGCGCCGCGCGGTGCAGCGTGAGATCGAGGACCAACTCTCCGAGAAGATCCTCTACGGCGAACTCACCGCGGGCCAGAAGGTCTACGTGGACGCCACCGGAGAGGGTCTGCTGGCCGAGTTCACGTTCACCGGGGTGGACAGCGACGAGCCCGCCAAGGAACTCGAGGCCGCAGAGCCGGTCGCTGCGGCGGTCGGCGCGGGTTCGCCCAACAGCACTGCTGAGGACGCCCCCGCCGACGAGGACTGAGTTCCGCCCGCCCCTGGGCCCAACCGTCGAACGCCCCGTGCACCCCGTGCACGGGGCGTTCGCGTTCCCCACCCCCGGCCCCGCACCCCCAAACCCGGGGGCGCTGAGACCGGTCACGCGATCGACCGGCCTCACGGGCGATCGACCGGTCTCATTTGCGCCGCAGCCGCCCTCCCGTGGTACCGAGCGCCGGTCCGGCGGCCGCCGGCCGGATGGTGAGATGGCCGCGCAGCCGCTGGAACGATGCCGATGGGCTGGTTAGCGTGCCTGATGTGAGGGATTCGCACGGCGCTGCCACCTCGGCTGCCCCCGGGTTGCCGGTCGAGGTCGACCCGTCGACCCCCGAGGTCGACCTGGTGATCGTGGGGGGAGGGCCGCGGGCCGTGGCCACCGTGGCCCGCCTGGCCGCGCGGTTGCGCCCGGAGGAGCCGTTCGGCGCTCCCGCGCCCTCCGGTGATCCGGCGCTGCGGGTCGCGATCATCGACGCGGTCCAGGTGGGCGCCGGCGCCACCTGGCGGACCGACCAGCACCCGCTGCTGCTGAACAACACCTACAGCGCCCAGACCACCGCGCACGCCGACGCCAGCACCGACCAGGACGGTCCGTTGGTGCCGGGGCCGGACCTGGTGCAGTGGGCGGCCACCTGCTCGCACGCCCCGACGCAGCGCTACCTCGGTATCGGCCCGGAGCGACCGGCATGGCTCGGCGCCGAACTCGCCGCATTGCGCCCGGAGTCCTACCCGACCCGGCGGCTGCAGGGGGTCTACTACCGCGACCAGCTCGCCGAGGCCGCCCGCCGCGGGGGAATCGAGGTGTGGCACATCGAGGGCACCGCGACCGACATCGCCGTGGCCGGCGCCGAGCCGGCCACCCGCGCCCACGAAACACCTGGCCGCACCGGCACCAGCACAGTGGGTGGGCGCCGCCTCGTCCGGCTCACCGGCGCCCACCGGGTAGCCGTCGACGGACCCCGCGGACACCGCGCCCATCACCCCGAGCCGGTCGCCGCGATCAGCGCCCCCCTGGTGGTCCTGGCCCAGGGCATGATCCAGGCCGAGCCGTCGGATCAGACCCGCGCCCGCACCGACCGGGCGCGCAGGCAGCGACTGCTCTATGTGCCCCCGGGGATGCCATCGGAGCGGGACTGGACCCAGGTGCCCGGCGACGGCCAGGACGTGCTGGTGGCGGGGATGGGGGCGAACTTCTTCGACGTGATCGGCATCCTCACCGCCGGTCGCGGGGGCCGCTTCACGCTGGCGGACAGCGGCGCACAGGCTGATACCGCCGGGTTCGCCGCCCTCGACGGCGGTGCAGGTGGCCCGGCCGCCGGCGCGCCGCTGCACTACGAACCCTCCGGCGCGGAACCGCGGCTGCTGGTGGGATCCCGGCGCGGTCTGCCCTACCGCGGCAAGGGCGCCTATCCCACCGGTATGCCCCCGCCGTGGCGACCCCGGATCGCCACCGCCGGAGCCCTCGCGGACGCCTGCCGTGGCCGTGTCCGGGATCTGCGCACCCAGGTCTGGCCGCTGTTGGCCGCCGAGTTCGCGGCCGCGCACCTGATCACCTTGGCTGCCCACCACCGCCACGCCGTGGTCGACGGGGTGGATGAGGCCGCGATCATCGCCGCGCTCAGCCGCGGCACCGATCCCGCCGCCGTCGTCGCCGATCTGGTCACCGCACCCGGTTACGACCTGGACGTGGACCGGCTGGACCGGCCCGCGCCCGTGGCGGACCCGCAGCAGTGGGACGGCTGGGTGCGCACGTGGTTGGACCAGGAACAGGCCTCGATCGCGAACCCGCTCACGTCCCCGCGCAACGCGGTGAACCGGGCGATGGCCACCCTGCGAGTCCTACTCGGGCGCCATGTGGCCGCCGGGGCACTGGACGGGCGCGCCCGGCTGGTCCAGTACGAGGACTGGTTCGTGCCGTTGGGCCTGACCCTGGCCTCCGGCCCGCCGCCGCGGCGTACCGCTCAACTGCTGGCGCTGGTGCGCGCCGGAGTGGTGCAACTCCTGGGGGAGAGCCTGCTCATCGAGCCCGACGACGACGGCTTCCGGGCCCGCACGCGCGTTCACCCCGGGGGGGTGGTCACCCGGGCGCTGCTGGAGACCCGGATGTCCCGGGGCCAGGTGCCGGGCACGTCCGACCCGCTGCTGTCCACGTTGATGGGCAGCGGCCGCGCCCGGCTGCACCGGGTCCCCGACACCACCAGGGCCGGTGGGTGGGCAGCGACCACCACCGTGGATGTCACCCCTGACGAGTTTGCACTGATCGATGCTGCGGGCCGGACGGATCCGGACGTGCTGGTGCTGGGAATCCCGGCCGAGGCGGTCCAGCCGGGCTCGGCGATCGGGGCGACCCCCGGGGTCCCCTCGCCGCTCCTGGCGGGCGCGGACCGGGTGGCCGCCCAGGCGCTGGAGCGGATCGCCGTCCCGGTTTGAGGGGGCGGAAAGGTGGGCTCAGCGCACTCCCCGGCGCACGCGCAGCAGCGGCAGCCCGGCGGCAGCGACGATGATCGCCACACCTGCCCAGTTCAACGCCGAGATGGTCTCGCCGAACAGTGCCGCGCCCAGCAGCAGGGCCACCACCACCTCCCAGTAGGAGGTCCTGGACAACTCGGCGGTGCGCAGGTGCTTGCCGGCCAGCACCAGCAGGCCCAGGGCCAGCAGGCCGCAGACCGCGAAGAACGTCAGGGCCCAGGCCCAGTTGGCCGGGGTCATCGCGCTCAGGTCCGGGCGGGTGAGGGCCACCATGGCCCCGGTGGCCAGGGTGCCGAAGGTGAAGTTCCAGAAGCTCCGCACGTCGGCGGGCATGTCCGCGCGGAACCGGTAGCACAGCAGCGCGGCTCCGTACAGCACCCCTGAGGCAACCCCGAGCAGCACCCCGAGCAGGTGGTTCTCCGAGGCGGTGGTCGGCCCCTCGATCAGCCCGGCCACCAGCATCATGCCGGTGAATGCGGCCGCCAGCGTCAACGTCTCGGCGCGGGTGGGGGACTCCTTCAGGACCACCCGCGCCAGGATGGTTGCCAGCACCGGGCCGAGATAGAGCAGCGCCACGGCCAGGGCCAGGTCGGTCAGCACGGTGGCCGAGAGCATCAGCGCGAAGGACAGGCCGAGGAAGACCCCGCCCAGTACGACGGCGGGCGACAACCTGGTCTGCCGCAGCAGGTGCCGGCGCCCGGTGATGGTGAGCAGCACGAGGATGCCCAGGGCCCCCACCAGCATCCGGCCCATGGTCAGTGCCTCACCCATCACCTCACCTGGAGGGCTGGACAGCCGCCCGAAAACCCCGGCCGTGCCCATCGCGGTGGTCGAGGCGAAGATCGCGATCAGGCCCAGCGCACGGTTGGGACGACGCGAGGCAGCGGGCGGGCGTGGAGCCGGTGTGGCAGGCGCCGCAGAAGTCGCTGCAGCCGGAACGGTAGGGGCCGGTGTATCGGTGAACGTTGCCAAGGATCTCCTCGGGACGGGCGCAGGCACGCCAAGCGGTCAGGTGGTTCCCCGCTCTGTCATCGGACCTGAGAGATTTCGCGGGCACGCCCGCCTGCACCATCGGTGAACCCCGCAGGGTTACTTTTCAGAGGAGCCTGGCCGTCGGCGGTCTGGGTGCCTGAGAGATTCCCGGGGAGGTTGCTCCGTCGGCGCCCGCTCGTGCGGGCTCTCCCGCCACGGCTGAAGTGGCATGTTCAGTTCTGCCCCGATTATGCCACCCGCTGCGCTTGTCCGATGTGGCCCGCCTCACTCCTGCTGCACGGAACCGCACCGACGCGGCCGGCGGTGACGCGGCCTGCGGTTGCGCGGGTGCCTGCCCTACCCCGGGGGATCGCCGCGAAACTGTGCCGCGACGCGGTTCCCGCGCGACGAGTGCTCAGGTGGACACGCTCAGCGGCGGGGGAGTACGTGCGCGGCAATCTCGCAGGCATAGTGTTGCGAGGTGGTCATCTCGCCACGGAACCACAGCAGCACCAGGGTGCCGGGATCGCCGGGAGCCACGATCGGGCGCAGATTGTCCACCGAGGAATCCCGCGTCACCGGGGTCCAGGCCCAGGTAGCGCCACCGTCGGCGGTACGGCCGTGGAAGATCTCGTGGTGGGCCAACTCGGACCCGTCGCGCGGGTCGATGTGGGTCGAGGCGTAGACCGAGTCCGCGTCGTAGGGGTCGATCGCGATCAGGCCGGTGTAGTCCTCCTCGCGCGGGAACAGCGCACGCCCGGCCTTGGCGACCTGGTACACGCCCCAGGTTCCGTCGTCGTTGGTGCGGCCGTAGAAGAAGCGGTGGTCGGCGAAGTTGGAGTTCTCCGGTTCGTCGTTGGCGCGGGCGGTGAAGGTGGCCACCACGGTGCCCTCGATGCGCCGGATGTCGGTTGTCCACCCACGCGTCATCCGCTCCCCGTCCCACACCGAGTCGGCGGCGAAGACGGTGGTCAGTTCCGCCTGGTCCGGCGCCTGGCCGGACAGCGCGTGGGGGTCGACGACGGTGCCATCGGAGGCGTGCAGCGCCCCTGCGCTCAGGTACCCGTGGTAGATCGAGTTGTTGTAGTCGCGCGGGTGGTGGTCGGTGGTGAGTACGTCGATCCGGTCGCTGCCGGCGTAGCGGCAGTATCCGTTGACGTAACCGACCTTGGGCCGGTCGAAGAGCTTGCCGGCGAAGGTCCAGGTGTCGCCCTCGTCATCCGAGACCAGGGCACAGGCGTCGTCGTTGATCGCCCGGGCGAAGCAGTACAAGCGACCGTCCAGTGCGTGCAGGTTCGAGTAGGTGACGCCCCGGCCCCCGGTCAACTCGGTCCAGTCGAAGACCTGCTCCGGGCCCCAGGTGGTGGGGTCCCCCGGCTCGCTGACGCGCCACCGGGTGTAGTTGTCACTCTTGTGCTTGGCGTAGACCGCCAGCCAGCGACCGTCACGCCGGCGCCACAGGCCAGGGACGTTGTGGTCATCGGACTCCAGGTTCTCGTGCAGCACCACGATCGTGGACTCACCCGTGCCCAGGTCGGTAACGGTGAGTTCCACGTTCCCGGCTCGGGTCGCACCATCCTCACCCTCGGGCGCGGCCACCGAACCGACCACCAGAACATTGGACTCGGGATCCACCAGGGCACGTTCGTCCTGGTACCAGCACCAGGCGCCGTTGCGGTTCAGGACCCACGGGTCAGCGTCGAACACCGGATCAGCCGCCATTGGGCCACCACTCTCTCGAAAGCTTCGGGAATTTCTCCGATACATGGCGACCGTAGAGCGGGCGTCGGCGCAGGTCAAGTCGGTCCGGCCGGGCCGAACAAATGCGGCCACCCCGGCCCGGTCTGCCTCGGCGCTGCCGGACCCGCTAGCGTGCCGCAAGCCCTTGGATGAGGCTCTCAGCCTCGCTGACCGAGACCGCGCGGGCGCCCTTGCCGGTCCAGTGGCGGATCAGGGCAGGCTCGGCGCGGGTGTGCGCCAGCCCCCGGCGTACCAGTGTCGGCAGGGGTTTGCGGGCTTCGGCGATGTCGCGCAGCAAGCGCAGCCAGAAGGTCTGCACCCGCGGGCGCACCAGGCACAACGCCTCGGCGAGCAGATCGCGTGAGCGCAACTCGTCGATGAGCTCGGCGGCGAAGATGCCTTCGGCCAGGACTACCGGGTGGTCCGGTATCACCAGCCGGGTGGTGCCGGTGCGCCGGGAGGTGGGGATGTCATAGATCGGCAGTTCGGCCTCGCCGTTCAGGCACAACTCCTCCAGCGACTGCACTGCCGCGGCACCGTCCCAGGCCAGTGGGGAGTCCCAGTCCACGCTGCCGAAGCGTTGCGGGAGACCGGGGTGGTCGATGTCGCGGTAGAAGTCGTCCAGTTGCAGTGCGGGCAGGCCGAGCCGGCGCACCAGGGAACTCTTTCCCGACCCCGAGGCCCCGGTGATCAGCACCACCCGGCGGGGTGCGCGCCGGCTACCGCTGGGCAGATCGAACAGTGCCGGATCGGAATCGGCGCCACGGTCGAAGGGCATGGGTGCGATTATCGCCCCTGCCGGCCGCGCATCGGACCGCGCCCGCCCTGCCGGCGGCGTTAGGCTCATCCTCAACCAGCCGCGGGTGCAGGTACCCCGGCCGGCGCCAACGTGAGGAGTGCTTCGATGGTCAAGCGGCGAGTTCCACGGGTTCGTGACCTGGCCCCCCTGCTGCGGTTCAAGCCGCCGGTACTGGACGGTCGCCGTCGTCGGTTGGAAGCAGCGCAGACCATCGCCGACCTACGCGCCGTCGCCCAGCGCCGCACCCCGCGCGCGGCCTTCGATTACACCGAGGGGGCGGCCGAGCAGGAACTGTCGCTGACCCGGGCCCGACAAGCCTTCGAGGACGTGGAGTTCCACCCCTCGATCCTGCGCAACGTGGCCGAGGTGGACACCGACACGACGATCCTGGGCGGGCGCTCGGCGCTGCCGTTCGGCATCGCCCCCACCGGCTTCACCCGGATGATGCAGACCGAGGGGGAGATCGCCGGGGCCGGTGCCGCCGGGGCGGCGGGGATCCCGTTCGCCCTGTCCACCATGGGCACCACCTCGATCGAGGACGTCGCACTGGCCAATCCCTCCGGGCGCAACTGGTTCCAGCTCTACATGTGGAAGGACCGGGACCGTTCGATGGCCCTGGTGGACCGGGCCGCGGCGGCCGGGTTCGACACGTTGCTGGTCACTGTGGACGTACCGGTGGCCGGGAACCGCCTGCGGGACGTGCGCAACGGTCTGACCATCCCGCCCTCGCTGACCGCGCGCACCGTGGTGAACGCGATCCCGCGCCCGCAGTGGTGGTTCGATCTGCTCACCACCGAGCCGCTGGCGTTCGCCTCGCTGGACCGCTGGTCCGGGACCGTGGCCCAGCTCCTGGACACCATGTTCGACCCGACCGTCGACTTCGAGGACCTACGCTGGATCGCCCGGCAGTGGCCGGGCAAGACCGTGGTCAAGGGCGTGCAGACCCTGGCCGACGCCCACAAGGTGGTCGAGGCCGGCGCGGACGCGATCATGCTGTCCAACCATGGCGGGCGTCAGCTCGACCGTGCCCCGGTGCCCTTCCACCTGTTGCCCCAGGTCGCTGCCGAACTGGGCCAGGACGCCGAGATCATCCTGGACACCGGGATCATGTCCGGGGCCGACATCGTGGCTTCGGTCGCCCTGGGTGCGGACTTCACGATGGTGGGCCGGGCCTACCTGTACGGGCTGATGGCCGGCGGTCGCGCGGGGGTGGACCGGATGATCCAGATCCTGCGCGCCGAGATCGAGCGCACCATGCGCCTGCTGGGGGCGGCCTCGCTGGCCGAACTGGAACCGGGGCACGTCACCCAGCTCCAGCGCCTCACCCCCCGCCCGCGCGCCGGGGTGCATCAACAGGCCTGAGCCCGGCTGCCGGAGGTTCGCCCCAGGACGGGGCTGGCGGGGCGGGCGAGCAGCGCCTGGCCGCTGAGCCCGGCCCGGGGCGAGTCGAGTCCGACGACGGAGCCGGGCCCGGGCCGAGCCGGCCCCTGGGCGGGGGTGCTCAGAGCGGCCGGACCGTCAGGTCGGCGTACTCGGCGATCATCGGGGCCATCTGCCGGAAACCCAGGTGCCCCCCGCGCAACGGGTCGCCCCCGGTGCCGCCGTCGTCGTGCCAGTCGAAGATCGGCAGATCGTCGATCGCTAAGCGGACCCGGTCACGTCGGGTGCGGACCGAGATCCGGTACGGCGGATCGGCGTCGGCCAGCGGGGGGAGCGGATCGGCGCCCTGAGCCACCAGGTGGAAGCCGTGGGACTTGCGCAGGTTGGCGGTGTGGAAGCGCCGCTCGCTGTCCCACTTCCGCCGGAAGTAGGACACGTGGTAGGCGTCCAGATCCCCGTGGTGGTACTGCTCGTACGGGCCGGTGCGTGGCGCCAGGGCGGGGTCCAGCACGCTGCGACCGCCGTGACCGGTGGCGTGGAAGAACAGGATGCACAGGCCCTCATCGGCCAGCGGGTAGAAGTCGAAGGAGATCTCCACCTCGGCACCGAAGGGCTGCGGGCACCACAACACGATGTTGGCGTCCTGACCCTCGCCGGGATCGCGTAGGGACTCCAGGCGTAACCGGCCCCTGGGGAAGGACAGTGCGCCGTCTCCCTCGAGGACGAAACGGTCGAGGTCTGCGGCCGAGGCCAGCCGGTTGCGGTAGGTACTGGGCATGCGGGCACTTCCGTTGCTCACGGCCGGTAACCGGCCACCTGCAGGAACGCTGCCATCCTTGCAGCCGCTACCGGTGGGTCCAGCAACAGGCCGGCCCGGTCCGCGAGACGGAACACCTCGATCAGGTGGGCTGCCGAGCGGGCCGAGTGCATGCCGTCCAGCATCTGAAAGCCCGGCTGGTGCCCGTTCAACCAGGACCAGAACGCCACCCCCGCCTTATAGGACTGGGTCGGAGCGGCGAAGATGTGCCGGCCCAGGGCGACGGTGTCCTCAAGGATCCGGCGAGCCCCGTCGTCGTCGGCCGCTTGCAAGGCCTGCAGGGCCGCGGAGGCGGCCGGATAGATCACCGCGAACACCCCGAGCAGGGCATCGGAGTGGTGCCGCCCGTCGCCGAGGATCAGCTCCGGGTAGTTCAGGTCGTCCCCGGTGTACAGGCGCACCCCAGGGGCCCGGCGCGCCAGTTCGGCGCGCAGGTCCATCTCGCGCCGTGCCTCCAGCAGCGAGACCTTGATGCCCTCGATCCGGTCTGCGCCCCTGGCGATGAGGTCGGCGACGGTCCGGTGTGCCTCGTCCAGGTCCTCGCTGCCCCAGTAGCCGGTCAGATCCGGATCGAACATCGGCCCGAGCCAGTGCAAGACCGCCGGTTGGTCCACATCGGCCAGCACCGACTCGTACACCCGGGCGTACTCGTGGGGGTGGGTGGCGACAACGGCCAGGTGACGTGAGGCCATCACGATCACCCGGGCACCGGCGTGCTGGATCACCTCGACCTGGTGGCGGTAGGCATCGATCACCTCGGTCAGGGTGGGTGTGGCATCGGCGGGTAGGTGGTCGGTGTTGGCCCCGGCAGCAATCGTCCCGCCGGCGGCCCGAGCGTGGGCGGCGGAGCGTTCGATGAGTTCGGCGGCGCCGTCCCAGTCCAGCCCCGTTCCCCGCTGCGCGGTATCCATCGCCTCGGCCACGCCGAGCCCGGCGTCCCAGATCCGCTGGCGCATGCCGAGGGTGGCATCCCAGTCGATCAGGGCCGGTGCGCCGGGAACGTTGTCGGCGTCGTGGCGGGGTGCGACCGGGACGGCGGCGTAGGCGGACCGGGCGGTCAGGGGCCCGGTGGGGGTGGGCCAGTGAGTGGGTTCGCGCAGTGTGAGCGGTTTCCAGTTGCCCTCGGGGCCGGGCAGGGACAGGGTGATGTCCGTCGTCGTCATGGCTTGGCTCCTTTCGCGCTGACCGCACCGGTGCGGTCGGCCCGATTCTGCTGCGCCACGCACCTGCGCTGGTCCCGGCCACGGTAGGCCGCGGGGCGGGCGTGTGCCTGCCGAGCCATCCCGGCGCGGCGCGGGAGTGCGCTGCCCGCCGGGTGCCGAGCCGTAGAATCTGTGTCCTGATGCGTGCGACGTGGCGGGAGTAGGCGATGGTGGCAGGCGGGCGGACCCGGCCGGGGATGCTGGACGTCGCACGTCTGGCCGGGGTGTCGCACCAGACCGTTTCGCGGGTGCTGAACGAGCATCCGAACGTGCGCGAGAGCACCCGCGTCAAGGTGGTGCAGGCGATCGAGGAGTTGGGCTACCGGCGCAACAGCGCGGCGCGGGCGCTGGTGACCCAGCGTTCGGGAACACTCGGGATCGTGACCACCGGATCGGAGCACTACGGCCCCTCCCGAACCCTGGCCGTGGTGGAGCGCGCAGCGCGGGAGGCCGGGTACTTCGTGGCCGTGGCCACCGCCGTACATCCGACGCCGGACATGGTCACCTCCATCTTCGACCGGTTCCTGGACCAGGCCGTGGAGGGCGCGGTGGTGATCGCCCCGACCGAGGAGATCGCGGCGGCCGCCCGCAACGCCTCTGCCGACCTGCCGGTGCTGATGATCGCGGCCACCCCGAAGTGGGAGCCCGGCCAGCACGCCCTCAGCGTGGACCAGGGCGCGGGGGCACGGATGGTGGCCGAGCACCTGATCGAGTTGGGCCACCGTGACGTGGTGCACGTGGCCGGGCCGGTCGATTGGTTCGACGCCCGGGCGCGTGCCCGCGGCTGGCACGCGAAGTTGGCCGAGGCCGGGATCCGCGCCCGCGCCGACCGGCAGGGGGACTGGACCGCCGCGTCGGGGTATGCGATCGGGCAGGCGTTGCTCAAGGACCTGCCCACCGCGATCTTTGCCTCGAACGACCACATGGCGCTGGGGCTGTTGCGGGCCTTCGCCGAGGCCGGCGTGCACGTGCCCGGACAGGTCTCGGTAGTCGGCTTCGACGACGTGACCGGGTCCGATCACTACTTCCCGCCGCTGACCACGGTGCAGCAGGATTTCACCGTGCTGGGCAGGCGTGCGCTGGAGGCGCTGATCGACCTGATCGTGGGGGTTCCGGTGAACACCGAGCAGGTACCTCCGACGCTGGTGCCACGGGCCAGCACCGGTCCGGCGCGCCGGTAAGCCCCACGCCACGGGTCCGCGCTGGTCCGGTCGGGACCGCGGCCGCGGGCGCGCGCCCGCGCAGCGGCTCGGACCCGCGCCCGAGGTTGCGGCGCGCACCCGCGCCCGAGCAGCCCAATTGGATGGTTGTGGCGGACGGGGGTGCCGGGTTGGCGCTGTACGCGCGCAATTGGATGGTTGCGGCGCACGGGGTGCGGGAGCGGCTACCCGCGTGCGGCCTGATGGAGCCGAACAGGTGCGTCATGTGTGACGTGCGGGGCTGGTGCGACGGATCGAGTCCGGATCGTGATCCTGGAACCTTTGACCGTTGAATCGTTTTATTGCTATGTTCTCGCTCACAACGGTAAACGCTGTCCAGCGGCAGGGTCGTCGCTCGGCGGGAGAGTGCCCGACCGAGTCCCAGGTTCGAATCGCCAGTCGGCCCCGGCCCGCGCTCGGCAGACGTGTCACGAAGAGGTGTTTCCAATGGTGAGTCCCACGCAGGCGAAGGCAGACCGCGCCTTCGGCGTGGGCCGTGCGTGGGAGTTTGCCGACGCGGTCCTGTTCACCGCGCTCCTGAACCTGCTGGTGCTCGTGATGACCCTGGCCGGTGGCGTGCTGTTCGGACTGGCCCCGGCGCTGACCGCGGCGGTCACCTGCGCCCGTGCGCGGCTTCGCGGGGAGGTGCACCCCTGGGTGCGCACCTTCGTGCGGCACTGGCGTACCCAGTTCGGCCACGCCAACCTGTTGCAGGCACCTGCGCACCTGGTGCTGGTCCTGCTCGCGGTGAACCAGGTCACCCTGGGTCGCAGCAGCGGTCCGTTGACGATCGTCATCGCGGGTGCCGCCGCCCTGACCCTCGTTTACCAGGTGCTGGTGGTGACGATGGATGCCCACTACGAGGTGCGGCGCCGGGACTGTCTGCGCCTGGCCGGGCAGTTCCTGGTGCGCTTTCCCGGGGCGCCGTTGCTGCTGGCGGCCACGCTCGCCCTGATCGGCGTGGGCACCTACCTGGTCCCGGGCCTGCTCCCGGTGCTGTCCGTCGGGGTGGCGCTGTATCTGTGCACCGCGCTGTGCCTGTCCTTCTTCGCAGCCAACGACCGCGGCCTGGCGGCCCAGCCCGCCGGCACTCCCGATCCCGTCGCCACGGGCATCTCGGCTCGAAACACCCATCAGCACCACCCGGCGGACCCTGCCGCGCAGAACCCTGCGCGCACGCCGGCAGCGACACCCACGATCTGACACACCCCAGACGTCATCGACGGCGTCGACGAGAAAGGAAATCCATGCGTTATCGACACACAACAGCAGTGGCCACTGCGGTGGCCGGTGCACTGGTGCTGGCCGCCTGCGGCGGTGGCAACGGCAACGGCAACGGCAACGGCAATGGAGGCGGTGAGAACGGGGAGGCCGGCGGCAGTGGCGAGGCGGCCTCGCTCGACTCGGTGACCATCATGGCTCCCTTCTTCTCCCCGACCGCGCCCGAGCCCGGGGGCGAGATCGAGGAAGCCCTGACCGACCTGACCGGCGTGGACCTGAACATGCGCTGGGTGCCCAACTCCAACTACGGCGACCAGACCAACGTGGTGCTGGCCAGCGATGACATCCCCGATGTGATGGTCATCCAGGACAAGAGCCAGGGCTTCATCCAGACCGCTGAGGCCGGCGGCTTCTGGGATCTGACCGACTACCTGGCCTCCGGGGACTTCCCCAACCTGGTCACCGAGAACCCCGAGGTGCAAGAGGCCTCCGGGGTGAACGGACAGATCTTCGGCGTCTACCGTGCCCGGGACGTGATCCGCCACTCGATCATCCTGCGGGCGGACTGGATGGAGAACCTCGGTCTGGAGGACCCCGAGACCCTCGACGACCTCGCCGAGATCGCCCGGGCCTTCACCGAGGACGACCCCGACGGCAACGGTCAGGACGACACTTATGGCCTGATCGTTCCGGAGTGGCCCGCGGCAGTGGGCACCGGCAGCCCCTGGGATGCGATCGACGTCTGGCACGGAGCTGGCAACGTGTGGCGCGATGACGGCGGGGAACTGACCGCCACCTGGACCACCGACGAGTGGCGCGACTCGCTGCGCTTCCAGCGCGACCTGATCGACTCCGGCTACGTCAACCCCGACTTCGCCACCATGCCGCCGGAGGACTGGAACCAGCGGTTCATGAACGGCGATGGCGGCATCATCATCGACGTGCAGTCCCGTGCGGCCGAGTTGATCAACCTGTACCGCCAGAACGACCCGGACGACTTCGACTCCTACGTTCGTCTGGTCGGACAGGTGGAGGGCCCGAACGGCAAGTTCTCCCTGCCCACCGCCGGCTACGCCGGGTTCCTGGCCGTGCCGCGCTCCTCGATCGAGACCGAGGAAGAGCTCCTCGCCGTGCTGCAGGTCCTGAATGACCTGAACAGCCCGGAGGCGCAGGTCCTGCTGAACAACGGGATCGAAGGCCACAACTTCGAGGTCGAGGACGGGTACGCGGTGACCGACCCCGACATGCAGGAGTTCACCGACTTCGTCACCGGCGCCTGGGCGCAACTGGGCACCAACGTGGCCGGGCAGCACTTCTACACCCCGCTGCCCCAGACCGACTATGACGTGGAGATCTTCGAACTGCGTCAGGAACTCCAGGAGGAAGACCTGCAAGATGCGGTGTTCAACCCCGCCCTCGGGCTGATCTCGGAGACCTACGTCACCAACGCCACCCAGCTCGACACCCTGATCGCCGACGCCCGGATCCAGTACCTGGCCGGGCAGATCGACGAATCCGGGATGGACGAGGCGGTGGAGCGCTGGCGCTCCAGCGGCGGTGAACAGGTGGACGCCGAGGTGAACGAACTCTACTCCCAAGCAGGCTGATCTCCGCTGGTGGGGGCGGGCGCTGGCGCAGTCCCGCCCCCACCAGGCAGACCACCCACGAAAGGACCCGCGGTGAGGGTTGCAACCCAGACGCCACCCGTGGCGATCGCCCCCGGCCCCGCGCCGGCCCGGCGCCGACGCGGCCTGGGCACCACGATGGTGCGCTACCGGTGGCTGTTCCTGTTGATGCTGCCCGGCATCATCTATTTCCTGGTCTTCCGGTTCTGGCCGATGTACGGAGCCCAGATCGCGTTCCGCAACTACGTGCCGTTCCTGGGCATCGAGGACAGCCCCTGGGTGGGCTGGCAGCACTTCGAGGTGTTCTTCACCAATCCCGATTTCCCCCGAATTCTGGCGAACACCCTCATCATCGCGGCGATGAGCCTGTTCATCGCCTTCCCACTGACGATCGTGCTGGCGTTGCTGCTGAACGAGATGCGGCTGCAGATCCTCAAGCGCACCGTCCAGACGCTGGTCTACATCCCCCACTTCCTGTCCTGGACGGTGGTGGTCTCCCTGACCGGGCTGCTGTTCACCATGGGCACCGGCCCGTTGTCGGCCTTGCTGGACTCGGCACTGGGTGGCACCACGAACTACCTTGCCGATCCGTTCTGGTTCCGGCCCCTGATCCTGCTGCAGGAGATCTGGAAGAACACCGGATGGGGCACCATCATCTTCCTCGCCGCCCTGGCCGGGGTGGACCAGGAGCAGTACGAGGCTGCGATCATCGACGGCGCCGGCCGCTGGCAACGGATGTGGAACATCACCATCCCCTCGATCCAGCCCACCATCATCGTGCTGCTGATCCTGCAGAGCGGGCAGATCCTCAACACCGGGTTCGAGCAGATCTACCTGATGTCCAACGCCCTCAACCGCTCCGTCGCCGACGTGTTCGACACCTACGTGTACTTCGTGGGCATCCAACAGGGCGCCTACTCCTACGCCACCGCCGTGGGTCTGGCCAAGGCGATCGTCGGGTTGATCCTGGTGTTCGGGACCAACTGGCTGGCCAAACGGTTCAACCAGCAGGGGATCTTCTGATGGCACTGCACTCCACCCCCGTCACGCTGCCCGCAGAGCACGACACCTCGCCGGCGGTGCCGCAGCGCCCACGCGCCAACAAACAGCGGTACCGGTTCAACACCCGGGCCGGGAAGGTCTTCGACGTTTTCAACGGCGCCTTCCTGCTCGTCGTGGGGTCGGTCGCGATCCTGCCGTTCCTGTACGTGCTGGCCGGGTCCTTCGCCACCGAGTACGAGATCACCACCCGGCCCTTCTTCTTGTGGCCGAGCGAGTTCATCACCACCTCGTACGAGTCGATCCTGGGTTCGCGGGCGTTCGTGCGCTCCTTCATCACCACCGTGGTGGTCACCGGGGTGGGCACGCTGATCCAGCTGGTCCTGACCGCGCTGATGGCCTACCCGCTGTCGAAGGTGGACCTTCCGGGCCGGCGCACCATCTTGTCGCTGGTGGTCTTCACCATGGTCTTCAGCGCCGGCATGATCCCCACCTTCCTCGTGGTGCGGGACCTGGGCATGTTGAACACCTACTGGGCACTGATCCTGCCGATGGCGATCAACCCCTTCAGCCTGATCATCATCAAGAACTTCTTCCAACAGTTGCCCGATGAGTTGGAGGAGTCGGCCAAGATCGACGGCGCCAACGAACTGCGAATCCTGCGCAGCGTGATCGCACCGCTATCCAAACCGGTGCTGGCCACCTTCGGGCTGTTCTACGCCGTGGGGATCTGGAACGACTACATGTCCCCGTTGCTCTACCTCTCCGACCAGTCGATGTGGACCCTGCAGATGGTGCTGCGCCAGGTGACCGCCGCGGCCTCGCTGACCGCTGACGACCTGGCCACCGACGTGCCGCCCCCGGTCGAGGGCATCAAGTTCGCCGTCATCATCGTGGCCACCATTCCGGTGCTGCTGGCCTACCCGTTCCTGCAGAAGCACTTCGCCAAGGGCATTCTGATCGGCAGCGTGAAGGGGTGAACTCGATTCACCTGGCCGGGGACTCCACCGTGGCCCCGGGGCCCCTGGACGGTACGGGTGTGATCGGTTGGGGCGGCGTGCTGCACGAATTCATGACCCAGCCGGTGCACAACCGCGCCGTCGGCGGGGCCACCACCGCCTCCTTCGAAGCAGAAGGGCGCTGGGCGGACACCCTCGCGGCGATCAAGCCCGGTGATCTCGTGGTGATCCAGTTCGGGCACAACGACCAGAAGGAGACCGAACTGGCCGCGGCGGGCGGCTACCGGAACAACCTGGCTCGGTTCGTCGAGCAGGTCCGCGCCGCCGGCGGTCGACCGGTGCTGGTCACCAGCGCCGAGCGGTGCCTGTTCGACGACGACCGCGACCTGCGCGTCTCTCACGGCGGCTACCCCGCCGCGGTGCGAACTCTGGGCGACCAGCTGAACGCCCCCGTGATCGACCTGACCGCATTCACCCGGTGGCTGTACACGTGGCTGGGAGAGCAGGGCTGTGCCGACCTGTTCCCGCACGCGGTGCCCGAGGGCGGCGAACGCGACACCACACACTTCGGCCTCGCCGGTGCACGTGCGGTGGCCGGGTACGTGGCCCAGCATCTACGTGCCCTGCAGGGCCTGGATGACCAGCATGAACCGATCGGGAAATGGGGAGTGAGTCCATGACCATCCAGCACGTGGACGTACCGTTGCGTTGGCTCGACGATGCGGCACCGGCCAGGTTGCCGGCGGGCGCGACCCTGGGTGTGCCACTGCCACGGGGGGCGGTGCCGGCCCCGGAGGGGCTCGCGGTGATCGACGACGACGGTGCACCGGTCCCGGCGCAGACGTGGCCCCTTGCCACGTGGCCGGACGGGTCGGTCAAGTGGGCGGGCATCGCACTGGGCAGTACCGCGGCACCGGCCGCGGCCTACCGGGTGGTCACCGCGGGGGAGCAGGGAGGCGCCGCCGGCCCTGCCCCGGCGAGTCCGGATCCGGCTGCTGAACGCGCCACGGTGCGCATCGAGCCGGGCGCCGACGAAATCGTGGTGCACACCGGCCCGTTGCGGGTGGTGGTGCCCCGCTCGGGGGCCGCGCTGGTCGGCGCGGTGCACGTGGACGAGCGCCTGGTCGCCACCGGTGCGCACCTGGTCTCAGCACGCCAGGACCACCCCGAACCTGCCCACCGCGACCGGACCGACGCCGTCGGGCACCACACCGAGGTCGAGGTGGAACAGGACGGGCCGGTCCGTGCGGTCCTGACGCTACGCGGACGCCACCGGGACCAGGTCCGGGATGAGGCCGGGCCCGGGGAGCAGCGCCGTGCCTGGCTGCCGTTCACGGTGCGGCTGTACTTCACCGCCGGGGCGCGCACCTTCCGGATGGTGCATACCTTCACCTATGACGGCGATCCGGGGCAGGACTTCCTCGCCGCCCTCGGGGTTCGCTTCGCGGTGCCGTTGCGGGCCGCGTGCCACGACCGGCACGTCCGCTTCGTCGGGGCGCAGCAGGGGGTGCTTCGCGAGGCGGTCCAGGGCCTGACCGGGCTGCGCCGCGACCCCGGTGAACAGGTCCGCCGGGCGCAGGTGCAGGGCCGGCCCACGCCGGACCCGCAAGAGTGGCAACGCGACGTGGGGGACCTGCTCACGTGGGTGCCGCGCTGGCCGGACTACACCCTGCGGCAACTCGGCCCGCAGGGGTACTCGATCGCCAAGCGCACCGCCGCCGACCGGCCCTGGATCGACGTGGCCCACGGGGATCGCGCCGCCGGGTTCGCCTACCTGGGTGATATCGATGGTGGCCTCGGTGTGGGATTGACCGACTTCTGGCAGTCCCACCCCACCGGCATCGACCTGCGCGGCGCCGACACCGACTCCGGTGAGGTGACCGTGTGGCTGTGGTCCCCGGACGCGGACCCGATGGACCTGCGCTTCTACCACGACGGCCTCGGTCAGGAGACCTACCCCCAACAACTCGAGGCGCTGGAGATCACCTACGAGGACTACGAGCCCGGCCTGGGCAGCGCCCACGGGATCGCCCGCACCCACGAGTTGGACGTCGTCGCCTACCCCGCCACCCCGGACCTGACGACGCTGACCGCCGACGCGGCCCACGCCGGGCAGCGCCCCCGGCTGGTGCCCACCCCGCAGGCGCTGGCCCGGGCCGGGGTGTTCGGGGACTGGGACGTTGCGGACCACTCCAGCCCTGCCCGCGCGGAGTTGGAGGAGCGGCTCACCGCGATCGTGGACTTCTACCTGACCCAGGCCGAGGAGCGGTCCTGGTACGGGTTCTGGAACTACGGCGACGTCATGCACTCCTACGACTTCGACCGGCACACCTGGAAGTACGACGTGGGCGGCTACGCCTGGGACAACTCCGAACTGGCCACCGACCTGTGGCTGTGGTCGATGTTCCTGCGCACCGGCCGGGCCGATGTGTTCCGGATGGCAGAGGCGATGGCCCGGCACACCGGGGACGTGGACGTGTACCACTGCGGCGAGCACCGCGGCCTGGGCACCCGGCACAACGTGCAGCACTGGGGCTGCAGCGCCAAGCAGGTGCGCATCGGGTCCCCGGCCTTTCGCCGTCCGCACTACTTCCTCACCGCCGATGAGCACTCGCGCGACCTGCTGCTGGACAAGGCCGACAGCGACGCGGCCCTGGCCGTGCTGGAACCGACCCGGAAACTGCACGGCGACGACGACGCCGCACCGCTGGACCGGAACCGGCTACGGGTGGGACTGGGCACCGACTGGGGCGCCCTGGCCGCGACGTGGTTGGCGAACTGGGAGATCGCCGGAGATGTCGCCGCCAGGGACCGGCTCCTGGGCACGATGGCCGACATCGGGGCCCTCCCGAACGGGTTCCTGCACGGGGAAGCCTTCTACGACCTGGACACCGGGCGCTTCACCGGCCCGGCGCGTGAGGTGGCGGTCTCGCACCTCTCGGCGATCTTCGGGTTGGTGGAGATCTGCTCGGAGTTGATCGACCTGGTGGAGGTGCCCGGGTTCGAGCAGGCCTGGCTGCAGTACTGCCGGCTCTACCTGGCCGACCCTGGCGAGCAGGTGGCCGAGGTGGGGACGGAGCTGAGCGGTAACAACTTCCCGCAGTGGCACTCCCGGCTGCTCGCCTACGCGGCGCACCGGCTCGGTGATGAGACCATGGCCGACCGGGCCTGGGCGGCGTACCGCTCCGGTGGTGAGCACACCCCGATGGACCTGGGGCCGGTGCGCACGATCAGCCCGCCGGAGGTGCTCACGGAGGTCAGCGAGGTGTTCATCTCCACCAATGACGCGGCGCAGTCCAGCCTCGCGGCGATCCAGAATCTGGCCCTGATCGGGCACCGGCTCGACGCAGGGCACGGGCCGGCGGCCTGACCAGCGTCGGCCGGGCGCCCGACCCAGGCTAGTTGTAACGATTCAGCAACGAAAACGATTTCGGGCGAATCGTGACCTGGGTCACCTCTTGCCAGCCTGAATGGATTCAACCTAGCGTGTGAACACCCCCGATGACGGGGATCCGCGAAAGGAAGTCCAATGACTGCAACGTTGCAGAACAACAAGAGAACTCTCATCGCACTCAGCGCCGGTCTTTCGGCCGGCCTGGTTCTGGCCGCATGTTCGGGCAGCGCAGCAGGAGACGGGCCGGTGGAGATCGACTTCCTGGTCGACAACCAGCCCCACACCATCGCGCTGGCCGATGCGCTGGTCGAGGCCTTCACCGCCGACAACCCAGATGTCACCATCTCGGTCGACTCCCGTCCCGGGGGTGGCGACGGCGACAACATCGTCAAGACGCGACTCTCCACCGAGGAGATGGCGGACGTGTTCATCTACAACAGCGGGTCGCTCTTCCAGGCGCTCAATCCCGATCAGATGCTCGTGGACCTGAGCGATCAGCCGTGGGTGGCGGAGTTGGACGAGGAGTTCGTCAACACCGTCAGCACCGAGAACGGCACCTACGGCAACGCCTGGGGCGCCACCTTCGGGGGCGGCATCATCTATAACCGCGCCGTCTACGACGAACTCGGCCTCGAGGTCCCCCAGACCTGGGATGAGTTCATGGAGAACAACGAGGTGATCGCCGAGGCGGGGATGACCCCGGTGATCCAGACCTACGGCTCGACCTACACCTCCCAGCTCTTCGTCCTCGCCGACTTCGCGAACGTGGACTCGATGGACCCGGACTGGGCGGAGGAGTACACGGCGAACAACCGCAAGTACGCCGATGAGCCCGCCGTGCAGGCCTTCCGGAACCACGAGGAGGTCTACGAGGCCGGCTACTTCAACGAGAACTTCCCCTCGGCCACCGATGCCGACGGCGCCCGGATGCTCGCCGAGCGCGACGGGGTGCACTACCCGATGCTGTCCAACCTGATCACGCACGTGCGCCAGGACAACCCCGAGGCACTGGAGGACATCGGCTTCTTCGCGATCCCGGCGCAGGAGGCCGAGCACACCCAGGCCACCATCTGGCAGGCCGCCGGCATCTACATCCCGCAGACCACCGAGGGCGCCGAACTGGAAGCGGCCAAGGACTTCGTGGCCTTCATCACCTCCGACACAGGGTGTGAACTCAAGGCGGAGTACCTCTCGATCGCCGGGCCCTTCCCGGGCACCTGTGACCTGCCCTCGGATGCCGCGCCGATCCTGACCGACCTGGAGCAGTACGTCGATGAGGGCCGTACGGCACCGGCGCTGGAATTCCTGTCCCCGGTGAAGGGCCCGAACCTGGAGCACATCATGGTCGAGGTCGGCTCCGGCATCCGTTCGGCTGAGGACGCGGCGGCCTACTACGACGACGACGTGGTGAACCAAGCCCGCCAGCTCGGCCTCGACGGCTGGTGAGTACTGCGGGGACCCGCCCGGGCACCCCGGCGGCCGAGACGCGACGCTCCTGGACCAGGGGGCGCGTGCCGAGGCCGGCCGGGGAGGCCGGCCGGGGCCGGTCATCGGGTGTGTGGCGCCACGCCTATCCGATGTGGTTCTACCTGCCCGCAGGGCTGCTGTACGTCGTCTTCTTCGCCATCCCGACCTTCGCCTCCTTCTACTTCAGCCTGACCCGCTGGACACTGTTCAGCTCGGAGTTCATCGGGATGGAGAACTACGTGCGGTTCTTCACCGAGCCCCAGTTGCGCCAAGGGTTCATCAACACCTTCATCTTCGGGGTCACCACCTCGGGTGCGAAGGTGGTGATCGGACTGGCCCTCGGGGTGCTCCTGGTCTCGAACATCTTGGCCCGGGGCTACCTGCGCTCGGTGGTGTTCTTCCCGGTGCTGGTGTCCACCATCGGGGTGGGCGTGATGTTCACCGCACTACTGGATCCCTTCGACGGCATGGTCAACTCCATCCTGGCGGCCGTGGGGATCGACGGCCCGGGTTGGTTCACCGACCCGAACATCGCGCTGCTGACCATTGCCGGAGTGGACATCTGGAAGGGTCTGGGCATCGCGACCCTGATCTACATCGCCGGCCTGGTAGCCATCCCGCGGGAGTACTACGAGGCAGCCCAGATTGATGGGGCGGGCGCCTGGCAGCAGTTCCGACGGATCACGTTGTCGCTGGTGATGCCGGCGACCGGGACCGTGATCATCCTGTCCCTCATCGGTGGGCTGCGCACGTTCGATCTCATCTGGGCCACCACCGGTGGTGGCCCGGGCTTCGCCTCCGATGTGATCGCCTCAGTCATCTACAAGCAGTACCAGGCCGGCTTCTACGGTCTCTCCACCGCCGGGAACGTGGTCCTGTTCCTCACCGTGACCGCGATCATGGTGCCGATCACGATCATCATCAACCGCAAGGCGGTGGAGCGATGAGGTCGGCACGCAAGTGGACCGGCGGCATCGTCGCGATCGTCGCCTCGTTGATCATCTTCCTGGTGCCGTTCGTGTTCGTGATCCTGCAGGCGATGAAGACCCCCGCCGAGGCCTCCCGGTTGGAGTTCTCCTGGCCGGAGCAGATGGCGTTCGTGGAGAACCTGATCGAGGTGCTCACGATGCGCAACGGCGTCGTGCTGCGGGCCTTCGTCAACAGCACGATCATCACCGTCGCCGCAGTGACCCTGATGGTGATCGTCTCGGCGATGGTGGGGTACGTGCTGCAGCGGCGGGTGAGCAAGATCAACCCGGTGGTGAACTTCTTCGTCCTGGCCGGTCTGATCGTGCCGCCGGCCGTGGTGCCCACGGTGTGGCTGCTGCAGGCGCTGGGTCTGTTTCGCACCATGCCGGGGCTGGTGCTGGTGCAGGCCACCTTCGGGATCTCCTTCTGCATCCTGTTGTTCCGGGCGTTCGTCGGCACCATCCCGAGAGAGTTGGATGAGGCCGCGGTGATCGACGGGTCCGGCCCGGTACGGCTGTTCTTCACGGTGATCCTGCCGTTGATGAAGCCCACCGTGATCACCGTGATCGTCGTGCAGGCGGTCAATGTCTTCAACGACTTCGTCAACCCCCTCTACTTCCTGCCGGGCGAGCGCAATGCCACGGTCCAGTTGACGCTCTTCAACCTGATGCAGCAGCAGGCGGCCACACAGTGGAACCTGCTCTTCGCCAACACCCTGCTGATCACGATCCCCCCGCTGGTCATGTACATCTTCTTCAACCGCCAGATCGTCGCCGGCATGACATCGGGGGCGGTCAAGGGCTGAACTCACTATCCCCAGCGCGGCGCGCCGGGCGCGTCCGCCCCCACTCCGGATCTTCAGCAAGCAAGCAAGGAAGCGAGCATCACGACGATGTCCATTGAGGTTCTATCTGTCCGCATCGAACGCCGCCGGGACGGCCACTACGCCGACACCTCGACCCCGCGCCTGTCCTGGACGGTGCGCACCGACGTGCCGAACTGGAACCAGGCCGGTGCCGAGGTGCGACTGGACGCCGAGCACGTGGTGGAGCTCGACGGCGCGGAGTCGGTCTTCGTGGAATGGCCGTTCGCGCCCCTGCAGCCCCACGGTCGGCACGCGGTGGAGGTGCGGGTACGGGGCGGCGACGGCGAGTTCTCACCATGGAGTGAGCCGGTCACCGTGCGTGCGGTGTTCCTGGGTGAGGGGGAGTGGCGGGCCGAGTTCGTCGGCCTGGCCGAGCCGGTCGGTGAGGCGTGCCCCGGGCTGGTGCGGCGGGAGTTCGAGGTGAACGGTGATCTCGCGTCCGCCACCCTGTACGCCACCGCCCAGGGCGTCTACCAGGTCTCGGTCAACGGCAGCGACGTCGACACGGACGTGCTCAAGCCGGGGTGGACGAGTTACCAGTACCGGATCGAACACGAGGCAACCGACGTCACCGACTTGCTCAGCACCGGACGTAATGCCATCGGCATCAGGTTCGCCGGCGGCTGGTTCACCGAGAAGTTCGGGTTCCACGGCGAGGGCCGAGCCTTCTACGGTGACCAGCCGGCCGTCGCCGCCCAGTTGCACCTGCAGTACCTGGACGGCCGCACGGAGGTGCTCAGCACCGATTCGCAGTGGCGCGGCGCAGCCGAGGGCCCGGTGGTGCACAGCGGAATCTACGACGGCGAGCGCATCGATGCCCGCCGCCAGCTGTCGGGCTGGGACCGGCCCGGCTTCGACGACGGTGGCTGGCCGGCCGTGGCGGTGCGCCGGAGCGAGGTGGTGCCGGAGCCGATGAGTAGTGAACCGGTGCGTCGCACCGATGAACTCCCCGTCCGGGAGGTGCTGACCACCCCGTCCGGCAAGACGGTGGTGGACTTCGGGCAGAACCTCGTGGGCTGGGTACGGGTGCAGGTGCAGGGAGAGCCCGGGCACGTCATCTCCCTGCGCCACGCCGAGGTGCTGGAGCACGGCGAGTTGGGTGTGCGCCCGCTGCGGCATGCCAAGGCGACTGATGAGTTCGTGCTCTCCGGCGGCCACGACGTCTTCGAGCCGCAGTTCACCTTCCACGGGTTCCGCTACGCCGAGGTGAGCGGGTGGCCCGGCGAGCTCGACCCGAGCGCCCTGACCGCCGTCGTCGTCCACAGCGATATGCGTCGCACGGGGTGGTTCGAGTGCTCCGATGAGCGGGTGAACCGACTGCACGAGAACGTGGTGTGGGGGATGCGGGGCAACTTCCTGTCCATTCCCACCGACTGCCCCCAGCGCGATGAGCGGCTGGGTTGGACCGGGGACATCCAGGTGTTCAGCCCCACCGCCACCACGTTGTTCGACTCCGGTGCGTTCCTGGCTGCCTGGCTGAAGGACGTGGCCGCCGAGCAACGAGGCCTGGGCGGGGTGTGCCCGTTCGTGGTGCCCCAGGTGCTTCCCGATGGCGGGCGTCCCGCAGCCGCCTGGGGTGATGCGGCCACGGTGGTGCCGACGGTGCTGGCCGAGCGCTTCGACGACCGGCGCGCACTGGCCGAGCAGTACCCCTCCATGCGCGCCTGGGTGGACGTCATGGCCGAGCGGGCCGGGGAGAACCTGCTGTGGCAGGGCGACTTCCAGTTCGGCGACTGGCTGGACCCGGACGCCCCGCCGGAGAGCCCCGGCGACGCCAAGACGGAGAAGGACCTGGTGGCCAGCGCGCACCTGATCCGCTCGGCCCGGATCGTGGCCGAGACCGCCGAGCTGCTCGGTGACGCCGACGGGGCATCCCGCTACGCCGACCTGGCTGAGCGGGCCCGGCAGGCGTTCCTCGCCGAGTACTCAGTCCCTGGGCATCGGTTGACCTCGGATACCCAGACGGCCTACTCGATGGCGATCTGCTACGAGCTGGTCGACGGCGAGGCGCGCCAGGCGATGGGAGATCGGCTGGCCGAGTTGGTGGCAGAAGCGGGCGATACTATCCGCACCGGTTTCGTGGGTACCCCGATCATCTGCGACGCCCTGACGAGGACCGGGCACGCTGACACGGCTGGGCGGCTGCTGCTGCAGACTTCGGTGCCATCCTGGCTCTATGCCGTCACGATGGGGGCGACCACCATCTGGGAACGCTGGGACTCCATGCTTCCGGACGGCACGATCAACCCGGGCCAGATGACCTCCTTCAACCACTACGCCTTCGGAGCGGTGGCGGACTGGCTCTACCGGTGCCTGGCCGGTCTGGCCCCGGCGGCTCCGGGTTACCGCCGAATCCGGATCGCCCCGACTCCCGTCGCCGGCATCGACGACGCCTCGGCTCGCGTGGAGACGCCCTACGGGATGGCCGAGGCGGGATGGGTCGTCCGGGACGGGATGCTCACGGTGCGCGCCACGGTGCCGCCGAACACCTCCGCCACAGTGGCGCTCCCGGGCGAGGCCGAACGGGAGGTGGGATCGGGCACGCACGAATGGAGCGTTCCCGACCCGCGCCGCAGCGCCTGAACCCGCAGCGCCTGAACGTTGAAGCCTGCCGCTGCACGCCGAGGACGACGCCCGTCGTCATCGTCGAGTGGCCGGCCCGTCGTCTCCGCCCATGCCCGTCGCTTTCGGTGCTGGGCGGAGGCGATGCGGCCCTGGCGTCGCCGGGACGACGGCGGTGCTCAGCCCAACTCGAGGCGCACCGTGGCGTAGGAGTGCGGGGGCAGGGTGATCCGCACGTGCTGTGCCTCGCTGGTCACCGGGTGCTCGCGGGGGGCCACCTGCTCGGCGTCCCCGGGTGTGTTGTGGGCATGGGGCGCCGCACCGCTGAGCACCTGGGCGCTCGCGGACGTAACGCCCCGCCCGCGCAGGTCCAGGGTCACCTCATGGTCGGAACCGGCGTCCAGGTTCGTGAGCGAGACCAATGCCACCCCGTCCTTGACGGAGGCGGAACTGGAAATGAGGGGCAGTTCCTTCCCGCCCACCTCGCGCACCGGCACCTCACCCAGCAACGGTGCCTCCAGCGCGGCGGCGTCGTGGTGGCCGGCATTCATCGCGAACACGTGGAAGGTGGGTGTACGCACCAGCGCGCCGGAGTCCGGATCGGTGAGGATCATCGCCTGCAGCACGTTGACGGTCTGGGCGATGTTGGCCATCGTGAGCCGGTCTGCGTGGCGGTGGAAGGCGTCGAAGTGCACCGAGGCCACCAGCGCATCGCGCAGCGTGTTCTGCTGGTACAGGAAGCCCGGGTTGGTGCCCGGTTCCACGTTCCACCAGGTGCCCCACTCATCCAGCACCAGCCCGACCTTCTTCTTCGGGTCGTACACGTCCATGACCGCGGCGTGCCCGGCGATGAGTTCCTCCACCCGGGCCGCGGCCGCCATGGTGCGGTAGTACTCGTCGTCGGTGAAGTCGGTGGCGCTGCCCTTGTCCGCCCACTCACCGGACATCGTGTAGTAGTGGAAGGAGACCGCCTGGAAGATGCCCCGGGGCTCCTTCTGGCATCCGAAGCAACTGATCGCCTCCATCAGCGCCCTGGTCCAGGCGTAGTCGTCGTCGGAGGCACCGGCGGCGATCCGGTACAACTCGTTCCCGTCATGGTTGCGCAGGTAGGTGGCGTACTGGCGGGCCAGGTCGGCGTAGGCCTGGGCACGCATGTTGCCCCCGCACCCCCAGGCCTCGTTGCCGATCCCCCAGAACGGGACCTTCCAGGGTTCCTCCCGACCGTTGGCCTTGCGCGCCGCCACGGCCGGGGAGTCCCCGGTACGGGTCAGGTACTCCACCCACTCGCTCATCTCCTGGACCGTGCCGGAGCCGACGTTGCCGTTGACGTACGGCTCGGCGCCGAGCATCTCGCACAGGTCCATGAACTCGTGGGTGCCGAAGTGGTTGTTCTCCTCCACGTTGCCCCAGTGGGTGTTGACCATGCGGGGCCGCTCCTCGCGCGGGCCGATCCCGTCGCGCCAGTGGTACTCATCGGCGAAGCATCCCCCGGGCCAACGCAGGTTCGGGATCCGTAGTTCCCGCAGTGCCCGCACCACATCGGTGCGGATACCGCGCTCGTTCGGGATCTCGGAGTCCTCACCCACCCAGAAGCCGCCGTAGACGCACCGGCCAAGGTGCTCGGCGAAGTGGCCGTACAGGTGTCGGCTGATCACCGGACCGGGCAGGTCGAGGTTGATCACGGCGCGCAGGTTGTTGGTCATCAGTTGAACTCCAGGTAGGTGCCCGCACCGGGGCGTGTTCGAACGTGCAAGAGAATCAGCGGTCAGCGGGTTGATGCGGTTGGTTTGTTTGCGTCCCCAACGACCGTACTCGTCAGGAGGACTCGGGCGGGGCATCAACGGGCAGCCAGACCCGCATTGCACCGGCGCCGCGGTTGCCCCAGTGGCCGAACGGAATGAGGCCGGCCTGCACCGACGCATCCCCATCGGCCCCGGACTCGGAAGCCGGGCGATACAGGCCCGGCCGGGCCGGCCGATGGTTGGCCGTCACGCGCATCGGGGCGAGGTCGCCGTCACCGGAGACCCGCGGAGCGTGGGAGGCGTCGACGATCACGTCGTCCACGTCGATCCCCTCCGGCAGATCCGCCTGCTCCAGGCAGTAGACCACCGGCCCGCGCTCGGCTGCCAGGCAGCCCCGCACTGCGTCCACCCGCGGGTGGGCGGCGGTCCAGCGCGGGCTCATGTCCAACTCCAACACACCGCCCACCCCGAGCGGCAGGTGCAGGTAACCGTCATCGCCGGCGGTGACCTCCTCGCCGTCGAACGTGGTCCGCCGCGACCACGACGGAATGCGCAGGGCGAGGTCGGCACCCGGACGGGCCCCGCCGTCGAGGCTCACTTGCACCCGGCCGCTGCGGGGGTAGTCGGTGCGTACTCGCACTACCCCGGAGCCCAGATGGCCGGGCAGATCGATGTCAGCCGCGGCGTACACGTGCAGCCAGAGTGTGTCCTCGGTGGAGGTGGCCAGGTAGGCGGACAGTTGGGCGATGACCCGGGCGATGTTCGGCGGGCAGCACGCGCACTCATACCAGGAGGTGCGTTCCTTCGGAGCGTTGACCTCGGTGGTGCGATCGGGGCGCATCTGCAGGGGGTTGGAGTAGAAGAAGCGGGTGCCGGAGGCATCGACCGAGGCGCGCAGCGCGTTGTGGATCTCCCGCTCGATGGTCTCGGCATAGGGACCCGGGCCGAAGGCGAGCAGCATCCGCCAGGCCCAGTGCGTGTCGGCGATGGTGGCGCAGGTCTCGGCGTAGGCGCGATCGGGCGGCAGTTCGTAGTCGGATCCGAAAGCCTCGTCCCGGTGCCGGGAACCGAAGGCACCGGAGATGTACATCTTGCGCTCATGCGTACTGCGCCACTGGGCGTCCATCGCCTCGGCCAGTGCCTGCTCGCCCGTCTCCAGATACAGGTCGGTGACCCCGGCATTGAGGTAGAGCTGGCGCACGGCGTGGCCGGCGGCGTCGGTGGCGTTGCGCACCGGTTCGTGATCCTGGAAATAGCGCGCCCCCAGACCTCCGCGTTTGAGTAGGCCGGTGCCGCGCAGGTTGATCATCCGGGTGGCCAGGTCCAGATAGCGGCGCTCCCCGGTGTGGCGGTAGAGCTCGATCAGGGCGGTCTCGATCTGAGGGTGCCCACAGATCCCGTTGGTGCCCTCGGGTCCGAAGGTGCGCTCCAGCAGGTCGGCGAACGCTCGGGCGATCTCCAGCAGGTCGGTGCGCCCCGCCGCACGGTCCAGGGCGATCGCCGCCTGGATCAGGTGCCCGGCCACGTACATCTCGTGGGTCCACTCCAGCTCGGCGAACCTCTTGCCCGGGTGCACCCCCTGGATCCACGTCATCACGTACCCATCGGGCTCCTGCACCCGGGCCACCAGCGCGATCACCTCATCAAGCCAGGCGTCGAACTCGGTGGTGCCGGAGCGGGCGATCTCCCAGCCGACGGCCTCGATCACCTTGTACAGGTCGGAGTCGGCAAAGACGAAACCACGGTAGTCCGCTTCCGAGTTCCCCAGCACGCGCCGGAAGTTGTCCAGAACACCTGACTCCTCGAGTTGGTCGATGCAGTGCGGGATCGTGGCTGCGGCATTGCGCTCCTGCCAGCCACCCAGGACCCCGCCGTGCAGCCGGACCGCGGACATCGCCAAGCCCTGATGCACGGCGACCGCGGCACGCGGGGCGGCCGGGGTGAGCGGGCTTGCGGATTCTGCGGGTGCGGCTGTGGTCATGGTGTGCCCTTTCGAGTGCATGGCAGGTAGCCCGGGAACGGCTGACGGTGTGGTCCGACCGGTCTGTAAAGGTCGCCGAGGGAGTGGTCAGGAGGCAGCGGCCGCACCTGCCGTCGATGTGCGCGCGGCGGGTCCGACGGTCGGCGCCGGGCGTGTCGGTACCGGCGTTGCCGGCGGCCGCAGGAGCCCGGTGCTCCACAGGTACTGGGAGGTGAGGGCTGCTGGCAGGGTGAGACCGAACACGATGATCAATCCTGGCACGAGGTAGTAGCCCGCCAGCACGACTGCGGCGGTGAGAATCGTCAGCGCCGCAATTGCCGGCCGCGCCGGGATCAGCGTGAGGGCCCGGCACAGCATCGCCAGGGCGCCCTCATCGAAGTGGGCCGCAAGGATCCACACATTGACACTGACGGCGAAGAGCACCACACCGAGCACGGTGAGCAGACCGGCCAGCACCGGTCCGGGGGCACCGAAGTCGACCACTGCCACCAGTCGGCGGTTGATCACCAGGATCACCCACGGAATCACCAGCAGGTACCCCAGCCGGTTCGCCGCCGCGAACTCGATGCGCCAGGTGGTGCCGAAGTGGGTGCGAAGCCGCACCCGTACCCCGTGCTCGGGTGTGAGGATGCCACGGCGGATGACGGCGTATACCGCTGCGGTCGCGGGGAAGACACCCAGCACGATCCCCCCGCGCAGAGTCCAGATGATCCAGAGCAGGTGCAGGGCGAGCAGGCGCAGCCCCGCACGCCCGATCCGGGAGTGCCAGCCCACCAGCCAAGTCATCGCGGTGCCTCGCCGGCCCGGGGTGTCGCGGTGCCCATCAGCCCTTCACCGAACCGATCATGATGCCCTTCTCGAAGTAGCGCTGCAGGAACGGGTACAGCACGATCACCGGCAAGGTCGAGACCACGATCACTCCGTACTTGATCTGGTCGGCGTACTGCTGGGCGTAGCTACCGCCGCCCGACCCGCCCGACCCGCCGGCACCGCCGGAGAAGGCCTGGTTGGAGATGAGGATGTCCCGCAGCACGATCTGCAGTGGTTGTTTCTGGTAGTCGCGCACGAAGACCAGACCGGTGAAGAAGTCGTTCCAGTGCTGCACCAGGTAGTACAGCCCGATCACCGAGATCACCGCCAGCGAGAGCGGCAGGGCCATGCGGACGAAGAACTGCAGGTAACTGGCTCCATCCAGCGTCGCGGCCTCGAAGAGTTCATCGGGGAGGGAGTTCTCGAAGAACGCCCGCGTAATGATGAGGTTGTACACGTTCACGGCCGGGGGCAGGACGAATACCAGCCAGTTGTCCAACAGGTTCAGGTCCCGGTACAGCAGGTAGGTGGGAATCAGGCCGCCGTTGAAGAACATCGTGAAGGCGAAGAAGAACATCAGCACCTTGCGTGGGGCGAACTCCCGCCGGGACAGCGCGTAGGCCGCCGGCAGTGTGACAGCGAGGTTCAGCGCGGTGCCGACCGAGGCGTAGAGCAACGTGTTGCGGTACCCGGTCCAGATCCTCGCATCGGCCAGGATCTGCTCGTAGCCGAACCAACTGATGCGCCGGGGCCAGAGCGAGACGCCCCCGGTTGCCACCAGGGTCGGGTCACTGACCGAGGCGATCACCACGAAGTAGACCGGGTAGAGGGTCACGAACAGGATCAGTGCGCACACCAGGCCCAGGACGAGGCTGAACGCGAGATCTCCGGGTGTGCGCTTGCGCAGCGCGGCCAGGCGCGGGGTGGCGAACAGGCGAGACATCAAGGGGCTCCTCACCACAGGCTCGTGTTCGAGTAACGTTTGGCGAGCTGGTTGGCGATCACCAGGAACGCGAAGTTGATCAGGGTGTTGAACAGCCCGATCGCCGTGCCGTAACTGAATTGGTTGGACAGGATTCCGATCTTGTACACATAGGTCGCGATCACCTCGGAGATGCCGAGGTTGAGCGGATTCTGCATCAAGAAGATCTTCTCGAAGCCGGTATTGAGCACGGTGCCCATATTGAGAATGAGCAGGATGATCATGGTCGGGACCAGGGCTGGTACGTCGACGTGCCGGATGATCTGCAGGCGGTTCGCTCCGTCGATCCTGGCTGCCTCATACAGTTGCGGGCTCACCGCGGACAGGGCCGCGAGGTAGATGATGCTGTTCCAGCCCGCGTGCTGCCAGACCTCGGAGATCACGTACACCGGCACGAAGGCCCCGGTGTCACCGAGGAAGTTCACCCCGGTGATCCCCAGGCCCTGCAGGAACCGGGTGATCAAACCCGAGGAGGGAGACAGGAACACCTGCAACATGCCCACGATCACCACGATCGAGATGAAGTGGGGCAGGTAGGTGGCGGTCTGCAGGAACTTCTTGCGCCGCCGGCCGAAGACCTGGTTGATGATCAGTGCCAGCGCGATCGGGGCGATGAAGCCCACCACCAGGGTGGAGACACTGATGAGCACGGTGTTGCGCATCAGCGTCCAGAACAGGGCGCTCTCGAAGAACTGGATGAAGTACTTCAGGCCGACCCACTCACCACCGGTCAGGCCGCCGGTGAAGTCGAACTCCCGGAAGGCCAGCTGGATGCCGTACATCGGCACGTAGGAGAAGAGGAAGACGAAGCCGATCGCCGGGGCGGCCATCAGCCACAGTTGCCAGTACTTGTGGAGGTGTCGCGAGACTCGGCGCTTCCCGGGCCGGTCCTGTGCCGGAACGATCGGCGGTGGCGCGACGGCGCGCGTCGGCGTGGTCACCAAGGTGCATCCCTTTCAGTCGGGCGTGCTCCGCCATGGAGTCGACGGGGTCAGGGCCGTCGCGTGGCCCGTGGGCGGGTGTGCCCGCAGGCCACGCGTGGTGATCAGCGGTTCTCCAGGTACTCGTCGAAGTAGCGCTGGTGGATCTCGACGTTCTCGGTCAGCCCGGAGTTCTCCAACTCGGCAACGTAGGCCTCCCAGTCGTCCTCCACGCCCCCGCCGGTCACCCACTCGGCCCATCGCGTCATGGCCAGGTTCATCACCGCTGTGTCGTTGAGGGAGACTGTGTTGGAGTCCTCCTGGCTCATCTTGATGAACTGGCCGGGCCAGACATCCATCACCAGGTCCATGTTGTCCAGGGCGTCCATCAGTGGTTCGGCCTCGTCCACCGCCTCCTGCAGGTCGACCGGGATGGTCACATCCAGCTCGTCCCGGATCCACACCGGCCCGTTGTCGGCGATGGTGGTGGTCCACTTCCAGGTGGACGGGTCACTTTCGCCATCTGCGGGAGGTAGCACCTCGTAGGTGGTGTCGTCGATCTTCTCGATGCTCTCCCCGAAGTCGCCCCAGAGCACCTGCAGCGAGATATCCTGGTCGTAGAAGGCGTTGATCACGCGCAGGGCCGCCTCGGTGTTCGCGTTCGCCGCCATCGTGACCTGGTTCTGCGGGAAGTTCTCCCCATAGGAGTCATACGTCCAGGCCAGGTCCTCGTCCTGGTCGGCCTCGGCGAGCAGGGGTGCGGTCGCGGTGTACTGCGGGGCGAGCACCTCGCCGAACCTGTCGCTGGCGGTCCACCCCCAACTGAAGCCGACCTTGGCTACGTCCCCGTCGCCGCGACCGATCGACTGGTAGGCGGAGTAGTCCTGGGTCATCACGTCTTCACTGATCAACCCGGCCTCGTAGCAACGGTGCAGGAACGCCACCACCTCCCGGTAGCGCTCATCGGTGAGGAAACTGCCGGCGACTCCGTCCTCGACGAAGTACCCGGAGCCACCGCCACCAGCCAGGGGCAGTCCGAGGCTACCGAGCAGGACGGTGGGCTGGAAGTAGCCGAAGCCGCTCTCACCCGCTGGCGCCCAGTCCATCGGGATCTCATCGCTGGGGTCCCCGTTGCCGTTGGCGTCCTCATCACGGAAGGCCACCAGCACGTCGAAGAGTTCGTCCCAGGTGGTCGGTACGTCGAGACCGAGGTTGTCCAGCCAGTCCTGGTTGATGTACTGGTGCGTAACGGTGTCGGGCCAGAACCGCTTGTAGCCGGGCAGCCCATAGATCGCGCCATCGGCCTGGGTGGCGACCTGCACCAGGTCCGGTTGTGCCTCGAACATCGCCTGCACGTTCGGCAGGGTATCCATGTGTTCGTTGAGGTCGGCGAACAGGCCGGTGAAGGTGGCGAAGTCGGCGTTGGTGATGGCGTTGGTACCCACGATCAGGTCGGGGACATCACCGGCGGCCAGCATTGTGGACTTCTTCTGGTCCCAGTCCGCCGACACTTCTTCCCACTCGATGGTGACGTCGGCGCGTTCCTCCAGATCCTCCACCCAGGCCATCTCCGACATCGGCCGGGTCAGGGGGTGCTTGAGCACCAGGATGCTCACCGTGCCATCGTCGGCGGAGCCGCCCCCACCACCACCCCCGCCCGTGCAGCCGGCGAGCACGAGCGCGGCTACTGCGGCGCTGGCTGCTGTGGTGGCAAGCATTCTTCCGCGGCTTCGTTGCCGAGCCGCAATCGTCCTACTCATGAACTCCTCCTTGAGATCACCGGACCAGCCGGCGAGAACGGTCCGTGGTGTGTTGTGGGTGATCGTGCTGCTGGTCGCCGCGCACGTGCGTCGCACGCCCGGAGGGGCGTGGCCGGGCTCGTTCCCGGGGCGTCGACACCCCGGGTGCCGCCGTGACGTCCTCGTGGCCGCCGATCGATTCGCTTACACGCCCGACGAACTGGGTCTCAGTGGCTCGGGCGGTGTTCCAAGCGTTGTTCCATTGAAGATTCGTCGATTTTGGAGGCAGTGATTCAGCGTTGTCAAGAGCAGGACAAGAATTGGCGTCGAGATGTTGTCGATCCATGATCGACAGCATTGCCGCAAGCTGTAACCGGTTCAGCCGGCCACGGGAGAGACGGCCGGCAACGGCCGGGTGCGGGGCGCCCGGCGCCCATCCCACCGGCTCGCTCAGGCGGAGCGGGAGGAGGCTCGCGGTACCAGGTGGGCGCCGGTGCGCACGTGTCGGCCGGCGCCGCGGAGCCCACCCAGACGCTCGACCAGCATGGTCACCGCGTGCTCCACCATGACCTCCTGGTCGGGCTGAACCGACGTCAGTGCCGGTGTGGTGAACTCGGCCTCGTCGGTATCGTCGAAGCCGGTGACGGCCACGTCATCGGGCACCCGCCTGCCATGGCTGCGCAGCGCTCGCAGCGCACCGACAGCGACCGCGTCATTGATGCACACAGCCGCGTCGAAGTCGACGCGGGTGCGCAGCAGCGCCACCATCGCCTCGTACCCCGTGATACGTCGGTCCCAGTCCGAGCCTGGAGCGATCAGAGCCGGGTCGACCGTCAGTCCGTACTCGCCCAGAGCCTGCTGATACCCCTCGAACCTGGCCCCTTCGGGCATCGCGCCCTGCGGCGAGTTCCACACCAGCGCGATCCGGCGGCGCCCGGTATCGAGCAGGTGAGTGGTCACCGCATGCATCCCGGCGCGCTCACCCATGATGACGCCATCGAGCCGATCCAGCGGGCCTCCGCCGAGGGTCACCACCGGTTGGGGTGGCTCCGCCCCATCGAGCAGGTCATCGCTCAGCGCATGCGGGCAGATCACCACGCCGTCCACATCGGGTGTGGTGATGCCCAACACGGCATCGCGCTCGGCCTGGGGGGTGGGAGCCAGCCGCAGCGTGGTGGACAACCCCTGTGCCTCCACGGCGAGGATGAGCCGTTCGGCGACCTCGGCGAAGTAGGGCTGGTAGAGCATCGGGACCACGACCGCGATCCGGCCGTGCCGGCCCGAGGCAAGTCCCCGGCCGGCCTGGTTGACCCGGTAACCCACGGCCACGATCGCCTCCTCGACCTTCTGCCGCGTGGCGGCCGAGACGCGGCCACGACCCAGGATCACGTTCGACACGGTCTTGGCGGAGACGCCCGCGATCCGGCCGACGTCGGCCAGCGTCGGGCGGCTCATGGCAGCCCCGGTCCGAGGGTCGATTCACGCCGGACCAGCTCCACCGGGGTCAGGGTCCGTCGGGGCTGGGCGTCGGCGGCCCCCGACAGTCGCTCGGTCAGCAGATCCATGGCGGCGCGCGCCATCCGGGCCCGCCCGGGGCTGACGGTGGTGAGGGAGGGGGTGGTGAACCGTCCGTCATCGAGAGCCCCGTTGCCGATCACCGCAACCTCGTCCGGAACGCACACACCGTCGGCGGCCAGGGCTGCCAGTGCCCCGAGCGCGGCGGTGTCGCGGGCGCAGACGATCGCGTCCGTCTGCGGCCAGGTTGCGACCGCGTGACGGGCCGCCTCGAAACCCTCGGAACGAGTCCGCACGCGTCCATCCGTGGCCAGCGGCGGTCCGATGCCCTCAGCCCGCAATGCCCGTAGCATCGCCTGACCAGCAAGGGTGACGCGTTCATAGCCCAACAGCACCGGCCGGGATCTGCCCATGACCGCCAGATGCCGCGCCACCAGCGAAGCCGCCTCGACGTGATCGGTTTCGACGCCGTCCACCGCGCCCACGATGGCGGCCTGGATGCTGACCAGCGGCTCCGTGGCCCTCATGCTGCTCATCAGTTCCGGTGCGATCGGGCCGATGGTGACGATGCCGTCGAAGGTCTCACCGCGAGCCTCGAGCAGGTTGCGCAGGCGTTCGGGGCGGTCGTGGGTCGGTTCCACGGCGGCGTGCATCCCGTTCCGCGCGATCTCCTCGACGAGGACATTCACCAGAGCGGCCAGGTCGGGTTGGCGCAGGTCGGGCACGCCCACGCCGATGATGCCGGTCCGGCCGGTGCGCAGGGTGCGCGCGCTGGTGTTGGGAAGCCAACCGAGTTCCTCGATCGCTGCGCGTACGCGCCGGAGCGTCTTGGGCCGGATATGCGGCTCGAGGTTGACCACCCGGGAGACGGTCTTGACCGACACCCCGGCGAGGGCGGCCACGTCCCGCATCGTCACGCTCATGCACACAGAGTAGGTCGCCGGCCCTCCGGCACCGGCCCGATCACGCGCCTTCGGAAGTCCTGCCTCACGACGCAGTGCCGGCCAGGGCGCTGGACATTGTCACCGCACCCGGTAGCGTGAACGCTCACATCCGGACTCCCGATGGAGAGAGGTCAGCCATGACGGCATCGGCCACGCGCAGCCAAACGCCACCGATGGGCTGGAACAGCTGGGACTGTTACGGCACCACCGTCACAGAGTCGGAGGTGCTGGCCAACGCCGACTTCATGGCCGAGCGCATGCGTGCCCACGGTTGGGACACCGTCGTCGTCGACATCGCCTGGTACGACCCCACCGCCCGTGCCCACGGTTACAACGCCGATGCGCCCGTGGCCCTGGATGGTTACGGCCGGCCGATGCCCGCGCCGAACCGGTTCCCCTCCGCGGCGAACGGAGCCGGGTTCGCCCCGCTGGCCGGCGCCGTGCACGACCTGGGCCTGCGGTTCGGGGTGCACATCATGCGAGGTATCCCGCGGCCGGCAGTGCACGCGGACCTGCCCGTGGAGGGAACCTCCTACACCGCGGCTCAGATCGCCGACACCGGGGCGGTGTGCGAGTGGAACCCGGACAACTACGGTCTCAACCACGACCACCCGGGCACCCAGGCCTACTACGACTCGTTCATCGCCCAGTTGGCGAGCTGGGGTGTGGACTTCATCAAGGCCGATGACATGCTCTGGCCCTATCGTGCAGCGGACATCGAAGCCCTGGCGCTCGCGATCCGGCGCAGCGGCCGCGAGATCGAGTTGTCCCTGTCACCGGGCCGGGACCTGTCGCTGGTCCACGGCGTGCATCTGAGGCAGCACGCCACGATGTGGCGCATCAGTGACGACCTGTGGGACCGGTGGGAGGACGTACGCGACCAGTTCGGCCGGCTGGCCCGGTGGGCGCCCAACTCCGGGCCCGGAGGCTGGGCGGACGCCGACATGATCCCCCTGGGCCGGATCGGGATCCGCGCCGAACGCGGGGAGGACCGACACTCCCGGCTCACCCCGGCCGAGCAGCAGACCCTGATGAGCCTGTGGGTGATCGCCCGATCCCCGCTGATGGTGGGGGCGGACCTGCCCACGTCCAGTCCGGAGACCATCGAGTTGCTGACCAACGACCGGGTCCTGGAGGTGCTGCGGCGGGGCCGGAGTCCCCGGGAGATCCTGCGAGAGCGCGACCTGGTCATCTGGCGGTCGGAGTCCGCCGTGGACGGGCACGTCTACGCCGGGATCTTCCACCTGGGCGATGAGCCCGTCCGCGTGCGCCTACCCGGGTACCAATTCGGCGCGGACGGCACCGAGGATGTGGTCGAGTTGTGGAGCGGGGCGGATCAGGCGTGGGACGACGACGGCGCCCTCACCCTGGCCCTGGACGCGCACGGTTCGGCGCTGCTGCGCCTCGCCCGCTGACCTGGCGCCGTCAGGGTCTTGCCATCCCTGGTTGTGATCGTTAACATCGACGTCACCCGGGATGCTGGGCGGCGGTCCCGCCCAGCGACCCGGATCAACCAGCCCGCCATCGTGCGGACCTCCGAGCGATGAGGCCGAGATGAAGGAGGCCCCGTGACCGTGGACAACGAGCGTGCTCTGGCGGTGGGAGTGGACTTCGGCACCCTGTCCGGCCGGGCCGTGGTGGTTCGCGTGGCCGATGGTGCCGAACTCGCCAGCGCCGAGCATGCCTATCGTCACGCCGTGATGGACACCGTGCTCAGCGCCGGCGACGGCCAGCCCCTGCCACCGGACTGGGCGCTGCAGAACGCCGAGGACTACGTCGACGTGCTCAAGAACGCCGTCCCGGAGGCACTGCGCCGGGCCGGCGCGGACCCGGCCGACGTGATCGGGATCGGCACCGACTTCACCGCCTCCACTCCGTTGCCGGTACGTGGCGACGGCACCCCGTTGAGTGAACTCCCGGAGTTCACGAACAACCCGCACGCCTACGTCAAACTGTGGAAGCACCACGCCGCCCAGGCGCAGGCCGACCGGATCACCTCGCTGGCCGCGGAGCGGCGCGAGCCCTGGCTGCCCCGCTTCGGGGGAATGATCTCCTCCGAGTGGCAGTTCGCCAAGGGGCTGCAACTGCTCGAGGAGGCCCCAGAGGTCTACGCCGCGATGGACCATTGGGTGGAGGCGGCCGACTGGATCGTGTGGCAACTGTCCGGAACCTACGCACCCAACCCGTGCACCGCCGGCTACAAGGGCATCTACCAGGACGGCCGCTACCCCTCGAGCGACTACCTGGCTGCGCTCAACCCCGACTTCGCCACCTTCGCGCAGGAGAAGCTTCCCAGCGAGATCGCCACGCTGGGCGCCAGCGCCGGCCCGCTCACCGCCGAGGCCGCCTCCTGGACCGGACTGCCCGAGGGCATCGCGGTGGCGGTGGGCAACGTCGACGCACACGTGACCCTCCCGGCCGCGAACGCCGTGGACCCGGGCCAACTCACCCTGATCATGGGAACGTCCACGTGCCACGTGATGAACGCGGACGAACTGCGAGAGGTGCCCGGCATGTGCGGGGTGGTCGACGGCGGCGTGGTCGACGGGCTGTACGGCTATGAGGCCGGGCAGAGCGGCGTCGGTGACATCTTCGGCCACTTCGTGGCCACCGGCGTGCCGCGGGCCTACGCCGAGGAGGCCGCCGCACGCGGGGAGAACCTGCACACCTACCTGACCCACCTGGCCTCCCAGCAACCGATCGGCGGCCACGGCCTGATCGCCCTGGATTGGCACTCCGGGAACCGTTCGGTGCTGGTCGATCACGAGTTGTCCGGGATGATCGTGGGTCAGACCCTGGCCACCCGGCCCGAGGACACCTACCGCGCCCTGCTCGAAGCCACCGCATTCGGCACCCGAACGATCGTGGAGGCCTTCACCGACTCCGGGTTGGCGGTGCAGGAGTTGGTGGTGGCCGGCGGGCTGCTGAAGAACACCTTCCTGATGCAGATGTACGCCGACGTCACCGGACTACCGCTGAGCACCATCGTCTCCGAGCAGGGTCCAGCCCTGGGCTCGGCGATCCACGCCGCGGTGGCCGCCGGCGCCTACCCGGACGTGCGGGCCGCGGGAGCGGCGATGGGAGGCCGCACAGTCGGTGCCTACACCCCCGACCCGCAGGCTCACCGGGCCTACAGCGCCCTGTACGCCGAGTACCAGAAGCTGCACGACTACTTCGGTCGTGGCGGGAACGACGTGATGCGAAGGCTCAAGGCCATCCGGCGCCAAGCGCTCACAGCCGACGACGGCGGGAGCGTGGACTCCCCGGAGCTGACTGTCCCCGAGGAGTTGACATGAGCCGGATCGTGCTCGCCGAGTTGCCCGCACAGGTGCAGTCCGAGGTGGCTCGGGTGCGTGAGAACGTGGCCCAGTTGCACGCCGAGCTGGTGCGCTACGACCTCGTCATCTGGACCGCGGGGAACGTGTCCGAGCGGGTGCCGGGCGCCGATCTGTTCGTGATCAAACCCTCCGGGGTCTCCTACGACGACCTGGACGCCGAGTCGATGGTGGTCTGCACCCTGGACGGGAAGAAGATCGTCGACGGCACCCCGGAGAAGTTCGCCCCCTCCTCCGACACCGACGCGCACGCCTACGTCTACCGGCACATGGACCACGTGGGCGGGGTGGTGCACACCCACTCCACCTACGCCACCGCCTGGGCCGCCCGGGGCGAACCGATCCCGTGCGTACTGACCATGATCGCTGATGAGTTCGGTGGTGAGATCCCGGTGGGCCCGTTCGCCCTGATCGGTGACGACTCCATCGGAGAGGGCATCGTGGCCACCCTGTCCGGGCACCGCTCCCGCGCGGTGCTGATGGCCGGCCACGGCCCGTTCACCATCGGGGCCGATGCCCGCGATGCGGTCAAGGCCGCCGTGATGTGTGAGGACGTCGCCCGCACCGTGCACATCGCCCGCCAGCTGGGCGATCCGGCCCCCATCGCAACGCACCACGTCGACGCCTTGTTCGACCGCTATCAGAACGTCTACGGAGTCCGGGAGGACACGTGATCGACCCCTTCGCCCAGCGCGAGATCTGGTTCCTCACCGGCAGCCAGGACCTGTACGGACCCGAGACCCTGGACCAGGTTGCCGCCCAGTCCCAGCAGGTCGCCGGGCTGCTCGACGAGGCGGGCCAGGTTCCGGTGCGCATCGTATGGAAGCCGGTGCTCAAGGACACCGCGCAGATCCGCGCGTTGGCGCTGGAGGCCAACGCCGACCCCGACTGCGTGGGGGTGATCGCCTGGATGCACACCTTCTCCCCGGCCAAGATGTGGATCACCGGCCTGGACGCGCTGCGCACCCCGCTGCTGCACCTGCACACGCAGGCCGACGCGGCGCTGCCGTGGTCCACGATCGACATGGACTTCATGAACCTGAACCAGGCCGCGCACGGGGACCGGGAGTTCGGTTACCTCACCGCGCGCCTGGGCACTCCCCGCAAGGTGGTGGTGGGCCACGCGTCGGAGGACCTGGTGCGTGAGCAGGTGGGAGCCTGGGCACGTGCGGCCACCGCGTGGAGCGAGATCTACGGGATGCGGTTGGTGCGCTTCGGCGACAACATGCGCAACGTCGCGGTCACCGAAGGGGACAAGACCGAGGCCGAACTGCGCCTGGGCGTGAGCGTGAACACCTGGGGTGTGCACGACCTGGCCGCCGCCATCGATGCGGTGCCCGAGGCGAGCATCGACGAACTGATCGAGGACTACCTGGCCTGCTACGACGTCGTCGATGATCTGCGGCCCGGGGGAGACCGGCACGAGTCGTTGCGCTACGGCGCCCGCCAGGAGGCGGGCATGCGCACGTTCCTGGAGCAGATCGGGGCCAAGGCCTTCACCACCAACTTCGAGGACCTCGGCCCGCTGCGCCAACTGCCCGGCCTCGCCGTGCAGCGCTTGATGGCCGCCGGTTACGGGTTCGGGGCCGAGGGCGACTGGAAGACCGCCATCCTGGTGCGTGCGGCCAAGGTGATGGGCCACGGTCTGCCCGGCGGCGCCTCGCTGATGGAGGACTACACCTACGACCTGACCCCGGGAGACGAGGTGATCCTGGGCGCGCACATGCTGGAGATCTGCCCGACCCTGACCACCTCGCGCCCCAGCCTGCAGATCCACCCGCTGGGCATCGGGGACCGGGAGGACCCGGTGCGCCTGGTGTTCGACACCGATCCCGGCGAGGGCCTGGTGGTGGCGCTGAGCGACATGCGCGAACGGTTCCGGCTGGTGGCCAACGAGGTGGACATCGTCGGCGAGCGGGAGCCGATGCCGAACCTGCCCGTGGCGCATGCGGTGTGGGTGCCCAAACCGGATCTGCGCACCTCGGCGCGCGCCTGGCTGATCACCGGCGGTGCGCACCACACGGTCCTGACCACCGCGGTGGGCCGGGAGGTGTTCGACGACTTCGCCGAGCTCGCCGGCCTCGAGCTGGTGGTCATCGACGACCAGACCCAGGTGGCCTCCCTGCGCCAGGAGCTGCGCTGGAACGCCGCCTACTACCGGTTGGCCCAGCCGATGAACTGACCGGGGGACACCCGCCCCACCACACTGCTGACCAGGAGGAAGTACCCCATGTCAACCGCACGTTTGAGCGTGGACCCGGCGTTCGTCGTCGGGCCGGTGCGCGAACGCACCTTCGGATCGTTCGTAGAACACCTTGGCCGGTGTGTGTACACCGGGATCTATGAGCCGGAGCATCCGACCTCCGATGAGCACGGGTTCCGCACCGACGTGCTGGACCTGGTCTCGGAGTTGGGCACCAGCACGGTCCGTTACCCGGGGGGCAACTTCGTCTCCGGTTACCGCTGGGAGGACGGTGTCGGTCCGGAGGACCAGCGCCCCTCCCGCCTGGACCTGGCCTGGCACTCCACCGATCCGAACACCTTCGGCGTCGATGAGTTCCTGGCCTGGACCGCCAAGGCCGGTGTGGAGCCGATGATGGCGGTGAACCTGGGCACCCGGGGCATCCAGGAGGCACTGGACCTGTTGGAGTACACCAACGTGCCCGGCGGGACCGCCCTGTCCGATGCCCGCCGCGCCAACGGGGCCAAGGATCCCTACAAGATCAAGATGTGGTGCCTGGGCAACGAGATGGACGGGCCCTGGCAGATCGGTCACAAGACCGCCGAGGAATACGGGCGCCTCGCTGCCGAGACCGCGCGGGCGATGCGCATGATCGACCCGGATCTGGAACTTGTGGCCTGCGGATCCTCGAACTCCACGATGCCCACGTTCGGCGCCTGGGAGTCGACCGTGCTGGAGCACACCTACCGCCACGTGGACCTGATCAGCGCGCACGTCTACTACTACGAGGACGACGGCGACCTGTCCAGTTTCCTGGCCAGTGCAGCGAACATGGACTACTTCATCGACTCGGTGGCTGCCACCGCCGATGCGGTGCGGGCCGCGGGCAAGCACAACAAGGCGATCAACATCTCCTTCGATGAGTGGAACGTCTGGTATCAGAAGCGTGCCGAGTCCCGCCCGCCGTCCGGCGATGAGTGGCCGGTGGCGCCGGTGCTGCTGGAGGACAAGTACAACGTGGCCGACGCGGTGGTGGTGGGCAACCTGCTCATCTCGCTGCTGCGGCACACCGACCGGGTGCACTCGGCCTCGCTGGCCCAACTAGTCAACGTGATCGCCCCGATCATGACCGAGCCGGGTGGACGTGCCTGGCGCCAGACCACCTTCCACCCCTTCGCCCTCACCGCACAGCACGCCCGCGGCGAGGTACTGCAGGTGGCGGTCGATGCGCCGGTGCTGGAGACCGACAAGTACGGTCCGGTGGACCAGGTCGATGCGGTGGCCACCCGGGATCCGGAGACCGGGTCGGTGTCGCTGTTCCTGGTGAACCGGTCACTGAGTGAGGAGACGCACGTGCAGATGGATCTGCGCGCACTGGGTGACCTGCGGGTGGACAACTGTGTGACGCTGTCCAACCCCGACCACACCTGGTCGGCCACCGCAGATGACGCGACGTCGGTGCTGCCACGCCGCAATGACAGCGCCGGCGTCTCCGACGGTGCCGTCAACGTCAACCTCCCGCCGGTGTCCTGGACGATGGTCACCCTGGTCTGATCACCCGCCCGCCCCACCCGGGGCGGGTTCAGCGAACGCGGCCCGGGTCGGCCCACGATTGAGCCGACCCGGGCCGTCGGCATGCTCGGGCGGTGGCGCCGGGGACCCGGAGACGGGGGCACCGCTGAGGACGCGGAGACCGGCGCTGCAGAACTCAGCCGGATGCGGGGTCGGAGGAGGCGCGGACCACCAACTGCGGTTGGAAGACCACGTGCTCGGGTGTCCCCGCGGTCATCAGGATGTCGGCGGCGCGGTAGCCGAGTTCGTGGTGCGGCTGGCGAACCGACGTCAGCGGCAGGGCGAGCTCGCTGGCGATGTCGATGTCGTCGTAGCCCACGATCGCCATGTGCCCCACCATCTCGAGGCCGCGGCGGCGCATGGTGCGCTGCACCCCGATCGCGACCAGGTCATTGACGCAGAAGACCGCCGACGGCGCCGCGTCGCCCTGCTCATCGAGCACGCGGGAGATGGCCAACTCGCCGCCGTCGGCGTCCAGGCTCGAGATCGTCAGCTCGGTGATCACCTCGGCCGGGTCCCTGCCCGCCTCCTGGACGGCGAGTTCCACACCGGCGAACCGGTCGCGGCACTGGCGGATGCTGTGCGGGCCGTTGATGAACGTGATCTCCTCGTGCCCCATCGCCAGCAGATGCTGAGCGGCCAGCTTGCCACCCTCGATGTTGTCCACGGCGACGGAGGAGATGCGAGGGGTAGGTGAGGGGGAGTCGAGCAGCACCACGTCCAGGCCGCGGTCGACGATCGCGAGCAGGTGGTCGATCTCGGTCGTGGAGGGCACCACGAGCAGACCGCTGACGCCGTGCTCCTCGAACAGGCGAAGGTATCGCATCTCCCGCTTGGGGTCCTCATCGGAACTGGCCAGCATCAGGGTGCGGTCATCCAGGGCGATCCGGTCCTCGATACCGCGTGCCATGTCGGTGAAGAAGGGGTTGCGGATGTCCAGCAGCACCGCCCCCACCGTGGTGATCGTGCCCGCGCGCAACTGGCGGGCGGAGGCGTTCGGGACGAACGACAGAGCCGCGATCGCCTTTTCTACCCGAGTCCGGGTCGCGTCGGCCACGCGTTCAGGGCGGTTCAGCACGTTGGACACCGTGCCGACGGACACGTTGGCCAACTTGGCGACGTCGGTCACGCTCGGTCGGCGGGCGGTCCGGGGGCCGTGGGTGGTCGTCATCGAGGTCCTGTTCATCGCTGGATTCGCGAGAGTCTACGCCGCTGCGGCACGGTCGAGGAGATCTCGGCCGCCCTGCGTCGCGCGCGCATCAGGCAACGGACCGGCAACAATTTGGCGTAGAGACCGGCAATAATTTGGCGTAGAACGGTTGCACGGAGGGGAGCGAAGGGCCTAGATTTGACTGAAACGTTTCATAGGCTGACGGGCGCATGGGCCGACGGCCTGGGGCTCCGGAATTAATGAGGATTCGGTGATGAACGACCAGTCGAGTAGGCAGAGCGCCGCGACGGCGGCACTGTCCGAGCAAACCGTGGAACTGCCCTCCTGGGCGTTCGGCAACTCAGGGACCCGGTTCCGCGTATTCACCACCGAGGGTGTTCCGCGGGATCCCTACGAGAAGATTGCCGACGCCGCCCAGGTGCACAAGTACACCGGCATCACGCCTCGGGTGTCGCTGCACATCCCGTGGGACCTGGTCGATGACTTCTCCGATCTGGCCCGCCATGCCGATGACCACGGCCTGACCATCGGCATGATCAACGCCAACCTCTTCCAGGACGCCGACTTCCGGCTCTCCTCGCTGACCCACTCCGATGAGCGCATCCGGCGCAAGGCCATCGACCACCACATGCAGTGCCTGGACGTGATGCGGGCCACGGGCTCGAAGGAGCTCAAACTCTGGCTCCCGGACGGTACCAACTATGCCGGCCAGGACTCCCTGCGGGCCCGCCAGGACCGCCTGGCCGAGTCCCTGGCCGAAATCTACGCCGCGATGGACTCCGACCACACGTTGGTGCTGGAGTACAAGTTCTTCGAGCCGGCGTTCTACTCCACCGATATCCCGGACTGGGGCACCGCCCTGTTGCACTGCCTGGCCCTGGGCGAGCGCGCCACCGTGGTGCTGGACACCGGGCACCACGCACCGGGGACCAACATCGAGTTCATCGTGATGCAACTGCTGCGCCAGGGTCGCCTGGGTGCCTTCGACTTCAACTCACGCTTCTACGCCGACGACGATCTGATGGTCGGCTCCGCGGACCCGTTCCAACTGTTCCGGATCATGCACGAGATCGTCCAGGCCGATGCGCTCAAGCCCGAAGCGGGGGTGAACTTCATGCTTGATCAGTGCCACAACATCGAGGAGAAGATTCCTGGCCAGATCCGCTCGGTGATGAACGTCCAGGAGGCTACCGCCAAGGCGCTCTTGGTGGACTCCGAGGCACTCACAGCGGCCCAACAGGCCCAGGACGTACTCGGAGCCCACGGGGTGCTGATGGATGCCTACAACACCGACGTGCGCCCGATGCTCGCCGAACTACGCGCCGGCCAGGGCCTGGACCCCGACCCGATGGCGGCCTTCGCCGCCTCTGGCTATGCCGCCGAGGTCGCGGCCGCACGGGTGGGCGGGACGCAGGCAGGATGGGGGGCCTGATGGGTACCGTCGACGATCTGGTCGCGCGGTCCAACCGGCTCGGTTCGGACCCGCGGATCACCAACTACGCCGGTGGCAACACCTCCGCCAAGGCTTCGGCACCGGACCCGGTCACCGGTGACGACGTGGAGCTGCTGTGGGTCAAGGGCTCCGGCGGTGACCTGGGCACGCTGACCAAGAGCAACCTGGCAGTGCTGCGAATGGACCGCCTGCGCGCCCTGCCGCAGGTGTATCCGGGCGTGGACCGTGAGGATGAGATGGTCGCCGCGTTCGACTACTGCCTGCACGGCAAGGGCGGGGCTGCGCCTTCGATCGACACCGCGATGCACGCCCTGGTGGAGGCCGACCACGTGGACCACCTGCATCCCGACGCCGGCATCGCCGTGGCCACCGCGGTGGACGGGGAGGACCTCACCCGTCGCATCTACGGCGACGAGGTGGTCTGGGTGCCCTGGCGCCGCCCGGGATTCCAGCTCGGCCTGGACATCGCCGCGATCAAGGAGGAGAACCCGCAGGCGATCGGCTGCATCCTGGGCGGGCACGGTATCACCGCCTGGGGCGAAACCTCCGACCAGGTCGAGGAGCGTTCCCTGAAGATCATCCGGATGGCCGAGGAGTACATCGAGCAGGCCACGGCGGACCTGGCCGGACGCGACGAGCACCCCTTCGGGGCCCAGCGCCCGGGATATGAACCGTTGGCACCGGAGCAGCGCCGTGCGCGCGCGGCCGCGCTGGCACCGGTGATCCGGGGCATCGCCTCGGCCGACCGGCCGCAGGTCGGCCACTTCACCGACTCCGACGTGGTGCTGGAGTTCCTGGCCCGGGACAAACTCACCGCGCTGGCCGAACTGGGCACCTCCTGCCCCGATCACTTCCTTCGCACCAAGGTCAAGCCGCTGGTGCTCGACCTTCCCGCGGAGGCGCCGCTGGAGCAGGCCGTCGAGCGGTTGCACGAACTGCACGCTGCCTACCGCGAGGACTACGCCGGGTATTACCAGCGGCACGCCGATGCCGACTCCCCGGCGATGCGAGGGGCGGACCCGGCGATCGTGCTGGTGCCCGGGGTGGGGATGTTCTCCTTCGGAAAGGACAAGCAGACTGCCCGCGTGGCCGGGGAGTTCTACGTCAACGCCATCAACGTGATGCGCGGCGCCGAGGCGATCTCCACCTACGCGCCGATCGATGAATCCGAGAAGTTCCGCATCGAGTACTGGGCGCTGGAGGAAGCCAAGCTTCAGCGCATGCCCAAGCCCAAAACGCTCGCCACCCGCATCGGTCTGGTCACCGGAGGCGCCTCGGGCATCGGCAAGGCGATCGCCCAGCGACTCGTGGCCGAGGGCGCCTGCGTCGTCATCGCCGACCGCGACGCCGAAGCAGCACAGGATCTGGCGACCGAACTCGGTGGCCCGGACGTGGCCGTGGCCGTAGCCGCCGACGTCACCGAAGAGGACGCCGTGGCCGACCTGATCGGCCAGGCCGCCCTGGCCTTCGGGGGCGTGGACCTGGTGGTCAACAACGCCGGGCTGTCCATCTCCAAGCCGCTGCTGGAGACCACTGCAGCGGACTGGGACACCCAGCACGACGTGATGGCCCGGGGGTCCTTCCTCGTCTCCCGTGAGGCGGCCCGGGCGATGATCGCCCAGGGGATCGGTGGGGACATCATCTACATCGCCTCCAAGAACGCGGTGTTCGCCGGCCCGAACAACATCGCCTACTCCGCCACCAAGGCCGACCAGGCCCACCAGGTACGCCTGCTCGCTGCCGAACTGGGCGAGCACGGGATCCGCGTCAACGGCATCAATCCCGACGGAGTGGTGCGCGGCAGCGGCATCTTCGCCGGCGGCTGGGGTGCCCAGCGCGCGGCGGTGTACGGGGTCCCCGAGTCCGAGCTCGGCGCCTACTACGCCCAGCGCACCCTGCTGAAGCGCGAGGTGCTGCCCGAGCATGTGGCCGCGGCGGTCGCCGCCCTCACCGGCGCCGACCTGTCCCAGACCACCGGCCTGCACATCCCGGTCGATTCCGGGGTGGCTGCGGCGTTCCTGCGCTGAATCGCGCCCGGGGGTAGTGATGACCAGCACGCCGGCGGTACCGGCATTCGCGGCGGTCGACCTGGGGGCATCCTCGGGGAGGGTGATCCGGGCCGAGATCACCGGCACCTCCGATCGCCCACAGGTCAAGATGCGCCAGGTGGCGCGCTTCCCCAACGAGGCACGGTATGACTCCACCGGCGTGCTGCGCTGGGACCTGGAGGGACTGTACGAGCAGATCCTGTCGGGCCTGCGGGCGGCGGGCGACGATGGCCCACTGCTCGGTATCGGGATCGACTCCTGGGCGGTGGACTACGGACTGATCGACGACGACGGTGCCCTGCTGGCACAACCGGTCGCCTATCGCGATGCTCGGGGCGGGCAGGCCGTGTCAGAGGTGCACGCGCTGGCCGACCCGGGTGAGTTGTACGCGATCTCCGGGATCGCCCATCAGCCGTTCAACACGATCTTCCAGCTCGCAGCGGAGAAGCGCACCGGTCTGCTCGCCGCACCCACGTCGTCGTCCACCCCGCTCCCGGCCCGGGCGCTGCTACTGCCGGACCTGCTCGGCTACCGGCTCACCGGAGTGCAGGCCAGCGAGACGACGAACGCCTCCACCACCGGGTTGTTGGACCAGGACGGGCCGGCTTGGTCGGCTGATCTGCTCGGTCGACTGGGCCTGCCGACCGATCTGTTCCCACCCCTGGTCGAACCCGGCCACGTGCTCGGGCCGTTGACCGAGCAGGCCCAGCAGACGACGGGGCTGGGCCCGGTGCCGGTGATCGCGGTGGGATCCCACGACACCGCCTCGGCAGTGGCCGGCATCCCGGCCACCAGTTCCGACTTCGCCTACATCTCCTGCGGCACGTGGTCTCTGGTCGGGGTGGAGGTGGGCGAGCCGGTGCTCACCGAGACTGCCCGGGAGGCCAACTTCACCAACGAACTCGGATTGGACGGCCGGGTGCGCTTCCTGCGCAACGTGATGGGATTGTGGCTGCTGCAGGAGAGTCAGCGGATCTGGGCCGGGGCGGGTGAGGATGCGGACTTGACCCGCCTGCTCGACGCGGCCGCCCGGGCCGAGCCGCTCCGCACCCTGATCGACGCCGACGATCCGGCGTTCCTGCCCCCGGGCGACATGCCCGAACGGATCCGTGCTCACGCCGTCGAGCGGGGCGAACCGGATCCGGTCAGCCCGGCGCAGATCACCCGTACGGTGCTGGACTCGCTGGCCCTGGCCTATCGCCGCAGTGTGCGCGCGGCGGTCGAGTTGACCTCCCGCCCGGTGCGCCGGGTGCACCTGGTGGGTGGTGGTTCCCGGAACGCGCTGCTGTGCCAGTTGGCTGCCGACGCGACCGGGCTGCCGGTAGTGGCCGGCCCGGCCGAGTCCACCGCCCTGGGGAACGTGGTGGCGCAGGCCCGCGCCGTGGGGGTGCTCGAGGGGACTCTGGAGGACCTGCGCAGCGTGGTTGCCGCGAGCGTGTCCACCGCGACCTACAACCCGGCCCCGGGGGCGGCCGAGCGTTGGGGCCGGGCGGAGCAACGGCTGCCGCCCTCGACCTCGCGCACCTGAGCCACGCCCAGCCCACGCAGAAGCCCGCCGAACTCCCACCAACCCACGCCCGACCCACGCCAACCCACGTTCAAGGAGATCCGCGATGACCCGCTACTGCTTCACCTCCCGCGTGCGCCCGGACCGGTTGGATGAGTACCGCCGCGCTCATGCCGCCGTCTGGCCGGACATGCTCGCGGCGCTGCGAGACTCCGGGTGGCGCAACTACTCGCTCTACCTGTCGCAGGACGGTCTGCTGGTGGGTCACTTCGAGTCCGAGGATTATCGTGCCGCCCAGGAGGCGATGGCCGCCACCGAGGTGAACGGGCGCTGGCAGGCCGCGATGAGCGAGTTCTTCGTCGACTCCGGCAACCCCGATGAGGGTTTCGTTCTCCTCGAGGAGGTCTTCCACCTCGAGGACCAACTCGCTGCCGCCGGCCTGAGCACCACGCCCGCCGGCGACTGAACCGCACGCACGCCATCGCCCGCCGCCCACCCCACACCCGCCACACCCACCATCCGCTCGCTTGGGGTTGACCCCGGTTTCCGGTCACTGACCAGAAACCGGGGTCAACCCCACGGCAGCCGCCCACCCGGCAGCCGCCCCACCCGGCAGCCGCCCCACCCGGCAGCCGCCCCACCCGGCAGCCGCCCCACCCCCACCCGGGCGGCGGCGCTGACGTCGCGGCGAATGCCGCGAAGTAGCGGAACCTCTCCGGCGAACTCGATCCATATGCCGCGCAGTCGCCTCCGGATCGGTGGGCTGGTGGTGGGCCGGTGGGGTGGCGGCGGCGGGTTGAGGGGTGGCGATCTCGGCTCAGCGGGGTGGGGATAGGGAAAGGGTGTCCACAGCGGGCGGGCGGTTCATCGCCCGCCTGCGCACGACCGGCGAGGCTGCCAGTCATGGAACGCCTACGAGGGCCCGGACCGCCGTCCCTTCCGCGCGTCATGCTCCGATCCGAACTGGGGAAGGCCGACCTCGCCGACCTGCTCAGTGCCGGCACCATCGCCCGGGTGCGCCACGGTGCCTACATGGTGGTGGATCAGGCACTGACGGAACCGTGGGCGACGCGGCAGCAGTACGCCCTGGCGCGCTGCGTCGCGGTAGTCCGGGCTTCCGCCGAGCCACGCATCCTCAGTCACGAGAGCGCGGCGCTGCTGCACGGATGTCCGCTCTGGCGGACGCCCGAACGGGTCCATCTGATCCAGCCCACGCGTCACGGCGCGAGACGAGCACCCGACGTGCTCCGGCACACGGTCGATCTGGAGCCTTCCGATGTCACCACGATCAACGGGTTGGCGGTCACCACCCTGCAGCGCACCGTGCTCGACTGTGCCAGGACGCTGCACGCACGCGACGCGCTGGTGGTCGCTGACAGTGCGCTGCGGCTCCTTGCGAAGCCGGATCGCTGGCGGCGTGCGGAATCGCAGGAGCGGATGGAGGGGATCCGTGCGGAACTGTGCGAGCGCCTCGCATCAGGTCGCGCACGCCGTGGCCGGGTCCGGGCCAGGGCGGTGCTGTCGGCTGCCAACGGCTTCGCGGAGTCCCCGGGTGAATCGGTGCTGCGCTGGATCGCCGTCTCCCGGGACATCGGTCGGCCGGTCGCTCAGTTCCGAACTCAGACTGATCGCGGCACCTACTTCAGCGATCTGGCCTGGTGCTACCGCCGAAGGTCCGGCGGCGGTACAGAGCGCTGGGTCGTTCATGCCGAGTTCGACGGGAGGATCAAGTACCACGCAGAAACGCCAGACGGCGGTGCCGAGGCCGTGGTCGAGGAGAAACTCCGAGAGGACGCCATCCGGGAGGCCGGAGGGGTGGTGTTGAGGTTCGTCTCCGAGGATCTGCATCGCCCGGACGCGACCGCTGAGCGCCTGGTCCGCGCGATGCCCGCCCGACTGATGCGTGGCGCTCGTGCCGTACCGGGCCTGTACCTGCCCGAGTGATCGCCAGGGAGGCGTTGAGGTCGCGGCAAGTGGATTGAGTGAGCGGAATCTTCTGGGAGCACTCAGTCCAGAAGCCGCGTAGTCAGCATGGTTCCCAGGGGCCGGAAAGCGCTTGCCGGATCTGGTGTCGTCAGGCATGATGGGCCTACCGGTTGCGCCGTGCTGCGCGCGGACCCAGCGCAGATCCACCAGGGTGATCCTGTGCCGCCCTGATCCGGCCTCCGGGCCCCAGCCCCAACCCAAGGAGGAACGCGTGAGTAAAGTGGCACTGGTCACCGGTGGCAACCGGGGCATCGGGCAGGGGATCACCCGGGCTCTGCTGGCCGAGGGTTACGCCGTGGCCATCCTGGCCACCCGTGAGGAGCCGGCGGACCTGATGGCCGAACTGCGCGAGTTGGGGCAGGTCTCTTACACCCGCGGCTCGGTAGCGGACCTGGAGGACCACCGCCGCTACGTCGATGACGCGCTGGAGCGCTGGGGCCGCATCGACCTGCTGGTCAACAACGCCGGGGTGGCTCCCCAGGTGCGCGACGACATCGTGGTGGCCACACCGGAGAGTTACGACCGGGTAATGGACATCAACCTGCGTGGCCCCTACTTCCTGACCCAGATGGTCGCCGCCGAGATGATCGAGCGCCGCGAGGGTGAGCCGGGCGACCAGGTGCACGGCACCATCATCAACGTCTCCTCCACCTCCGCGGTGACGGTCTCGACCAACCGCGGCGAGTACTGCATCTCCAAGGCAGGCATGGCGATGACCACCCAGCTCTGGGCCGCCCGCCTGGCTCCGGAGGGGATCATGGTCTACGAGGTTCGTCCCGGCGTGATCGCCACCGACATGACCGCCGGTGTGAAGGAGAAGTACGACGCGCAGTTCGCCGGCGGGCTCGCCCCCATCCCCAGGTGGGGCACCCCCGCCGACGTTGCCGGCGCCGTCGTCCAACTCGCTGCCGCCCGCATGCCCTACTCCACCGGCGACATCATCAACGTCGACGGCGGCATGCACATCCCCCGGCTCTGAACCGGTAGCGGAACCGCCCGCCGAACCCCGCGCCCACCCCACAAGCCCGCGCCGATACGTCACCGCGACCCCGGCGCCGACCCTGACAAGGAACCTCATGCCCATCGCCGATGCCGACTCCGCGCCCACCCAGACCATCGCCGGCCAGCAGGTTCCGGTGGTCAGCACCAACACGGTGGTGGTGGGCACCGGCTCGGCCGGTTTCGCTGCCGCCGACCGGCTCTGGGAGTTCGGCCAGGACGACGTCATCATGGTGACCGACAAGGTCGGCGCCGGGGCCAGTCGCAACGCGGGCTCGGACAAGCAGACCTACTACAAACTCTCCCTCTCCGGAGAAGAGGCCGACTCGGTGCACGAGATGGCCAGGACGCTGTTCGCCGGTGGGGCGATGGACGGCGACAACGCCCTGGCCGAAGCCGCCCTGTCCGCCCGGGCGTTCCTGCGCCTGTGCGATCTGGGTGTGCCGTTCCCACAGTCCCGGTCCGGGGAGTTCGTCGGCTACAAGACCGACCACGACCCGCGCCGCCGAGGCACGTCGGTGGGTCCTTACACCTCCCGGTCCATGGTGGAGCAACTCGAGAAGAAGGTCGCCCGCAACGGCACCGACATCTACGACAACTGCCGTGTGGTCGACCTGATCGTCGATGACACCACGGACGAGGGCCCCCGGATCGCCGGCCTGTTGTTGCTGCGCACCGACGTTCCGCACGACGGCGAGCGCAGCCCTTACCTGCTGATCCGGTGCACCAACATCGTCTACGCCACCGGCGGCCCGGCCGGGATCTACGCAACCAGGGTCTTCCCCAACGGCCAGTGGGGCGCCTCCGGTGCCGCCTACCGCGGTGGGGTGCGCGGCAAGGGTGTGACCGAGTGGCAGTTCGGCCTGGCCTCGATCAAGCCGCGCTGGAACGTCTCGGGAACCTACATGCAGGTGGTGCCCCGGTTCGTCTCCACCGATGCCGAGGGCAACGACGAGCGCGAGTTCCTCACCGAGACCATCCCCGACTACGGCCGGCTGATCTCGCTGGTGTTCCTCAAGGGCTATCAGTGGCCCTTCGACGTGCGCAAGGCCACCGAGGGGTCTTCCCTGATCGACCTGCTCGTCTACCGCGAGACCGTGCTGCGCGGGCGCCGGGTGTTCCTGGACTTCCGCTCCAACCCGGTGCGGGAGACGTTCGAACACAGCGAGCTGGACCCCGAGCCGTTCGAGTACCTGGAGAAGGCCGGGGTGCTGTTCGGCACCCCGATCGAGCGGTTGCGCAAGATGAACGAGCCTGCCTACCAGTTCTACCTGGACAAGAACCCGTACGTGGACCTCGAGAAGGAGATGCTCGAGGTGGACGTGTGCGCCCAGCACAACAACGGCGGGCTCAGCGTGGACGGCTGGTGGCAGTCCAACGTGTCCGGCTTCTTCCCGGTGGGGGAGGCCGGCGGTGCCCACGGGGTGTACCGGCCCGGTGGTTCCGCACTGAACTCCGGGCAGGTCGGGGCCACCCGGGCGGCCCAGTTCATCGCCGCCCGGCGCACCCAGGACCCGGTCGCCGAACCGACCTTTTCCGCTGCCGCCGAGGCTGTCCTGACCGACGCCACGGACCTCGTCGCCGCTGCCGCCGAGCGTGCCCGCTCGGGTCTGACGGACAACACCGGGACGATGCTCACCGCGGTGCAGGAGTTGATGAGCGCCAAGGCCGGGCCGGTACGCTCGGCCGAGTCGATCGACGAGGCACTGCAGCAGGTGCACCAGTGGCTGACTGAGTACGGTGAGACGATCAGTGCCGATTCCACCTCACGCCGGTCGGTGAACCGCACCTTCCTGGTCCGCGACATCCTCACCACCGCCTATGTGTACCTGTCGGCGATGGCCGACTACGTGGGCAAGGGTGGGCGCTCACGCGGCTCGGTCCTGTACACCGACCCGGGCGGCCACCTGCCCAAGGTCGGCTACGGCACGAACGCCGATGAGGAGCTGGACCTGCCCGAACTCTTCCGTTTCAGTCTGGACGAGGGTGCGCTGGCCGATCAGGTCCAGGAGGTCGCCTGGCTCGCCCCCGATGGCGCACCGGCGCCCGTGGGCCACAACGGCCTGGACCGGCCCGAGGACGACGGCGGGGGAGACTGGGCTCAGATCGTCCAGCGCGAGGAGACCGACCCCGCCGGACGGCCGTTGTTCCGTTGGCGTCCGGTGCGGCCGATCCCGGCTGACGACGACTTCTTCGAGAACGTCTGGCGCGACTTCCGCGAGCACGGCAACATCTACTGACCACCCGGCGGCCGTGTTGGTGAGACCGGCCGATCGTCCGTGAGACCGAAGCGTTGCGGGGTGCGGTCTCACCGCACCCGACCGGTCTCACCCCACCCGCCTGCAGGCTGCGGTCTCAGCGCTGGGCAACGCCCCGGGGCACAGCCGGGCGACGCCCCCGGGGCGCTGGCGGGGAACTGGCGGGGGCGCTGGCCCGGGGGCGAGGTCAGGCCAGGGACCACATGGACAGCCCGGCGGTGGTCACCACCAGGAGACGGCCCTCGTAGGTCCGCTCGGTACGCACCAGTGCGTCCGGGCCCTCAACGCCGGTGACCTCGAAGAGCAATTCCCCGGTTCGCACATCAACCCCGCTCAGGACCTGCCGCCCGGAGGCGGAGTCGAGGGAGAGCAGCGTGCGGCCGTCGCTGAGCGATCGCCACGCCACCAGCGGCACCTGTTCGCGCCAGACCTGTGCGCCGGTGCGCTCATCGAGCGCGGCGGTCGTGGTGCCCTCCTGCACCAGGACCAGGCCGCCCACCCGTGCCAGGACCGCCGTCATCCCGGAGGTGGATCGGCTCCAGTAGATGTGGTCGGGGCGGCGGTGGGAGAGGGCCTGTAGTTCCCCGTGCGCCAGGTGCAGGGAGACATCGGACATCAGGTCCTCGTCCACGACCAGGTAGTGACTCCACTGGCTGCGTGCCTCGCTGAGTGCTCCCTCGGCATTGAGGTAGCGGAACTCGCTCCCGTCCTCGGCCACCAGCAACCACGGGTTCGCGGCGTCGGCGGGCGGGCGGCCGACCCAGAGGTCACCGATCTCCTCGGCCACCTGCCCGTCGGCCGCGTTGCGAACGGCGAACGAGGGAACCGAGGGCCCCCCTAGCCCCATCCCGACCATGACGTAGCCCCCGGTGGTGCCCAGCAGGGTCAGCAGCGCGGGAACGTACCAGGCGCCGACGAAGCCGAGGTCAACCGACCAACGCCGGGTACCACTGGAATCCTCCCGCTCCAGGAACGTGCGCTCACCCTCCTGACGCAGGCTGAGCACGTCGCCATCGACGTCCAGCGCGGCGAGAGTGCCCGGCCGGTCCTGGCGCATGATCTCCCCGGCCAGGGCATCGATCCGGATCAACTCGGCCTGCGCGGCCTCACCGCTGACGCACAAAACGTCGCCGTCGGGTTCGCCCTGGTGGCAGCGCAGGTGCCGGCCCTCGGCCTGCCAGAGCTCGGCCCCATCGGCCACGGCGAAGCCGTGCACGCGGGAGCGATTGGCCAGAATCGCCGTCTCCGGGCCCAGCCACACATCGTGCGGGTCGCTCATATCGACCTGCAGCGGGGTGTACCACTGCTCCGTCGGGGTGGCGATGTGCTCGACGATCCCGGTCCGCCAGTCTGGAGGCGGACGTTCGGCGAGCGCGATACCGGCCAGCACCAGGACGACGGCGACCGCCACCCATGGCAGGGGACCGGACAGCCCGGGGCGGGTTCTCGAAGCGCCCTGGGTGTCACCTCCCGGCAGGCGCGGATCGAGCGGCGCCGAGGCGGCGACCTCGAGGTCGAACTCCTCCGCTCGGGCGCGCATCAGGCACTCCCCAGGGACCACACCGACAGGTCGAAGGCGGTGAAGACCGCCAGGTGCGACTCGTTGACGTCGTAACTGAAATGACGGGATTCGGCGAGCGGTATCTCCCAGGTGACCTCACCGGTGCGCGTGTCGAACCCGGTCAGGACCGAGACGTCCTCGCCGGTCACGTGGCCCAACGTGGTGTCGGCACCCAGGCACGGGCACCGGGGCATCTCCCCGGGGCGGGTCCACCGCAGAGTGCCCTCCTCGGCGTCCAGGCCGTACCAGGAGCCGCCGGACCAGCCCACCATCGTCCCGGCCAGGCGGGCGTGGGCGATCGCCCCGGACTGTTCGGTGCTGAAGGACCAGGTCTGCTCGCCGGTGGCGGCCGACAGCGCCCGTAGGTCGCCGGTGCTGTCAGAGAAGACAAGGTCCGAACCGGGGTCGTCATCCACACGGAGCAACCCCGACTCCTCACTGACCGTGGTGGGGCGGCCGGACCGGTCGTAGAGCGTGACCTCGTTGTCCCGGCGCACCAACCATTCGCCGTCGTGATTCACACGCACGGCCTCAGTCTCCTCGTGAGGGGTCCCGTCCGCGAGGTCCAGCGCCAGGTCGAGTCCGGCGCCATCGGCCACGCGCGGGGCCTGGATCAGCACCAGATCATCGAGCACGGCCATGGAGACCGCGCCGAGGTCGGCTTCGGGTGCGCCGGGTACACGGTGGGTCCAACGATGTTCCCCGGAATCGCCCGAGCGCATCACGCTGATCGCCTCGGCATCGGAGTACACGGTGATGTGTCCGCCGTCGTGGGGGAGTGCGGCCTCGAGCCCGGGTTGCACGGTGCGGCCGGTCTCGCCGGAGGCCATCGTCATCTCGATCAGTTCCGATCGGGCCCCCTGTCGGCTCACGCACGCGATGTCGGCCTCCTCCCGTCCGCACTGCATCTGTGGGGCCCGCACCTCCCAGACCACGTCGCCGGCGTCCAGGTCCACACCCCGGACGAGGGTGGGGCTGGCCGCGACCACCCGGTTCTCACCGAGCCAGACGTGCCCGTCAGAGGACCCTCCGGCCTGGATCGGCAGGTGCCACTGCAGTTGCGGCTCGGATTCGAGAGAGGCGACGAGGCCGCGCTCACCCGGTTCGGGGGTGGGGGCGAGCACGACGCCGATGGCGACGAGCACGAGCCCGAGCAGGAAGAAGCCGACGGCGGAACGGGCCGGGCGGGCTGGCTGCGGCGGTGACGTGGCGGCCGGAGGAGGAGCTTCGACATCGAATTCCTCATCCGGGCGGGTCATGGGGCGATTGTGTCAAATCGTCCGACGGCGCATGCCGGGCCGCCCATGGGGCCCGCGCCGTATCCGGGTGGGTGGTGGCACCGGCCGGTCGCCTACGGACGGCGGGCTGCGCCGTCGTCGGGGGTGGTGGCACCGGCCGGTCGCCTACGGAGCGCGGGCTGCGCCGTTGTCGGCCCTTACAGGTGGGGTGCCACCAGTTGGGTGTAGCGCCGGGCCATGGTGGCCACGGTCCGCGCGCCCGGAGCGGCCCAGATGTCGGCGTTGAAGATCTCCACTTCGACATCCCCGGTGTAGCCGGCCTCGGAGACCCATGAGGTGATGGTGGGGAAGTCGACGTACCCATCGCCCATGAAGCCGCGGGACAGCAGCGTGTCCGCGGCCAGTGGCAGGATCCAGTCGCACACCTGGTAGGAGGCGATCCTGCCGGCGGCGCCGGCGCGGTTGATCTGCTCGCGCAGGTCCGGGTCCCACCACACGTGGTAGGTGTCCACCACCACCCCGACGGTCTCGGCCGGGAACGGCTCGGCCATGTCCAGGCACTGCTTCAGGGTGGTCAGCACCGCCCGGTCCGCAGCGAAGATCGGGTGCAGGGGTTCCAGCACCAGGCGCACGTCATGCTCGGCGGCGAAGGGCGCCAGTTCGGCGATCCGCTCAGCCACCCGCGTGCGTGCGGCGACGATGTCCTTGTCCCCGTCCGGGCGTGCCGGCCCGCCGGGTTCGGTGGCGGCGTCCAGGCCGCCGACCACCATGACCAACTCCCGGGTGCCCAGGGTCGCGGCCTCCTCGATCGCGGCGCGGTTGTCCTGCAGTGCTGCGGCGATTCCCTCGGGCTCGGCGGTGCTGAGGAACCCGCCCCGGCACAGTGATGACACTCGGAGGCCGGCCTCCTTCACGATCCGGGCCGACTCGTCAAGCCCGGTCTCGGCGACCCGGTCCCGCCACAGCCCGACCGCGCCCAGGCCGGCCTCGGTGGCCACCTGCACGGCCTCCGGCAACGTCAGCGCCTTGGTGGTGGCGGTGTTCAGGGACAACCGGGACAGATCAGCCATGTGTTCCTCCATCGCCACGCTCGCTGCGGGCTCGGCTCGTGTGTGGTGCCGTGCCGGCGGGGTCCGCCCGCCGGCGGGGTGATCAGAGTTCGATCGGGGAGAGTTCCACTCGCTTGCCCTGTGCGCTGGAGGCCAGGCCGGCCTCGGCCAGTTGGACGCCGCGGGCGGCCGAGAGCAGGTCGTAGCGGTGCTCACGGCCGGCAAGGACGTCGCGCAGGAACTCCTCCCACTGCACCTTGAAGCCGTTGTCGAGGTCGGCGTTGTCGGGCACCTCCAGCCACTGGTCCCGGAAGGACTCGGTGACCGGCAGATCGGGGTTCCACACGGGCTTGGGGGTGTGGGCGCGCTGCTGGGCCACGCACTTGCGCAGTCCCGCCACGGCCGAGCCGTGGGTGCCGTCCACCTGGAACTCCACCAACTCGTCCCGGTAGACCCGCACCGCCCAGGAGGAGTTGATCTGGGCCAGGATCGGGTCACCGTCGGGGGAGGTGACCTCGAAGAACCCGTAGGCGGCGTCGTCGGCGGTGGCGTCATAGGCCTGCCCCTGCTCGTCCCAGCGGGTGGGGATGTGGGTGACGGTCTTGGCGGTGACGGCGTCCACGGTGCCCAGGATGCCCTCGAGCACGTAGTTCCAGTGGCAGAACATGTCGGTGGTGATGCCGCCGCCGTCCTCGGTGCGGTAGTTCCAGGAGGGTCGCTGGGCGGTCTGGTGGTCACCCTCGAAGACCCAGTACCCGAACTCACCGCGCATGGACAGGATCCGGCCGAAGAACCCCTCCTGCACCAGTCGGCGCAGTTTCACCAGGCCGGGCAGGTACAACTTGTCATGGACGACGCCGGCGGTCACCCCGGTGGCATTGCGCACCCGGGCGAGTTCGATCGCCTCTTCGAGGGTCTCGGCGGTGGGCTTCTCGGTGAAGATGTGCTTGCCGGTCTTCATCGCCGCGGTCAGCGCTGCGTAGCGACGGGAGGTGACCTGGGAGTCGAAGTAGATGTCGATGCTGGGGTCGGCGATCACCGCGTCGACGTCGGTGGTGTAGTGCTGCACGTCGTGCTCGCGGGCGATCTCGGCCAGGGCGTGCTCGCGCCGGCCCACCAGGATCGGTTCCACCTGGACCTTGGTGCCATCGTCCAGCACCACCCCGCCGGCGTCCCGGATCGGTAGGATCGAGCGCAGCAGGTGCTGGCGGTATCCCATCCGTCCAGTGATGCCGTTCATGGCGATACGCAGGGTGGTGGTGCTCATTGATGCCTCCCGGTCGATGCGCAGTACCATGTGCGGAATGCGCTTTCCGCAGAGCGTACGCGGGCTGGGTCAACCCCGTCAAGGCACCGATCCGGCTGCGCGGGTGCTCAGGTCTTCAGGCGCGACGGGGTGGAGTCCCGCAGCACCACGGTGCCGCGCACGCGCACGTGGCGGATTCCGTCCTCGCCGGTCTGCGTGGTCACCTCGGGGTCGCCCTCACGGTCGGCATCCGCGTGCTGCCCGGCATCGCTCAACGGGAGGCCCAGGGCGAGCTGGGTGGCCAGCACTCCGGCCTGGTGCAACGGCACTCGCACGGTGCTCAACGAGGGAGTCACGTCGCGCAACGTGGCGATGTCGTCGAATCCCGCTACACCCACATCGGCGCCCACTCGCAAGCCGGCATCGCGGGCCGCGGCCATCGCCCCCACCGCCATCACGTCGTTGACGGCGAACACCGCATCCACCTCGGGGCCACGCAGGTCGACCCGCTCGATGAGTTCGGTCATCGCCGCGTACCCACCGTCGCGGGTGAAGGCCGAAGCGACCACATACTGGGGTGCCCCGGCTTCCGCCTCGGTCGCGTCGTCATCCCTGCCTGTCAGGCCGGAGGTGAAACCCCGAAGTCGTTCCCGGGCGGTCAGATGCCCGGGCGGGCCGGCCAGCACCGCGAAGGAGTGGTACCCCCGCGCCACCAGCGCGGCAGCCAGATCGGCGGCGCCGCTGACGTTGTCGATCGCGACGGTGTCCGCCTCGAGCACCGGTTGGCTGACCATCGCCACCGCGCCCCCGCCGGCCCGGTAGGCGGCCAGCGCCGCCCCCAGTCGCGCGTGCATCAGATCATCATCGTGGCGGCCACCGGCAATCACGATCGCCCGGGCGCGCTGGCGGTGCAGCACCCCGACCAGGGCGAGTTCGCGTTCGGGGTCGTGCTGGGTGTTGCCGAGCGTGACCATCAGGTCCGACCGCTCGGCGGCGGCGCCGACACCGGAGGCGATCGCGGAGAAGTAGGGGTCGGCGATGTCGTGCACGATCAGACCGAGCGCGGTGGTGCGGCCCCGGGCCATCGCCTGGGCATTGGCATCGGGCAGATAGTTCAGTTCTGCGGCGGCGGCCAGCACCCGCTCGCGCAGTTCCGGACGCACCGTGCGCGTCGCGCTGCCATTGATCGCCCTGGAGGCAGTGGCGAGGGAGACGTCGGCAGCGCGAGCGACGTCCGCAAGGGTGACGGAACCGGCCATGGAGCACAGGGTAAGCGCTTGCACGCCCGGGTGGGAGACTTGCCGCCATTTCGCAGTTGCGAGTTTCGCCCGGGCGGACCCGGCCCGAGCATCGGCGCAGGCGCCCTCGCCCCGGTGCAGCGGGCTCCGGAAACCCGACACCTGCTCCGGCTCCGGGCGCTACCGTAGGGCCAACATGCCGGCCCATGCCCACTGCCACCTGTCTCGGTGGTGGCCGCCGGAAGACTCGTGTCCATCGGGGGTGCCGGGAGCGCGCGTGGCGAGTAGACGCAGGACTGGAGGGGACGTGGTCACGATCCGGGAGGTGGCCCGTCGGGCCGGGGTCTCCATCGCGACCGTGTCGCGCTCGCTGAACAACCAGGACCGGGTGAGCGCCGCAACCCGCGAGCGGGTCCTGACTGCGGCTGCAGAGCTGGACTACCGGCCCTCGCAGGCGGCCCGGGGCCTGGTCACCGGCCGGCTCGACACCGTCGGTGTGGTGCTACCCGATGTCACCAACGGCTTCTTCACCCCGATCCTGGCCGGTATCGAGCAGTACGCCCAGGAGCGCGGGCTGGGCGTGCTGCTGGCGGACTCGCGCGAGGATGCCAACGCCGAGCGGGAGCTGGTGCGTCGGATGAGTCAACTGGTGGACGGGGTGGTGCTGGTGGCTTCCCGGCTGCCCGACGACGAGATCCTGGAGTTCGTCCAGATCCGGCCCACGGTGCTGGCCGGCCGGGTGGTGGAGGGCGTGGACGCGATCGCGGTGGACTCCGGGGTGGGCACCGACCAGATCCTGACCCACCTGGCCGAGCTGGGTCACCGGGACGTGCTGTACCTACACGGCCCGCGTCAGTCCTGGGCGGGCGAGCGCCGGGTGGCCGCGGTGCGCCAGGCGGCCGAGCGTCTGGGTGTGCGCCTACAGGAGAGCGAACCGATGGCCCCCAACTTCGCGGCGGGACGGGCCGCCACCGAGTACGTGCTGGCCCAGCAGGTGACGGCGGTGATCGCCTACGACGACCTGATCGCCTGGGGCCTGCTCACCGGCCTGGAGGACGCCGGAATCGCCGTTCCCGAGCGGCTCAGCGTGGCCGGGTGCGACGACGCCTTACAGGCCGGGATGTCCCGCCCTGCCCTGACCACGGTCACCGCAGACCTGGACCGGATCGGGACCACTGCGGCAGAACTGCTGTTCGACCGGATCGCCGATCCCGGCGCCCCGGTCCGGACCTCGGTGCTCGGCTCGGCGGCAGTGCTCCGTGCTTCCACGGGGCCGGTGCCGGTCTGACCTGACTGCGCCGGCCGCGCGACCTACCTGCTGTCGTGGCTCACGCACGCGGGCACCAGAGCCGGCACGGCGTCGCGGTAACGGGTGTATCGCCTTCCGAACCTCTGGCTCAGGTAGGTCTCCTCCGGCTCGATCACCCAGCGCCGCAGTGCTCCCAGCACGGCGGGGAGCGCGAGCAGCGGCCACAGCGATCCGAGCCGCAGGCTCACGCCCAGGTAGATGAGGAGGTCAGCGGCGTATATCGGGTTGCGCACGTGCGCGTAGGGCCCGGAGGTGACCAGTTCATCGACGCGTGCCCAGGGCACCACGGTGGTGTGATGGCGCCGCATCGTCCAGAAAGCCGACAGCATCAAACCCAGGCCGGCTGCGGCCAGTAGCGCGCCGGCGAACCGCTCCCGACGGCTCGCTCGGGGCGAACCGACGCCCCCGCGCCGAGCCGGCAGCGGTCGGCGCCGGTGCATCAGCGCGGCCAGAGCCAGCGGCACCCCGAACAGCGCTGGCGGCAGCACCCGCACGTGTGCACCGGAGGTGTCCAGCCACCGCGACTCCTGCCGTTGCTCAGTCATCGCCGGTGTCCTCATCCACCCAGTCGAAGGTGCGAGTGACCGCCTTCTTCCAGTTCCGGTACAGACGCTCGCGCTCATCGGCGTCCAGAGTGGGGCTCCAGCGCCGTCCCTCGGCCCAGTTGTCGATCACGTCCTGCTCACCGGACCAGAAGCCCACCGCGATCCCGGCGGCGGAGGCCGCGCCCAGGGCGGTGGTCTCCGAAACCTGGGGCCGCACCACGTCCACACCCAGGATGTCGGCCTGGAACTGCATCAGCATCTCGTTGCCGACCATGCCGCCGTCCACCCGCAACTCGGTCAGTTCCACCCCGGAGTCGGCGTTCATCGCCTCCAGCACCTCGCGGGTCTGGTAGGCGGTGGACTCCAGCGTGGCCCGGGCCAGGTGGCCCTTGCCCACGTACCTGGTCAGGCCCACCAGGGCACCGCGGGCGTCGGGGCGCCAGTACGGGGCGAACAGCCCGGAGAAGGCCGGAACGAAGTAGGCCCCGCCGTTGTCGGGGACGGTGGCGGCCAACTCCTCCACCTCTGCGGCGGTCTCGATCAACCCCAGGTTGTCGCGCAGCCACTGCACCAGAGATCCGGTCACCGCGATGGAACCCTCCAGTGCGTACACCGGGGCGTTGTCACCGATGCGGTAGGCCACCGTGGTGAGCAGGCCGTTCTCGGAACTGATGGCCTCTGCCCCGGTGTTCAACAGCATGAAGTTGCCGGTGCCGTAGGTGTTCTTGGCGTCGCCGGTCTCGAAGCACGCCTGCCCGAAGGTGGCCGCCTGCTGGTCACCGAGGATCCCGGCGATCGGGACCCCTGGCACCCCGGAGTCGTCATGACCGGTGCCGTAGACCTCGGCGGAGGACCGGATCCGGGGCAGCATCGAGGTCGGGATGCCCATCTCCGCTGCGACGTCACCGTCCCACTCCAGGGTGTGCAGGTCCATCAGCAGCGTGCGTGAGGCGTTGGTGACGTCGGTGACGTGCAGCCCACCGGAGGCGCCACCGGTCATGTTCCAGAGCAGCCAGGAGTCGGTGTTGCCGAAGAGGAGATCACCGGCCTCCGCCCGGGCGCGGGTGCCGTCGACGTTGTCCAGGATCCACTTCACCTTCGGCCCGGAGAAGTACGTCGCCAACGGCAGACCGGTGGTCTCCCGGTACCGGCCCGGCCCCTGGGCTCCGCCGAGCTCGTCCACGATCCGCTGGGTACGCGTGTCCTGCCAGACGATGGCGTTGTGCACGGGTTCGCCGGTGTGCTTGTCCCAGACCACCACGGTCTCGCGCTGGTTGGTGATGCCCACCGCGGCGAGGTCGTTCGCGCGCAGGTCGGCCTTGGCCAGGGCCTGCGCGATGACCTCGCCGGTGTTGTGCAGGATCTCGTTCGGGTCGTGCTCCACCCAGCCGGCGCGAGGCAGGATCTGCTGGTGTTCGAGTTGGCCGCCGGCCACGATCCGGCCGCTGTGGTCGAAGACGATCGCGCGGGTGCTGGTGGTGCCCTGATCGATTGCGAGGACGTGCTCGGCCATGAACCTACCTTTCGCTCGAGAAGCCCACAGTACCGAGGCCCGGACCGCCGCGAACAGCACCACCGGTCGCGCCGGACGCTACGGAACGGGCAGAGTAGGGGCGTGAGCGACTCCATGATCCAGATCCGTCCCGCGCTACCGGCCGACGTCCGGGCCATCAAGCGACTCGTGGAGCCCTACGCCCAGCAACGCATCCTGTTGGCCAAGGACCTGGTGGACTACTACGAGTCCGTGCAGGAGTTCTTCGTCGCGGAGACCGACGATGCGCTGGTGGGTTGCGGAGCGCTGCACGTGATGTGGGAGGACCTCGGGGAGGTGCGCACTCTGGCGGTCGATGAGCAACTGCTCAAGACCGGCATCGGGCACACCCTGCTGGAGCGGTTGCTGGAGCGGGCCCGTGAACTGGGCCTGACGCGGGTCTTCTGCCTGACCTTCGAAGTGGACTTCTTCCGCGAGCACGGGTTCGAGCCGGTGGCCGGGGCGGTGGTGGAGCCGGAGGTGTTCACCGAGATCCTGCGCTCTCGCGATGACGGAGTCGCTGAGTTCCTGGACCTGGCCCGGGTGAAACCGAACACCCTGGGCAACACCAGGATGTTGCGCAACCTGTGACCCCGGATCGGTCGGTGACCGAAGCGTGCGGCTGCCGCCGGAGCGTGCCGCCGGCGACATCGTGGAGCCGGACGCCGACGCTCAGCGAGACCGCGCCAGCGGGGCCCGACGACGGAGCGAGGTCCGACGACGACGCTGCACCCGTAGCGGCCGGTGCCTCAGGTGCTGCGGTGCTGGGGCAACGTGCTGAGCGCCCGGTGCAGGATACCCACGCGCACCAGTGCCACCACCACCCCCACCTGGGCCACCAGGATCGCGCCCACGATCGCCCCGGCCAGGGCGGAGACGTCGATGAGGGCCCACACCACGACGCCCAGCACCGCCGCGGCACCGATCACCTTGATCATCGTGGCCAGGTTCTGGATGGTGCGGGTGAGCACCTTGACAGGTTGGCCCGAACCCGCTGCTCGCCGCGAGTCCGAACTTCCGGGAGTGCCAGCACCGGACAGCAGGGCGAACAGCCCTCTGCCCACCAGGACCCCTGCGATCACGCCCAGGACCTGGCCCTGGGCGATCATGCTCACCCCGGCCACCGCCGGCGGGTCCTGACCGTACGGGCCGGCCATGCTCAGTGCGGCCGCACCCAGCCCGGCCAGTACCAGCGGAACCGCCAGCACCGCCAACAGGGCCCGGGTATGGGCCTTGACCGCTCGGGCGATGACAACGTCGGCGGGCATCGGCTCCTCCGGCCCGGGTGGGTCCGGGGTCTGGCTGTTCACGGCTCCTGAGCCTAGCCGTTCGGTCCGCCGGATCCGGGACGGCCGTTCCCCGAGGTCCGTTCCGCGGTGGCATCCGGCGCCATGACCGAGGTTCGCGTATCCGATGACTCGATGGTGTTCGGCGTTGCCGCCCGGCTGACTGCGGGCCCGTATGCGCCGGGGAGGCGATAGCCACCGGGGCCCTGCTCGGCGAGTCCGTCCCGGACCAACCCGGCCAGGGCCCGCTCGAACTGGGTGGTTTCCGGCCACAGGGGCACCAGGTCGTGGACCGGTACCACCCCCTCACTGGCCCGCAGGGCGGCCATGATCCGACCCCGCACCTGGCGGTCGGTGCCGGCCCACGCCTGCCGGCGACGTCGGTGGGCGTGGCGGTCCTGCGGTCGACCCGCTGCCAACCAGAGGCACCGGTCCCGCACCGGGCAGTCCCCGCAGCGCGGGGCCCGGGCGGTGCACACCAGCGCACCCAACTCCATCAGTGCGGCGTTCCAGCGGGCGGACCTGTCCGCCTCGGCCGGGAGCAGGTCGGCCGCACGCCGGCGTTCGGCGTTGGTGAGGGCGGGTGCCGGCAGCGCGCCCGCACCGACCAGGCGCTCCAGAACCCTGCGCACGTTCGTGTCCAGCACCACCGCGCGGCGCCGGTGCGCGAAGGCGGCCACGGCCGCCGCGGTGTACTCACCCACGCCCGGCAACGATCGCAGTTCCGCTTCGGAGGCGGGGACCACGCCGTCGTGCTCTTCGACGATGGCCCCGGCCGCCCGCTGCAGTCGCAGCGCCCGGCGCGGATAACCCAATCGGTCCCAGGCGCGCAGGACCGCCGCGCTCGGTGCGGCGGCCAGGTCGGCCGGGGCGGGCCAACGGTCCATCCACTCCACCCAGCGCGGCAGGACCCGGGCCACCGGGGTCTGTTGCAGCATGATCTCGCTGACCAGCACGCCCCACGCGCTGACGTCCGGCCCGCGCCAGGGCAGGTCGCGGCCGTGCTCGCTGAACCAGTCGAGCAGCACCTGATGCAACGGTGAGGGGCCCATCTGCCCATCGTCCCATCGCCGCGGTTGTGTCACGATGCTCGCATGGCCAGATCCAGAGGTCGCGGTATGGGAGGACGCCGTACCAGCGGGCGAGCCTCGTCGAGCCGGTCCCGATCGACCAGGTCGCGTTCGGGGGCCTCCCGCCCCAGCAGGGGTCGGTCGAGGTCGTCCAGTTCGGGTCGATCGCGTACCTCGCCGCGGTCGAGTTCATCGGGTACCTTCGGCGCCCGCAGAAGTAGCGGCGGGGGCCTGGGCGGCGCCGGCTCGCGCGGCCGCAGTGCCGCCAGGCGCAGTTCCAGCAGTGCGTCCTTCGGACGGTCCACGCCCCGAGGCAGGCGCTCCTACGGCCGTTCGCACCGCAACCGCGGTTACGGACATCAGCACGGGTACCGCCGCCGCCGCGGTGGCAGCATTCTCGGCGGGGTGGTCGGCGTGATCGTGGTGATCGTGGTGCTGCTCATCCTCTGGGCGATCCTGGTCTGAGCCCACGCCGCTGCGGCTCCGCCCGGGTGGTGACGGCCCGGCTTAGCATGATCGCCGATGGCCCGCAGCACACGACCCGCATCCGGGACCGGCAGCGCGACGAAACGTCAGCGCCCCGGCCCCGGCTCGCGGCGTCCGACGTCGTCACGCACCGGTCCGAGTCAACGCCGTGGACCGGGACGGACGGGCGATCGCCGGCGCAACCCGAATCGTTGGCGGTTCTATGTGTTACTTGCCGTGCTCGGGTTGATCGTGGCCGCCGTGGTGTGGTTCACGGTGGGTCGCGAGGCGTGGGCCTCCTTCATGGACGGCCGGAGCGAAGCCGCCCAGGAGCAGCCCGTGGCCGACGGCGGCACGGGCGAGCGCGAGGACGAAGCCGGTGATACCGGCGACGACGGCGACACCGAAGCCGGTAGCGGACCGGCCCCCGCCAGCAGCGACACCGAGGAGCCGGACGAGGACGCCCTGGCCAACCCGGTCCAGTGCCGCAGCGATGCCATCAGCGTGGAACTGGACGTGGGTGGGTCGCGCCACCCGGCCGGGGATGCGTTACCGATCTCGGTGTCGGTGGCCAACACCGGTCCGGTGCCGTGCCTGGTGGATCTGGGTCACCACGCGATGCAGATCGACGTCACCTCAGGTGATGACGAGATCTGGACCACCGACGAGTGTCCCCGCGGGGAGGGCACCCGGGACCTGCTGTTGGACATCGATGCCCGTGTGGGGCACACGGTGACCTGGAACGGGCAGCGGTGCGGCTCCGATGCCGCGGCGCAGGCAGGCACCTACCGGATCACTGTGTCGGTGTCCGGCAGCGATGGCCCCGCGCGGACCGGGGCGGTCCTGGAACTGACCTGACCGGCCGATCCGTCTGACCCGGGCCGGATGAGCCCGGGTCAGACGAATCGCTCCAGCAGGGAGGACTCGGCCTGCCGGGACAACCCCTCACGAACGGTCCGGGCCCGTTGTGACCCCACACCTTCGACCACCTCGAGGTCATCGATCGTGGCCGAGAGCATCCGCTGCAGCGATCCGAAGTGGCGAACCAGGGCCTCGATCACCGAGGGGGGCAGCCGCGGCACCCGGGTCAGCATCCGGTGCCCGCGCGGGGCGATCGCCGAATCCAGCGACTCGCCCTTGCGCCCGCCCAGGCCGAGCACCCGCGAGATCTGGACCAGGTCGATCAGCTCGGTGGAGTCCAGGTCGGTCAGGTCATCCAGCACATCGTCGAGACTGCGGGCGCTGCGGTCGTCCAGGTAATCGCGCACCACAAGTTCCAGGTCCGGACCCACGCCGGAGATCAGTTCGTCGAACTGCAGTGCCAGCAGGCGCCCGTTGGTGCCGAGTTCCACCACGTAGTCGGAGATCTCCGCCGAGATCCGGCGGACCATCTCCAGCCGTTGCACCACCGCCGCCACGTCGCGGACGGTGACCAGGTCCTCGATCTCCAGGGCCGAGAGAGTCCCGGAGACCTCATCGAGCCGGGCCTTGTACCGCTCGAGCGTGGCCAGGGCCTGGTTCGCCCGGGACAGGATGACGTCGGAGTCCTCCAGGACGTAGCGTTGATCGCCCACGTACACGGCCACGATGTGCATCGACTGCGACACCGAGATCACCGGGAACCCGGTCTGCTTGGCCGCGCGTTCGGCGGTGCGGTGCCGGGTTCCGGACTCGGTGGTCTCGATGGTGGAGTCGGGCAGCAACTGCACGGCCGCGCGCAGGATCCGTCCGGCGTACTGGTCCACCACGATCGCGCCGTCCATCTTGGCCAGTTCGCGTAACCGGGTGGAGGAGAAGGGCACATCGAGTTCGAACCCACCCGAACACATCCCGGCGACCACGTCGTCGTAGCCGAAGACGATCAGGGCTCCGGTGCGTCCGCGCAGCACCCGCTCCAACCCGTCCCGTAGTTCGGTGCCCGGGGCGACCGCGCGCAAGGTCTCGCGCATCAGCGCGGGCAGTGCCGTACCGGCCACGTAGCACCTCTCGCAGATCGGCTGATATCGACGGCGACGCCACGTTGTCGCACCGCCGTACCGCGGCTGGCGCGGTGCTGCACAGTGTAGAGGCTGACCACGGTCGCGATGGCGCCGGTGGTGCCGGTGCTCAGGGCGTGGACAGGGCGTTCAGCGCACCGGGCGCGGACGCGGGCGGGCCAGCTCGATCGCCTCGGCGAGGTCGGGTGCCTGCAACACCTGCATCCCGGCCGGCCCTCGCACCGGTTCGGACCCCGGACGGGGGCGGGGCACGATCGCGGTGTGGAAGCCGAGTCGGTGCGCCTCGCCCAGGCGCCGCTCGGTGCCGGTCGCCGCACGCAGTTCACCGGCCAGGCCCACCTCGCCCACCGCGATCATGCCGGCGGTGGTGGGCATCTCCTGCACGGCGCTGGAGACCGCCAGCGCGATGGCCAGGTCCGCGGCCGGCTCCACCGCGCGGGAGCCCCCCACGGTGGACACGTACACATCGGTGTTGGTGGTGGCCAGCCCGCACCGTGCCTGCAGCACCGCCAGGGTCATCGCGAGCCGGGAGGAGTCCACGCCGGAGGTGGTCCGCCGGGCGTGCGGGTTGGGTGTGGGGGCGACCAGGGCCTGGATCTCGATCGGCATCGGGCGCCGCCCGTCCAGGGTCACGGTCACGCACGTACCCGGCACCGGTTGGCGGGCCCCGGACAGGAACAACCCGCTGGGATCGGGCAAGGAGTGGATGCCGGACTCGGTCAGGGTGAAGCACCCGACCTCATCGGTGGGCCCGTACCGATTCTTCAGCGCCCGCACCATCCGCAGTTGGGCGTGCTTGTCTCCCTCGAACTGGCAGACCACGTCCACCAGGTGCTCCAGCACGCGCGGTCCGGCGATCGAGCCGTCCTTGGTCACGTGCCCGACGAGGACCACCGGCACCGCGGCACGTTTGGCCACAGCGATCAGGGCGGAGGCCACCTCGCGAACCTGGGTCACCGAGCCGGCGCTGGACTCCACCTGGTCCGAGGAGATCGTCTGGACCGAGTCCACGATCACCAGGTCGGGGGTGGTCTTGCCGATGTGGGCCAGCACCGAACCGAGGTCGGTCTCGGCGGCCAGCAGCAGTGACGGTTCCAGGGCGCCGATGCGTTCGGCGCGCAGCCGCACCTGGCTGGCTGACTCCTCCCCGGTGATGTACAGCACCGTGGCGCCCGCACGGGCGGTTCGGGCGGCGGTATCGAGGACCAGGGTGGACTTGCCCACACCGGGCTCCCCGGCCAGCAGCACCACCGCTCCGGGAACCAGTCCACCGCCGAGCACCCGGTCGAACTCACTGACGCCGGTGGAGCGGAACCGGGCACGTTGGGAGTCCACCTGCTCGATCGGCAGCGCTGGGGTGCGCACGCTGGCGGCGGCTTTGGTACGGGGGCCGCCCTGTTCGGCCCCGGCCTCGATCACGGTGCCCCAGGCTTGGCACTCCCCGCATCTCCCGACCCACTTGCTGGTCGTCCAACCGCATTCGCTGCAACGGAAGGCGGATCTTGTCGCAGGGGGCATGCCCGGAACTCTACCCATCGGCTCCGACACCCGGGCTCGCGCGCCGAGCCTGTGGGCCCGCCGATGGCGTCGGCGCAGCCGGCGTATCGCCGGGTGCGCGACCCCGGCCCCAGGAGCACGGCCCGACGGTGGTGCTACTGCGCCAGCCAGGCGGCGAAGGCGTCGAAGGAGTAGGGCCGGCCGAGGAAGTCGGCCACCAGATCCGCCGCGTCCCTGCTGCCGCCGGGCACCAGCACCGTCTCCCGGTACCGATGGGCGATCTCAGGGGCGAACATGTCCTCCCGCTCGAACGCCGAGAACAGGTCCTTGGCGATCACGAGCGACCACATGTAGGTGTAGTAACCGGAGGAGTACCCGTCCAGGTGCCCGAACGCCGCGGCCAGGTGGGTCCCGGGGATGTAGGGGAACAACGAGTACTGCTCCTGCAACTGCGCGGTCCGGGCGGTCAGGTCCGCCACCTGATTGACGTGGAAGTCGTAGGACATCGCCGCGTAGAACATCTGAGTGCGCGCGTCGAAGCCCTTGCCGAAGTCATCGGCCCGGCGCATCCTGGCCACCAGGTCCGCCGGGATGGGATCACCCTCGGCGTTCACCGCGAAGGTGGCGAGCACCTCGGCATCCCAGGCCCATTCCTCGAGCATCTGACTGGGGGCCTCCACGAAGTCCCACTCGGTGGCCACCCCGGAGAATCGCAGCCACTCACCGCGCCCGGCGAGCACGTGGTGCAGCAGGTGGCCGAACTCGTGGAAGAGGGTCACCACGTCGTCGTGCTCCATCAAACCGCGGGAGAAGTTGCAGGCGAGCACCCCCTCGGGCAACTGCACCCCGGCCACGCCCGGCACGAGGTCGAACTGGGCGGCGTGCTTGAACTTGCCCTCCCGGGGGTGCAGGTCCAGGTAGATCCGGCCCAACGACTGCCCGGGTGTCTCTTCGCCCGGACGGCCTTGCTGCCCGCCCGCCGAGGCGGCGTCGTCGGCACGTCCGGTGCCGCCGTCGTCGGGACTCCCGTCGGCAGGGTCCGCAGCGTCCTGCCGCGGGTACACGTCGTACACCGCCACGTCCTCGTGCCAGACCGGCACCTGGACCGGCCGGTAGACGAGACCGAACAACCGGCCGGTGACCTCCAGCAGCCCCTGGCGTACGCGCGTGAAGTCGAAGTACGTGCGCACCTGCCCCGAGTCCACCCCGAAGCGTTCCTTGCGGACCAGTTCGGTGTAGTAGGTCAGGTCAGCCGCATCGATCGTGGTGGCCTCCGGCCGGTCCTGGCGCAGCCGGTCCAGCAGCACCTCTCGGTCCCGTTCGCCGGACTCGGTGGCCGCAGCCGCGATGGAGTCGATGAACTCCTTGATCGCCGTGCCGGAGCCGATCATCTTCACCTCGGCGTCGTAGTCGGCCCAGTTGGCGTAGCCCACCAGGCGGGCGTACTCGGCGCGCAGGGCGAACAGTTCCTGCAGCAGTTCATCGCCCGCCGGCCAGCCCCGGTTCAGGAACTCGATCCGCAGTTCCCGGCGGGCGCCGGCGTCGTGGGCGAAGGTGGCGAACGGGATGACGTCGGGGTAGTCGGTGGTGACCTGCACCAGCCCGTCCGTACCGGCGGGGTGGGTATCGATCCAGTCCTGTGGCAGGCCGGCCAGGCGGTCGGGGCTGAGCCGGATGGAGCGCACGTCCTGGCGGATGTTCCTGCTGAAGTCCTGGCTGATCACCACCAGGCGCTCGGAGATCTCACGCAGGCGCTGCCGGGTGGCTTCGTCCCGGTCCACGCCAGCCCGGCGGAAGTCCTGCAGCACCTTGGCGTGCAGCCGCGCAGCCAACCGGTCCAGGCCGGAGGGGTCGAGGCGCTCGAAGACGGCGAACAGGTCGGTGTCCAGTTCCAGTTCGGTAGTGAGGCGCTCCACGTCCTGCAGGGTGTCGTCCCCTTTGGTGCGGGCCTGCTCGGAGGTGTGCATCTCACTGAACACCGAGGCGATCGAGGCCAGCGTGGAGATGGTCCGTTCGACCTCGTTCCACCTGCGCATCACCTCGGTGGCATCGAGGCCGGTGGCGGCCTTGAGGTCACCGACCAGGCCTCGCGCACGGGCCAGGTCGTGCGTGGCGCGGTCCTGCAGCCAGGAGGGCGCGCCGGCATCGGTGGGCAGGGTCAGGGAGTTCGACGTCGTCACACCGACCGAGCGTAGCTGCCCGGGAGGATGCCCCGATGGTGCTGCGCGGATCCGGCAGCGGCGGCGCGGCAACGGCGCGGGTGCGCTGTTGGGACGCACCTGCGCCGTGCGGGTGCGTACTCTGGCTGTCATGTCCGGCCGACACGTTGATTCTCCCGAACCCGCAGGCGGCGCAGGTGAGGCTGCGCACTCCGGTGCCGGGACCAGCGGCCGGACGGCTGCGCACTCCGGCACCGCCGGAGCGGGGACTGGCGGCACCACGGCCGGCCGCCGGGTGCAGAAGCCGGGCCGGGGCCGGGTGCTGTTGATCGTCGTGATCGTGGCCCTGGTCGTGGTGGCGGCGATCGTGACCGTGCTGCTGATCCAGAACCAGCGCCAGAGTCAGGCCGAGCCGGAGGTTCCGGACCCGGTCACCACCACCCTGCCGACGCCGACCCCGGCCGGGGACCCGATGGAGGTCAGCGAGGACAGCCAGCTGGTGCAGGCGTTGCCCACCACGGTGCTGGACCACGTCCTCACCGAACTGGCGGCCGATCAGGATGCCTTTGCCGAGCACGAGGCTCTGGAGGGCTGGTTCCTCACCTACAGTGCGCCCGGCTCGGACATCGAGGTGCACGTGCTGCAGTGGGAGAGCGCCGATGAGGCCGCCGCCCACGCTGAGGACGTGGCCTCCGGACCGGAGGGACTGTCCGACGGCGAGGGCCGGCGCAGCGGGGACGTGGCGGTGCAGGGGGAGTCGGTGGGCCGCTACGAGATCGGGGTGCTCGCCGGGGAGCAGCAGCCCGCCGAGCCGTCCACGCCGGCCGAGGACGACTCCGAACCGCTCGCCACGCCGGAACCGCTGGGGCCGGGAATGGCAGTGTGGAGGAACGGCACGGTGGTGTTCGTGGCCACGGGTGACGCGGGACGGCTGGCCCGGTTCTACGACAACTATCCCTTCTGATCACCTCCGGCGATCCGGGCGGTGGGACAGCATGAAGACGGAGGAACCATGAGTTGCAAGGTGGCCTTGATCGGCACCGGGGTGATGGGGCAGGCGGTGCTGCGTTCGGTGGTCGAGCACACCGGGGCCGACCAGGTGCGCGTGCACGACGTGCGAACCGAGGCCGGCCGGAAGGTGGCGCAGGAGCACAAGGTGATGTGGGCCGAAACGGTCGGAGCCGCCGGGGACGGCGCAGAGGTCGTGATCGTGGCCGTCAAACCACACGACGTGTCCGGCGTGCTCGCCGAGCTCGGCCCGGTGCTCACCGACAGCACGGTGGTGGTCAGCATCGCCGCCGGAGTGAGTACCGCAAGGATGGCCGAACACCTTCCCGAGGGCACCGTCACGGTGCGCGTGATGCCCAATACCCCGGCCCTGATCGGGCAGGGTGTCAGCGTGCTCAGCCCGGGCCCGCACGCCACCGAGGAGCACCTTGGTCTGGTGCGCGACCTGATGGCCGGCACCGGCTTCGTGACCAGCGTGGCCGAGAACCACCAGGATGTGGTCACCGCGATCAGCGGCTCCGGTCCGGCCTACGTGTTCTACCTGATCGATGCCCTGGCCGAGGCTGCGGTGCTGGGCGGGCTCGGCAGGGACCTGGCGCTGGAACTGGCCCGGCGCACGGTGGCCGGTGCCGGTGCGATGGCCGCGGAGTCGGCGGACCATCCGGTGGTGCTCCGCGAGCGCGTCTCCTCGCCGGGTGGCACCACCATGGCTGCGCTGGCCGAACTCGACGACCGCGCGGTGCGGGCCGCGGTGGTGGCCGCCGCGCAGCGTGCGTGGGAGCGGGCCGGGGAACTGGGGCAGGGCTGATGACCGCCCGGGTGCAACTGCCCTGGAGTCCGGAGCTGCTGACCTACAACTTCGGCCCGGGCCATCCGATGGCGCCGGTTCGCACCCGGCTGGCATTCGCGCTGCTGGAGCACCTGGGCCTGCTGCAGAGCCCGCAGGTGCACCTGATCGAGGCGACTGCGGCCGACGACGCGATGCTGGGCACCGTGCACGAGCCCGGGTACATCCAGGCGGTGCGCCGGGGCGGGCGGGGAACACCGGATGAGCAGCGCGGCCTGGGCACCATGGACAACCCCCTGTTCGAGGCGATGCATGATTCCTCGGCCCTGATCGCCGGGGCCTCGGTGGCGGCAGCGCGCGCGGTGTGGACCGGGCAGGTGCCGCACGCGGTGAACATCGCCGGCGGGTTGCACCACGCCATGGCCGGACGGGCCGGAGGCTTCTGCATCTACAACGATGTGGCGATCGCGATCCGCTGGCTCCTGGACCATGGCGCCGAGCGGGTGCTGTACGTCGACGTCGATGCCCATCACGGCGACGGGGTGGAGGCGGCGTTCTGGGATGAACCGCGCGTGGTGACCGTCTCGGTGCACCAGAACGGGGAGACGATCTTTCCCGGCACCGGCTTCGCCCAGGACATCGGTGGGCCGAACGCGCAAGGGCATGCCGTGAACGTGGCATTGCCACCAGGGGTCGATGACAAGCCGTGGTTGCGGGCCGTGGAGGCGGTACTGGTACCCGTGGCCAAGGAGTTCGGGCCGCAGGTGATCGTCAGTCAGCACGGGGCCGATGCCCACCGGCACGACCCGCTGACGCAGATGGACGTCTCGGTCGACGCCCAGGTTGCGGCCGCGCAGATGATCGCGCAGGTGGCTGCTGAGCACGCCCAGGACCGGTGGGTGGCCACCGGCGGTGGCGGATACGACGTGGCCGCCACGGTGCCGCGGGTGTGGGCCCGGTTGGTGGCTGCGGCAGCCGGGGTGGACATTCGCGCCGATACACCCACGCCGCAGGCCTGGCGGGACCTGGTCGCCGACCTGGGGCTGGGCCCCGCACCGGAGACGATGGGGGAGGGCATGGACACCGGCATCCGCTCCTGGGTGGATGGATACGACCCTGCCGACTCGGTGGACCGGGCCATCATGGCCACCCGCCGCAGCGCGTTCCCGGCACTGGGGCTGGACCCGCTGACCGCCTGGTGAACACCGGACCGAGCCGCAGGTGGCACGGGATCGGAGCAACCGGGATCTCGATCGTCACACCGTCCACTTCCTTCCCAGGCCGTTCTCCCATAGGATGCTGAACTGTCCGGCACCGCGACAACGATGACGGATGCCTCGATACCCGACCCCATGGCGGGTCCGAACCGGAAGGAACAGCCGATGGCAGATGCCCAGGCACCGAAGTTCCTGACGGTGGCCGAGGTCGCCGACATGGCTCGGGTCTCCCGGATGACCGTGTACCGGATGGTGCACTCCGGTGAGTTGCCGGCGGTCCGGGTGGGCAAGTCCTACCGGGTACCCCAGGCCGCGGTCGAGGAGATGCTGTCCGAGGGCCTGGACTGGCCCGGATCGGCATCGGCGTCCGGTCGCTGATCGAGCGCGTAGACTACCTCCGCAGTACCCACCGCCGCTGCGGCTGACGCAGGGGTGGTGCGCTTTGATCCTGTTTCTGTCTGTTCCAACTGTGTGAGGTCCCGTGGGCTCGGTAATCAAGAAGCGTCGCAAGCGGATGTCGAAGAAGAAGCACCGCAAACTGCTCCGCAAGACGCGCCACCAGCGCCGCAACAAGAAGTAGCCACCGATTGGGGGCCCGCCCCGGTGCGGTCCCTCAGCCCTGGCGGTGGCCCACGAGCCGGCGCAGCAGTGCCTTGCTCAGGGCGCGCAGACCGGTGGCCACGGCCCAGACGGCACCGGCCTGGCCCGCGGTGCGTAGCCCACTTCGCACGTTGCGGCGCCGCCGGCGGAAGTCCCGTACCGGCCAGCCGATATCGGCGGCGAACAGTCGCAGCCGTGGGTCGGGATTGATCGCGCACGGCTCACCCACGGTGCGCAGCATCGGGATGTCGTGGCTGGAGTCGCCGTAGGCGGCGCACTCGGCCAGGTCCAGCCCCTCCCGTTCGGCGATCTCGCGTACTGCGGCGGCCTTGTGCTGCCCGTGCATCATGTCTCCGACCAGCCGCCCGGTGTAGACCCCGTCCTGCTCCTCGGCCACCGTTCCCAGCACCCCGGTCAGGTTCAGCCGCCTGGCCACCAGTTCGCCCACCTCTCGGGGTGCGGCGGTGACGATCCAGACCTGGTCGCCCTGCGCCAGGTGATCGTTGAGCAGGTCCCGGGCGCCCGGGAAGATGCGGTGGGTCAGGACCTGTTCGTAGAGTTCTTCGGCCACCGCGAGCATCTCGGCCACCGAGTGCCCCTCGATGGTGGCCAGCGCGCGGGCCTGGACCCTGGCGATGTGCTTCTTGTTCTCCCCGAACAGGAAGTAGTAGAAGGCGTGCGCGGCGAAGAAGACGATGTCACGGCGCCGGAACATGCCCCGGCGATGCAGTTCTCTGGCCAGGTGGTAGGAGGACGCGCCCCGGACGATCGTGTTGTCGACGTCGAAGAACGCTGCGGACCCGGATGTCACGGGCCCACCCTAACCATGCCCGCCGCGTTCCCACGAACACTCACGGCCCGGAGCCGCGGAGATTTCCGGACGCGGCGGGGCGCACCAACGCGGCCGGTCCGGGTGCACGCCGGCCGCGTGGACCGGTGCCGCGGCGGCCGGAAGGATACCGGCGCGGGCCGGTATCGTGGATGCGTGGATGAGTCGATGGTGCGGGTCGAACTGGTGGTGCGGGAGCAGTGCCACCTGTGTGAGCAGGCGCGCCGGGTGGTGCGCTCGGTCTGTGAGCCGGCGGCCGTGGACTGGGTCGAGGTGGATGTCGACGAGGACCATGCACGGCAGCGCCGGTACGGCGAACTCGTGCCGGTGGTGCTGGTCGACGGGGTTCAGGTGGACTACTGGCAGATCGACCCGGAGCGGCTGCGGGCGGCCGTGCAGGGAGCGGGCACGCCCGGGCGGCGTGGGCTTCGCGATCTGCTGCGCCGGCGCCGGCAGCAGTAGCGGCAGCCCGCCGGGCCCATGACGGGCGGGCAGGCGGGGGAGCGAGCGAGCGCCCGGGCCGCGGCCCGGGCGCTCGCCTTCGGTCTGGGCAGCGATGCTGCCGGCAGTGCCGGTGTCAGCCCTGCAGGATGCCCACGACCTCCAACTCGATGGCGACCTTATCGCCCACCAGGACGCCGCCGCCCTCGAGGGCCACGTTCCAGGTCAGCTCGAAGTCCTTGCGGGAGATCGAGGTGGTCCCGGAGAACGCGGCACGGGTCTCCTGCTCCGGGCCGGTGCCCACGCCGTCGAGTGCGGCGTTCAGGGTGACCGGCTTCGTGACGCCATTGATGGTCAGGTCGCCGGAGACCTCCAGGTCGTCGGCGGTGCCGCTGACCGAGGTGGAGGTGAAGTTCCAGGTCGGGTTCTGCTCGGCGTTCCAGAAGTCAGGGCTGGTCAGGTGCTGGTCTCGCTGCTCGTTGCCGGTGTCCACGCTGGCTGCGTCGATCTGCACGCTCGCCGAGGACTCGGTGATCGGATCGCCGACGGTCAGTGAGCCGGAGAAGACGGCCATCGAGCCGCGCACCTTGGCGATGCCGGCGTGGCGGACCGAGAAGCCCAGGTTGGAGTGGGCGGCATCGATCTCGTAGGTACCGGGGGTGAGGGTGGACATGCAGTGACTCCTTGAGTGGTAGGTAGTTCAACGTTCAAGCATGTAGTTGAACATGGAACTATCCCTGTGTCAAGATGGTGCCCATGAACGAGACCGGAACCCGCTGGCTGACCCCGCATCAGCAGCAGCAGTGGCGCGCGATCCAACGCGGTATGGCATTGGTCACCGATCGCCTCGACCGTGACCTGGTGGCGGCCGAGGGGCTGAGCCTGCATGAGTACGAGGTGATGGTGCGCCTGTCGGAGGTCCCGGAACGCCGGCTGCGGATGTCCACGCTGGCCGATCAGCTTGTCCACTCCCGCTCGCGACTGACCCACACCGTGGGCCGGATGGAGGCCAAGGGCCTGGTCAGCCGGTGCAAGGCCGACGGCGACGGGCGGGGGGTGCAGTGCGTGCTGACCGACGCCGGGTTCGAGCGGCTGGCCGCAGCAGCACCCACCCACGTCGCTTCGGTCCGGCGGCGTCTGGTCGATGTGCTCGACGACGACCAGCTGGACGCACTCGGCGCTGCCTTCACCCGGATCGCCGCGGTGATCGAGGAGTCGACGACGACGCAGCCCCAGCCCGCCCTGGCGGGACCGGCCGAAGGGGTCGCCCGGGGCTGAGCCGGCACCGCTGGCGCAGAAGGCCGTGGAAGTTTGCGAGACTGGTGCCATGCGTCGAACCGTCGTCCATCTCCTGCGTCATGGTGAGGTCTACAATCCGGCCGGGGTCCTCTACGGCCGTGCCCCCGGCTACCACCTGTCCGAGCGCGGAGAGGCGATGGCCGAGCGGATCGCACAGACCTTCATCGACCGGGGCGCCGACGTCACCCACGTGGTGGCCTCACCGCTGTTGCGGGCCCAGCAGACCGCGACGCCGCTGGCCCGGGCCTACGACCTGGGCATCCACACCGATGCGCGCGTGATCGAGGCGCGCAACCACTTCGAGGGGCTGGCGCTGAACTCCAACCCTCGCGAACTGCTCAAGCCGGTGCACTGGCCGTTCCTGCTCAACCCGTTCCGGCCTTCCTGGGGCGAGCCCTACACCTCCCAGGTCCGCCGGATGTTCGCCGCGATCCGCCAGGCCCGCAGCGCAGCCGCCGGCCATCAGGCGGTCATCACCGCGCACCAGCTTCCCATCTGGCTGACCCGCCTGGAGCTGGAGGGCCGGCCCAAGTACCACGATCCGCGAAAGCGCGAGTGCGCGCTGGCCTCCCTGACCAGCCTCACCTTCGACGGCGCCACCCTGGTGGACCTGACGTATACCGAGCCGGCTGCCGACCTGCTCGACCCCACCTCGGCGAGCGTCGGTGCGTGAGAGCGAGCGTGGGCGCATGAGGAGGACCGTCCAGGCCGCCGTGGCGGCCCTTGCCGCGTTGGCGCTGCTGGCCGGCTGCGCAGGGTCCGACGGCGGCGCCGGCGCCACCGCGGACGTGCCGGGGTCCGGATATGTCTCCGGGGACGGCAGCGTGGAGACGTGGGCGCCGAGTGAGCGGGGCGAGGCGGTCGAACTGGCCGGGGTCTCCTACGGGGAGGAGGACATCGATCTGGCCGACCTGCACGGCCAGGTGGTGGTGGTCAACTTCTGGTACGCCAACTGTCCGCCGTGCCGTAAGGAGGCCCCGGACCTGGCGGCACTGTCGGAGCAGTATGGGCCCGATGGCGTGCAGTTCCTGGGGGTCAACCACACCGACGCTCCGGGCACGGCACAGGCCTTCGAACGCCGCTTCGGCATCCCCTACCCCTCGTTGCACGATCGTGAGTCCGCCGGGGTGGCGGCGTTCCAAGGGGTGGTGCCGTTGCGCGCGATGCCCACGACCGTGGTGCTGGACACCGAGGGACGAGTCGCCGCGCGGATCCTGGGACTGGCCGAGCGCAGCATGCTGTCCACCTTGATCGACGAGACCCTCGCCGAGTGATGGGCTGGCTGGAGCAGGTGGGCGAGAGTTTCGCCCAGGCCATCTACGGCGGTCCGATGCTGGCGGCGTTGCCGATCGCACTCCTGGCGGGGTTCATCTCGTTCGCCTCGCCGTGTGTGCTGCCCCTGGTGCCCGGCTACCTCGGCTATATCTCCGCCATGAGCGGGGCCGACGCCGGCGGCAAGGGTGCCGCACGCGGATCGCGGCTACGACTGGTCGCGGGCGTGGGATTGTTCATCCTGGGCTTCACTGCGGTGTTCGTGCTGCTGACCATGGCGCTCAGTACCGCCGGGTTGTTCCTGGTGCGATGGCAGGACCTGATCACCCGGCTGCTCGGCGTGCTGGTCGTGGTGCTCGGTCTGGCCTTCATCGGGCGGATCCCGTTCCTGCAGCGCCAGCGCCGCCTGCAGGTCAACCCGAAGGCCGGGGTGTTCGGCGCGCCGGTGTTGGGTGTGGTGTTCGGCTTGGGCTGGACGCCGTGCATCGGCCCGACCCTGGCTGCTGTCCTCGCCCTGGCGCACGAGGCCGCTGCCCCGGGCCGGGCGCTGGCGTTGGTGATCGCCTACTGCCTGGGGCTGGGGGTGCCGTTCATCATGGTGGCCATGGGGCTGAAGTCCTCCGAGCGCATGATGGGCTTCCTGCGCCGCCACCGGGTGGTCATCATGCGGATCGGCGGGGTGATGCTCGTGCTGATCGGTCTGGCCCTGGTCACCGGCCTGTGGGGTGCCCTCACCCAGTGGATGCAGGGCTACATCGCCGACTTCGAGACCATCATCTGATGGCTCGGTACACCCCCGAGGGGTTGCGCGGTGCGCAGGAGGACGACGCCGGCACTGCTGCCGGTCCCGGAGGTGCAGCGGGCCGGAAACAGTCCGCTGCGGCAGTGGGCGCGGCGGGCAACAGGGGCGTTGCGCCGTCCTCGGGCCCGGCCAAGGGGCTGGGCGTGCGCGGTTGGGCGCGCTGGATGTGGCGCCAGCTGACGAGCATGCGGGTGGCACTGCTGCTGCTCCTGCTGCTGTCCGTGGTCGCGATGCCGGGGGCGTTCTTCCCCCAGCGGCGGGTGAACCCGCACCTGGTGGCCCAGTACTACGAGGACAACCCCGCCATGGCGCCCTGGCTGGACCGGGCGTACATGTTCGACGTGTTCTCCTCCCCGTGGTTCTCCGCCGTCTACCTGCTGCTGTTCACCTCCCTGATCGGGTGCATAGTGCCGCGCACGATCACCCACGTACGGGGCCTGCGTGCCCAGCCCACCCGGGTCCCCTCCCGGTTCACCCGGTTCCCGGTGCGCTCCGAGCGTCCGGTACGAGCCCCCGCCGCCAAGGTGGCCCAACGCCTGCACACCTCGTTCGGGTGGCGGTACCGCACCACCGCGGCCACCGAGGAGGGGCGGGGGGCGGGCAGTGCCGGGGAGGCCGTGCACACCATCTCCGCCGAGCGCGGCTACGGCAAGGAGACCGGCAACATCGTCTTCCACCTGGCCCTGGTGGGGCTGTTGGTGGTCACCGCCTGGGGCGAACTGGTGCATTACCGCGGGCAGGCCATGGTCATCGAGGGCACCACGTTCGTCAACTCCGCCCTGGACTACGACTCGTTCGAGTCCGGAGCGCTTTTCGATGCGGACTCGGTGGACCCCTACCGGATCCGGCTGGATGAGTTCGTACCGGACTTCACCGCCGACGCCCAGCCCCGTGACTTCACCGCCCACGTGACCTTGATGCAGACCGATGGGACCACCGCCGACGAGACGATCAGGGTGAACCATCCCCTCGGGGTATCGGGATCCCGGGTGTACCTGATGGGCAACGGCTTCGCGCCGGATCTGACCATCACCGACGCAGCCGGCGAGATCGCGCACGACGGCCCGGTGCCGTTCCTGCCGGCCGACAATGACCCCGGATACACCTCCACCGGCGTGGTGATGGTGCCGGATGCCAATGAGGGACAGCCGCAGTTGGCCTTCAACGGCTCCCTGCTGCCCACCGCACTTGAGGGGGAGGACGGGACCTACCTGGGCTCGGCGTACCCCCAGCCGCTGGACCCGGTGATGATCCTGCAGATGTACGTCGGTGACCTGGGCCTGGACGAGGGCTTCCCCCGCAGCCAGTTCGTGCTCGACACCACCGGCCTGGACCAGGCCACCACCACCGGGGAGGACGGCCAGGAGCGCCCGGTGCAGTTGGAACTGCGTCCCGGAGAGAGCGTGGACCTGCCCGACGGGCACGGCACGCTGACCTTCAACGAGTTGCCGCGGTTCGTGGCACTGGATCTGCGATACGATCCCGCACCGATCTGGCAGGGCCTGTTCGCCACGTTGGCCTTCGGCGGCCTGATCGCCTCCTTGTTCCTGCCCCGGCGGCGGGTCTGGGTGCGTGTGGTTCCCGGCTCCGACGGGACTAGTGTGGTGCACGCTGCGGCGCTGGCCCGTCACGACGATCCCGGGTTGCGCTCCGAGCTGGATCGCATCCTGGGTGTGCTGCCCGACCCGGGCTCGAAGGAGAAATGATGTACGAACTGGAGACCCTCAGCACGCTGCTGGTCTACGGCACAATCGTCAGTTACGTCGTGGCCATGGTGTCCTTCGCCATCGACCTGTCCGGCTTCGGCAGGGATGCCGATTCGAACCGTTCCCGGCGCGCGGCCGGTATCGCGATGAGCACCAGTTGGATGGGCCTGGCCTTCCATGTGCTGGCCGTGCTGCTGCGCGGGATCGCCGCCGAGCGGGTCCCGTGGGCGAACATGTACGAGTTCACGCTGATGTCCACCATGTTCACCATGGCGGTGTTCCTGGTCATCAACCGGTTCACCGACATCCGTTACCTCGGGGTGCTGATCAGCCTGGTCAACGTGACCGGCCTGTTCGTGGCGATCCTGTTGCTGTACGTGGGGGCCGAGGGCGTGCAGCCGGCACTGCAGTCCTACTGGCTCGTGGTCCACGTCTCGGTCGCCACCCTGGCGACCGGGCTGTTCTGCGTCGCCGCGGCGTTGTCGGTGCTGCAGTTGGTACGCGGTCGCGACGAGGTGCAGCGCACGGCGGCCGCGGACCGGACGGCGGAGCCGGACGGCCCCGGTCCCGAGCCTGGTTCCGGGGGTGCGGGCGTCGCGGATGAGGCAGCCGGTGACACACTGGTGGCGGCGCCGGCAGCGAAACGGACCGAGGTCGAGGCGCGATCCCAGGATGGCGCCGTGGCGGTGGACCTGGACGTCCAAGAGCCGGCGCTGCCCCCGGCGCGGGACACGTTCTTCTCCCGGTTGCTCGATGCCTTCCCGTCCGCCCAGTCCCTGGAGCGGCTGTCCTACCGGCTCAACGCGGTGGCGTTGGTGGGATGGACCTTCGTGCTGATCACCGGGTCGATCTGGGCCGAGTACGCCTGGGGCCGTGCCTGGAACTGGGACCCCAAGGAAGTGGTCACGCTGGTGGTCTGGCTGATCTACGCCGCCTACTGCCACGTGCGCCTGACCACCGGCTGGGACAAGAAGACGTTCGCCTACTTCTCCCTGGCCGGGTTCGCGGCGCTGATGTTCAACTACTACGGCGTGAACATCTTCATCAACTCCCTGCACTCCTACTCCGGCATCTAAGGGGCACCGCCCAAGGACCGGCGCGCCGAAGGCATCCAGCATCCGGGTTCGTGCATCGCCGAGCCCGTCGCTCCGCGCGCCGGGTGCGTCCAGGGCGCCGGATGTGTCATGAAAATCTCGTGCCCCCGGTCAGGGACGACGACTAGCCTGCTCTGGTGGATGACAGGCATGACCACCTCGACTGGCGGCCAGTGGTGGCGGCGTTGGCCAATCCGCACAGCCGCCGGATGTTCGCTCACATCGTCCTGGGTGACGATCCCGCAGCAGCCGGTCGCGAACTGAGCCCCTCACGCAGGAGCCACGCGCTCGAGGTGCTGCGCCGGGCGGGCCTCATTCGGGCAGTCGACGGCGGCTACATCGAGCAGAGCGACGTCTTCGGGCGGTTGCTGGCCGCAGCGCCCGGGCCGGAGCGCCCCAAGGGCGTGGAGCGCTTCCTCACCGGGGCGGGAAAGATCGATCGGTATCCCTCGGACGCCCAGGAGCGCCGGGAACTGCTGGAACTCCTCGCGCGGCGCGCCGTCGAAGAGGGAGAAGTCGTACCCGAAGCCGTCCTCAATGACCGGCTCAGCGCGTTCAGCGACGACACCGCGACGCTCCGGCGCTACCTGGTGGACCTCGAGATTCTCGAGCGCACCCCATCGGGCTCGGAGTACGCCCGAGTCGTAGGCACCCGTGCGGGTTGAACCGGAGCTGCGCCGAGCCGGGTGAGGCGCCTCAGCGGCGCCCGTTCTCGTCCTCCTCGGGATGGCGCTTCTCGGCCCTGCTCCCGGAGCGCCCGTCCCGCTCGGGGGTCTCGTCCTCATCCGCCGGGCCGGGGTCGTCGTCCTGACCATCACCGGATCCGCTGCGGTCGTGGTCGCCGCCGGCCGGGTGATCCTCGCCGAGCAGGTCCGGCACCTGGAACTCCTCGGGAACATACAACGGTTCGTCGTCGCCGCCGGCCCCGGAAGACACCGGCCGGTCAGCCCCGGGCGTGCCACCACCCGCGCCGCGATCGCCGTCGGCCGCTCCGGGCTCATCGGTCGGCTCCGGGTCGGGGGCCCCGGTGTCCGCGGGCCGAGGAGGCGCAGCGTCGCGTTGCTGCTGCGCCCGGCGCCGGTCGCGTTCCAGGCGGAACAAGAAGTCCGGGTCATCGTCGGGCGCGAGCGGACCCCGGGGGCGCCGTTGCGGGCCCGAGGAGGGACCGTCGTCGTACTTCCGTCGCATCACCGCGGACACGATCAGCCAGGTCAGGGCACCGGCAAAGGGCAACAGGATGATGATGGCCACCCAGAACCAGTGCGGCAGCCCGAGCCGGATCCGGCTGTCCTGGGTACGCACAGAGTCGATGACGGCGTACGTCATCATCCCGATAGTGATCAGACCGAGGAGTACGTAACGCATTCAAAGAGCCTACGCTGGGAATCATGCCGCTGCTCACTTACACGTTGCTCCGCGTCGCCCTGGTGGTGGGTGCCGGGGCGCTGCTCTATGTGCTGGGTGTGCGGAGCTGGCTGTTGGTGGTCCTCGCGGTGCTCATCGGTGCCGGGCTCTCCTATGTGCTGCTGGCCGGGCCGCGGCAGGCAGCGGCCGACGATCTGGAACGGCGCACCGGTGGGCGCCCCACCAATCTGGAGAAGTCGTTGGCCCGCGACGGTGACGACGAGGACGCCCAGTTCGACCCCCGGGGGCAGGACTACGCCTCCGTGGTCGAGGGCGAGGAGGCGGAGGCGGATGCCGCCCCGCAGGTTGCTGAGCACACCGATCGAGGCGCCGACGAGCACGGCGGTGCCCCTACCGGGGACGACACCGACGGTCCGGCCTCTCCCCGCGTGTGACCGGGCTCGGACGCGGGGGAGCGGGCTCGGATGTGATGAGCGCACAGATGTGACCGAGACCACCTCAGGCCAGCGTGAGCACCCCGCCGAGGAGCAGACCCAGACCCAGCACCACGAAGCCGCTGTCGCGCAGCGTGAGGATCAACGCACCTGTCTGCGCTCCGCGTAGCACCCGGCGGGACAGCACCACCGCCGGCCCTGCCAGTACGGTCACCAGCAGCGCCCACGGCTCCCAGAGGGCCACCGCCACGCCTGCGAGCACACCCAGTGCCATCATCGCGGCGTAGGCACGCCGTGCCCGCACCTGACCCAGGCGCACCGCCAGGGTGCGTTTGCCGGCCGGGGCGTCGGTATCGATATCGCGGATGTTGTTCACCATCAGGATCGCGCAACTGAGCAGGCCCACCGCGAACGCACCCAGCACGGCAGGGGCGTTGATGGTGCCGGCCTGGGTGTAGGTGGTGCCGAGCGTGGCCACCAGGCCGAAGAACACCAGCACGGCCACCTCGCCCAGCCCGGCGTAACCGTAGGGGGAGGACCCGCCGGTGTAGAACCAGGCCGCGAGCACGGCCACGGCTCCCACCCCGATCAACCACCAGGCTCCGGCCAGCGCGCTCAGCACCAGGCCCAGGACCGCGGCCACCGCGAAGGAGGCGAATGCGGCCCGTCTGACCGTGACCGGCCGCACCGCCCCGGTGGCGGTCAGCCGCATCGGTCCCACCCGCTGGTCGTCGGTGCCGCGGACGCCGTCGGAGTAGTCGTTGGAGAAGTTCACCCCGACCTGCAGGGCCAGGGCCACACCGGTGGCGAGCAGCGCGCGGGGCACCGAGGCCGCGCCGGCCCAGGCGGCGGCCCCGGTCCCGATCAGCACCGGGGCGATCGCTGCCGGCAGGGTGCGCACCCTGGCGCCGTGCACCCACGCTGTGAGTGTGGCCATGGTTCTCCGTTCCGACTGACGCGGCGCGACGCGTCGCCGCGAGGCTGGCTGGCGCAGGAGTGTGCGTTCCGAGCGATCCGATCGGCGGGATCGGGTGCGGCCGGTTCGGCGCCCCTGCGCAGCGGGACCGATCGAGGATACCCCTGCCCCTCCGGTGCACCCGGCCGTCTCAGTCGGGGTGGCGCCGCCCCGCGCCGCGGGCCAGGGCCGCGGCAGCCCGCCGGGCCAGCGCTCGTCGGTCCACCTTGCCCGGTCCGCGCAGGGGCACCTCATCCAGCGCCACGGCCGCTCGCGGCACCTGCGGCCCGGACCCGAGTTCGGCGGCCACCACCGAGCGGATCCCGGCCAGATCAGGTGCCTGCGGGCCGGGGCCGTGCAGCACCGCGGTCACCAGCTGCCCCCACTGCGGGTCATCCACCCCGACGACGGCCACCTCGGTGCCGTGGGCCCAGGTGCTCAGCACCCGCTCGATGGGCCCGGGGTGGACATTCACCCCGCCGGTGACGATCACCTCATCCAGACGGCCCAGGACCCGCAACCGGCCCTCGGTGAGGGTGCCGGCGTCCGGGGTGCGCAGCCAGCGCACCCCTCCGGCGAGCACGAACTGATCGTCCTGTCCCGGTTCCTCGCCCAGGTACCCGGTGGCCAGGACGGGCCCGGCGATCAGCACCCGCCCCTCCTCGATCCGCACCTGCACGCCGTTCAACGGCGCCCCGTCATAGACGCACCCACCGCTGGTCTCGGTCATGCCGTAGGTGCGCACCACACGGATCCCGGCGCCAGTGGACTCGCGGAGCAGGGCCGGCGGTAGCGCGGCCCCGCCCACCAGGATCGCACTGCAGGTGGCCAGCGCGGCTCTGACCTGCGGCCCGGCCGTCATCGCGCGGTGCAACTGGGTGGGCACCAGGGACAGGTAGCGCGGCACGTCATCGCGCATCGAGTCGATCGCCCGCGCCAGCGCATGGGGGTCGAAGTGTCCCGGCGCCAGCACCACCGGATCGTGCCCGGCCAGGATCGAGCGGACCAGCACCTGCAGGCCGGCGATGTGTGCACCCGGTACCGCCAGCAGCCACTGCCCCGGGCCGCCCAGTCGCTCGTGGGTGGCCGTGGCCGAATGACGAAGCGCCGCCGCCGCCAGGGCCACCGCCCGTCCGGTCCCGGTGGTGCTGCCCGAGGTGCGCACCACCACCGCGGTGCCCGGTGGAGCCGGCGCCGGGCGCGCGGCGCCGGTCAGGTCCAACCGCACCGGCTCTCCGCCGGCCAGGGCGGTGCGCAGTCGGGCCAGCAGGCTCATCGCGGTGCCCGGGTTCGTCATGACGATAAGGGTAGTTCGCCTAGAGTGGGCCGGGTGAGGTTGAGGTTCCGGGCGTCCCGCAGGGCCGTCGTCGTGCTCGTCGCCGCAGCGATCGGCCTGGCCGGGTGTGCCGGGTCCGAGCCGGAGCCGCTCGAGCCCGAGGTCGTCACCGAAACCCCCGAGCAGTCGGTGGACAAGACACACGCCCCCGACCCGCAGATCGAGGAGGCCTGGCCACTGACCGGGGTCGCCGGTGAGGTCGCCGCCCGGGACGTGATGTCGGTGAAGGTGGAGAACTCGGTGGCCGCCCGGCCGCAGACGGGCCTGCAGAGCGCCGACATCGTGTGGGAGGAGATGATCGAGGGCGGGGAGACCCGGTTACTGGCGGTGTACCACTCCACGGTGCCGGAGACCATCGGCCCGATCCGCTCCCTGCGCCCGATGGACATCCCGCTGGCCACCCCGTTCGGGGGGCAGCTGATCTTCTCCGGTGCCCAGCGCGCGTTCCTCGACGCCGCGCACGCCTCCCCGCTGCAGATCCTCACCAACGATGCCGGTGCGGCCGGCTTCTACAGGTCCGCGGACCGGCGTGCCCCCCACAACGTCTACGGCAACACCGCCGACTTCATCGCCCAGGGCTCGGGGGACGAGGACGTGGAGGCAGCGTTCTCCTATGCCCCCGAACCCGAGTTCGCCACCGCCGTGGCCGAGGGCGAGCCCACCGGGTCGCTGCAGTTGAGTTTCCCGAACACCTCACCGAGTTGGACCTGGGCCACCGATGCCGATGCCTGGCTTCGCAGTGAGGCCGGGGCCGATGCGATGACCACCGACGAGGGCAGGGTGTCCGCGGTGAACGTGCTGGTGCTACGGGTGGAGGTGCACAACACCTCCTATACCGACCCCTCCGGCTCCCCGGTGCCCGAGACGGTCGTGACCGGTTCGGGCGAGGCGATCATCGCCACCGGCGGGCACACCGTCAGCGGCACCTGGAGCAAGGACGCCGACGACGCCCATGTCCAACTGCGCACCGAGGATGGCGATGAGGTGCTGCTCGCCGCGGGTAACACCTGGGTGGAACTGCTGCCCGTCTCGGGCTCCTCGGTCTCCCTGAACTGACGGTGCCGCTGCGGCTTCGGCCCCGCCGGACTGCGACCAGGGTCTGACCCGGCGCACCCCCGTAGGTGGAACCCGGCACCCCGGCTCGATCCCGTCGGGGGACGCGGCGGGAGGCTGCCGCGGCGCACGATCGGGGTATGACCACTCCTACTCCACCACAGCAGAGCACCGCGCATGGAATCGCCATCCCGGCCGGCCGGGCAACCCTGGGTCGGGCCGGCCGCGACTCGCTGCGGCACGACCTGGTGCCGGCCGCGGTGGCCATGCTGATCGTGGTCGTGGTGGTGAGTGCGATCGGGATGGGACTGACCGCGCTGATCACCGGGGTGGCAGGCTTCTTCGGCGGATGAGTCCGTCGTTGCGGACTCAGTAGTAGTACGGGAAGGCGGACCAATCCGGCTCGCGGCGCAGCAGGAACGCATCGCGTCCCTCGACGGCCTCATCGGTCATGTACGCCAAGCGCGTCGCTTCCCCGGCGAACACCTGTTGCCCGGCCAGGCCGTCGTCGGCGAGGTTGAAGGCGAACTTGAGCATCCGGATCGCCTGCGGGGACTTGGTGGCGATGATCCGGGCGTACTCCAGTGCCCGGTCCTCCAGTTCGGCGTGCGGGACCGCCTCGTTGATCGCTCCCCAGGACTCGGCCTGCGCGGCGGAGTACTCCCGGGCCAGGAAGAAGATCTCCCGTGCCCGTTTGTCCCCGACCTGGCGGGCCAGCAGCGCCGAACCGTACCCGCCGTCGAAGGAGCCGACGTTGGCATCGGTCTGCATGAACTTGGCGTGCTCGGCCGAGGCGATGGTCAGGTCCGCCACCACGTGCAGGCTGTGCCCGCCGCCGGCGGCCCACCCCGGGACGACGGCGATGATCACCTTGGGCATGGTGCGCATCAGTCGCTGCACCTCCAGGATGTGCAGACGGCCGGCCCGGGCCGGATCCACGGTCTCCGCGCCCGCGCCGTCGGCGTAGCGGTAGCCGTCCCGGCCTCGGATGCGCTGGTCCCCGCCGGAGCAGAACGCCCAGCCGCCGTCCTTGGGGCTGGGTCCGTTCCCGGTCAGGAGCACGGCGGCCACGTCCGGGCTCATCCGGGCGTGGTCCAGGGCGCGGTAGAGCTCATCGACGGTGTGCGGGCGGAAGGCGTTGCGCACTTCCGGCCGGTCGAACGCGATGCGCACCACGGGCAGGTCCGCGGTGTGCTCGCCGCTGCGGTCCACGCCCCGGTGGTAGGTGATGTCGGTGAAATCCATCCCCGGCACCTCGCGCCAGCGGGCGGGGTCGAAGGTCTGGGAGACCTGGCGGGGCAGTTCGGCACTGGCACGGGGCTGATCGATCACGCCGTCCACCCTACGGCGCCCCGCGTCATCCTGCGGCGGCGCGCGCCCCCCGGACCGTCAGCACCGGCGTACGTCTGATCGGGCCCTGCCGATGCCTGCCCGGCGAGCGGGCTCGGGGGAGCGGGTACGCGCGGCGGGCCTATCCTGGCCAGGTGCCTACGCCGTCGCCCTTCACCTACTCCGTGGGCCTGCGAACCCGTTTCCGCGGTCTTACTGTTCGAGACGGCGTGCTGCTGCGCGGCGAGGCGGGGTGGGCGGAGTTCTCCCCGTTCTGGGACTACGACGACGACGAGGCCCGTACGTGGTGGCGCGCCGCCCGCGCCAGTGCCGACGACCCGTGGCCGGAGCCACGGCGGCACCGGATCCCGATCAACGTGACCGTGCCTGCGGTCGGCCCCGAACGCGCCGCTCAGATCGTGCGCGAGGGCGGGGGGTGCCGCACCGCGAAGGTGAAGGTGGCCGAGCCCGGCCAGGGGGTGGAAGCCGAGCAGGCCCGGCTGGAGGCGGTCCGCGACGCCCTGGGCCCCACCGGGCGGATCCGCATCGACGCCAACGGCGCCTGGGACGTGCCCACCGCGCTGGACCGGCTACGACTGCTGGATCGGGCCGCCGGGGGGCTGGAGTACGTTGAGCAGCCCTGTGCCACCGTGCCCGACCTGGCCACGGTGCGCCGACGCAGCAACGTCCCGGTGGCGGCCGATGAGTCGATCCGCCGGGCCGCGGACCCGATGCAGGTGGCCCGGGCCGGCGCCGCCGATGTGGTGGTGCTCAAGGTGCAGCCCCTCGGCGGCGTGACCGCGGCGCTGCGCATCGCGGAGGACGTGGGCCTGCCGGTGGTGGTCTCCTCGGCGTTGGAGACCTCGGTCGGAATCGCGGCCGGGCTGGCGCTCGCGGCCGCCCTACCGGACCTGCCCTACGCCTGCGGTCTGGGCACGGTGAACCTGTTCACCGAGGATGTGGCGGCCCGGCCGTTGGTCCCCACTGACGGGGTGCTGCCCGTGGGCCGGGTGGCTCCGGATCCGGACCGCCTGGCACGTTGCGGCGCCGATGAGCCGACAAGGCGCCGGTGGCAGGGGAGAATGGCGGCCATGGACGAATGGGCACCGGAGTGAACCTACCCGACCATCCAGCGGCGCTGACCGCCCGGGAGATCGTACGCGCCCTGGTCGCGGCCGGGGTGGATGAGGTGGTCCTGGCGCCCGGTTCGCGCAGCGCCCCGCTGGCGTATGCCCTGCACAGTGCCGAGGCGGCCGGCTGGTTGAACATGACCGTCTGCGTCGATGAGCGCAGTGCCGCCTTCGTGGCCGTGGGGATCGCCCGGCACCGTCCCGTCGCGGTGGTGACCACGTCCGGCACGGCGGTGGCGAACCTGCACCCGGCGGTATTGGAGGCCTCCCACGCGGGGTTGCCGCTGGTGGTCCTCAGCGCCGACCGGCCGCATGAGTTGCGCGGCGTGGGAGCGAACCAGACCACGAACCAGGTGGGCATCTTCGCCACGGCGGTGCGCTGGCAGGGGGAGGTCCCGGCGGCGGACACCGCGACCTCGGCGGTCGTGGGCGTGAACGTCGCGGTGCTGCGTGCGGTCACCGCCGCGCGCGGCTCACGAAGCGCCCATCCCGGGCCGGTCCACCTGAACGTGGCGTTCCGCGACCCACTCGTTCCGGCCGCGGTGTGGGAGCCGGAAGACCGGCCGGTGGATCAGGTGGTCTCCACCGGTGACGGCACCGAGGTGATGCCGACCCTGCTGCCCCGTGGGCCCCGCACCGTGATCGTGGCCGGGGACGGCGCGGGCGCGGCGGCGGTGGAACTGGCGCGGGCCGGGGGTTGGCCGGTGCTGGCCGAACCCACCTCCGGGGCCCGGTCCGCGGCGCAGGCCGTGGCCGCACCCGCTGTGCTCGCTGAGATCCTGGGCGATGAGGTCCAGCGGGTGGTGGTGCTGGGCCGGCCCACGCTGAGCCGGCAGGTCAGCGCCCTGCTGGCGCGCCGGGAGGTGGAGATCGTGGTGGCCGCACCCGGGCCGGACTGGGTGGATGTGGCCGGCTCGGCCGCACTGGTCACCCGGGCCGTGACGGTGCTGGATGAGCCGGGGGCGAGCGAGGTCGCCTGGTTGGACCGGTGGCTCCGCGCCTCCGACCAGGCGCACCAGGTGCTGGAGAGCCTGGCTGCCGAGCGCCTCGGCGGCCCGCAGGTGGCGAGGGCTCTGCTCGGTCCGCGCAACACGGCCGGCACCGTGGTGCTGGGGTCCTCGATGTCGGTGCGCGATGCTGATCTGGCCGCCGGCGTGGGGGCTGGATTCACCCGCGTTCCGGTGCTCGCCAACCGGGGGCTGAGCGGGATCGACGGCACGATCTCCACCGCGACGGGCGTGGCGGTTGCCACCGGTGAACCGGTGCGGGCGCTGATCGGTGACCTGAGCTTCCAGCACGATGTGGGCGGCTTGGCCCGGGGCCGGCTGGAACGGGAGGTGAACGCGCAGGTGATCGTGCTCAACGACGACGGCGGGTCGATCTTCGCCACCCTCGAGCACGGTCGTCCCGAGCTCGCCGAGATCTATCCCAGGGTGTTCGGCACCCCGCAGGGACTGGATATCGAGGCCCTCGCCCGCGGGTTCGGCGCCGCGTATCGCAGCGTGGAGGATGCCGGGGAGCTGGTGGCGGTGCTGGCCGAGCCGGTGCGTGGGCGCTCGGTGGTGGAGGTCAGGCTCGACGGTGCCGCGGCACGCGAGCGGGCCCTGGACCTGCAGGCCCGGATCCGGGACCACGTGGTGGGTGCCGGCGACGGGTGAGGTCACCGGGCCGGTGGTGGCGGAATGCCGCTTCGTCCTCGACCAGTACCGTTGGATCCATGAGTCTCGAGGATGCCCAGCAGAAGATGCGCGACGCCGGCGTGCACGATCGCGCAATCGATGTCTTCACGCACTACTACCGCGAACTGGCCTCCGGTTCGACCGGCATGATCGCCGAGGCCGACATCACACCCCTGACCGACGTGCCCCGGATCGATTCGGTCGAGGTCGCCGCCGAACCGGCCCGCGACGCGCTCGCGCACACGGCGATGATCAAGTTGAACGGCGGGCTCGGCACCTCGATGGGCATGGACCGGGCCAAGTCGCTGCTGCCGGTGCGTCCGAAGATGAGCTTTCTGGACGTGATCGTGGGACAGGTTCGCCACGCCCGGAAGCGCTACGATGTGCTGCTGCCGCTGTTGTTCATGAACTCCTTCCGCACCCGGGCCGACACCCTCGCGGCGCTCGCGGCCTACCCGGACCTGGAGGTAGGGGATCTGGGCCTGGACTTCCTGCAGAACCAGGAGCCGAAACTGCTGGTGGAGGACCTGTCCCCGGTGAGCTGGCCGGCCGATCCTGCCCTGGAGTGGTGCCCGCCCGGGCACGGAGACCTGTACACCGCCCTGGAGGTCTCCGGAACACTCGAACGCCTGCTCGCTGCCGGGTTCCGGTACGCGGCGATCTCCAACTCCGACAACCTCGGCTCGGCGCCTGATGCCCGCATCGCGGGCTGGTTCGCCGCTTCCGGGGCCCCGTACGCCGCCGAGGTGTGCCGGCGCACGCCGGCCGACGTCAAGGGTGGTTACCTGGTGCGCCGGCGCAGTGACGACCGGTTGGTGCTGCGCGAGACGGCGCAGACGCGTGAGGAGGACATGGCCGAGGCGATGGACATCGGCAAGCACGCCTACTTCCACACCAACAACCTCTGGTTCGACCTGCGGGTGCTGCAGCGCACGCTGACCGAGCGCCAGGGGGTGCTCGGTCTCCCGCTGATCCGCAACCTCAAGACAGTTGACCCCACGGACAAGACCTCGGCGCGGGTGTACCAGATCGAAACGGCGATGGGTGCGGCGGTGCAGGTGTTCGAGGGCGCCCGGGCCATCGAGGTCGAGCGCAGCCGGTTCCGTCCGGTCAAGACCACCAACGATCTGCTCGTGCTCCGCTCCGACACCTACGAGTTGGGCGAGGACTTCGTCCTCACCGACCGTGCCGAGACCCCACTGGTGAATCTCGACGAGGAGTACTACAAGAAGATCGCCGACTTCGATGCGCGCATTCCTGATGCGCCCTCCCTGGTCGGTGCCGAGGCCCTGACCGTGACCGGGGACTGGACGTTCGAACCGGACGTGACCGTGCGCGGGCGGGTGCACCTGCGCGGTGATGCCGAACCACGCACCATCCCCTCCGGCACGGTGTACGACGACGTGGACCTGGACGCCACCGCGGACTGACGCCCGCGGCTCACCCCCGCCCGCCCCGCCGCTCCCGCTCCCGCTCCCGCTCCCGGCCCCGCCGCTCCCACTCCCGCGCCGGCCCCGCCGCTCCCACTCCCGCGCCGGCCCCGCCGCTCCCACTCCCGCCGCTCCCGCGCCGGCCCCGCCGCGCCGGAACCATCCAATTGGATGATTCGGGCGCGATTGGCCGGTTGGGCCCCGCCCGAACCAACCAATTGAACCCTTCGGGCGAATTGGTCGAGCGTGGTAGGTGGGCAGGGGCAGGTGGCTGGTGCCGACCTGGCACCTGGTGAGCGGAGCGGTCGCGGCTGTGGATAAGTCCGGGGTCGCGCGTCCGCGATCTGCCAGGGTCGTGTCATGGCCAGCCTCGACCGGACACGTCCGTTCACGGTCCGCCAGGCCCTGGCGGCAGGGGTCACGCCTGCGAGTCTGAAGAACCCGCGCCACTACCGGAGGCTGTTCCGGGGTGTGTATGTCGGCGCAGAGGCCAACGTGGACCTGCAGACTCGCGCTCGCGCCGCGCTCCTGTTGCACCCATCCGGAGCGGTCGCCTCGCACACCACGGCAGCCGCGTTGCAGCGGATCCCGGTGCCGATCGACGCCGATGTCCATGTGACTGTCCTCAAGGAGTCGCATCGGCGCCGTCGCCCGGGCTTGCACAGCCACCTCCGGACGGAAGCGCGCGGACGCGTCGTCGACGGTGTCCCATGTTCCTGGGGTGCCCAACTGTTCACCGAACTCGCCCAGAAACTGCAACTCGTCGACCTGGTGATCGCAGGCGATGCCATGGTCAGGATCGAACGTGTTGCGCCGTCAGTCTTGGTGCCGGCAACCGGTCCGGGCCTGGGGCGGGCCCGCCGTGCGGCAGCCCTGGTGCGTTCCGGGGTGGAGTCCCCGATGGAGACCAGAGTGCGGTTGCTCCTGATCTGGGCCGGCTTTCCGGAGCCGATGATCAATCTGGCACTCAGGCACAGTGCAGGCACCTACCGTCCCGACCTGTGCTGGCCGGACCTCCGACTGGCCGTGGAGTACGACGGGCAGCACCACCGCACCGATCTCGACCAGTGGGAGTCCGACATCCGCCGGCGGGAATGGTTTCAGAGTCAGGGTTGGACGATCCTGACCCTGATTTCGCGGGATGTGTTCCGGCAGCAACAGGAGACGATCCATCGGGTCCACGAGGCGTGGAAAGCGTGCGGCGGCGCGCCCTTCGCGCTCCAGGCGCACTGGCAGGTGCCTTTCGGGCTGGCTGCCGTCGCCTGAACACCGCCGAAACCATCCAATTGGTGCGCTTCAGCGAGGTCAGAGGTCGCAGCCCCGCCGGAATTGTCCAATTGGATGGTTAGGGCGCGTGGGGCTGGGGGTGAGGGGGCGGACGGGACGGATCAGTGCGGGCAGGGCGAACCGCGCGGGTCAGATCCGCAGCGCTGCGCGCATCGGGGCCAGCTTCGCCTCCGCCTCGCCCAGTTCCGCCACCGGGTCGGACGCCGCGACGATGCCGCAGCCGGCAAACAACCGCAACTCCCGCCCGGACGGCTCCACCTGCGCACACCGCAGCGCGATCCCCCACTCGCCGTCGCCGTCGGCGCCGATCCATCCGACCGGACCGGCATAGCGACCCCGGTCCATCTGCTCGTGCTCGGCGATCATCTCGGCGGCTTCGGGCGTCGGGGTGCCGCACACCGCGGCTGTGGGGTGCAGGCGCGCGGCGAGATCGAGGGAACTCAGGTCGGCGTGCTCGGTGGCCAGGACCGCAGTGACGTCGGTGGCCAGGTGCATCACGTTCGGAAGGTGTAGGACGAACGGCGCGTCCTGGGCATTGGTGGAGGCAGCCACCGGGCGCAGGGAGTCCATCAGCGACTGCACCGCGAACTCGTGCTCCTCCAGGTCTTTGGAGGAGCGGGCCAGGGACGCCGCATGGGTCAGATCCGCCTCATCATCCCCGGTGCGCGGGATCGTGCCGGCCAGTACCCGGGACGAGACCAGGCCGCGTTCACGGCGGACCAGCAACTCCGGTGTCGCCCCAATCAGACCGTCGACGGCGAAGGTCCAGGTGGTGGGATAGGCGTGCGCCAGCTGTGTCAGCACCGGGCGTACGTCCAACTCCTCGGTGACTTGGGCGTGCTCCTCCCGAGCCATCACCACCTTGGCCACGTCGCCGCGGCGGATCCGGGCGATCACCCGCTCGACCTGCTCCACCCACTCATCGGCATTCAGGGCGCCGGGCAGGACCTGTACCCCCCGGTGCGGTCGCAACGGACTGACCTGCTCGCGCAACTGCGCCAGCGTCGGAGCCGGGCCGAGCGGGGGCAGCGAGGGCTTCTCATCCACCGGGTCCACCGGGCTCACCGTGGTGATCCAGGTGCGCCCGTCCCGCGAACCCAGCACCACCTCCGGAACCAGCAGCACGCTCGGGGCGCTGGTGGCGGGCGCGAACGTGAACGCCCCGAACGCCACCGGCCCGCTACCGGGCAGGCCCACCTCATCACGAACCACCAGGTGCTCGGTGAACTCGCGCCAGGCGCCCATCGCGTCGGCGAACCGGTCCGGCCCACTGGAGGTGAATCGGGCAACCTGCCCCCAGCCCACCAGACCCGCACCGCGCCGCAACCACAGGTGCGCGGCGTCGGCGCGGGGGCGGGGCAACAGCCCGATCAGATCCCCGTCCGACAGCGTCTCACCGCCGGTGTCGAGTTCACGGGTGCGGACCAACAGCGATGGGGAACCCTTGGAAGCGGGCTGCGGAACGGAGGCGGACATCCCGGTCACCTTAATGTGCCCGGCCATGATTCAGCGCATCGGAGCAGATCGCACTCCGGGCGTTCCCCGCGCGGCCCGGAGTGCGCGAGGATGTCCCCATGTCACGCGCATCCCTGGCCAAGGACCCACGCGACGTTGCAGGAATGTTCGACGGCGTCGCACGCAACTACGACCTGACCAACGACGTGTTGTCGATGGGGATGGACCGGTTGTGGCGCCGCTCCACGTTCCGGGCGGTCGGCGCCGGACCGGGTCAGCGGGTGCTCGACCTGGCCGCCGGCACCGGCACCTCCAGCGAGGACTACGCCGACGCCGGGATCGACGTGGTCTCCTGCGACTTCTCGCCCGGCATGGTCGCCGTAGGAAAGGCCCGCCGCCCGGATCTGGCGTTCGTGGTGGCCGACGCCCTCCAGTTGCCCTTCGCTGATGCCAGTTTCGATGCGGTGACGATCTCGTTCGCGCTGCGCAACCTCGTGGACCCGGTGGCCGGCATGCGGGAGATGGCCCGCGTGACCCGAGCCGGCGGGCGGCTGGTGGTGTGCGAGTTCTCCACCCCGCCCAATGTGGCCTGGCGGGGCCTCTACGGGTTCTACCGCGATCAGGTGCTCCCCCGGATGGCGCAGGTGGTGGGCTCCAACAGCGAGGCGTATGACTACCTCTCGGAGTCGATCGCGGACTGGCCCGACCAGGACGCGCTGGCCGTGCTGATGCACCAGGCAGGGTGGCGCAGTGTGGCCTACCGCAACCTGTCCGGTGGGATCGTGGCCCTGCATCGGGCGACCAAGCCGGTATAGCACCGAGCACCCGGCCCGGGCGCTGGTGATGTCTGTCACAGGGGGTGGCGGCAGGTGGGGCCGGCCGACGACGACGCCGGCCTGGCCGGTCCGGGCGCGCGGCCTGCGGCGGGGCTCGGTGGACAGTGGGAACGCGCGTAACCGCTTACCGGTGACGGTTGAGACCGCCTCGTCCAAATGGCGACAAGCACCCTGAATTAAGCAAGCCGCCCGTCATAGAAATTAGCGGATTTGCACCGCATTCCGGCGCAGGGCAGGCTTGCGATTACCGACCGCCCCGGGCGGGGTAGCCTACCTGTGGGAGCGATCCGCGAACGCGCGGCACTAGTTTGGACAAGGACGAGGAAGAGTCCCGGAACCGACCGGGAGCCATCGCAACCCCACCCCGAACCCCAGACCCTGAGAACGAGGAAGCCGAAAGCCGTGGCCACCGTGGCATACACCCCCGATGCGGACGCCATCGTTGTCGGTGCCGGACCAGCGGGATCTGCCACGGCGCACTACCTGGCCAGTGCGGGCCTGGAAGTACTGCTGCTGGAGAAGGCCACCTTCCCGCGGGACAAGATCTGCGGGGACGGTCTGACGCCGCGTGCGGTCAGCGAACTCGTGCGCATGGGCGTGCCAACCCCGGCCCAGGACGGCTGGATGCGTAACAAGGGCTTGCGGGTGCACGGAGGCGGGCACGTGGTGCACCTGCCCTGGCCCGAGATCCAGCGCTACCCCAACTTCGGCATGGCCAAAGCCCGCGGCTCCCTCGATATGACCCTGGCCCATCACGCCCGCGCCACCGGGGCCAAACTGATGGAGGGCATGAACGTCACCGGCCCGGTGCTGCACGAACGCACCGGCCGGATCATCGGGGTGCGCGTGCGCCAGGTGGACGCGAAGGGCAAGCGACTCCCGGAGGAGGCGGGGGCCGAACGAGTCCTGCACGCTCCCGTCGTCGTCGCAGCGGACGGGGTCTCCTCCCGCCTGGCCACCCAGATGGGTCTGGCCAAGCGTGACGACCGGCCCATGGGAGTGGCGGTGCGCACCTACTTCCGCACACCCCGTCACGACGACGAGTGGATGGAATCGCACCTGGAACTGTGGGAAGGGGAACCGAACGCCTCCCCGCTGCTGCCCGGGTACGGGTGGGTCTTCCCCCTCGGTGACGGCACCGCGAACGTGGGGCTCGGATCGGTCTCCTCCACCGGACGCGCGACCAAACTCGACTACCGCTCCCTGATGGCCACCTGGATGAAGAACGCGCCGGCCGAGTGGGAGTTCACCAAGGAGAACCAGATCGGGCCAGTGCGTGGTGCGGCGCTGCCGATGGCGTTCAACCGGGCGCCGATGTACTACCGCGGGATGCTCATCGTGGGTGATGCCGGCGGCATGGTCTCCCCGTTCAACGGGGAGGGCATCGCCTACGGGCTCCAGGCCGGCCGGATCGCGGCCGACGTGATCGCCCAGGCCCATGTGCGCACCAACGACCTCGCCCGCGAACGCACCCTGGCCAGTTACGCCAGCCGCATGCGAGAGGATCTGGGCGGGTACTTCACGCTGGGCCGGGCGTTCGTCAGCCTGATCGAGCGTCCCGAGATCATGCGCATCTGCACCAAGTACGGTCTGCCCAGACCATTGTTGATGCAGTTCGTGCTGAAGTTGCTATCGGACAGTTACGACACCCGTGGCGGGGACGCCATGGATCGTGTCATCACCGCTCTGACCCGTATCGTCCGGGCTGCGTGAGAGAAGGTCGACTATGTACAGCCCCTTTATCCCGATCCTGATCATGGCGGGCCTGGCAGTGCTGCTGGGTTTGGGTGGTCTGCTCGCCAGCCGGGTCATCGGGCCGCAGCGTTACAACAAGATCAAGGTCGACGCCTACGAGTGCGGCATCCAACCGACCGAGAACGCGCGCGGGACGGGCCGGTTCCCGGTGAAGTACTACCTGGTGGCGATGACCTTCATCATCTTCGACATCGAGGTGGTGTTCCTGTACCCGTGGGCTGTGGCGTTCAGTGAACTCGCGGTGTTCGGACTGATCGCGATGATCACGTTCGTGTTCCTCATCACGGTGCCCTTCATCTACGAGTGGCGCCGCGGCGGACTGGATTGGGACTGAGAGGCGATACACATGGGACTTGAAGAGAAACTTCCCGCCGGCTACGGCCTGGGCAAGGTGGAAGACCTCGTCGGGTGGGTGCGCTCCTCGTCGATGTGGCCGGTCACGATGGGACTGGCCTGTTGCGCGATCGAGATGATGGCCGCCGGTACGCCACGCTTCGACATCGCCCGGTGGGGCATGGAGGTGTTCCGCGCCTCCCCGCGCCAGGCGGACCTGATGATCGTCTCCGGCCGGGTCAGCCAGAAGATGGCGCCGGTGCTGCGTACGGTCTACGACCAGATGTCGGACCCCAAGTGGGTGATCTCCATGGGCGTGTGCGCCTCGTCGGGCGGGATGTTCAACAACTACGCGATCGTCCAGGGCGTGGACCACATCCTGCCGGTGGACATCTACCTGCCCGGCTGCCCCCCGCGCCCGGAGATGTTGATCAACTCGATCCTGGAACTGCACAACCAGGTGATCAAGGGGGCCCCGCTGGGCGCGCACCGCGCCGAGACCGTCCGCAAGGTGGAGGAGGCGGCGCTGAACGCGGTGCCCACCGAGGAGATGAAGGGGTTGTTGGCGTGAGCGACAGCACCGAGGCCGGCAAGCCGGACAGCGACAGCACCGAGGCCGGCACCCCGGACAGCGGCACCACCGGCGCCGGCACCGAGGCCACTCGGCACGTGGCGCACGAAGCCCAGGAGGCCGGTGCCCAGCAGGTGGTCCAGCCGGAGGGCCGGACCCCGCTCGATGTGATCAAGGTCCGCGAGGGACTGTTCGGTGTCACCGGCTCGGGGGACACCTCCGGTTTCGGGCGGCTGGTGCGCCCGGTGTTCATGCCGGGACCGACCGAACGGCCCTACGGGTCCTACTTCGATGAGATCGTGGACATCCTCACCGAGGTCCTGGCCGAGGCCGGAGTGGACTTCGACGACGCGATCGAGAAGGTCGTCGTCTTCCGTGCCGAACTGACCCTGTACACCCGCCGCGAGTACCTGCATCTGGTCGCCAGGAGCCTGCGCGATGACCAGGACCTGAGGTTCGAGATCTGCCACGGCGTCTCCGGCGTGCACTACCCGGAGGACACCGGGCGGGAACTGCACGCGGTCTACCCGTTGTACTCCATCACCCACAACCGCACCATGCGCCTGGAGGTGGCGGTGGCCGACGCGGACCCGCACATCCCCTCGCTGACAGCGATCTACCCGGCCAACGATTGGCACGAGCGGGAGGCATGGGACCTGCTCGGCATCATCTTCGACGGACACCCGGGCCTGTCCCGGATCCAGATGCCCGACGACTGGCCCGGGCACCCGCAGCGCAAGGACTACCCGCTGGGCGGGATCGAAGTCGAGTACAAGGGCGCGACAATCCCGGCCCCGGACGAGCGGAGGGCGTACAACTGATGTCTGCGACAGCAACGGGAGCGGCCTCCGACTTCGCCGAGGACGCCCGCGAGTACTCCGCCTCCGGTGGCGACTGGGACGAGATCGTCGATGCGGCCCAGCGCGCCGGTGACGAGCGGATCGTGGTCAACATGGGCCCGCAGCACCCCTCCACACACGGCGTGCTGCGGCTCGTCCTGGAGATCGAGGGGGAGACGGTCACCGAGATCCGCGGTGGGATCGGATTCCTGCACACCGGGATCGAGAAGAACATGGAGTTCCGCACCTGGACCCAGGGCGTGACCTTCTGCACCCGGATGGACTACGTGGCCCCGTTCTTCCAGGAGGTGGGCTACTGCCTGGCGGTGGAGAAGCTCCTGGGTATCACCGACCAGGTCCCGGAGCGGGCGAGCCTGATCCGGGTCCTGCTGATGGAACTGAACCGGGTGGCTTCCCACCTGATCGCGATCGGCACCGGCGGTAACGAACTGGGCGCCACCACGATGATGACCGTCGGCTTCCGGGGCCGGGAGGAGATCCTGCGGATCTTCGAGGCGATCACCGGCCTGCGGATGAACCACGCCTACGTGCGTCCCGGCGGCGTGGTCCTGGACCTGCCCGGCGGACTGCCCGCCCTGGTGCGGGAGAAGATCCCCGAGATCCACCGCTCGATCGCCGAGCAGGAGAAACTGGTCCTGAAGAACCCGATCTTCATCGGCCGTTCCCAGGGCGTGGGTGTGCTGCCGCTGGCCGGCGCCGTCGCGCTGGGCACCACCGGGCCGCTGCTGCGCTCGGCCGGTGTGCCCTTCGACCTGCGCCGGGCCCAGCCCTACTGCGGATACGAGACCTACGACTTCGAGGTCCCCACCTCCACCGACGCCGACGCCTACTCCCGCACGGTGCTGCGGTTCGCCGAGATGCGCGAGTCGCTGAAGATCGTCCAGCAGGTCCTGGACCGTCTGGAGGCCCAGGACCGCCAGGGCAAGCACCCGGTGATGGTGGCGGACAAGAAGATCGCCTGGCCCGCCCAGCTCTCCGTCGGCAGTGACGGGCAGGGCAACTCCATGGATCACATCCGCCACATCATGGGCACCTCGATGGAGGCCCTGATCCACCACTTCAAACTGGTCACCGAGGGCTTCCGGGTCCCAGCCGGTCAGGTGTACAGCCAGATCGAGCACCCCAAGGGCACCCTGGGCGTGCATCTGGTCTCCGACGGCGGCACCCGGCCCTACCGGGCGCACTTCCGTGATCCCTCGTTCAACAACCTGCAGGCGCTGGGCATGATGTGCGAAGGCGGCAGCATCGCCGACGTCGTCATCGCGGTGGCCTCCATCGACCCCGTGATGGGAGGGGTGGACCGTTGATGACTCCGCACAAGGGTGAGTACCCCGCGGACGTGCGGGCGCGGCTGGACGCCGACGCACGCGAGATCGTCTCGCGCTATCCGCAGGCCCGCTCCGCGCTGCTCCCGCTGCTGCACCTGGTGCAGTCCGAGGACGGCTACATCAGCCCGGCCGGCATCCACTTCTGCGCCGAGGTGCTGGGCCTGGCCCAGTCGTCGGTCTCGGCCGTGGCCACGTTCTACTCCCAGTACAAGCGCCGTCCCAACGGCGACTACACCGTCGGGGTGTGCACCAACACGCTGTGCGCGGTGATGGGTGGGGACATCATCTTCGACCGGCTCTCGGAGCACCTGGACATCGGTCACGACGAGACCACCGAGGACGGCAAGATCACGCTGGAGCGCCTGGAGTGCAATGCCGCGTGCGACTTCGCCCCGGTGATGATGATCAACTGGGAGTTCTTCGACAACCAGACACCAGCCTCGGCGGTGGAGGTCGTCGACGCTATCCTGGCCGGTGAGGACGTACGCCCCACCCGCGGCTCCGACCGGGTGGCCACCTTCAAGGAGACCTCCCGGGTGCTGGCCGGTTTCGACGACGGTCGCGCCAACGAGGGCACTGCGGGCGGCCCGGCCACGATGGTCGGCCTGGAACTCGCCCGTAGCGAGGGTTGGCACGCCCCCGGTTACAGCGCCAGCGGAGGGACGAGGCGGCCGGAGACCGACGACGGCGAGCCCGACGTGGGCGAGGCCGGCTCCAGTGCGGATCGCCCCCCGGTGTCCGCAGGCGACGTCAGCGCCAGCGGTCCTGGCGACCCGGAACCCCGCGGTGCCGGTGCGGACCTGGACGACGGCGCGGTGGAACCGGCGGCCGACGGGCGGAGCCCGGAACGTGACCAGGCTCAGGAGGGAACAGAACAATGACCACTCTCGCCCCCGTCCTCTCCGACATCTGGGACGCCGAACGCCCCTGGACGATGGACTCCTACAACGAGAACGCTCATGGCTACGAGGCCTGGCGCACCGCGTTGAAGACCGATCCGGCCGACCTGATCAGCATGGTCAAGGACTCCGGCCTGCGTGGTCGCGGTGGTGCCGGATTCCCCACCGGTATGAAGTGGGGCTTCCTGCCCGAGCCCGATGGCGGCCCTCGCTACCTGGTGGTCAACGCCGACGAGTCCGAGCCGGGCACCTGCAAGGACATCCCGTTGATGATGGCCAACCCGCACTCCCTGATCGAGGGAGTGGCGATCACCTCCTTCGCCATCGGGTGCCATCACGCCTTCATCTACGTCCGTGGTGAGGTGGTCCACGTGTACCGCCGCCTGATGGCTGCCGTGGCCGAGGCTCGCGCGGCCGGGCTGCTCGGCACGAACATCCTGGGCACGGGCTTCGACTTGGAGGTCACCGTGCACGCCGGTGCCGGCGCCTACATCTGTGGTGAGGAGACCGCGCTGCTGGACTCCCTGGAAGGCCGTCGCGGTCAGCCCCGGCTGAAGCCCCCGTTCCCCGCCGTGGCCGGTCTGTACGCGCGTCCCACGGTGGTCAACAACGTGGAGTCGATCGCCTCGGTGCCCGGGATCGTGCGTAACGGTGGCGACTGGTTCGCCTCGATGGGAACCGAGCGCTCCAAGGGGCACGGCTTGTTCTCCCTGTCCGGTCACGTCACGAGACCCGGCCAGTACGAGGCGCCGCTGGGTATCACGCTGCGGGAACTGCTGGAGATGGCCGGCGGTATCCGGGACGGGCACAGGTTGAAGTTCTGGACCCCCGGGGGATCCTCCACGCCGATCCTCACCGATGAGCACCTCGACATCCCACTGGACTTCGAGGAGGTCGGTGGGGCCGGGTCGATGCTGGGTACCCGGGCGTTGATGATCTTCGACGAGACCACCTCGGTGGTCCGGGCGGTGTCGCGCTGGACCGACTTCTACGCCCACGAGTCGTGCGGCAAGTGCACCCCGTGCCGCGAGGGCACCTTCTGGATGAAGGCCATCCTGCACCGTCTCGAGGCCGGTCAGGGCACCGAGGCCGACGTGGACACCCTGCTCGATGTGGCCCACGAGATCGACGGCCGGTCCTTCTGCGCACTGGGTGACGGTGCCGCGCAACCGATCAAGAGCGGGATCAAGTACTTCCGCGAGGAGTTCGAGCAGGGGGTGCACACCCCCGCCTGGGAGTTGTTCCCCTACGAAGCCAACGCTGTGTTCTCAGGAGTCACCCGATGACGGCAACCACGTCCAGTTCCGCCTCCGGCGACGTTGCTCCGGAGCCGGAGGTCACCTTCACCATCGACGGTGTCGAGGTCGGTGTGCCCAAGGGCACCCTGGTGATCCGCGCCGCTGAGCAGGTGGGGATCCAGATCCCCCGGTTCTGCGACCACCCGCTGCTCAAGCCTGCCGGCGCCTGCCGCCAGTGCCTGGTGGAGGTCTCGGCGCCGGACCGGGAGGGCAACCTGCGGCCGATGCCCAAGCCGCAGACCTCCTGCACCCTGGAGGCCACGCCCGGCATGGTCGTCTCCACCCAGCACTCCTCCCCGGTGGCGGACAAGGCCCAGCACGCCCAGATCGAGTTCCTGCTGGTCAACCACCCGCTGGACTGCCCGGTCTGTGACAAGGGCGGTGAGTGCCCGCTGCAGAACCAGGCGATGAGCAACGGAGCGCCGGAGTCGCGGTTCCTGGACATCAAGCGCACATTCCCCAAGCCGATCAAGATCTCCACCGAGATCCTGTTGGACCGGGACCGGTGCATCCTGTGCCAGCGGTGCACCCGGTTCCAGGACGAGATCGCCGGCGACCCCTTCATCGAACTGCAGGGCCGCGGCGGCGGTGCACCCGGGATGGAAGTGCACTCGCTGCACGGACAGCAGATCGGCACCTTCGACGAGGCCGTGCTCGGGTTCATCCCGCGCGGTGAGGATGAGGCACCGGACTACGCCGACGGCACCGATCTGGCCGGACCCGGCGGGGCCGCGGGCGTTCGCGGTGGAGCGGTGCGGTCGGTGGGCGCTGCGGCGACCGATGTCTCCGGCCGACCCTTCTCCTCCTACTTCTCCGGCAACACCATCCAGATCTGCCCGGTGGGTGCGCTGACCTCAGCCACCTACCGGTTCCGTTCGCGCCCATTCGACCTGGTCTCGAGCCCTTCGATCGGTGAGCACGACGCGTGTGGTTCGGCGATCCGGGTCGACCATCGGCGTGGCGTGGTGCTACGCCGTCTCGCCGGTGATGACCCGGTGGTGAACGAGGAGTGGATCACCGACAAGGACCGCTTCGCCTTCACCTGGCAGAACGCCCCGGACGTGCTCGAGGCACCGATGGTGCGCGATGAGGAGGCCGGGGAACTGGTCGCCACCAGTTGGTCCGAGGCGCTGGCGGTAGCCGCCGAAGGGCTGCAGCGTGCCCGCAGCGCCGGGGGCGTGGGCGTACTGCCCGGCGGTCGGCTGACCCTCGAGGACGGCTACGCCTGGTCCAAGTTCGCCCGGGTGGTGCTGGGCACCAACGATGTGGACTTCCGCGCCCGCGTGCACAGCGACGAAGAGGTACAGTTCCTCGGCCACCACGTGGCGGGCTCGGAGATGGACGTGACCTTCTCCGACCTGGAGCGCGTACCCAGGGTGCTGCTGGTGGGCCTGGAGCCGGAGGACGAGGCCGGCACCATCTTCCTGCGCCTGCGCAAGGGAATGCTGGCCGGGAGGGTCCACGTGACCACTATCGCGCCGCTGGCCTCCCGCGGTACCACGAAGATGCGCGCCGACCTGATCTCCACCACTCCCGGTGGGGAGGCTCAGGTGCTCGACGCCCTGGCCGGTAGCGTCGGCCTCGATGAGGCCGGTTCGGAGATCCCCGCCGATCTCGCCGAGGCCCTGGCCGAGCCGGGCGTGGTGGTCCTGGCGGGTGAACGACTCGCCGCGAGCCCCGGTGCACTGAGTGCGCTGCTGCGTTACTCCCGGGCGCGTCAGGCCCGGCTGGCCTGGGTGCCACGGCGTGCAGGTGACCGTGCGGCTGTCGAGGCGGGCCTCCTGCCCACCCTGCTGCCGGGCGGGCGTCCGGTGACCGACGCCGAGGCCCGGGTCGACCTGGCCGCGCTGTGGGGGTCGGACTCCCTGCCCCAGACCCTCGGACGTGACCACACCCAGATCGTTGCCGCCGCCGGTTCCGGCGAACTGGGCGGCCTGCTGGTCGGGGGCGTGGACCTGTCCGACCTGCCCGATCCTGCCGGGTCGGAGCGAGCCATCCGGGACGCCGGTTTCGTCGTCCAGCTCGAGGTACGGCACTCCCTGGTGACCCCCCACGCCGATGTGGTGCTGCCGGTGGCGCCGCCGACGCGCAAGTCCGGCACCTTCCTGACCTGGGAAGGCCGCCCGCGTCCGTTCGAGGAGGTCTTCACCTCTCACGACATCTCTGATGCCCGGGCGCTGGACCTGCTGGCCCGCCAGTTCGGTGTCGAACTCGGCACCGGATCGGTGACCGAGATCCACCATGAACTCGCCGAACTCGGAGGCTGGTCCGGAGCCCGGATCCCGGCTCCGGACACCGCGGCCGACACCACGCGGGTGCCGGGCGCCGGTAACGAGGCTGTCCTGGCCACCTGGCGGTTGATGCTCGACGCCGCTCGCGGTCAGGACGGCGAGCCGCACCTGGCCGGAACGGCCCACCGGCCGGTGGTGCGGATGTCGGCCCGGACCGCCGAGGCCGCAGGTGTGGCCGGAGCGGGCAAGGTGACGGTAGTCGGCCCGAAGGGGTCGATCACGCTGCCACTGGTCATCACACCGATGCCGGACCAGGTGCTGTGGTTGCCGCAGCATTCCCCGGGTTCCTCGGTACACCGGATGCTCGGCGTGACCGCCGGTCAGTCGGTCACCGTCAGTGCCGTTACTGCGGAGGTCAGGTCATGAGCCCCGTCCAACTCCTCGCCCAGTCCGCGCCGGCGGCCCCGGCGTCGGACTTCAGCAACGACTCGATCGGGCTGATGATCGGCAAGGCCGTGGCGATCCTGCTGTTCCTGCTGCTCTCGGTGCTCTTCGCGCTGTGGTTCGAGCGCCGCGTCATCGCCCGTATGCAGCAGCGCCTGGGCCCGAACGTGCGCGGGCCCTGGGGCCTGGTGCAGTCCATCCCGGACGCGCTGAAGCTGGTGCTGAAGGAGGACATCACCGTCAAGGGCGCAGACAAGGTGATCTACTTCATCGCGCCGCTGATCTCGGTGGTCACCGCGTTCCTGGTCTTCGCCGTGATCCCCTTCGGGCCAGAGGCGCGGATCCCGTTCACCGACATCGTCACCCCGCTCCAGTTGACCGACCTGCCGGTCGCGGTGCTGTACTTCTTGGGCGTGACGGCCCTGGGTGTGTACGGCATCGTGCTGGGCGGCTGGTCGTCCGGGTCGACCTACCCGCTGCTGGGCTCGGTGCGCTCCACCGCCCAGGTGATCTCGTACGAACTGAGCATGTCGCTGGCCCTGGTCAGCGTGCTGATCGTGTCCGGTTCGATGGCCACCTCCCAGATCGTGGCCGCGCAGGAGACCACCTGGTGGGCCTTCGCCCTGCTGCCCGCCTTCGTCGTGTACTTCATCTCGATGGTCGGCGAGGTCAACCGGCTACCGTTCGACCTGCCCGAGGCCGAGGGGGAACTGGTCGCCGGTTACCAGACCGAGTACTCCTCGATGAAGTTCGCCTGGTTCTACCTGGCCGAGTACATCAACATGCTGAACGTCTCGGCAATCATGGTCACCGTCTTCTTCGGGGGCTGGCGGGCGCCCTGGCCGCTCTCCCAGATCAACGACGGCATGTTCAACGAGGGCTGGTGGCCGGTCCTGACCTTCGTCATCAAACTGTGGATGGCGATGTTCGTGTTCGTGTGGCTGCGCGGGACACTGCTGCGCTTCCGGTACGACCAGTTCATGCACTTCGGCTGGAAGGTGCTGATCCCGGTCTCCCTCGTCTGGGTGATCGTGGTCGCCGTGTGGCAGGCCGTCCAGCAGTTCACCGTGGTAGGCACCTACGACCTGCGCACCTGGTTGTTCGCCGGAGCCGGCGTGCTGCTGGCGATCGCGCTGGTCCTGGCGCTGCTGCCGGAGAAGAAGAAGGACGAGGAGGACTCCTCCGGTCCCGAACTCACCGACGCCGCGCGGCGCAAGCAGGTAGCCACCACCGCTGAGGGCGAGACGGAGGGGGAGTACTTCGACGCGTTCGCCGGGGGCTTCCCGGTGCCGCCGCTGCCCGGGCAGAAACTCCCGCCGTCGCCACGCAAGATCAAGGTCGCCACGCCGGCCGGTGAGACCGACGGGGGCGCGCAAGCCTCCACCGCCGGCACGGACCCGGACGACCAAGCCCCCGACGGCAAGGAGAGCAACGATGGCTGAGCAGGGCAAGGACAAGGAAGTTGCACGGGATGAAGCGGCCGGACGCGGTCAGGACGTGGACCGCGCGGGCGGCAAGCCGGCGGCGCAGCAGTTCGACGTCGACGCCGACCTGGACAAGAACGCCCTCCAGGAGCTGTTCGCCCCCGTGGCCGGCTTCGGGGTCAGCCTGTCGACCATCTTCCGTCCCACCGCTACCGAGCAGTACCCGTTCGAGAAGGTCGGCACCTTCCCGCGGTACCACGGCCGCCACCAACTGAACCGGTACGCCGACGGACTGGAGAAGTGCATCGGGTGCGAACTGTGTGCCTGGGCCTGCCCGGCGGACGCGATCTACGTCGAGGCCGCCAACAACGCCCCCGGCGCCCAGTACTCGCCCGGGGAACGGTACGGGCGGGTCTACCAGATCAACTACCTGCGCTGCATCTTCTGCGGCTACTGCATCGAGGCCTGCCCCACCCGGGCGCTGACCATGACGAACGAGTTCGAACTGGCCAGCACCAACCGGGCGGACATGATCTACGAACGTCAGGACCTGCTCGCACCGGTGGCCGACGGGATGCTCTCCGCGCCGCACCCGATGGCACCCGGCACCACCGACGTCGACTACTACCAGGAGAAGATCACCGGACCCACCACCGAACAGGTGGACTGGGTCCGGGAGCACCGGCCCGACGACCCGTCGCTGGAGGGCGCCGCCAAAGCCGCCGGCGCGGGGACCGGCGAACGGGACGAGGACCCCGCCGCCAGCCGCTCGAAGAAGGGATCCGGGCGATGAACCTGATCGCACAGACCGGGCTGGAGATCTCCGCCGGTGAGGCTGTGCTGTTCTGGGTGCTGGGTCCGTTCTCGGTGCTGGCTGCCCTGAGCCTGGTGTTCAGCCGCCGCCCCGTGCGGATCGCGGTGGCGATGGCCGGGGTGCTGGTCAGCCTGGCCATCTTCTACATCATGAACGAGGCGTTCTTCCTGGGCGTGGCCCAGATCGTGGTCTACACCGGCGCCATCATGATGCTGTTCCTGTTCGTGATCATGCTCGTGGGTGTGGACGCCTCGGAATCGCGCAAGGAACCGCTGGTCGGTCAGCGCTGGATGGCCGGGGCGGTCGCGCTGGGCCTGCTCCTGCTGCTGGTGGCGATCGGCGCCCGGGTCGCGATTCCCGCCGGCGCCGGGTTGGCCGAGGCCAACGCCGAGACGAACGCGGTGGGCGTGGCCAAGTTGATCTTCGGACAGTACGTCTACGTCTTCGAGCTCACCGCGGCGCTGCTCATCACCGCCGCGGTCGGGGCGATCATCTACACCCACCGGCAGCGCGTGGAGCCCAAGGTCGGACAGGCCGAGCTCGCCGAGCGTCGCCTGGCCGCCTTCGCCGCGGGCACTGGTACGGTCGCACCGCGGCCGTCGCCGGGTGTCTACGCACGCCACAACTCTGCGGACATGCCGGCACTGGATGCCAGCGGTGAGCCGATCGAGGACTCGGTGACCACGGTGCTGCGCATCCGCGGCCAGAGCGCACAGGTCGACATCTCCGAGATGGATGAGATCGAGGCCACGGCGGAGACCACCAGCACCAGGGAGATTGACGGATGAGCCTGACCCATTACCTGGTCCTGGCCGGGATCCTGTTCGTCGTCGGCGGTGTGGCCGTGATGGTTCGCCGCAACGCCTTGGTGGCGTTCATGGGCGTGGAGTTGATGCTCAACGCCGGAAACCTGGTGCTGGTCACCTTCGCCCGGATGCACGGCAACCTGCACGGACAGGTGTTGGCATTCTTCGTCATGGTCGTAGCCGCCGCCGAGGTGGTCATCGGGTTGGCGATCATCGTGGCCATCTTCCGAACACGCGGGTCGGCGTCGATCGATGACGCCGCCCTGCTGAAGAACTAAGGGGTCTGCGGCGTGGACATTCTGAACCTTGCCTGGCTGCTGGTGGCGATCCCGCTGGTCAGTTCCACTGTGCTGCTGCTCCTGGGGCGCCGGTCCGACGGCTGGGGTCACTGGTTGGGCGTGCTGTCCTCAGCGGTTCCGGCGGTGTTGGCGATCTGGATGCTGGCGGAGATGCTGGGCGCCTCGGCGACCGAGCGCAGTACCCGCGTGCACCTGTTCGACTGGATCAACGCCGGGGACTTCACCGTGCAGGCCGGGTTGCTGGTCGACCCGCTCTCGGTGACCTTCGCCCTGCTGATCACGTTCGTGGGCACCCTGATCCACATCTACTCGGTGGGCTACATGGCCGCCGACCCCGATCGGCGGCGCTTCTTCGCCTACCTGAACCTGTTCATCGCCGCGATGCTGCTGCTGGTCCTCGGGGACTCCTTCGCCCTGCTCTTCGTGGGCTGGGAGGGCGTGGGCCTGGCCTCCTACCTGCTCATCGGCTTCTGGAACGCCCGCACCGAGTACGCGGTCGCGGCGAAGAAGGCCTTCGTGATGAACCGCGTGGGTGACATGGGCCTCCTGGTGGCGATGATGGCGATGTTCGCCACCTTCGGCTCGGTGGACTATGAGACGGTCTTCGGCGCCGTGGAGGGCGCCAACGAGGGTGTGCTGACCGCGATCGGGCTGCTGCTGCTGCTGGGCGCTTGCGGCAAGTCCGCACAGGTTCCGCTGCAGGCCTGGCTCGGGGACGCGATGGCCGGCCCCACCCCGGTGTCGGCGTTGATTCACGCCGCCACCATGGTCACTGCCGGTGTGTACCTGATCGTGCGCTCCGGGGCGATCTTCGAGGCCGCCCCCGTCGCCCAACTCGTCGTGGTCATCGTGGGTGCCGCCACGCTGCTCTTCGGAGCGATCGTCGGTTGTGCCAAGGACGACATCAAGAAGGTCCTGGCGGCCTCCACGATGTCCCAGATCGGGTACATGATGCTGGCGGCCGGACTGGGCCCGGTCGGGTACGCGTTCGCGATCTTCCACCTCATCACGCACGGATTCTTCAAGGCCGGGCTGTTCCTGGGCGCCGGGTCGGTCATGCACGGCATGAACGACGACGTGAACATGCGTCACTTCGGTGCGTTGCGCACCTCGATGAAGATCACCTGGGCCACCTTCGCGCTGGGCTGGCTGGCCATTCTCGGCATCCCGCCGTTCTCCGGCTTCTGGTCCAAGGACAAGATCATCGAGGCTGCGTTCACCGGATCGGGCTGGCAGCCCTGGGTCTTCGGCATCGTGACGTTGCTCGGGGCCGGGATCACCGCCTTCTACATGTCCCGGTTGTACTTCATGACCTTCCACGGCAAGGGTCGCTGGCACGCGCCCGGGCAGGACGGCCCGGGCCCCGAGCGCAAGCCGCACGAGTCCGGTGCGCTGATGACGGTGCCGATGATCATCCTGGCCGCTGGGTCGGTGGGCCTGGGCCTGGTGCTGTACCAGGGCGTGCCGTTCCTGGAGTTCCTGGCGCCCGTGACCTCCGACCCGGGTCACCTGGAGCCGGTGCTGCCGGTATGGCTGCTGATCACGCTCACCCTGGTGCTGGTCGCGGTCGGTGTGGCGGTCGCCTGGTTGCAGTTCGGTGCCCGGGACGTCCCGCTCGAGGCGCCGGAGGGTTCGGTGCTCACCCGCGCGGCCCGGGCAGACCTGTACGGCGACGCGATCAACGAGACCCTGGCGATGCGCCCCGGCCAGGCCCTGACCCGCACCTTGGTGGCGACCGACCGGGACGTCATCGACGGTGCGGTGCACCGCCTTGCCGGCGACACCACCGGGCTGGGGCAGTGGCTGCGACGGTTGCAGAGCGGTTACGCGCGCAGTTACGCCGTCACCATGACGATCGGTGTGATCGTGGTCCTTGTCCTCGTCCTCGCCACGCGAGTCTGAGCCGGAGGAAGATACATGTTCGGACTTGAAGACTTCCCCTGGCTGACGGCGATGATCGCCGTGCCGGCGGTGGCAGGTGTGGCGGTGTGGCTGCTCAAGCCGCTGCGCCGGATCGCCCGCCCGATCGGCCTGGTGGTCAGCCTGGCGGTGCTCGGGGGTGGGGTGGTGATGGCCACCGGCTTCGATGTCGGCTCGGCCGACCAGGTGCAGATGAGCACCACCGCCTCGTGGATCCCGGCGCTGGGGATCAGTTACGACGTCGGCGTGAACGGGATGGGCCTGTCCCTGGTGCTGCTGGCGGCCCTGCTGGTGCCCATCGTGCTGGTGGCCGCCTGGAACGAGGTACGCGCACCCGAACGGGTGGCCGTGACCACTTCCGGCGGCGACTCCGTCGAGGCGACCGGGGATGCGGTCGACACCGAGGCGCTGGAGAGCCGGCAGGCCACGTTCGTCGGCCTGATCCTGATCCTGCTCGCGCTGATGGTGCTGGTGTTCGCCGCGCGTGACCTGTTCCTGTTCTATCTCGCCTTCGAGGCGATGCTGATCCCGGTGTACTTCCTGATCGGCGTCTTCGGTGGCCCCGACCGCCGTGCGGCGGCGGTGAAGTTCCTCATCTACTCCCTGGCCGGTGGGCTGATCATGCTCGCCGGGTTGGTCGTGGTCTTCGCCCAGACCTGGGGTGACGCCGAGGGGATGCGGATGGACAACCTCTCCGACGTCTTCGCGGACAACCCGACGATGGGCATGTGGGTCTTCCTGTCCTTCTTCGTGGCCTTCGCCGTCAAGGCGCCGATGGTGCCGGTGCACACGTGGCTGCCTGACTCGGCCGCGCAGGCGACACCGGGCACCTCCACCCTGCTGGTCGGTGTACTCGACAAGGTCGGGACCTTCGGGATGATCGCGATCCTGCTGCCGATTTTCCCCGGTGCAGCCGCCCAGGCGGCGCCGGTGATCATGGTGCTGGCGGTGATCTCGATCATTTACGGCGCGTTGCTGGCCCTGGGGCAGAACGACCTGATGCGGATGATCGCCTTCACCTCGGTGTCCCACTTCGGGTTCATCGTGCTGGGCATCTTCGCCGGCACCCAGACCGCCATGGTCGGTTCGATGCTCTACATGCTCGCGCACGGGCTGTCCACAGCCGCGATGTTCCTCATCGCCGGGTTCCTCATCCAGCGCGGCTACAGCGCGGACATGCGGACCTACTCCGGGATGCAGCGCGTCACCCCGGTCCTGGCCGGTACCTTCCTGTTCGCCGGGCTGAGCACCTTGGCCCTGCCGGGACTGAGCGGGTTCATCCCCGAGTACCTGGTGCTGATCGGCAGCTACGAGGCACACCCGGCCTGGGGTGCCGCAGCGGTGATCGGTGTGGTCCTGGCTGCGCTGTACATCCTGATGGCCTACCAGCGCGTGTTCACCGGCCCGATTCCCGGACCGCCCGCGGGCCGGACCCTCGGGCTGCCGGCGCGGGCCGGCCTGAGCGACCTGGTGGCTCGGGAGAAGTGGCTGCTGGTGCCCCTGGGCCTGGCCATCGTGTTCCTGGGCGTGTATCCCGCCCCGGTGCTGGACCTGTTGTCCGGCGTCGCTGATTCGTTCGCCTCGATCCTCGGGAGCGCCTGATGAACCCCTTCGAACCGCCGGTCGTGCAGTGGGGCGGGATCACCCCGGTCCTGATCGTGTTCGGCGCCGCCGTGCTCGGCGTGCTGCTGGAGGGGTTCCTGCCCCGCAAGGTCCGCCGGGTCGTGCAGGTGGTGCTGGCGATCGGTTCGCTCGGTGCGGCGCTGGTGGCGGTGGGCTGGCGCTGGAGTGTCGTCCAGGCCACCGGCCCCAGTGAGCTCATCGGTGGCGCGGTCATCGAGGACGGCCCGGCCCTGGCCACCCAGGCGGTGCTGCTGGTGTGCGCACTGGTCGGTGTGCTGGTGATGGCCGACCGCGCCGGTGGTGAGGACGCCTTCACCGCCTCCGCATCCGCGGCCCCCGGCAGCCGGTACGAAGCACTCACCCGGACCAAGGGTCTGGTGCAGACCGAGGTGTTCCCGCTGACGTTGCTGGCGGTGACCGGGATGCTGGTCTTCCCGTCCTCGGGCACGCTGCTGACGCTGTTCATCGCCCTGGAAGTGCTGTCACTGCCGCTGTACCTGCTCGCCGGGCTGGCCCGTCGGCGTCGGCTGCTGTCCCAGGAAGCGGCCCTGAAGTACTTCCTGCTCGGTGCCTTCGCCACAGCCTTCGTGCTGATGGGTATCGCCCTGCTGTACGGCTACTCCGGGTCGTTGCGCCTGGACGAGATCGCTGCAGCGGTTCCGGCGATGGCGGGTATGGACGGATTCCTCCTGGCCGGGATCACCCTGGTGCTGGTGGGGCTGCTGTTCAAGATCGGCGCGGTGCCCTTCCACAACTGGGTGCCGGACGTGTACCAGGGCGCGCCCACCCCGGTTACCGGATTCATGGCCGCCTGCACGAAGATCGCCGCGCTCATGATCATGATGCGCCTGGTCTACGTCGTGGCGCCGGGGCTGGCCTGGGACCTGGGACCGATGCTCTGGGCGGTCGCGATCGCCACCATGGTGCTGGGCACCGTGCTGGCGTTGGTGCAGAGCGACGTCAAGCGGATGCTCGCCTACTCCTCCGTGGCGCACGCCGGGTTCCTGCTGCTGGGCGTCATCGCGCTGGACGCCTACGCCGTACCGGCGGTGTTGTTCTACCTGCTGGCCTACGGCCTGGCCACCGTCGGCGCCTTCGCCCTGGTGACCCTGGTGCGCGAGCGTGATGCGGACGGCAACGTGACCGGTGAGGCCCTCTCGATGAACCAGTGGGCCGGGCTGGGGCGCACCAATCCGTGGTTGGCCGCGAGCATGGGCCTGTTCCTGCTGTCCTACGCCGGCATCCCGCTGACGGGTGGGTTCATCGGCAAGTTCACCGTGTTCTACGCCGCCGTCGCCGGTGGGGCGTGGCCGCTGGTGGTGATCGCGGTGCTGGCCAGCGCGGCCGCGGCGTTCTTCTACGTCCGGTTGATCGTGGCGATGTTCTTCACCGACCCGGGCCCGGAGACCGGGCGTAGCACCGTGGTCGTGCCCAGCGAGGGAATGACGGTGGTGGCCGTCGGGATCGCCGCGGTGGGGACGGTCCTGTTGGGTGTGCTGCCCGGACCGGTGCTGGACGTGCTGGGCGACGCCGCTATGTTCCTACTGTGACCACCACACCCCTCCCGCTCGGCGATCCCGACGTGGACGCCACGATCGGGGCCGAGCTGGCCGCCATCGAGGAGCGGCTGATCGAGATGGCTCAGTACAACGAGCCACTGATCGAGCAGGCCTCGGAGCACCTGATCGCCGCCGGCGGGAAGCGGATGCGCCCCGCGCTGGTGCTGTTGACCTCGCTACTGGGAAAGGGCGTCGACGACCGCGTCCGGCAGGCCGCGCTGGCCACCGAACTCACGCACCTGGCCACGCTCTACCACGATGACGTGATGGACTCCGCACCGCTGCGCCGCGGTGCCCCGAGCGCCCACGAGGTGTGGGGCAACACGATGGCGATCCTGACCGGGGACCTGCTGTTCGCCCGCGCGTCCCGGCTGGTCTCCGAACTCGGCCCGGTTGCGGTGCGGATCCAGGCCGACGCCTTTGAACGGCTGGTACTGGGCCAGATGCACGAGACCCTCGGCCCGCGGGAGGGCCAGGACCCGATCGAGCACTACCTGGGCGTGCTGGCGGACAAGACCGGATCGTTGATCGCGGCTGCGGCCCGGTACGGCACCTACTTCTCCGGCGCCGACGAGCAGGTGCAGGCCGCCGCCGTGGCATACGGGGAGAAGGTCGGGGTGGCGTTCCAGCTCGCCGACGACGTGATCGACCTGTCCGCGGACGCCGCCACCACCGGGAAGATTCCGGGCACGGACCTGCGCGAGGGTGTGGCCACGATGCCGGTCCTGCTACTCCAGGCCAGAGGGGAAGGCCTGGACGCCGAGGGCCGGGCGATCCTGACCGCACTGCAGGGTGACCTCTCCGACGACGACGCCCTCGATGAGGTGGTACAGCGGCTGCGTACCCACGAGGTGACCGAGGAGGTGCGCGTCCTGGCCCGGCGGTGGGCTGCCGACGCGGTCGCCGACCTGGAGCCGGTCGCGGACTCCACCGCCCGGCGGGCCCTGGAGACCTTCGCCACCCTGCTGGTGGACCGCCTCGCCTGATATGTGGGGCTTGTTTGTCAAGTGGGCAGGGTGAAGCGCCGCCGGACTGGCCGTGTCTGGCGGCGCTTCGTCGTTCGCTGGGGGCGGGTCGGGGTGCGGCGTGTCTGGTGACGCGTGGTCAGTCTGATATGCGCGGGTTGGTTACCGCATGACCGTGTTCCGGCGAGAGCGTCCGAGCGTGTCTGAGGTCGAGCGTGGCCGGCGGGTGCCGGCTGCTCACAGGCGAATCGCTGGTGCGCTCCTCACGCTGCATGCTCCCCGGCCCGGTGGCCGGCGAACGAGCTTTCGGGTGGCTAGTCCATGGTGGCCAGGGACCAGCACCAGCCGGCGAGTTCGCGGGCGATCGCGGTGTTGGCGATGGTGTGCTTCTTCTTGTGGCTGGTCAGGACCTGCCAGCGGTGGTGCAGTCGCCGGTTGCCGGCGTCGCCGCGCGCGGCCACGGTGGCGGGCGCCAGGGCCCACCGGTCCCGCATGGTCTTCCCGGGCCGGTAGTCGCTCTTGTGGTGCCAGGCGGCCTCGATCAGCAGCCGGCGGGCGTGGGTTTTGCCGGTCTTGGTGATCGCGCCCAGGTGTCGGGTGCCGCCCGAGGAGTGCTCACTGGGCACCAGGCCGAGGTAGGAGGCGATGGTGCGGCCGGTGAACCGGTGCCAGTCGCCGATCTCCACCGCGAGGGCGAACCCGGTCAGGGTGGAGATCCCGCGCAGGCAGCCCAGCCGGCGAGTGGTCGCGGTGAACTCGCTGTCCGCGGCCGCGGTGAGGATCTCGCGGTCGAGGCGGTCCCGGCGGGCACCGATCGTGGTGACCGCGTCGTAGGCGGCGTCGAACGCCGCCAGAGTCCCGGCCCCGGCATCCTCGAGCCCCTCCCGGCGGACCCGCCGCAGCCACGCGTCGTGAACCCCGGTCCAGGCCGCCTTGCCCTGGTCGTAGACGATCCCGCGGCGCAGCAGCAGCTTGCCCTGCCGGTGCCTGGCAGCCATCAACTCCACCCGGGCGTCATCACGGGCACGCACCAGGTCCCGGGCGGCCTCCTCGGCCACCGTCGGGACGCGCACCGCCACCAGCTCCTCCATCCGCAGCAACCGCGCCAGAAGCAGCGCGTCGCGCTTGTCGGTCTTGACCCGTTCCCCGGCGGGACGCAGGATCTTCGATGGCGCCGCGACCGTGACCGGCACCCCCGCCGCGATCAGCTTCCGGGCGAGCCCGAAACCCGTCGGGCCCGCCTCGTACGCTGCGTGCACCAGCCCATGACCAGCCGCGATACCTGCCACCCACTCGGTGACCTGCCCGCCATCCGCAGGTAGCCCCACCTCGATCAACTCACCGGTCGAGGTGTCCAACGCCGCCGCTCGCACGCTACGCGCGTGCACATCCAACCCAATCGCCGTAACCTCACTGAACACCAGGGCCTCCGCTGCATGTCGGCACCCCCAGCCACTCTGGGGGATGATCCACGAATCTGCACCGTGAGGCCCTGGACCCGTCAAGACTCAGAACCCCACCACCCTCATATGGTCTGAGCCGGCTACCCGGGCTGACCCGTCGCCGCAGTGCCGTTCCCGGCTCAGTGCTGGGACTTCCCGGCTCAGTGCTGGGAAGGGTTGTGGGAGAGTTGGACCACCTGGACGCCCTTTGCCCGGGTGACCAACTGGCCACGACCGGGCGGGCCGGGCTGGGGCTTGGCGGTACCGATCAGGGCCCCCTCGTCCTTGCTGCCCGAGAGCACCACCCCGGGGGCGGCCAGGTCCTTCAGGGACTGGATGATCGGCTCGAACATCGCCCTGCTGGCACCACCGGTACGCCGGGTCAGGATCAGGTGCAGGCCCACGTCGGAGGCTTGCGCCAGCAGCGGTTGCAGGGAGGCCACCGGGTTCCCGCTCGAGGTCGCGACCAGGTCGTAGTCGTCCACCAGCACGTACACCTCCGCGCCGCTCCACCAGGATCGTGCCCGCAACTGTGCGGGGGTCACGTCCGGGCCGGGCAGCCGGGTCCGCAGGTACTGCGCCACCGCGGCCAGCTCCTCCGTCGCCTGCTCTGCGGTGGTGAAGTACCCGGCCAGGTACTCCTCGGGGATCTCCGCGAGCATCGAGCGGCGGAAGTCCACCACGAAGATCTGCGCCTCCTTCGGGGTATGCAGGCGCTGAACCTCCTTGGCCACCCCGCGCAGGAACGAGGACTTGCCCGAACCGGAGTCGCCGAACAGGTACAGGTGGGAGTCGCTGCGCGGGTCGAAAGCGACCGGTGCCAGGGCGGCCTCGTCGATGCCGAGCAGGATCTTGGCACGCTCGGTCTCACCGGCCAGATCCAGGACCTCCTCGGCGGTGATCACCTCCGGTAGCAGCCGCAACTTCGGCGCCCGGGGCCCGGTCCAGGCCTGGTTCACCCGGGCGATGAGTTGTTCCACGCCTTCCCCGAGGGTCTCGGCGTCCCCGGAACCGTCGATCCGGGGCAGCGGAGTCAGCACGTGATGCTTGCTCACCACCAACCCGCGACCGGGCCGGTTCCTCGGCACGTTCTGGGCCACCCGGCGATCGAACTCCGAATCCATCGGATCACCCAGTCGCAGCTCCACCCGGGTGCCGAACAGGTCCTTGACCTGGGTGCGGAAATCCATCCAGCGCCCGGTCGCGGCGACCAGGTGCATGCCGAAGGTCAACCCCCGGGCCGCGACCGCCTGGATCTCCATCTCCAGCCCGTCGAACTCCGATCGCAGGGTCGGCCAGCCGTCCACGATGAGGAAGATGTCCCCGTAGCCGTCGTCGGCCCGGCCCTGGCGGCGGCGTTGCCGGTAGGTCTCCATCGAGTCGATCCCGTTCTCCCGGAAGTACACCTCCCGGTCGTTGACGAGCCCGACGATCTCGGCCAGGATCCGGCGCACCACGTCCGGTTCGGACCGGGTGGCCACTCCGGCCACGTGCGCCATGCCGGCCATCGGGGTGAACGTCCCGCCCCCGAAGTCCATTACGAAGAACTGCACTTCCAGCGGGCTGTGCGTCAGCGCCAACCCGGTCAGCACGCTGCGGGCCACGGTGGACTTACCACTGCGCGGCCCGCCCACGATCGCCATGTGGCCACCGGCACCGGACAGGGAGATGGACAGGGTGTCCCGGCGCTGTTCCAGTGGGCGGTCCACGATGCCCAGCGGGAAGGTCAGCGCACCGGAGTTGCGCCAGGACGGCGAGATGAGGCCGAGGTCGGCGTCGGTGGTCAGATCCGGCATCATCTGGTCGTAGGTGGAGGGGGTCACCAGCGGCGGCAACCACACCTGGTGGGCCGGGGGGCCCTGCCCCTTCATCCGTTGCACCGCGATGTCGAACGTGACGCGCTTCTCCTCCGGCTCGTTGCTTCCGACCGGTTCGGGTTCGTCCTGGGTCTCGGGCAGCAACACCGGCGCAGCGGTGTAGGGCTCCAACCGGATCTGCTGGGGTGCCGCCGCGGTGCGCGCCCGCCCGGCCCCCCGCCGTCGGGTCTTCGGCGGCGCGGACACGTACGCGGCCCTGAACTGGATCAGGGTGGAGGCGTCGGGCTTGAGGAACCCGTGGCCGCCGCCGCCGGGTAGTTCGAACGCGTCGGGCACCCCGATCACCGCCCGGGAGTCCGCCCCGGAGAACGTCTTCAGCCCGATCCGGTAGGACAGGTGCGACTCCAGGCCCCGCAGGCGGCCCTCCTCCAGCCTCTGGGTGGACAGCAGCATGTGCATCTGCAGCGACCGCCCCAGCCGGCCGATCGCCACGAACAGTTCGGTGAACTCGGGTTTGGCGGCCAACAACTCGGAGAACTCGTCGGCCACGATCAGCAGCGCGGGCAGCGGCTCCAGGTCGGTGCGCCCACCCTTGCGAGCCTTCTCGTAGTCGGCCACATTCGCGAAGTTGCCCGCCGAGCGCAGCAGTTCCTGACGGCGCACCATCTCACCCTTGAGGGCGTCCTGCATGCGATCCACCAGCGTCAGCTCCTCGCCGAGGTTGGTGATGATCGCCGAGACGTGCGGCATGTCCGCCATGCCGGCGAAGGTGGCCCCACCCTTGAAGTCCACCAGCACGAAGTTCAGGTCCTCGGAGGAGTGCGTCATCGCCAGGGCCAGCACCATGGTGCGCAGCACCTCGGACTTGCCCGAACCGGTGGCTCCGATCAGCAAGCCGTGCGGGCCCATTCCCTGCTGCGCCGACTCCTTGATGTCCAGGGCCAGCGGCTGCCCGTGGCTGGTCAGGCCGATCGGCACCCGGAGCCGGTCGCGGGGCAGGCGTGGTTTCCAGGCCACCTTCGGGTCGAAGTCGCGTACGTCGGGTTGGCCGAGCAGATCGGTCAGTTCGGCCGAGACCGCCTGTTTGGAGGTGGACTCCTCCCCGCCGGAGACCAGCATCGGCATCAGTCGGCGAGCGGTGGCCTCGGCCTGCGGGATGGACATCTCATCGGCCAGGCCCCGCACCGGCGGGTGGCCCCGGTGCAGCACCTGCAACGGCACCCGTCCACGATCGGGGCCGCTGGCGATCCGGGGGTGCAGCAGCAACCGCAACGTGTTCCAGTCGGTCAGTTCCTCCCAGGTCTCCGGCAGTTCCAGCACCGTGATCCCGCTGACCCCCTCCTCGGTGATGAGGGCGTTACCGGCCGGGACGTGCCCGCCGTCGAGCACGATCACCACGTGCGGTTCGGCCGTGGCACCACCGCGCTGGAACCGGGGGCGATCCGGCAGTCCCGCGGGCAGCAGGGACTCCACCTCCGCCAGGGACTCACCCACCATCCGGGCCGCCCCCACACCGTCGCGCTCGGCCCCGGACTGGGCGTGCGGCAGCCACTTGACCCACTCCCAGTCGGCTTGCACCGCCGCGGCGGCCACCACCGCGATCTGCAGTTGCGCAGGCTCGACGAACGTGGCCAGATGCATGAGCATCGCCCTGGCCTGGGCGCGTGCGCTCTGTTCGTCCCCGGCGATCTGCACCCGCGCGACATCGCGCAGGTCGATCGAGTCCGGTAGACCCGGCTGCTCGGCGTGGGTGAGTAGGAACCTGTGCGCGGCGCTGGCGGCGACCGGGTCGAGTTGGGACACCGGTGAACTCTGCGGTGCCTCCAGCGTCATCGCCAGGGGCTGGGTGGAGCGGCCCACGCGCACCCGGAGCAGATCGGCGTCGCCGCTGTCCCGTTCCCAGACCCGGGTGCGGTCCTCGGCGAGCATCACCAGCGCATCGGGTTCGGGCAGGAACCATTGCAGGAACCGGCGCTGCCGGCGGGCGGCGGAACGGACCGTGGCGCGCATCTCGGCCAGGTAGGCCAGGTACTCCCGCCGCATGTCGGTGACCTCGCGGGCGTGCTGGCTCTTCTGCCGCCAGATGTTCATTCCCACCATGGACAACGCCATGAACAGGAACATCCCACCCATCAGGTAGATCCGATTGCCGGTTCCCTGGCTGAAGGAGATCATCGCGATCGAGCCCATCGACCCGACCATCGGCAACGCCGTCATCAGCGTGTTCGAGGCACCTTCGGGCTTGATCAGTTCCGGTGGGGGCTGGAGCTGGAGGTGTCCGGTGGGTGCCTTGGGCGGGCTGAGGCGCTCTGCTTGTGCAGTCACCGTCACGACCTCCATCCCCTCGGGACAACCTCGGTCAAGACTAGTATGGGAACGGCCGGTTTCAGGCATGTCCAGCGCTGAGTGGGGGGTCAGGTGAGTACGTCGACGGCGTTGCTGCGCGTGGCGCTGCTGACCGGGTCGGGCAGGTTGGACCTGGCCGTGACGCCCGAGGCCCGCCTGGCCGATATCCTGCACAGCGCCGGGATCGACGCCGAGGCCACGATGGTCACCTCGACCGCCGGTACCGAGATCGACCTGCAGGCCCCGATCGCGGATGAGATCTCCGACGGCGCCGTGCTCAGTGTGGTCGCCGACGACCGCACCACGCCTGACCGGCCCGGGCGCGCCGCCGATACGCCCTCCCGGTTCCGGCGGTTGCCGGCCGGTCTGGCCGGTTGGGTCGTGTGCGGGCTCGGGCTCGCGCTGTGCGCGGTGATCGTGGCCTCCCATGCGGCGAACCTGCTCGCCGGGGCTGCGCCGTACCCCCGTTGGTTGGGGGTGGGCGCCCCGGTTCTGCTCGGCGCAACCGGGGTGCTGCTCGCCGTCCGCCGGCTGCCACTGGACGCTGGTGCCGCCCGCAGCGGGGCGGGGCCCGACGGCCCCCCGGCGCGGGAACCGGGGCGATCCGACGGCGCCGCAACCGGTGACCTGAGCGGCCGGGCCGACCATGGGCTGCTGGATGAGACGGTGCTGGCCCCGGTGTTCGGTTTCGCGTCGGGGTTCCTGGTCGCCGAGCCCGGACAGTACGGGGCGCTGCGCCTGGGTCTGGTGCTGGCGCTGCTCAGCGCCTCGGTGCTGGCGGTGCTGCGATACGCCGTCAGCCGGCGCGAGATGGCCCCCTCCCACGGGATCGCCGCGGTGCTGGCCGGGGTATGGACGGCGGTCGCGGCCCTGTTCGCCCTGGCGCTGCTGCTGGACCTTCCTGCCTATGTGGTGCCTGCGCTCATCCTCGGCGCGGCCCCCCTGATGATCCGGTCGATGCCGAGCGCGGCGTTGGACATCCCGGAGGAGCAGGCGCTGGACATGCCCTTCCTGGCCCGGACCGCGATGTCGGTGCGGGGAGTGCTGCCGCGTTCCCCGGCGCGAGTGCGCATCGACCACGTCTCCCGGCGGATCCGTCAGGCCGAGCACCGGGAGCGTGCCGGGATGATCTCGGCGAGTGTGCTGGTGGCCGCGATGATCCCGGTGGTGCTGGCCGGTTACGAACCCGGCGGTCTGCGCGGCTGGGGCACGGTGGCCCTGGTGGCGTTGCTGGTGCTGTTCCTGACGTTGGCTCCACGCTCCTTCCGGCGGCCGGCGGACAAACTCCCCCCGCGTCTGGCCCTGTTCAGCGTGTTGGTCCAGTTGGCGGTGGGGGTGCACAGGTTCCCCGACGCGCTGGCCTGGGGACTCGTGTTGATCGTGGCTGCGGTGGGGTTCGCGTTCCTGGCGGTTCCGCTGGCCCGCGGGTACCGCTCCGTGCGCTTTTCCAGGATGGGCGACATCCTCGAGGCGATCACGGTGGGGCTGGTGCTCCCGGCGGCGTTGCTGGCGGCCGGTGCGGTGGAGGGATTGCAGACGTTGACTGCCCGGTAGCGGCATTAGACTCCACACCAGCGAGCAGGACAGGGGTTAGTGCGAATGAGCGTGCAGATGGCGTCCGCGCCGCAGGTGAACAGGGGTCGTGCCGCAGCCCCCTTGCCGGCATGCGGTCCGGGCCGGCGCATTCTTGCCCACGGCATCGACCTGGCCGCGGTCGGCGCGGTGACCGCGGCGGCCTACCTGCCCACCGGAAGTGTGCTGCTCGGGGCGGTGCTGCTGCTGGAGGCGGCCCTGGGGCTGGCGGTCTGGGAAGCGCGATCCGGCCGCACCCTGGGCAAGCACCTACTCGGTGTCCGTGCCGCACAGGCCCGGTCGGACTACGCCCCCGGCCTACGCCGCGGCATGGTGCGCTCACTGCTGCTCGGAGCCTCCCACGCGGTGGTCCTGGTGGGTCAGTTCCTCCTGATCGCCACCACGGTGCTGGACCGCGCGGGAAGGGGCCAGGCCTGGCACGACCGCGTGGCGGGCACCCGGGTGGTGAACGTGCGTCCCGATGCCCACCGGAAGGCACCGGCGCCCCGATACGCACCCGCCGTCCCACCCGCCCCGCCCGGCCCGTACGGCTCCGGCGCATCCGGCTATGCCGGAGGTCAGGGCGCTGGACACCCTCACCCTGCGGCGGTGCCCTCTGGTCAGCTGCCCCCCGCTGCCGGTTACGGACAAGGATCCGGTGGTGCGGGCCCGCACTCATACGGTCCCCCTCCCGGCGGACCCGTCCCGCAGGCGCCGGCTGCGCCCCCGGCTGGTCAGGTGCCAGCAGCGGGAGGACCGCCACCTCCCGGACCGGACGCGGCGCCCGACGGGCAGCACAGCGCGCCGGGACCGGCGGGCCCGGTCGCTGACCTCCCGCAGGGTCAGGGGCTGCCCGGGCCACCGACCGGTGCGGTCGCCCCCGCGCACCCCTGGAGCGGCGATCTCCCGGGCACGCCGGGGCACCAGTACGGCGGTGCCGGTGCCGGTACCGCCGGGACAGAACAGGCTGGCCCGGTTGCGCCGCTCCCCCCGCCGGTCCCGGGCCGGTCTGCGCCCGGTGCGTCCACGCAGGCCGGTCTGCCCGAGCACACCTTCGATCCCGCACAGCCAGGAGCCACTCCCGCAGACCCGCGCACCCTGCACCCCACCGAACTGCCGGACCTGGAGGACGTGCGCGACTCCGGGGCCAGTGCGGTCTTCGTGCTCACCGTGGACGACGGCGTGTCGGTGACGGTCAGCGGAAACGGACTGATCGGGCGCCGTCCGCAGGCCGGCCCCGGTGAACGAGTCGCGCACCTGGTCGCCGTGGATGACCCCGGCCGTTCGCTGTCGCGCACGCACGCCGCCTTCGGTATCGACGCCGATGAACTGTGGGTGCAGGACCGCGGATCGGCGAACGGCACCGTGGTCGTCAGCGCGGACGGGACCACCACACGGGCGTTCCCGGGCACGCGGGTACCGGTGCCCGAGGACGGTCGCATCGAGGCCGGTGAACGCTCCATCACGGTGCAGCGCTGGCGGTCCTGACCGCGTGCCGACAGTCCTCATCGTGCTGCCGGCACTACTGATCGGCGTGCGGGTTACTCCCGGCGGGGGGATGAGGGACCGGCGAGGTGGCCCGCACCGGGCGGGTGCCCGTGGGCACTTACCCTTCGTCAGTCACCACTCGTCGTTCTCATCGTCGGGTGCGGGGGCCGGTGCCACGCTCGCGCGGGAGCCGGCGTCGGCGCCGGTGCCCAGCGACACGGTGGCGGCGTCCTCCTCCAGGGAGTCGGCCAGCAGTCCTTGGGCGGTATTGCGCCGCTTCTTCTTCTCACCCTTGCCGCCGGGGTCGCCCATCAGCCCGGCACCACCGGCACCGCGCCCTCCGGCTCCGGCACCTGGGCCGCGACCGGCACCGGGCGTGCTAGCGCCCCGCCCGCCACTACCGGCAGCACCGGGAACCATGCCGCCGACCATCGGCCGCCCGCCGGCCCCCGCAGTACCGGCACCCGGACCACCGAGCGTTCCGGCCGCTCTCGGACCACCGAGCGTTCCGCCCGCTCTCGGACCACCGAGCGTTCCGCCCGCTCTCGGACCACCGAGCGTTCCGCCCGCTCTCGGACCACCGAGCGTTCCGCCCGCTCTCGGGCCACCGCCAGCCGCCGAGAGCGCACCACCGGCAGCGCCGCCCGCTACGCCCAGGCCGGCACCGATCGCGCCGGGACCCCCGAACGCCCCTGCACCGGGGCCCCCGACCCCTCCCGCACCGGGACCACCGGTGCCACCAATCCCGGCGCCGGGGCCGTCCGGTCCCACGATGCCACCGCCGGGACCATCGATCGAGGTATCCGGTGGGGTGGGGCCAGGGCCGCCGGTGCCGTACTCCGGCGGCTCGACGCCTGGGCCGTACCCGGGCGGGTGACCGATACCCGGCGGGTCGAGCTCACCGGGCGGCACGGGACTGACCCCACCGGGAGGCGGGGTGCCGGGCTGCGGGCCCGTCCCCGGGGGCGGGTAGGGGTGGCTTCCGCCGGGGGGCGTGGAGGTCCCACCGGGCGGGGAGTTGATGCCGGGCCCCGGACCACCACCCTCACCGGGCGCGGTGCTGCTCGGCGGGGGCGTGCCGGGCTCCCCCTGGTCTCCGGGCCAACCGGAACCGTCCGGGACGCCGGGCACTCCGGGCCCGCCCGGGCCGCCGGAACCACCGCCGGAGGCGGGCACGTCGGCGACCGGGACCAGTGCAGCCTCAGCCTCGGCCATCCGCCGGTCCAGTTCGGTCATCGACTCGCGCGCCTGCTGCTCGCGGAGCCCGTCCTTCTGGTCCCACCAGAAGGAGGTGGCTTCGCCGAGCGGCACGGACCTGCCGAGCTCGGCGACGTAGATGTTCTGCTCGCCGTGCTGCTGGTGCATACGGACGGAGTCCTGCTGGTTGGCGTCCAGGCCACGGGGCGGCAGGGCCTCGTAATGCACACCACCGTCGCGCAGGACCCCGAGGGCGAGTTCGGCGCCGACCGGAATCGCACCGATCTGCTCGGAGGCCCCGTTGAGTTCCCCGATCAAGGTGTTCATCGCCGTCCAGGCCGCAGCCCCGGAGCGGCCCTCGATCCCGGTCTCCGATCCGATCCGGCCGATCCGCTGGGCGATCTCCTGCAGGTTCTCCGACCAGGTGCGCACCTCGTCGGCGTCCTTCTGGATCAGGTCGAGGGTGGACTCGGTGCGCTCGTGGTACATCTTCAGGCACTCGACGTTGTCGGTCATTCCAGGCCTCCCGTCATACCACCGTGTGCTGGTGGCCGCCCCCGGCGGGCACGCGTCGCTCGGGGACGTCCCCGAGCAACTCGTCAAGGTTGTTCAACTCACTCTCGATGGTGCCCTCGAGCAGGTTGAAGGACTCCGCGGTCGCCCGCAGTTCATCGGACATGTCCTGGACGCGGCTGCGCAGACTCCGCAGGGCGTCCTCGGCCTCGGTGAGTCTGGTCCGGTAGGTCTGCACGAACTGCTGGGCAGCCGTGTTGGTCGTCCAACGGCCGCTGTGCTGGCGGACCGGTAGGAACCACGAGCCGTCCAGCATCTCGTCGATATCGGCGACGATCTCACGGAGCTGGATGATCCGACGTTCGAGGACCGGTGCTGTGATCTCCACACCGTAAGTCATGGCTTGTATCCCCCAGGTACGTGCGGGCGGACCGGGTTCCTCCGAGAGGCGGACAAATGGCGGCACGTGCCGAAACCGCTGGCTTCGGCACGACCGTCACGTGTTCGCGCGGGCTCAGGCGAACCGGTTCGCGTTCTGGCTGTCGGTGGTCTGGTAGTCCTGACCGCTCTGGGTGACAGCGGCGCCGATCTCGGCGAGCAACTGCTTCATCTCGTTGATGGTCTGGGTCCAGGTGGCCCGGGCCTGCTCGTAGGCGTCCGATGCCGCACCGGTCCAGTCCGACTGCAACGGACGCAACTGGGTGTCCATGTCGTTGAGCTGCTGCTCGATCTTGTTGGCGCCGTTGACGATGTCCGCTCCGGCCGTGCTGATGCTTTCGAAATTAGCCTTGAACATGTGGGTTCCTCCCGATCAGCCGAGCCGGCCCTGAAGATTGGTCATCGCCTGTGAGGCGGCGTCGTCGGACGCGGTGTACGTGGTCTGGGACTGCTTGAGGTTCTCCTCGAAGTTCTCGAGGCTGTTGATGATCCTGTTGGACTTCTCCCGCCACTGCGCCATCACATTGGCAAACGCTGCAGAACCGGAGCCCTGCCACTGTGCCCCGATGCCGGAGAGTCGTCCTTCGAGGGAGGCGAGCTCCCCATGCAGTGCGGCCTTCGACTCGGCCACGATGTTCGCACCCCGCTGGAGTGCGCCGTCTGCTGCTGAGACTTCGTGTCCCACAGTCACCTCCTGTGTTGTGGCCCCCTCGGGCCGCCTTACTACCACCACCAGGGTGGGCTCACCGTGTGTGGTGAATACCTGCCACTGTACGAACTCACCCCCGGTGCGTACATGGGCAGAGGTCCCCATCGGGGCCACCGAGCGACGTGCCCATGGTGTCCCCATCGGCTTGGCGCGCCCTTTACAGTGACGACATGAACCCAACTCGGACGCGCCGAACGGGCCTGCGCACGGGACCCGTCGCGCTCGTGGCGCTCGCCGTCGGCCTGGCCCTGGCCGGGTGCAGCGACGAGGAGCCGCACGAGGGGCCGAGGACGCCGGAGGTGTCGGTGGCCGGTGCCGCCCCCGAGGAGACCGAACCGGAACCGGACGCCGAGGCCGCGTCCGAGCCGGAGCCGGACCTCCCGCGCGTCGAGGTGGGCGAGACAGTCCAGACGGTGGAGGGCGGCCCGGGAGAGTGGGAGGGCACCCTGGTAGTCGCCGAACGCGGCGTGGTGATCCTGGAATCGGTGGCCGGAACGCGGAACTCACGCACCGAACTGACACTGACCGGGCCGGACGGGCAGGTGTACGCCGACAAGGTCGGCAGCCGGGACCCGGGCGAGGCGCGCTTCAGCGATGCCTCCCAGATCGATCCGCTGGTGATCCGGACGCTGGACGCGGGGGAGTACCGGGTGCACGTCCGTGGCTTCGACGAGCGTGCCTCCACCGACTTCGAGGACGGGGCGCAGTTGCGATCGTGGGTGCCCGACCGGGTCGAGATCGGCTCGACCACGGAGATCGACTTCGCCGAGGGCTTCGGGGGTGGCTGGCACGGGGCGGTGACGATCCCGGAAGGCGGTGAGTACACGTTCACCGCATCCCGCACCGATGAGCACTCCCAGCCGGTGCTGCTGGTGGTGCAGGCATGGGAGGGATCGGAGCCGGACCAGGATCTGCCGGACCTGTACGACGTGCACGTCGATGGCGTGGCGCAGTTGCAACATGAGCTCCCGGCGGGGGAGTACGTGGTCATGGTCGCCGAGGGGCTGGAAACGTCCGGGGCGGCGACGATCGAGATCGCGGGGCCGTGAGTATCGCCGGGGTGCGGACCGGTGCTGGGCGCCCGGGCGAAGCGGGACGTGCCGGTGCGATGCGGGAGCGTGGCAAGGTAGTTCATAGATGGGGTAGTAGTAACTCGGACTGTGCTGAGCCGAGGATTCGGGCGGGGATGAGATGAGTGAGACCACCAGCACCGAGCGGGCTGTGGGCCAACGTGTGCGGGTGTCCGTCGTTGCGGGCGACCGCCGGATGGACATCGCCGCACCCGCCGGCGTCCCGGTCGTGGAGATCACCCCGGGCCTGGCCCGGCACCTGAACATGCTCGAGGCCGGCACCGCCTACGCCGGATACCGGCTGACCCGCGCCGACGGCCACGAGTTGGACGACGACCGTAGCCTGCAGGCCCAGGGTGTGGTCGATGGTGACGTGCTCACCCTGGTGTCGGGGGTGGACAGCGCCGAACTACGGGTTTACGACGACATCGTCGAGGCCGTGGCCGACGTGGTCGAGAGTGAACAGAAGCCGTGGTCGCCCCAGGACGCTGCCACCACGGCGGTGCTGGCCGCGGTGACGCTGCTGACCACCGTGGCGATCATGCTCACCGCAGCGGGGCTGGGCGGCGCATCGGCGCTGGTGACGGTCGCAGCCGCCCTGACCTCGGTGATCCTGCTGTTCTCGGCGGCGGTGATCGGGCGCATCGGCGGGCCACCGGCGGCACCTGTGGCGCTGGTCCAGGTGGCCGCCCTGTACGCAGCCGTGGCCGGATTCACCCTCAGCGCGGCCGAATCGTTGTGGGGAGCCCCGGCACTGTACGCCGGTGCCGGGGCCGCAGTGACCGGAGTGCTGGGCCTGTTGCTGCTGCGCGACAACCGCGAGTTCACGCTGGTCCCGGCGATCCTGGGCGCCGCAGTGGCGGCCGTCGGGGCGATCGTGGAGTTCACGGGTTTCGAGCCCGGCCATGTGCTGGCCATCGCCGTGGCGGTGGCCGGCCTGGCCGGCATCGGTATCCCGTGGCTGGCACTGTCGGCCACCCCGTTACGGGTGGCCACCGCAAGCGCCGATGAGGAGATCCTGGCCGACCCCGAGGAGTTGGATGCCGAGGAGGTGGCGGGGCTGTGGCATCGCGGGCACCGGATCCAGGTGTCCCTGCGCATCGCGGTCGCACTGCTCACTCTGATCGCCACCCCGATGGTGCTGGGCACCGGGCTGTTCGGACTGGTCCTGCTGTTGCTTGCCTACGCCGGGATGATCCTGAGCGTGCGTGAGTCCTACGCCCGCTTCGACGTCGGCGCGGTGATGTCGCTGGCGGTGCTGGGATTGGCGCTGACCGGGGTGGTCGGTGCGCTGCTGCACCCGACCTGGCGTATCGGTGTCACGCTCGGGGTCGGCATCGTGGCCGCCGCCATCGTGGGCCTGTCCCTGGTGGCACCTAAGCAGCGGCTCTGGCTGGGTCGGCTGGCCGACGCCGCCGAGCTGGCCTGCCTGGCGCTGTTGCTCCCCGCCGCGATCGTGGCCGCCGGGCTGGTGTAGCCGATGGCCTCGAAGAAGGAACTCCTGCAGGCCCAGACGTTCTCCCGGCGCCGGCTCCTCACGGCCTTCGTCTCCGGGGCGCCCGGGGGGCGCGAACTCGAACCGGCCAAGCCGCTGCGCGGGGTGATCACGGGGATCGTGCTCAGTGTGCTGGTGGTAGGCGGCAGCCTGATCGCCGGGCTGTTCACCGGGGAGCAGGATGACGACTGGAAGGTCAACTCCCTGGTGGTGGTCAGCGAGACCGGGGCGCGGTACGTGGCCGTCAACGGCGAGCTATACCCGGTGCACAACATCACCAGTGCCCGGTTGCTCGCCTTCGCCGAGACCTTCCGGGTGGTCAACCTCAGCGAGACACAGCTCAGCGATGTCCCGCGCGGCACGATGACCGTGGGAATCCCGGGGGCACCGGATGCCCTGCCACCACTGGAGAACCTGATCAACAACCAGTGGCTCTCCTGTGCCGTCGGTCCGGAGCGGGAATGGACCTCGCTGAATCCGGACCGCGCTGCACCGGAAGAAGGCAACGCGGCACTGGTGAGCGTCAACGGGCAAACCCACTACGTGCACGGCGGGCACCGCTACCGGATCGCCGATGACGACCTGAACGCGGTCAGCCACGCCCTGGAGTTCCACCCGGACAACGTCTCGGCGGTCGGGGGGCGCTGGCTGAACATCTTCACCGAGGGCACCCCGCTGGCCCCGTTCACCATGGAGAGCCTCGGGTCCACCCCACCCGGGCCGGCCGCCCAACTGGACGTGGACCTGAGGGTCGGCACGGTCACCCTGCTGCGCAACGCGCAGGGCGAGACCGGCGCACCCCACGTGCTCACCGACGAGGGAGTGCTGGTCGAGCTCAGCCCCCTGGCGGTAACGCTGTACTACCTGGGTACCGGCCTGGGGCCCGACGACGTGGTGACCCTGGACTACTCCGAGCGCCAGAGCCTGCAGGTCGACCCGGCTTCGGACCTGGTGCCCTCCGACTGGCCCGAGGAGGTACCCGCGGCGCTGGAGTCGGAAGCGACCCCGTGCGTGCAATTGGACCGCGCCGAACCGGAGGACAACGACGACGCCCCGTCGGCTACCCGCCTGCACGTGGTCGGCACCGAGGAGGAGGTGGGATCCGAGCCGGTGGACGTTGCCGCCGGGCACGGCGCCGTGGTGCGCCAGGACGGGGGCGGCGACCTCGGCGCCTGGATGGTGATCGATGAACGCGGCACCATGTACCAGGTCCCGCCCGGGCACGAACAGGTGCTGGGGCTGCTGGGCTACGACGAACTCGAGCCGCCCCCGGTCCCGGGGTCCTGGGCCGGGTTGTTCCGGCCGGGCCCGACGCTCACGGTCGAGGCGGCGCGCTCCGGGCTTCCGGCCGAGGCGGTGCAGGGCATGGACGAACACGTCCCTGAGCCCGCGGAGGAGGAGTGACCCAGCGCGGTGGTGCACCGGTGACGTGGCGTCGCACCCTCGCGGCGGCGCTGGCCGGCGCCCTGACCGTGGGTCTGGTCGCGGTGTCGGTCTCCGGACCAGGCGCCGCACCGGCGAGGGCGCTGGCCCCCGGACAGGAGTGTGATCCGGAGGATCCACAGTTCGTCACCCAGGCACCGCCCGCCTTCGACGCGCTCGGCATCCCCAGGGCACATCAGTACTCCCGGGGAGCGGGTGTGACGGTGGCCGTGGTGGACTCCGGGGTGCACGCACAGAACGAGCACCTGCGCGAGGTGGTGGTCGACGGGGTGAACGTGGTCGAGGACGACCCCCACGACCGGGATGCCTTCGAGCACGGCACCGCGGTGGCCGGCATCATCGCCGCCCGCCACGTGGACGGATCGGCGGTGCTGGGGGTGGCGCCGGAGGCGATGCTGCAGTCGGTGCGGGTCTACTACGCCGACTCCGAGCGCGCAGAAGAAGAGGATGTGCACCCCAAACCGCAGCGGATCGCGGACGGGATCGCCTGGGCGGCGCAGAACGGCGCGCAGATCATCAACGTCTCGATGAGTACCACCGAGGACCACCCGGATCTGCGTGCTGCGGTTCAGGCTGCCTCCGACAACGGCGTGCTGGTGGTGGCCAGCACCGGCAACCGCGGGACCGCCCAGGTGCAGGAAGCCGTGCCCCGTTACCCCGCCGCCTACGACGGCGTGCTCGGGGTCTCCGGGGTGGACCGGGCCGGGATCTGGCATGCGGTCGCCTCCTTCGAGAGCGAGCACGTGGATGTCGTCGCCCCGGGCCAGCATGTGCCCTCGGCGTACCTGTTCGGCGGGGACTGCATCTTCTCCCCGGGGGACTCGGCGCCCTCGTCCAGCTGGGCGACCGCCTACGTCTCCGGGGCCGCGGCTCTGGTGGCGGCGCGGTATCCCGACGAGACGCCGCAGCAGTGGGCCCACCGCCTGCAGGCCACCGCAACCCGGGCCAGCACCGCCGAGCGCGACGACCGGATGGGCTGGGGCCTCATCCAGCCGGTCGCAGCCCTGCAGTTCATCGATGACGGCACCGCACCCGGGCCGGCCTCACCGGTCCACGGACCCGCGCAGCCACTGCCCGACCCGGCGGCGGATCTGGACCTGGTCGCCTACCCGGACCCGATGGCCCCCGCGCAGCAGCTCACCCGGGCCTGGCTCGTCGGTGCCGCTGCGCTGATCGTGCTGGCGCTGCTGTACTCGCGCGTGCCGCGACGTCCTCGGCCGCGCTGATCGCCGGACCCGCCCGACGACGGCGGGCACGCCGCGCCCCGGAGCGCCCTGCCGAACGCGCGCCTCAGGACCGGGTGAGGCTTCGCCGTCGCCGGCTCCTGGCCTGCTGCCCCTCCACTCCCAACAGCACCAAGCCCACCCAGACCAGCACGAACCCGGCCAGGCGCGCCGGTGGCATCTCCTCACCCAGCACCAGCACGCCCAGTGCGAACTGCATGATCGGTGCGATGAACTGCAGCAATCCGACGGTGCTCAGCGGTAACCGGCCCACGGCTGTCGCGAACAGCATCAGCGGCACCGCGGTGGCGATCCCGGCGCCCATCAGGACCAGGCTGTGCCAGGGCTGTCCCAGTGCCGTGCCGGCAGAACTGACGGCGAAGGTGCCGGTACCCAAGCCCGCCAGCAACAGCAGGTACAGCAGTGCCACCGGGGTCAGCGCCGCGGTCTCCACGACCAGCCCCGGCAGTGCCGGTACGGTTCGGCCCAGCCGGTTCTTGGCGAGCCCGTACAGGCCGAAGCTACTCGCCAGCACCACCGCGATCCAGGGCACCGTCCCGTACCCGATCGCGATCACCACCACCCCGATCGCGGCCACGCCCACCGCCGCCCACTGGCCGGGACGCAGCCGCTCGCGCAACACGACAACCCCCAGCAGGATGGTGACCAGTGGGTTGACGAAGTAGCCAAGGGCGGCATCGACCACCCGGTCGGTGAACACCGCATAAAGGAACGTCACCCAGTTCGTGGCCAGCAGCACCGCGGCCACCGACAACCCCACCAGCACCCGCCGGTCGGCCAGCAGCGTGCGGACCTGGCCCAGTTTGCGCATCAGCATCAGCAGCCCGGCGCACAACACCAACGACCAGAGCACCCGGTGCGCACCGATCTCCCACACCCCGGCCCCGTGCATCAGCGGGAAGTACAGGGGCAGCAGGCCCCACAGGGCGTAAGCGCTCACCCCGGCGATCAGCCCGGAACGCGAGGTCGGCTCGGCCTGCGGCCGGGGGGTGAGGGGCACAGCGTGAACCTATCCCTCCTTGCGCGAAACAGGCACATCGGTGAGACCAGCCACACACGACCCGCACTGCCCGCCGTGGTGCTGGTTGCCTACACTGGCAGGTAAGACTTCCTTCTTCTCGAAAGGCAACACCATTCCCACTCCACAGTTGCGGGTCGCCATCGTGGGAGCCGGGCCGGCCGGCATCTACGCCGCCGATATCCTCGCCAAGACCGATCTGGACGTGGCGATCGACCTGTTCGAGCGACTGCCCGCGCCCTACGGACTGGTGCGCTACGGCGTGGCCCCGGACCACCCCCGGATCAAGGGCATCGTGAACGCGCTGTACAAGGTGCTGCAGCGTGGGGATATCCGCCTGATCGGCAACGTGGATGTCGGCACCGACCTGACCGTGCCGCAACTGCGGGAGTACTACGACGCCATCGTCTTCTCCACCGGCGCGATCCGGGACGCGGACCTGAACATCCCCGGGGTGGACCTGCCCGGCAGTTACGGTGCCGCCGACTTCGTCTCGTGGTTCGACGGCCATCCCGATGTCCCGCGAACCTGGCCGCTGGAAGCCGAGAAGGTCGCCGTGATCGGCAACGGTAACGTGGCGCTGGATGTGGCCCGGATGCTGGCCAAGCACGTCCCGGACCTGATGGGAACCGAGATCCCGCAGAACGTGATCGACGGCTTGGCCGCCAACCCCGTGACCGATGTGCACGTCTTCGGACGTCGGGGCCCGGCCCAGGCCAAGTTCACCCCGTTGGAGTTGCGCGAGCTGGGCAAGGTGCCCGGTGTGGACGTGGTGGTGTACCCCGAGGACTTCGAGTTCGATGAGGGTTCGGAGGAGGCGCTGGCGGCCAGCAACCAGACCCGGCAGGTGGTCAAGACCCTCACCGACTGGACCATGCGCGATCCCGCCGAGATGACCGCGTCGCGACGGATCCACCTGCACTTCCTGCACCGGCCCGTGGAGGTCCTGGGCACCGATGCCGTCACCGGGCTGCGCACCGAGCGCACCGAACTGACCGGGGACGGTTCGGTCCGGGGGACCGGCCGGTTCGAGGAGTTCGAGGTCCAGGCGATCTACCGCGCGGTGGGCTACTTCGGCTCCTCCGTGCCGCAGGTGCCCTTCGACCCGGTGGCCGGAGTGATCCCGAACGAGACCGGCCGAGTGCTGGACGACGACGGTGAGCACGTACGCGGTTTGTATGCCACCGGGTGGATCAAGCGGGGGCCGGTGGGACTGATCGGGCACACCAAGTCCGATGCGCAGGAGACCATCGCCAACCTGATCCAGGACGTCCAGGCGGACCTGCGGGCCGGCGTGTTGCCGGGAGCACCGAAAGTTGATCCGGAGGCGATCCTGGAGCGGTTGCGGGCCGACGGTGTGCCCTATACCTCCTGGACCGGCTGGGAGTTGCTGGACGCCCATGAGCGTGCCCTGGGCGAGAAGCAGGGGCGCGAGCGCGTCAAGGTGGTCCCTCGCGAGGAGATGACGGAGATCTCCCGCGGGGGTATGTTCGTCGAGGCTGGTGCGGGCGGCGCACCCCCGGTGGCTTAGGAGGTCACCACCATGGGAACCGGTGTGGGCAACACGGTCAAGACCGCAGGCCTGTTCGCGGTGATGTGGGCGGTGACGATGGCCCTGGGCGCCCTGGTGGCGGCCGGGACCGGGAACTCCTCATTGATCTGGGTCTTCGCCGGCGTGGGCGTGGTGATGACCTTCGTGAGTTTCTGGAACTCGGACAAGATCGCCATCCGGGCGATGAAGGCCCAGCCGGTGACTGAGGCCCAGGCCCCGCAGATGCACCGAATCGTGCGCGAACTGGCCGCCAGGGCCGAACAGCCGATGCCGCGGCTGTACATCTCGCCGACCCGGTCCCCGAACGCCTTCGCCACCGGCCGCAACCCCCGCAATGCCGCGGTGTGCTGCACCGTGGGCATCCTGGAACTGCTGGACGAGCGGGAACTGCGCGGGGTGCTCGGGCACGAGTTGATGCACGTGTACAACCGGGACATCCTCACCTCCTCGGTCGCCGCGGCCATGGCCGGTGTGATCACCTCGGTGGCCCAGTTCCTGCTGTTCACCGGTGGCGCCGGCCGGCAGCGTACCGGGGGAGCGCTGGCACTGGTCGGGATGCTCGCGATGGCCCTGCTGGCCCCGTTCGCCGCCGGACTGATCCGGATGGCCATCTCGCGCACGCGTGAGTACGACGCCGACGCCTCCGGGGCCGATCTCACCGGTGACCCGTTGGCGCTGGCCTCCGCGCTGCGGAAACTGGAGCGGGGCACCGCCGCTCGGCCGCTGAAGCCGGCCGGCGACCTGGCCGATGTCTCGCACCTGATGATCGCCAATCCGTTCCGGGCCGAGGCGGTCTCCAGACTCTTCGCCACCCACCCGCCGATGAGCGAGCGGATCGAACGCCTGGAGCGCAGGGCGACCGGGCAGCGCTGACCTGCTCTCCTCGGCCGCCCGGCCCGTCGGCCCGGCGGCTCGCCCCTCCGGTCCGGGCGGAGGCGATGCGCTACCCCCTACCGCCTATCGATGCCTGCGCACGCAACGGAGCCCGGACCCTCGTGTGGGTCCGGGCTCCGTGGTGGTGGCGGGTGCAGGATTCGAACCTGCGAAGCGTGACGCGGCTGATTTACAGTCAGCTCCCTTTGGCCGCTCGGGCAACCCGCCGTATGGTCGGCACTAGCGCCGGATGGCAGAATACCAAGTTCGCGGCGCGGCTGTGACCATCGGGTCGCCAACGTCACATCCCCAGTTCCCCCAGCACCAAGGAGGGCCACCGTGGCCAGCGTTGCCTCGTTCGACGTCGTCAGCAAGATCGACCGCCAGGAGGTGGACAACGCGCTGAACCAGGCCGCCAAGGAGGTCTCCCAGCGTTATGACTTCCGGGGCGTGGGCGCCGGGATCCAATGGTCCGGCACCGAGGCGGTGGTCCTGACCGCTAACTCCGCCGAACGCGTGTTGGCGGTGCTGGACGTGTTCCAGAGCAAGCTGGTCCGCCGGGGCGTCTCGCTCAAGGCCCTGGACACCGGTGAGGGGGAGCCGCAGCCCTCCGGCAAGGAGTACCGCCTCGTGGCCACCCTCAAGGAGGGCCTGTCGAGTGAGAACGCCAAGAAGATCACCAAACTGATCCGCGAGGACGGGCCCAAGGGCGTCAAGACCCAGATCACCGGGGACGAGGTGCGGGTGAGCGACAAGTCCCGGGATCATCTGCAGGCCGTGATCGCGATGCTCAAGGAGGCAGATGACATCGATGCGGCCCTGCAGTTCGTGAACTTCCGCTGAACTGGCTGCGATGAGACGTGGTCATTGTCACGTCCCGACGATTTCGCTGAACGGGCACTGACGTTGTAGCCTCGTTGCGCCGCCCCGATAGCTCAGTCGGCAGAGCGTCTCCATGGTAAGGAGAAGGTCAAGGGTTCGATTCCCTTTCGGGGCTCTGGTTCATCGCGCGGGCTCTGTGGCACCATGCGTTGAGCACGGCGGGGTAGCTCAGACGGTAAGAGCGCACGACTCATAATCGTGAGGTCGCGGGTTCGATCCCCGCCCCCGCTACACGGAGAATCACCAGCACCACCACCTGCCGACCGTCGCGGCAGGACCTGCGAGCGTAAGGAAGACCAGTGGCCAGCAAGTCCGCGGACGTCCGCCCCAAGATCACCCTTGCCTGTGAGGTGTGCAAGGAGCGCAACTACATCACCAAGAAGAACCGTCGGAACAACCCCGACCGGTTGGAACTGGCCAAGTACTGCTCCCGCTGCAACGCCAAGACCAACCACAAGGAGACGCGCTGAATCGGCGCTAGCATGAACGGCATGGCCCAGGTCGATGCCGACTACCTAGGGCGGGTGTTCACCGGAACCCCGCCCTACGTCGTCTCCGAAGTCAAACTCGCCGAGTTCGCCGACGCCGTCGGCGCGACCTCCCCGTTGCACACCGATCCCGAGGCGGCGCGCGCCCGCGGCTACCGCCACGTGATCGCGCCGGCGACCTTCGCCGTCGTCGTCGCGCAGCGCGCCGAGGCAGAGTACATCTCCGATCCCGGGTCCGGGATCGACTTCTCCCGCGTGGTCCACGCCGAGCAGGCCTTCGACCACCACCGCCCGATCACCGCCGGGGACCGGCTGCACACCGCTGTGCACGTGGCCGGCATCACCGAACGCGCCGGCATCACGATGGTCACCACTCGTACCGAGATCGCCGACGACGACGGCGCACCGGTCTGTGCGGTCACCTCCACCCTGGCCGTGCGCGGGGAGGGGCGATGAACCCGCTACGCGCCGGCGTCGAGCCCGGCACCGAACTGTTCACCGTCACCACCGAGGTGGATCGTGACCGACTGGTGCGCTACGCCGGTGCCAGCGGTGACTTCAACCCGATCCACTACAACGACCGCATCGCCACCGAGGTCGGCCTGCCCGGGGTGATCGCCCACGGGATGCTGACCATGGGCCTGGCTGCCTCCGCCCTGGGTGATCACCTGGGCGATCCCGGGGACGTGCTGGGCTTGGCCACCCGGTTCACCCGTCCCGTCCCGGTACCGGACCCCGGTCAGGTGCAGGTACGCATCAGCGCCACCGTGCGCAGCGTTGAGGGCGACGTCGCGCTCGTGGACCTGGCCGTGAAGGTCGAGGACCGGGCGGTGCTGGGCAAGGCGCGGGCGAAGGTCCGGCTGCACTGAGATGACCGGTACCCCCTCGCTGGCGGAGTTGACCACCCTGCGCGTGGGTGGGCCGGTGCACACGTTCGTGGCCGCAGCCGACCAGGCGACGATCATCGAGACCGTGCGGGGCGCCGACGCCGACTCTCGCCCACTGCTGGTGCTCGGTGGCGGGTCGAACATCCTGGCACCGGATGCCGGATTCGACGGGATCGTGGTCCAGGACCAGCGCACCGGGGTGTCGGTGCAGGAGTCCGGGACCGGCCAGGGCGTGACCGTCACCGTCCCCGCCGGCCAGGACTGGGACGGGTTCGTCGCCCGGGCGGTAGCCGAGGGGTGGCAGGGGGTGGAGGCGCTGTCCGGAATCCCCGGGTCCACCGGCGCCACCCCGATGCAGAACGTGGGCGCCTACGGTCAGGAGGTCAGCGAGGTGATCGTCGCGGTGCGCACCTGGGACCGGGCCGAGAGACGGATCCGCACCCTGTCCCGGACCGACCTGGCCTTCCACTACCGCAACTCGGTGCTGAAGGAGTCGCTGTACGCCCCGGACTCGCCGTGGTTCCCCACACCCAGGTACGTGGTGCTCCAGGTGCAGTTCCAGATGGTGCGGGCTGACGCCTCCGCACCGATCCGGTACGCCGAACTGGCCAGGACGCTCGGGGTGGCGGTGGGCGAGCGGGTGCCGTCGGCACAGGTGCGCGAGGCGGTGCTGGCCCTGCGGCGCGGTAAGGGCATGGTGCTGGACGCCGATGATCACGACACCTGGAGCGCCGGGTCCTTCTTCACCAACCCGATCCTGGACGCCACCCGGGCCGCGGGGCTGCCGCCGCAGGCGCCACGGTTCGACGCCGGGCAGGGCCGGGTGAAGACCTCGGCTGCATGGCTGATCGCCCAGGCCGGATTCGACAAGGGGTACGGGCTGCCCGGAGCGGCCGCGTTGTCCACCAAGCACACCCTGGCGCTGACCAACCGTGGCGGCGCGCGCGCAGCCGATCTGGTCGCCCTGGCGCGCACGGTGCGCGCCGGCGTGCAGGAGCGCTTCGGGGTGGAACTGGTCCCGGAGCCGGTCGTGCTGGGCGGGAGGCTGTAGCGCCGACGCTCTCGCGGTGTGGCGTATCCGCCCCTGACCGGTGGCCCGGAGGTACCTGCCGTCAGACTCCGGCGAGCCAGTCGTCCACACCGGTCAGCAACCGCCGGCGCACCGAGTCGGAGGCCAGGCTTGCGCGGATCGAGGAGCGTGCCAACTCGGCCAGTTCGGCGTCTGTGAACCCGTGCACCTCCCGGGCGGTGCGGTACTGGTCGGTGAGCCGGGAGCCGAAGAGCAGCGGGTCGTCGGCGCCTAGCGCCACCTGCGCTCCGGCGCCCACCAGTGTGCGCAGCGGAACCTCATCCGAGCCCGGGTAGACACCCAGGGAGACGTTCGAGCCCGGGCACACCTCCAGAGCGATCCCGGCATCCACCACCCGGTCCAGCACGCGGGGATCCTCCGCCGCCCGGACCCCGTGGCCGAGCCGATCCGGTCGCAGGGTGCCCAGGACCTCCTCGATATGGTCCGGACCGAGGAGTTCCCCGCCGTGGGGTACCAGGGCCAGCCCGGCCCGGGCCGCGATCGCGAAGGCAGGGCCGAACTCGCTGGTGTCACCGCGCCGTTCGTCATTGCTCAGCCCGAACCCGACCACACCGCCCGGGGAGTCCGAGGCATACCGGGCCGCCAGTCGGGCCAGCACGCGGGCATCCAGGGGGTGGCGCACCCGGGAGGCGGCCACCACGACGCCGATATCCACTCCGGTGGCCGTGCTGGTCTGCTCGGCCTCATCCAGGACCACCTCCAGGGCCGGGGTCAGGCCGCCCACGAACGGGGCGTACGAGGTGGGGTCGACCTGGAGCTCCAGGCGACCGGAGCCCTCCTCGGCATCAGCCTGTGCGGCCTCCCGCACGATCCGGCGCATGGCCGACTCCGAGCGGACCACTGCCCGGGCGGCGTCGTACAGGCGCTGGAAGCGGAACCAGCCGCGCTCGTTGGCCGGCAGCCGCAGTGGGTCCAGCCCGGCGGCATGCTCCCGCAGGCTCTGCGGCAACCTGATGCCCGCCTCGTCAGCCAGGTCCGACAACGTCTGCGGGTGCATCGACCCGGTGAAGTGCAGATGCAGATGCGCCTTGGGCAAGGAGGAGAGATCGCGAGGCACGGTCCTACCCTAGGACCCCTCCGGCACTGCCCCGGGCCGGTGCTGCGGCCGGTAGCGGGTCCCCGACGTGATGGGCACCACCTCGCCGCCGGGCCGCTGCGGTCGCCTAACCGCTGCCCGCGCGCGAGGATGAGAGGGTTCTCATCCGGGGTTCATCCGATCGTCATCGTGTTGGAGTGTGGTGCCACAATGACCTCCTCCGGGGCCACGTCCCGCACCGATGCCGACTCCGAGCACGCCGACCTCGCACTCCTGCGCGGTTCCGGCCGCACCGCCATGGTCGAGGCGGCCCTGACCGGCTCGAAGCAGTTCGATCCGGGAACCGACACCGACCTGCAGGTCAGCGTGCACCAGGTGCACCACCGGCCGGGCGCCGGCGTCAGCGTGGGCTACTCGGTGAGCTTCCTCTCCCGGGGGCGTCGGGTGCACGACTACGTGGTGGCGTCCACGTCCCCTGCGGCGACCGGTGGGGAGGGGGTGGCCCTGCTGGACGACGGCGTGCGTCAGGTCCGGATGTGGCGCCGCCCGTTCGACCCGCTGCTGCCCGGGCTGCGCTCGGCAAGCGACCCCGAGGTGGTGAGTTCCTGGCTGGCGGCGATCGGGTTGGGCAGTGCCGGTGCGGTGACCATGCGAACGGTCAGTTACCGGCCGACCCGTCGAGCGGTGCTGCGGGTGGAGAGCGCTGCGGGCACGGTGTTCGTCAAGGTGCTGCCCGAGCGGAAGAGTGCCGACCTGATCGCTCGGCACCAGTTGCTCGAATCTGCCGGGGTACCGGTCCCGCGAGTCCTGGCCACGCCCGTGCCGGGCGTGTGCGTGCTCAGCGCGGCTCGCGGCTCGCCGTTGGCTCAGGCGATCGCCGGTGCCGACACCCATCCCGAGAATCTGCCCGAGCCTGCGGAACTGGTGCGCTGGCTGGATCTGCTGCCCGAGCAGACCCTGACGCTGCCCCGGAGACCGTCCTGGTCGGATCGGCTGGACTTCCACACCGCAGCGGCCGCCGCAGCACTTCCGGAGCAGGCCGATGAGGTGGTGGACCTGGGCGCCCGCCTGGCCGAGGCGTTGACCGCGGTACCCGAGGAGGAGGTGCCCACCCACGGGGACTACTACGAGGCCAACGTGTTCACCAGTGGTGGCGCGGTCAGCGATGTGATCGACATCGACTCCCTCGGGCCCGGCCGGCGCAGTGATGATCTGGCGACGATGCTGGGGCACGTGGCGGTCCTGCCGGACCTGGCTCCCCGGGTCTACGCCCACACGCCCGAGGTTCTGCAGCGGATGCGGCAGGACTTCGAAACCCGGGTCGGTGCGCACGCGTTGCGCGTGCGCACCGCCGCCGTGGTGCTGTCCCTGATCGCCGGTGCCACCCCGGAGCAGGCCCGGGCAAGGCTGCGGATCGCCACCCAGTGGGCGCACGCCTCGGTCCGCACCCGGCGCGGGGCGAACTCCAATCTGAGAGACCTCTCATCTGCATCTCCGGTCCCTCTCATGCACGCCACCGATGATGAAGCCATCGCGAACTCGCTCGAACAGAAGGACGGATGATGAGTAGACGTACATGGACGGCCGCCGGCGCACTGGGTGTGCTGGGCGTGGCCGGTGGCGGCATCGTGGCCATGGCCGATGCCCCGAACGACGCGAGCCTCGAGGGGGTGTCCCTGGCCGGTCAGAACGCGGACCAGAGCGCGGTGGAACGCAGCGGGACCGCGGTGAGCCAGGTACGCGCCGCTTCCGGTCTGACCAAGGCCGAGCCGGGGAACGTGAGTTTCTCCGCACCCTCACTGACCAGCCCGGTGAGCCCGGACAGCCCCGCAACGCCGCCGAGCCCGAACTCCCCGCCATCGCCGGTGAGCCCGCCCAGCCCGAACACACCGCCGTCTCCGCCCAGCCCGGACACTCCTCCGTCTCCGCCCAGCCCCGCCAGCCCGCCCAGCGCCGAGTCCCCGGATTCGCCGGACTCCCCGCCGTCGGCTGACTCCGGCGACTGAGGCAGCCGGTCTCCACCGGTGGCGGCCTCAGGGCGAACTGAGTCGGTAGCCCATTCCGCGCACGGTCTCGAAGTGCTCAGCGCCGAGTTTCTTGCGTAGGTAGCGCACGTACACATCCACCACGTTGGAACCCGGGTCGAAGTCGTAACCCCACACCCGGGAGAGCAACTGCTCGCGGCTGAGGACCTGGCCGGGGTTGCGCAAGAACGTCTCAGCAAGGGCGAACTCGCGTGCGGACAGGTCAACGGCCTTGTCACCCACGTGAGCCTTACGGGTGCGCAGGTCCAGGGACAACCCTCCATGGCGCAGCACGGTCGTCTCGCCGGAACTGCCGTCGGTGCGCAGCCGCAACCGCACCCGGGCGAGCAGTTCCTCGAACTGGAATGGCTTGGCCATGTAGTCATCCGCGCCTCCCTCCAGCCCGGCCACGGTGTCGGAGACCGAGGAGCGAGCGGTCAGGATGATCACCGGCATCATGCTCTGCATCGCCCGGATGCGCTTGAGCGCGGTGAAGCCGTCCTGGTCCGGCAGGCCCAGATCCAGTATGAGCAGGTCGAACTCTCCGGTGACGGCGAGGTCCACCGTCTCCCTGGCGGTGCCCACCACGGTCGGCGAGTAGCCGGCAGCGCGTAACCCCTTGGCCACGAACGAGGCGATTCGTGGTTCATCCTCGGCGATGAGGATCTGACTCATGCTGGCTGCTCCGTCCTGTCGAGCTGATCGGTGAGGCCGTACAGGGGCAGGACCAGGGTGACCGTGGTGCCTTGTCCGAGCGCGGACCGGATGGTGACGTGCCCTCCGTGGGCCTCGGTGATGGATCGCACGATCGGCAGGCCAAGCCCGGAGCCCTCGATCGCCGGATCCAGCCGCTCGAACCGCCCGAAGATCTTCTCGAAGTTCTCCTCGGCGATCCCGCTGCCCTCGTCGCGGACCCACAGGTGCAGGGCGGACTGCTCAACGCGGGACCCGACCGCGATCCGGCTCCCGGGCTCGGAGAAGCGCACGGCGTTGACGCACAACTGCAACAGGGCCTGGGTCAGCCGTTGGGGGTCCACCGGGGCGGTCACCTCGGCCAGGGAGTCCAGGCTCCACTGACGCTCCCCGAGCAGGCGTGCCTTGCCCAGCACCTCGTCGGTCAACATCGCGATGTCGGTGGGGCGCGCGGCCACGAAGTCCGGTCGGCGGGCGCGTGCCAGCGTCATCAGGTCGTCCACCAGGCGGTTCATCCGGCCGATCTCGTCCAGCAACACGTCCTTGGTGGCCCGGGCGTCCCCGGGGTCGCTGGGGTCCATCAGTTCCAGGTGTCCCTGCACGATCGTCAGCGGCGTGCGCAGTTCGTGGCCGGCGTCGTCGAGCAGTTGGCGCTGGGAGGCGAAGGCCTGCTCCAGGCGTTCCAGCATCTGGTTGAACGTGCCCGTCAGTGCGGCCAGGTCGTCATTGCCCACCACCGGTATCCGCAGCGACAGGTCGGTGGAGGAGATCGACTCGGCAGTCTCACCCAGCAACCGGATCGGGCGCAGCACCCGGCCCACGGTGAACCAGCCGATCGCACTGATCACCAGCAGGGAAACCACACCCACCAGGGCGTAGAGCTGGTAGGTATCGGCCATGGCCGTGTGCTCGGCGCCCCGGTCGAAGGCCATCACCAGCGTGCCCAGACTCTCGTCGCCCTCGATGCGCACCGGCACTACCGCCGCGCGGTAGGTGGTCTCGGAGGTCTCGATCATGGTGAGCCGGCCCTGCGGGGTGGTGCCGGCGGCGCCTGCGGCGGCCTGGGCGGTGAGGATCTCACCCAGAGCCGCCATCAACTCCGGATCGTCCTCCAGCCGGAGCTCGACGGTAGTGGGCGCGGTGTTTCGGAGTTCGCCCTCCAAGAAGGCCAGGCTGCCCTCGTTCGGGGACATCGCGATGCGTTGCAGGCCAGTGCGCAGCAACGCCGCGACCGAGTCGAAGGGCGCACCGGTGCGCGGGTCCAGTCCCTGATCTGCCAGGGTGTGGAACTCGCTCACGTTGCGTTCCAGCGCGTCGTCGATCTGGGCGTCCACCCGCTCGCGCTCGAAGTAGAACGCCGTCAGCCCGGCCACCGCCAGCGCGAGCATCGCCATGAACACAAGGCTGCCCAGTACGCGCGTACGCACGCTGATCCCGTGGCGTCCTGCCTTGGTGTTCACCCGGCAAGTATGACCCGTCCACACCCGTGGCCGAGGCGCATCGTCCGCCCGGGCCACGCGACAGCTGAACGGCTGCTGACGTGATCTTGGCGACGGTGGTTCGACCTCGGGGTCGGATGCGCGTACACTCGAGGCCGGTGGTTGACGTGCACCAGGCTGGTGTGTGCCCTGAATCAGGGATTCCCGGTCGTCACGACAGCATCGAAGGGCAGTGGCGCAATTGGTAGCGCACCGGTCTCCAAAACCGGCGGTTGTGGGTTCGAGTCCCGCCTGCCCTGCAGAGCAGGTCGTCCCAGGGACGACCGGCCGAGCACCTTCGCGAGTTGCGTTGAGTGCACCACCTGGACACCCATGGAGTAGGGGAAGACTGTTGTGAGCACATCCACGAACGCGCCCGGTGATCCCGGACGCGACCGGGATGATGACGCCGCCGATCCCGACGGCGCTCAGGCGCAACCTGCCGAGGGTGTCGACAAGGCCCGGGCGAACCCGGCTTCCGCGGGTGAGGATGCCGGCGCCGGCGCGGAGGGCACCGCAGTATCCAGTGGCCGCGATGTGACCAAAAAGGTACGCCAGGAGGCCCGCAGGTCCGAGGCGGCGGCACGCAAGACCGGGGGCGCCGAGGGCAAGCGGCCTGCGCGCAAGCCGACCCCGAAGACCTCCGCCGTTCCCGGTCGGGAGGGTGAGGACCTGGGGTTCTTCGCCAGGATCGTCTTGTTCGTGCGTCAGGTCATCACCGAGATCCGCAAGGTGGTCACCCCTACCCGCAACGAACTCGTCACCTTCTCCGTGGTGGTCGTCGTGTTCATCCTGGCGATGATGGCCTATGTGGGCGTGCTGGACTACGCCATCGGCCGGCTCGTGCTGTGGGTGTTCGGCAACTAGTTCTATGACCGGGTTGTGCCACCCGGCCCCAATCAAGTGAGGAAAGCAGGACAGGACGTGTCTGAGGAGACCCCCGACGTGCACGAGCGGACCGACGACGCCGTCGGCGACGGCGCGGCCCCGGCCGAGACCGCCGAGCAGGAGGCGACCGAGGCGCCTGTGACGACGACGCCAGAGTCCACCGAGCAGGACGCGACCGAGGACCAGGCGCCAGAGTCCACCGAGGTGGACGAGAGCGCTGCGGCCGGACCGAGCGAAGGCGACGCGAACGGCGACGGCGCGGCCGCCGCCGTGGAGGACGAGGACCCGGTGGAGGCATTCCGCAGGGAACTGCGGACCCTGCCCGGCGAGTGGTACGTGATCCACTCCTACGCGGGGTACGAGAACCGGGTGAAGGTCAACCTGGAGTCGCGGATCCAGTCCTTGAACATGGAGGACTACATCTTCCAGGTCGAGGTGCCGATGGAGGAGGTCGTGGAGATCAAGAACTCCGTCCGCAAGGTCGTCAAGCGCGTCCGGGTGCCAAGTTACGTGTTGGTGCGTATGGACCTGACCGATGAGTCCTGGGGAGCGGTCCGCCACACCCCTGGGGTGACCGGCTTCGTCGGGCACGCCCACGCCCCGGTGCCGCTGACCCAGAACGAAGTGGTCTCCATGCTCTCGCCGATGATCGAGCAGAAGGCCCCGGTGCAGCGCGCCGGTGCCGCCGCCTCCGGCGCACCCGCAGTGCAGGTGGACTTCACCGTCGGGGAGTCGGTCACCGTCACCGACGGCCCCTTCGACACTCTCCCGGCTACGATCTCGGAGATCAACGCCGAGGGCCAGAAGCTCAAGGTGCTGGTGTCGATCTTCGGCCGGGAGACCCCGGTGGAGTTGTCGTTCAACCAGGTCGCCAAGATCTAGTCGGGGAACGAATCAGATGTGGGGGATCCACCCCCGAACCGGGAGCGCCGCTCTCGGATGCAACCGGGTCATCGCCCATGGCGTGGGCCCACAACACAGGAGAGAAACATGCCCCCCAAGAAGAAGGTCGCAGGCCTGATCAAACTCCAGATCCAGGCTGGTGCCGCCAACCCCGCGCCGCCGATCGGCCCCGCGCTGGGTCAGCACGGCGTGAACATCATGGAGTTCTGCAAGGCCTACAACGCCGCCACCGAATCTCAGCGCGGGAACGTGGTCCCGGTGGAGATCACGGTGTACGAGGACCGCTCGTTCACCTTCATCACCAAGACCCCGCCGGCCTCCGAACTGATCAAGAAGGCCGCCGGTGTGGCCAAGGGGTCGGGCACCCCGCACACCTCCAAGGTCGGGTCGCTGACGGCGGACCAGGTCAAGGAGATCGCCCAGACCAAGATGGAAGACCTCAATGCCCGGGACGTGGACGCGGCGGCGAAGATCATCGCAGGCACCGCCCGCTCGATGGGCATCACGGTCCAGAACTGATCAACCGATCACCCCAGTGGGAGGGCCGGCGCGGCCCGCACCACGACTGCACAAGGAGAAGCAGATGACACAGCGCAGCAAGACCTACCGCAAGGCGGCCGAGAAGGTCGACCGTTCCCGCACGCATAGCCCGATCGAGGCGATCCGGCTGGCCAAGGACGGCTCGGGCACCAAGTTCAACGCCACCGTGGACCTGGCCCTTCGCCTGGGCGTGGACCCTCGCAAGGCCGATCAGATGGTGCGTGGCACCGTGAACCTGCCCCACGGCACCGGTAAGACCGCCCGCGTGGTGGTATTCGCCGTCGGCGAGCGCGCCGAGCAGGCCCTGGCCGCAGGTGCCGACGAGGTCGGCGGTGACGAGCTGATCGAGAAGGTCGCCGGCGGGTACACCAACTTCGACGCCGCCGTGGCCACCCCGGACCTGATGGGTAAGGTCGGTCGGCTGGGCCGGGTGCTGGGCCCCCGTGGCCTGATGCCCAACCCCAAGACCGGGACCGTGACGATGGACGTGGCCAAGGCCGTCACCGACATCAAGGGCGGACGCATCGACTTCCGCGTGGACAAGCACGCCAACCTGCACCTGATCATCGGCAAGACCTCCTTCTCCGAGACCCAGCTCGCGGAGAACTACGGTGCGGCCATGGAGGAGATCCAGCGGCTCAAGCCCGCCTCCGCCAAGGGCCGCTACATCAGCAAGGCGACGCTGAGCACCACGATGGGTCCGGGCATTCCGGTCGACCCGACCCGCACCCGGAACTTCACCGAGGAGGATGAGTGAGTCACTGACTCACCTCCGCCTGCGACGGCCCGGTACCCACGCGGGTACCGGGCCGTCGGCCTGCCAGGCCTGTGGTGGTGTTCACAGTGCCCGGACTTGGAGCCGCGGATCGACCGCGCTACAGTGGAGGTTGCCCAAGACCGCAGGTCGCCCGTCACCCGACGGGGCTAAGCCCGCATGACGCGGGGCCGGCGCAGGTGATTGAGTTCGGCCCGGAGTTTGCCTCCGGTCCACGAGCCCCGTCACGTGCGCGGGGCTTTTGTCATGTCAGGCCCGGCTCGCGGCAAGCAACGCGAATAGGAGGGCCCATGGCACGCCCTGACAAGGCAGCCGCGGTTGCCGAACTGACGGAGCGCTTCCGGCAGTCCGACGCCGTTGTGCTGACCGAGTACCGCGGGCTGACGGTGTCCCAGCTCAACGAGTTGCGTAACTCCCTCGGTGCCACCACCACCTACCGGGTGACGAAGAACACCTTGACCGCGATCGCGGCCAAGGAAGCCGGTGTCACGGCCTTCGACGACCAGCTAAACGGTCCCACTGCGATCGCCTTCATCGACGGCGACCCCGTCGAGGCGACCAAGGGTCTGCGCGACTTCGCCAAGGACAACCCGAGCCTGGTGATCAAGGCCGGTGTCCTGGACGGACGCTCGCTCAGCGCCGAGGAGATCAACAAGATCGCCGACCTGGAGTCGCGCGAGGTGCTGCTGGCCAAGTTGGCCGGGGCCCTCAAAGCGACCCTGCACCAGGCGGCCTATGTCTTCAACGCCCCGGCGGCGAAGGCAGTGCGCACCATCGAAGCCCTGCGTGAGAAGCAGGACAACCCAGAGAACTCTGCCGCGGCCTGACCGCCCGGAGACTCACCATCCCCACTGCTTCTCCCGCAAGCAGTACCAACCAGGAAGGAACGCCAACCATGGCGAAGCTCAGCACCGAAGAGCTCATTGACGCTTTCAAGGAACTGACCCTGCTCGAGCTCTCCGAGTTCGTCAAGCAGTTCGAGGAGACCTTCGAGGTCACCGCTGCCGCCCCGGTCGCCGCTGCTGCTGCCGGTCCGGCCGCTGGTGGCGGCGAGGCCGAGGCTGCCGAGGAGCAGTCCGAGTTCGACGTCGTCCTCGAGTCCGTCGGGGACAAGAAGATCCAGGTCATCAAGGAGGTGCGCGCGCTGACCAGCCTGGGCCTGAAGGAGGCCAAGGACCTGGTCGACGGTGCACCCAAGCCGGTCCTGGAGGGGGTCGACAAGGAGGCCGCGGACAAGGCCAAGGAGGCCCTCGAGGGCGCCGGAGCCACCGTCAACCTCAAGTGATCCTGCACACGGGCAGGTTGTCCACCAGCCTGCCCGTGTGATCTCGGCCGAGGCCGAGGCGAGGCCCGCATCCCTGCGAATCAGCGGATGCGGGCCTCGCCCGACCGGCCGCCGCTCTCCTCACGGCCCGGACCGGGGATGTGAACCCCTCGGATCACCTCCCCGACACGTCGCCGCACCAGTCACGCTGTTGGACAAGACTCGCGTCAACGGCTATGCTGTCGCTTTGCGCTGTCGTATGCCCCTGGCGGCCCCAACCGGACACCCGCGCAAGTCACGAATCCATACCGATTCGTCGTGTGCCCGGGCCGGAACCCGGGAAGTCGCCACCGGGATCTAGCAGCGCGCGTGCTCACGATCTGCAGGGAAGGACCCCTCTTGGCTGCCTCGCGCACCCCTTCTGCTCCCACCACCGAAGCTATCGAACAACGAACCGCTTCCCGTCGCGTTTCCTTCGCCAGGATCCACGAACCCCTCCAGGCCCCGGACCTGCTCGGTCTGCAGACCAACAGTTTCGACTGGCTGCTGGGTAACGACCGATGGCTGGCCCGCCTGGAGAAGGATGGCGACCCGGCCACCAACTCCGGTCTGGAGGAGATCTTCGAGGAGATCTCCCCGATCGAGGACTTCGGCGGCACCATGTCCCTGTCCTTCCGCGACCACCGCTTCGAGCCCCCGAAGTACAGCGCGGAGGAGTGCAAGGAGAAGGACTTCACCTACTCGGCGCCACTGTTCGTCACCGCTGAGTTCGTCAACTACACCACCGGTGAGATCAAGTCCCAGACGGTCTTCATGGGCGAGTTCCCGTTGATGACCGATCGCGGCACCTTCATCATCAACGGCACCGAGCGCGTCGTCGTCTCCCAGTTGGTGCGGTCCCCGGGGGTGTACTTCGAACGTAGCCCGGACAAGACCAGCGACAAGGACATCTTCACTGCCAAGGTGATCCCCTCCCGGGGCGCCTGGCTCGAGTTCGAGATCGACAAGCGCGACGCCGTGGGCGTGCGGGTGGACCGTAAGCGGAAGCAGTCGGTCACCGTCTTCCTCAAGGCTCTGGGGATGACCGAGTCCGAGATCCGCGAGGAGTTCGCCGACTACCCGGCCGTGCTGGACACCCTGGAGAAGGACACCGTCTCCACCCAGGACGAGGCACTGCTGGACATCTACCGCAAGATCCGGCCGGGCGAGCCGCCCACGGTCGAGGCGGGCCAGGCGCTCCTGGACAACTTCTACTTCAACGCCAAGCGCTACGACCTGGCCAAGGTGGGCCGCTACAAGCTGAACAAGAAGCTCGGTCTGGACGCCCCGCTGTCGGACTCGGTGCTCTCCCGTGCAGACGTGGTCGCCACGATCCGGTACATGGCCGGCCTGCACAAGGGCGATCGGTCCATGGAGGGCGTGCGTGCCGGGGAGCCGATCGAGTTGCCGGTGGAGACCGACGACATCGACCACTTCGGTAACCGGCGCATCCGCGCCGTGGGTGAGCTGATCCAGAACCAGGTGCGCACCGGGCTGTCCCGGATGGAGCGTGTGGTCCGGGAGCGGATGACCACCCAGGACGTGGAGGCGATCACACCGCAGACGCTGATCAACATCCGTCCGGTGGTGGCCTCGATCAAGGAGTTCTTCGGCACCAGCCAGCTCTCCCAGTTCATGGACCAGAACAACCCCCTGGCCGGGTTGACGCACAAGCGTCGTCTGTCCGCGCTGGGCCCGGGTGGCCTGTCCCGTGACAGGGCCGGCATGGAGGTGCGCGACGTGCACCCCTCGCACTACGGCCGGATGTGTCCGATCGAGACCCCTGAGGGTCCCAACATCGGACTGATCGGCTCGCTGGCGACCTACGCCCGGATCAACCCCTTCGGCTTCGTCGAGACCCCCTACCGCAAGGTCGTCAAGGGTGTCGTCACCGATGATGTGGAGTACCTGACGGCCGACGACGAGGACCGCTTCGTCATCGCCCAGGCCAACGCCGCGGTCGATGAGAAGGGCCGGTTCACCGAGGAGACCGTGCTGGTCCGCACGCGTGGCGGTGAGGCGATCGACGTGCCCGCCGACCAGGTGGACTACATGGACGTCTCGGCCCGCCAGATGGTCTCGGTTGCCACCGCGATGATCCCGTTCCTGGAGCACGACGACGCCAACCGCGCCCTGATGGGTGCGAACATGCAGCGTCAGGCGGTGCCGTTGTTGCGCTCGGAGGCCCCGTTGGTGGGTACCGGGATGGAGCGGCGCGCAGCGGTGGACGCCGGCGACGTGATCGTGGCCTCCAAACCCGGTGTGGTGACCGAGGTCTCCGCCGACGCCATCGTGGTGGCGCTGGACGACGGGGGCACCCAGACCTACCGGGTGGCCAAGTTCAACCGCTCCAACCAGGGCACCTCCTACAACCAGCGGGTGCTGGTGGACGAGGGCCAGCGCATCGAGGTCGGCTCGGTGCTGGCCGACGGCCCGGCCACCGATGAGGGCGAACTGGCACTGGGCAAGAACCTGCTGGCGGCCTTCATGTCCTGGGAGGGGCACAACTTCGAGGACGCCATCATCCTGTCCCAGCGACTGGTGCAGGACGACATCCTCTCCTCCATCCACATCGAGGAACACGAGGTCGACGCCCGCGACACCAAGTTGGGCCCGGAGGAGATCACCCGGGACATCCCGAACGTCTCCGACGAGGTGCTGGCCGACCTGGACGAGCGCGGCATCATCCGGATCGGCGCCGAGGTCGGAGCCGGCGATGTGCTGGTCGGCAAGGTCACACCCAAGGGTGAGACCGAACTGACCCCCGAGGAGCGGCTGCTGCGCGCGATCTTCGGTGAGAAGGCGCGCGAAGTGCGCGACACCTCCCTGAAGGTTCCGCACGGCGAGTCCGGAACCGTGATCGCGGTGCGGGAGTTCAACCGGGACGACGGCGACGAGTTGCCCCCCGGCGTGAACCAGCTCGTGCGGGTCTACATCGCCCAGCGACGCAAGATCACCGATGGTGACAAGCTCGCCGGGCGGCACGGGAACAAGGGTGTGATCGCCAAGATCCTGCCCGTGGAGGACATGCCGTTCCTGCCCGACGGCACCCCCGTCGACATCATCCTGAACCCCCTGGGCGTGCCCCGGCGGATGAACGTGGGCCAGGTGCTCGAGACGCACCTGGGCTGGGTGGCCAAGCACGGCTGGGACGTCGGCGTGGAGCAGGCCAAGAGCGGCAAACTGCCCGCATGGGCCGAGCACTTCGCACCTGAGGCCCTCAGGGGCGATCCGGAGAGCCCGGTGGCATCGCCGGTGTTCGACGGGTTGCACGAGGAGGAGGTACGCGGCCTGCTGGCCTCGACCAACCTCACCCGCGACGGTGAGCAGTTGGTGGACTCCTCCGGCAAGGCGGTGCTGTTCGACGGCCGTTCCGGAGAGCCCTACCCCGAGCCGGTCTCGGTGGGCTACATGTACATCTTGAAACTCCACCACCTGGTGGACGACAAGATCCACGCCCGCTCCACCGGTCCGTACTCGATGATCACCCAGCAGCCACTGGGCGGTAAGGCACAGTTCGGTGGCCAGCGGTTCGGGGAGATGGAGGTCTGGGCCCTGGAGGCCTACGGCGCCGCCTACACCCTGCAGGAGCTGCTGACCATCAAGTCCGACGACGTGCCGGGCCGGGTCAAGGTGTATGAGGCCATCGTCAAGGGTGAGAACATCCCCGACTCGGGCATCCCGGAGTCGTTCAAGGTGCTGCTGAAGGAGATGCAGTCCCTGTGCCTGAACGTGGAGGTGCTCTCCTCCGACGGAACCTCCATCGAGATGCGTGAAACCGATGAGGAGGTCTACCGGGCTGCAGAGGAACTCGGTATCGACCTGTCTCGTCGTCCCGACGCCAGCAGCGTCGAAGAGATCTGAGGCGCCGCCCTGCCCGGTCCGCGCACGCGCGATCCGGGCAGGGCGAAGCGGCCCATCGCAAAGTTCCACACGGTGATCCACCGAAGGAAGTAGGAAAAGTGCTCGACGTCAACGTCTTCGACGAGCTCCGTATCGGCCTGGCTACAGCGGACGAGGTGCGCGCCTGGTCCCACGGCGAGGTGAAGAAGCCCGAGACCATCAACTACCGGACCCTCAAGCCGGAGAAGGACGGGCTGTTCTGCGAGAAGATCTTCGGTCCCACCCGGGACTGGGAGTGCTACTGCGGAAAGTACAAGCGGGTTCGTTTCAAGGGCATCATCTGCGAACGGTGTGGTGTCGAGGTCACCCGCTCCAAGGTGCGCCGCGAGCGGATGGGCCATGTCGAGCTCGCCGCCCCGGTGACCCACATCTGGTACTTCAAGGGTGTGCCCTCCCGCCTGGGCTACCTGCTGGACCTGGCCCCGAAGGACCTGGAGAAGGTCATCTACTTCGCGGCGTACATGATCACCTGGGTCGACGAGGAGGGCCGGCACGAGGACCTGCCCAGCCTGCAGAACGAGATCGACCTGGAGGCCGAGCAGATCACCAAGCAGCGTGATCTGAACATCGCCCAGCGCGGTGAGAAGCTCGAGGCCGACCTGGCCGAGCTCGAGGCCGAGGGCGCCAAGGCCGACGCACGCCGCAAGGTCAAGGACTCCGCCGAGCGGGAGATGGCCCAGATCCGCAAGCGCGCCGACGCCGAGCTGGAGCGCCTGGAGCAGATCTGGGACCGGTTCAAGAACCTCAAGGTCGCCGACCTCGAAGGTGACGAACTGCTCTACCGCGAGCTGCAGAGCCGCTACGGCACGTACTTCGAGGGCTCGATGGGCGCCGGTGCTATCCAGAAGCGCCTGCAGTCCTTCGACCTGGAGGCCGAGTCCGAGGCACTGCGTGAGGTGATCCGCACCGGGAAGGGCCAGCGCAAGACCCGGGCCCTGAAGCGACTGAAGGTCGTCAACGCGTTCCTGACCACCACCAACTCGCCCGAAGGCATGGTGCTGGACTGCATCCCGGTGATCCCGCCGGACCTGCGCCCGATGGTCCAGCTCGACGGTGGCCGGTTCGCCACCTCGGACCTGAACGACCTGTACCGCCGGGTGATCAACCGGAACAACCGGCTCAAGCGGCTGCTGGACCTGGGTGCCCCGGAGATCATCGTCAACAACGAGAAGCGGATGCTGCAGGAAGCCGTGGACTCGCTGTTCGACAACGGTCGCCGTGGCCGGCCGGTCACCGGACCGGGGAACCGCCCCCTGAAGTCCATCTCGGACATGCTCAAGGGCAAGCAGGGCCGGTTCCGGCAGAACCTGCTCGGCAAGCGCGTGGACTACTCCGGCCGGAGCGTCATCGTGGTGGGTCCGCAGCTCAAGTTGCACCAGTGCGGCCTGCCCAAGCAGATGGCCCTGGAACTGTTCAAGCCGTTCGTGATGAAGCGGCTGGTAGACCTCAACCATGCCCAGAACATCAAGTCCGCCAAGCGGATGGTCGAGCGTGCCCGCTCGGTCGTGTGGGACGTGCTGGAGGAGGTCATCACCGAGCATCCGGTGCTGCTGAACCGTGCACCCACCCTGCACCGCCTGGGCATCCAGGCGTTCGAACCGCAACTGGTCGAGGGTAAGGCGATCCACCTGCACCCGCTCGTGTGCGCGGCCTTCAACGCCGACTTCGACGGTGACCAGATGGCGGTGCACCTGCCGCTGTCCGCCGAGGCTCAGGCCGAGGCCCGGATCCTGATGCTGTCCAGCAACAACATCCTCAAGCCCTCCGACGGGCGTCCGGTGACCATGCCCTCGCACGAGATGATCGTCGGGCTGTTCCACCTGACCACCGCCCAGCCCGAGGGTGTGGGTGCCGGCCGCACCTTCTCCTCCATCGCCGAGGCGATCATGGCATTCGACGCCGGTGATCTGGCACTGGGTGCCCCGATCGGCATCCGGATGACGGACCTGGTGCCCCCGACCAGCGGTTGGGACGCACCGGAGGGGTGGAGCGAGGGCGACTCGGTCACCTTCCCCACCACCCTGGGCCGGGCGCTGTTCAACGAGGCGCTACCGGTGGACTTCCCGTACGTGAACTCCCTGGTGAACAAGCGGTTGCTGTCCTCGATCGTGAACGACCTGGCCGAGCGCTACCCGAAGGTGGCCGTCGGGGCCAGCCTGGACGCGCTCATGGACGCCGGGTTCTACTGGGCCACCCGTTCGGGTATCACCATCGCGATCTCCGACGTGGTCGCCCCGCCGACCAAGAACGAGATCCTGGCGGCCTACGACGAGAAGGCCGCCAAGGTCCAGGCCCAGTACAACCGCGGTCTGATCACCGACGACGAGCGTCGTCAGGAACTGATCGAGATCTGGACCCAGGCGACCAACGAGGTGGACGAGGCGATGCGGGAGCACTTCCCGCAACTGAACCCCGTGTACCGGATGGTCGACTCCGGCGCCGCCGGTAACTGGATGCAGGTGCGTCAGGTCGCCGGTATGCGTGGGTTGGTGGCCAACCCCAAGGGTGAGATCATCCCGCGTCCGATCAAGTCCAACTACCGTGACGGACTGTCGGTGCTGGAGTACTTCGTGGCCACCCACGGTGCCCGGAAGGGCATGGCCGACACCGCGCTGCGGACGGCCGACTCGGGGTACCTGACCCGGCGCCTGGTGGACGTCTCCCAGGACGTCATCATCCGCGAGCACGACTGCGGCACCGAGCGTGGGTTGACGCTGAAGATTCTGGAGACCGCACCGGACGGCGCCACCTGGCTGGCCGACACCGTGGAGACCTCGGTGTACGGGCGCTCCCTGGCCGGCCAGGTCACCTCCGCCGACGGTGAGGTGCTGGGTGAGAACGGTGACGACGTCGGTGACGTCCTGATCAGCAAGCTGCACGCCGTCGGGGTCACCGACCTCAAGGTCCGCTCCGTGCTGACCTGTGAGTCCCGCGTGGGCACCTGCGCTACCTGCTACGGACGCTCGCTGGCCACCGGTAAGCTGGTCGACATCGGTGAGGCCGTCGGCATCATCGCCGCCCAGTCCATCGGTGAGCCCGGTACCCAGTTGACCATGCGTACCTTCCACACCGGTGGTGCGGTCAGCACCGAGGACATCACCCAGGGTCTGCCCCGTGTGACCGAGTTGTTCGAGGCCCGCACCCCCAAGGGTGAGGCACCGATCAGCGAGGTCGCCGGACGAGTGGCGATCGAGGAGACCGAACGCTCCCGCAAGCTCGTCGTCACCCCCGACGACGGCAGCGAGGAGATGTCCTACCCGGTCACCAAGCGTTCGCGTCTGCTGGTCGCCGACGGCGATCACGTGGCCGTCGGACAGCAACTCGTGGTCGGTGCGGTGGACCCGAAGAAGGTGCTGCGGATCCTCGGCCCCCGTGCGGTGCAGAAGCACCTGGTAGACGAGGTGCAGGAGGTCTACCGCTCCCAGGGCGTGGACATCCACGACAAGCACATCGAGGTCATCGTGCGCCAGATGCTGCGCCGGGTGACCGTGCTGGACTCCGGGGACTCCAGGCTCCTGCCCGGGGAGCTCTCCGAGCGCACCGTGTTCGAGGACGAGAATCGCCGGACCGTTTCCGAAGGTGGCCAGCCCGCCTCCGGACGGCCCGAGTTGATGGGGATCACCAAGGCCTCCCTGGCCACCGATTCCTGGTTGTCCGCGGCCTCCTTCCAGGAGACCACCAAGGTCCTCACCGAAGCCGCGATGAGCGGACGCTCGGACTCCCTGCGTGGCCTGAAGGAGAACGTCATCCTCGGTAAGCTCATCCCCGCCGGCACCGGACTGCCCCGCTACCACAACGTGCGGGTCGAGCCCACCGAGGCGGCCAAGGCCGAGTTGTACCCGAGCTTCGGTTACGACGAGATCGACTACGGTCCGGCCGGCGACGGCGGTGAGTCCATCGCGCTGGAGGAACTGGATCTCGGGCAGGGGTACGAGGCGCCGTACCGCTGACCTCCTGCTCGACACTGAACGGCCCGGCACCGACACAGGTGCCGGGCCGTTCGTTGTTCGCCGCCGGTAGCGGCTCCTCAGGTCCGGATGTTCGCCGCCGCCAGGTCGTGGTGCAGATCGCCGGAGACCAGCAACTGATACTCCCAGACGCATTTGCGTGAGTCCGCAGCGTCGGAACCGAGGTGAGTCGCGCCGTCGCGGCCATGCTCGCCCGAACGAGACGTCCCGACCGGCGTGCGCCCGCCCGGGTGGGACCCGCTGTGGTGCGCCCGACCGCCGGGGCGGGTTCCGAGGTCGGGGGCCCGGCTGCCGGGGCGGGCCCCGTCGTCGCCGGCTCGGCTGCCCGGGCGAGTCCCGTCGTCGTCGGACTCGGTCCCGGAAGGGACAGCAGGGTGCAGGAAGACCTCGCTGCGGCCGGCCGGCAACTGGGCGATCAGGGCCCGGTAGTGGGCGCGCAGGTCGCCGTAGCCGGAAACCTCCTGCCCCGGCCGGAAGTCGGTGCAGATCGCCTCGGGCAGGGCGACCCCGGCCTCGTCCGCCGCTGCCAGGAGCGCCGCGTGTCCCTCGGTGCCGTCGGCGAACCCCGGGGGCAGCACGCGGGGCAGCCGCAGCGGCACCCGGTGCGCGGCCGCCACCGCCAGCGCCTCGACGAGTACCCCGCCCGGACGCAACGCCTCCGCGCCCACCCCGTACAACGCGGCCGTGTGCAGGTCCAGGTGCGCCGGTGTGCGGCCGTGGCGGACCATCCGGTCCCACTGGCGCTCGATCTCGGCGTGGATCTGCTCGCCGGTGGCCCCGGCAAGCATGGCCGGCGCCAGGGCCACGTGAAGACCGACGGCGATCGGCACCTGGGCTTCGAGGGCCGCCGCGGCATGGGGTGCCTCCACCAGCACCGAGGCGGCGTGCAGCCGACCGGAGACGCTCAGTTCGATGATCGCGGCGTTGACGGCGGGGTTGAGGCCGAAGTCGTCGGCGGTGATGGTCACGGACCGGGCCGTCATCGGCTGCTCGGGTCCGTTCCGGTACGGGGAGTGGCCGGCTCCTCGAGGGCCTGCTCCGACGGGCGCGCGCCGGCCTGCTCCGGTCCGGGCACCAGCGCTACCTCGGAGATTGCGGGGCGCTGGAACCGGACGAACACCGACAGCACCACGGCCGCCGACACCGCTAGGGCCGGCATGTAGGAGATCAGGAAACGGGCCGCGTCGCCGGGCCGCTCGCCGGGGACATCCCCGCTGATGAACCCGTACCGAGCCTCCACCAGCAGGAACGCCAGGCCGATGAAGGCGGCATTGAGCCGGTTGAAGAACCCGAACGCGGCCAGGAACATCCCTTCGCGGCGCTGCCCGGTGCGGGCGGTGTCCTCATCCAGCAGTCGGGCCACGATCAGGTCCATCGTGGCCATCACCCCGGAGTAGCCCAGCCCGACGCCCAGCCCGTAGGCGATCGCCGTGGCCAGGGATTCGGCCCGGGACAGGTTCAGCAGCGCCAGCGCCAGCGTGAGCAGTGCGATCCGCCAGACGAGTTCGGGTCCGAAGCGCCGCACCAGCAGCGTCCAGAGCGCCAGGCACAGCACCGAGGAGCCGATCACCGCAGCGAGCAGATAGGTGGCGTAGGCCAGATCCAGGTCCAGGGTGAAGGTGACGAAGAAGGACACCGCGGCCAGCACCAGGGCCATCCCGGAGGAGTAGGCCCCCGAGGTGAGCGCGATCAGCCAGAACTTGCCGTTGCTCGCCATCGCCTTGATGGAGGCGACGATCCTGGGGCGGTCGGTGCCCAGGGCGGCCGGGTCCTCCCGGGCGCCGAGTGCGGAGAAGGTGATCACCACGGCGGCCACGCCCCCGAACACCACCGCCACGCTCACGTAGCCGAAGGCGTCGACCAGCATCGGGGAGGCGGCCACCGAGATGATCATCGCGAGCAACTGGAAGCCCTGGCGCATCCCGTTCGCCAGCGCACGGCGCTTCTCGTTCCGGAACAGTTCGGGCAGCAGCGCGCCGTAGTTGGCGTTGATCATCGAGTCGGTGGTGCCGGTGATGATGGTGAAGACGGCGAACCAGACCACCAGTGCAGTGCCGGTGAGGGCATCGGGGGGCCAGAAGAAGCAGATCAATCCGATCGCCAGGGCCGGGGTGGCCAGGACCATCCACGGCTTGCGCCGTCCGAAGCGGGTGCGGGTCCGGTCCGACAGGAAGCCGTACACCGGGTTGTCCAGGGCGTCGATGGCGGCGTAGATGCCCATGGCCGCAGCGAAGGCCCTGCCGTCCATGCCCAGGGCCACCACGTAGAAGTAGGTACCCAGGGTGTTGAACATGTTGATCGGGATGGAGGTGCCGAACATCCCGACGGCGTAGCGGGCCGGGGAGGTGGCACGCACGCCCGTTCCAGGGGCGCCGGCGCCGTCGGGAACCGGCCCGCTCGGTCGCGCCATGGTGATCCTCACCTCGGTGGGTGCGCCCGCTGCGAACCCGTCCAGAGCACGATAGCCCGCGGGTCGTCGCCGGCGGAGGGGTTGGGGCATGCGGTGCGGCGCGTTGCGCCGCACCGCAGCGGTGGAGCCACTAAGGTGCTGTCTGTCGCCGCCGAACGACCGTGGCGAACGGCCGGGTACGGTTCCCGTCGCCCGGGCGTCGAGGTCGTTCACCGACGCGCCACAGGGCGGGAAGTGGTCAAGACCACAGCCCGCAGGCACGATGACGCCTTTGACCATGCCGGGCGCGGGGAGTACTCTTGTCGCCAGTGCCCGCTTCGTCGGGCCTTTGCGTGCGTGCGCAGGCATGTGTGGATGAGCCATTCATCCACCGAGTCGGCCGCCAGGTATGTCGCACCTGCCGACACCCACCGGGATCGTTCTCACGGTGGCGCTGTGGTGCCGGGGCTCGACACACCCGAGCGCGGGGGTCCAACGGGGTGGAATGCCGGAACCGCCGGCAACGATCGGCAGATCACCCCCCACGAAGCAACCGAATTTTCGAGACGGAGATTAAGTGCCCACCATCCAGCAGTTGGTCCGCAAGGGCCGCAGCACCAGGACCGGTCACGGCAAGACGCCGGCCCTGAAGGGAAGCCCGCAGCGACGTGGCGTGTGCACGCGTGTGTACACCACCACCCCGAAGAAGCCGAACTCCGCGCTGCGTAAGGTCGCGCGTGTGAAGCTCTCCAGCGGTATCGAGGTCACCGCCTACATCCCGGGCGTGGGTCACAACCTGCAGGAGCACTCCATCGTGCTGGTCCGTGGCGGTCGTGTGCGTGACCTGCCGGGTGTGCGCTACAAGATCGTGCGCGGTGCGCTGGACACCCAGGGTGTGCGCGGCCGTCAGCAGGCTCGTAGCCAGTACGGCGCCAAGAAGGAGAAGAAGTAATGCCTCGTAAGGGCCCAGCGCCGAAGCGGCCGGTCGTCGCCGACCCGGTCTATGACTCCCCGACCGTGACCCAGTTGGTCAACCGGGTCCTGGTGGACGGTAAGAAGTACACCGCCCAGCAGATCGTCTACGGGGCGCTCGACGGCGTCCGGGACAAGACCCAGACCGAGCCGACCGTGGTGCTCAAGCGGGCACTGGAGAACGTGCGCCCCACCCTGGAGGTGCGTTCGCGCCGCGTGGGTGGTGCGACCTACCAGGTGCCGGTCGAGGTCCGCGCGAGCCGCCAGACCAACCTGGCGCTGCGCTGGCTGGTCGACTACGCCCGGGCGCGCCGGGAGAAGACCATGACCGAGCGTCTGATGAACGAGATCCTGGATGCCTCCAACGGACTGGGTGCCGCGGTGAAGCGCCGTGAGGACACCCACCGCATGGCCGAGTCCAACAAGGCGTTCGCCCACTACCGCTGGTAGACGCCACTTCCGGGGCCGGTCCGCCGGCACCGATGATTGACCTGAGCTCAGACGACTAAGAAGAGAGCAAACGTGGCACTCGACGTGCTGACCGACCTGAAGAAGGTCCGCAACATCGGCATCATGGCCCACATCGATGCCGGTAAGACCACCACCACCGAGCGCATCCTGTTCTACACCGGGGTGAACTACAAGATGGGTGAGACGCACGATGGTGCGTCCACCACCGACTGGATGGACCAGGAGAAGGAACGCGGCATCACGATCACCTCGGCCGCGGTGACCAGCTTCTGGGACGGCACCCAGATCAACATCATCGACACCCCCGGGCACGTGGACTTCACCGTTGAGGTGGAGCGCTCCCTGCGGGTGCTCGACGGCGCGGTGACGGTCTTCGACGGTAAGGAGGGCGTGGAGCCCCAGTCGGAGACGGTGTGGCGTCAGGCGGACAAGTACGACGTGCCACGCATCTGCTTCGTCAACAAGATGGACAAGCTCGGTGCGGACTTCTACTACACCGTGCAGACGATCGTTGACCGCCTCAAGGCCAAGCCGCTGGTCATCCAACTGCCGATCGGTGCGGAGAGCGACTTCGAGGGCGTCGTGGACCTGGTGGAGCAGCGCGCGCTGACCTGGCGCGGCGAGACCTCCCTGGGCGAGGCCTACGAGGTCGAGGATATCCCGGCGCACCTGGCCGACAAGGTCGAGAAGTACCGCAGTGAACTGATCGAGGCGGTGGCCGAGTCCGATGAGGAACTCCTCGAGAAGTACCTCAACGGCGAAGAGCTCACCGTGGCCGAGATCAAGGCCGGTATCCGCAGGCTCACCCTGGGCGGCGAGGCCTACCCGGTGCTGTGCGGCTCTGCGTTCAAGAACAAGGGCGTGCAGCCGATGCTGGACGCGGTCGTGGACTACCTGCCCTCGCCCCTGGACGTGCCCGCCATCGAGGGGCACGCCGCCGGGGACCCCGACGAGGTCATCGAGCGCCACGCCGACGCCACCGAGCCGTTCTCGGCGCTGGCGTTCAAGGTGGCCTCGCACCCCTTCTTCGGCAAGCTGACCTACATCCGGGTGTACTCGGGCACGATCGCCTCGGGCCAGCCGGTGATGAACTCCACCAAGGGCAGGCGGGAGCGGCTGGGCAAGCTCTTCCAGATGCACTCCAACAAGGAGAACCCGGTGGACACGGTCTCTGCCGGACACATCTACGCCGTCATCGGCCTGAAGGACACCACCACCGGCGACACCCTCTCGGCGATGGACTCCCAGGTGGTGCTGGAGTCGATGACCTTCCCCGAGCCGGTGATCTCGGTGGCCATCGAGCCCAAGACCAAGAGCGACCAGGAGAAACTCTCCGAGGCGATCCAGAAGCTCGCCGAGGAAGACCCCACCTTCCAGGTGCGCCTGGATGAGGAGACCGGCCAGACCGTGATCGCCGGAATGGGCGAGTTGCACCTGGACATCCTGGTGGACCGGATGCGGCGGGAGTTCAAGGTCGAGGCGAACGTGGGTAAGCCCCAGGTCGCCTACCGCGAGACCATCCGCAAGACCGTGGAGAAGGTCGACTACACCCACAAGAAGCAGACCGGTGGCTCCGGCCAGTTCGCGAAGGTGCAGGTCACCTTCGCGCCGCTGGACACCGAGTCCGGTGAGATTTACGAGTTCGAGAACAAGGTCACCGGTGGTCGCATCCCGCGGGAGTACATCCCCAGCGTCGACGCCGGTATCCAGGACGCCATGCAGGTCGGTGTCGTGGCCGGCTACCCGATGGTGGGCGTGAAGGCGACCCTCCTGGATGGTCAGTTCCACGACGTCGACTCTTCGGAGATGGCGTTCAAGATCGCTGGTTCCATGGTCTTCAAGGAAGGCGTCAGGCTGGCCAGCCCGGTGCTGTTGGAGCCAGTGATGGATGTCGAGGTACGCACACCCGAGGAGTACATGGGTGAAGTGATCGGCGACCTGAACTCCCGTCGCGGCCAGATCCAGTCAATGGAGGACGCGAGTGGCGTCAAGGTTGTTCGAGCCTTGGTGCCGTTGTCGGAGATGTTCGGATACATCGGTGACCTGAGGTCGAAGACCCAGGGTCGCGCGGTGTACGCGATGCAGTTCTCCAACTACGCCGAAGTTCCTCGGAGTGTTGCCGAGGAGATCGTGGCAAAGACCCGGGGCGAGTAGTCCCACTGGTCGACCTGTAACACAACAACCCAAACCGACCCGTAGGATCTGCGAAGCCGGAAAGATCGAGAATCTCGATCCGCAAGCTGCGTACAACTACCCGAGTTCCAGGAGGAACCACAGTGGCGAAGGCCAAGTTCGAGCGGACCAAGCCGCACGTCAACATCGGCACCATCGGTCACGTTGACCACGGCAAGACCACCCTGACGGCTGCCATTTCCAAGGTGCTGGCCGACAAGTACCCCGACCTGAACGAGTTCAAGTCGTACGATCAGGTCGACAACGCTCCGGAGGAGCGTCAGCGTGGGATCACCATCAACGTCTCCCACGTGGAGTACCAGACCGAGAAGCGCCACTACGCGCACGTCGATGCCCCCGGTCACGCTGACTACATCAAGAACATGATCACCGGTGCCGCCCAGATGGACGGCGCGATCCTGGTGGTCGCCGCGACCGACGGCCCGATGGCCCAGACCCGTGAGCACGTGCTGCTCGCCCGTCAGGTGGGCGTGCCCTACCTGCTGGTCGCCCTGAACAAGGCCGACATGGTCGACGACGAGGAGATCCTCGAACTCGTCGAGATGGAGGTCCGTGAACTGCTCTCCAGCCAGGACTTCGACGGCGACAACGTGCCCGTCATCAAGGTCTCCGGCCTGAAGGCCCTGGAGGGTGACGAGAAGTGGGTCAAGTCCATCGAGGAACTGATGGAGGCGGTGGACGAGTCCGTGCCGGACCCGGTGCGTGACACCGACAAGCCGTTCCTGATGCCCGTCGAGGACGTCTTCACCATCACCGGCCGCGGCACCGTGGTGACCGGCCGGGTGGAGCGCGGGACCCTGAACGTGAACGACGAGATCGAGATTCTCGGCATCCGGGCACCGCAGAAGACCACCGTGACCGGTGTGGAGATGTTCCGGAAGTTCATGGACTACGCCGAGGCCGGCGAGAACGTGGGTCTGCTGCTGCGCGGCACCAAGCGTGAGGACGTCGAGCGTGGGCAGGTCATCGCCAAGCCGGGTTCGATCACCCCGCACACCGACTTCGAGGCCCAGGTCTACATCCTGGCCAAGGACGAGGGTGGACGGCACAACCCGTTCTACTCCAACTACCGTCCGCAGTTCTACTTCCGCACCACCGACGTGACCGGCGTGATCACCCTGCCCGAGGGCACCGACATGGTGATGCCCGGTGACAACACCGAGATGTCCGTGGAACTGATCCAGCCGATCGCGATGGAAGAGGGCCTCGGCTTCGCCATCCGTGAGGGTGGGCGCACCGTCGGCTCCGGCCGGGTCACCAAGATCACCAAGTGATCCAGCGCTGGGCGCTCCGCCTGGCACAGTGAGTCCCACAGGGCCCGTCAGCCTCGGCTGGCGGGCCCTGACTCATGCCCGTCCCGTGCCTGCCACGGCACCGTCGGCAAGCGGGTTGGCGCGGGTGCTGTGAGCACTAGGATCGGCTCCCATGGCATGGTTCACCACCGGCAAGCAGGTCAGCCCCACGGCCGCAGAGGCGGAGGCGCTCTGGGACGACGAGCCGCCCGCACCGGGACGGGACACCGGGGTGCTGCGTCTGGTCGGCGCCTTCCAGGTGGCCGGTCAGCCGGTTGTCTTCACCGGCTGGGTGGAGAACGGGACCTTCCGTAAGGGGCAGGGTGTGCTGATCCACGGCAGGTCCGGCTTCGCGCGGGGGGTCCTGGGCGATATCGCCGACGGCCCCAGGAAGGTCAGCGAGATCAGTGCCCGGGCCTACGTGAGTGTGCAGGTGCGCAACATCAGTGTTCGCCTGGAGATCCTGGGCCTGGACGAGGGGTGTCGGATCACCGGTATCTGACGAACCTCGGTCTGGTCCGGGTCAGGTGTGGCCTATCCCACGGCGGTGAATCCGATCTGCGGCTTGGGTTCTCCACCGTGCTGTGGCAAACTAATCAAGTTGCCTCGTCGCGGGTGATTGATTCGGTGTGCATCTGATGTGAGTCGGTGCCTTCGGGTCCGGAACCGACGAGTAACCAACCAGAAGATCGGCTGACTGCCCTCCGGTAGGCGGACGAACTTCACCAGTCATCTCCGACCATCACCTTTATGGTGCCTGCCGGTGTGGAGTGTTGCGAGAGCGACACGCCCGAGCGCGGGGGTCGGTCAAGCGGTACGAGAGAGAGAGTCAGACGACGCATGGCGGGACAGAAGATCCGCATCCGGCTCAAGTCCTACGACCACGAGGTCATCGACAGTTCGGCGCGCAAAATCGTCGACACGGTGACCCGCGCTGGTGCGACGGTCGTGGGCCCGGTGCCGCTGCCAACCGAGAAGAACGTGTTCGTTGTCATCCGTTCACCGCACAAGTACAAGGACAGCCGCGAGCAGTTCGAGATGCGGACCCACAAGCGGTTGATCGACATCGTGGACCCGACGCCCAAGGCTGTGGACTCGCTGATGCGCCTGGACCTGCCTGCGGACGTCAACATCGAGATCAAGCTCTGAGGACGCACCCATGACTTCACTTCCCCAGGCTTCCGAGCGCGCCGTCAAGGCGGTGCTCGGCACCAAACTCGGCATGACGCAGGTGTGGGACGACGAAGGTCGTCTGCACCCGGTCACCGTGGTGCGGGTGGACACCAACGTGGTGACCCAGGTCCGCACCCCGGAGCGGGACGGGTACTCAGCGGTTCAGATCGGCTTCGGCCAGATCGACCCGCGCAAGGTGACCCAGCCGCTGCGCGTGCGTGCCGAGAAGTCCGACCTGACGCCTCGTCGCCACGCCGCCGAGTTCCGCACCTCCGACGCCGCTGAGTACATCGTCGGGCAGGAACTGACCGCGGAGACCTTCGAGACCGGCCAGTTGGTCGACGTCGTGGGCACCACCAAGGGCAAGGGCACGGCCGGTGTGATGAAGCGGCACGGCTTCGCCGGTGCGACGGCCTCCCACGGTGCGCACCGCAACCACCGCAAGGCCGGCTCGATCGGTGGCGCCGCCACCCCGGGCCGGGTCTTCAAGGGCTTGCGTATGGCCGGGCGGATGGGCCACGAGCGCCAGACCACACAGAACCTGACCGTCCAGGCCGTGGATGCCGACAAGGGCTTGCTGCTGATCACCGGCGCGGTTCCCGGCCCCAAGGGCGGCCTGGTCATGGTCCGTACCGCTGCGAAGGGTGCGTGAACGCCTTGACTACCCGAACTGCTTCCCGAACGGTGGACGTGCTGGACGCCACCGGCAAGGCAACCGGCTCCGCCGAACTGCCCGCCGCCATCTTCGATGCGGCTGCCAACGTCCCGCTGATCCACCAGGTCGTGGTGGCCCAACTGGCCGCAGCCCGCCAGGGCACCCACGCCACCAAGTCCCGCGCCGACGTGCGCGGCGGTGGTCGTAAGCCCTGGCGTCAGAAGGGAACCGGCCGCGCCCGGCAGGGCTCGATCCGGTCCCCGCAATTCACCGGTGGTGGCATCGTGCACGGCCCGGTGCCGCGTGACTACAGCCAGCGCACCCCGAAGAAGATGAAGGCCGCCGCCCTGCGCGGGGCCCTGTCGGACCGGGCCCGCGGGGGTCGTGTGCACGTGGTGAGCGCCTTCGCCGAGACCGATGTGCCCTCAACCAGCACCGCGGTGAGCCTGCTGAACCAGGTGGCCCCCAGCCGGCACGTGCTGGTTGTTCTGGCCCGCGGGGACGACCTGACCTGGAAGTCGCTGCGGAATGCACCCACTGTGCACCTGATCCACCCCGATCAGCTCAACACCTACGACGTCCTGGTCTCCGATGACGTGGTCTTCACCACCGAGGCACTGGAGGCCTTCGTCTCCGGCCGGGCCCCCGGCGCCGGCTCGACGGATACCACTGAGGAGGACCAGTGAGCACGCCGACCATGAACAAGGACCCCCGGGACGTGATCCTGGCCCCGGTGGTCTCGGAGAAGAGTTACAACCTGCTCGATGAGGGCAAGTACACCTTCCTCGTCGACCCGCGTGCGAACAAGACCGAGATCAAGGTCGCGATCGAGAAGATCTTCGACGTCAAGGTCGACAGCGTCAACACCGCGAACCGACTGGGCAAGACCCGCCGGACCCGGTTCGGGATGGGTAAGCGTAAGGACACCAAGCGCGCGATCGTGACGCTGCGCGAGGGCACCATCGACATCTTCGGCGGCGCGGTCTGAGAAGGCCGGCAGCCAGTAAGAGATTGAGGACGACACTTCATGGCCATCCGTAAGTACAAGCCGACGACACCGGGCCGACGCGGCTCCTCCGTCGCCGACTTCGTCGAGGTCACCCGAACCACGCCGGAGAAGTCGCTGGTCCGACCGCTGAGCAAGAGCGGTGGGCGCAACTCCTCCGGGCGGATCACCGCCCGGCACATCGGCGGCGGTCACAAGCGGGCCTACCGCGTGATCGACTTCCGTCGCAACGACAAGGACGGCGTGCCCGCGAAGGTCGCACACATCGAGTACGACCCGAACCGGACCGCACGCATCGCGCTGCTGCACTACGCAGACGGGGCCAAGCGCTACATCGTGGCGCCGGTCAAGCTCAAGCAGGGCGACATGGTCGAGTCCGGTCCCGGTTCGGACATCAAGCCCGGCAACAACCTGCCGCTGCGGAACATCCCGGTCGGTACCGTGATCCACGCGGTCGAACTCAAGCCCGGTGGGGGCGCCAAGATCGCCCGCTCGGCCGGATCCTCGGTGCAGTTGGTGGCCCGTGAGGGCGGCAACGCCCAGTTGCGGATGCCGTCCGGGGAGATCCGCAACGTGGACGTCCGCTGCCGCGCCACCGTTGGTGAGGTCGGCAACGCCGAACAGGCCAACATCAGTTGGGGCAAGGCCGGTCGGATGCGGTGGAAGGGTAAGCGTCCCACCGTGCGCGGCGTGGCGATGAACCCGGTGGACCACCCCCACGGTGGTGGTGAGGGCAAGACCTCCGGTGGTCGCCACCCGGTCAGTCCCTGGGGCCAGAAAGAGGGCCGAACCCGCCGTCCGAACAAGCCGAGCGACAGCCAGATCGTGCGCCGTCGTCGCACTGGCAAGAAGCGCTGATAGGGAGCCACGATCATGCCTCGTAGTCTGAAGAAGGGCCCGTTCGTCGACGACCACCTGCAGAAGAAGGTGGACGCACAGAACGAGGCCAACACGAAGAACGTCATCAAGACCTGGTCCCGTCGGTCGGTCATCACCCCCGACTTCCTTGGCCACACCTTCGCGGTGCACGACGGTCGCAAGCACGTCCCGGTGTTCGTCACCGAGTCGATGGTCGGCCACAAGCTGGGCGAGTTCGCCCCGACCCGTACCTACCGAGGGCACGACAAGGACGACCGTAGGGCGCGGCGTCGCTGAGAGGCGCGCCCGAGGACACTGAACACTTGTGATCGAGAAAGCAGGACTAACGATGGAAGCCAAGGCGCAGGCGCGATACGTGCGCGTCACGCCCCAGAAGGCTCGGCGGGTCGTGGACATCATCCGCGGCAAGCAGACCGATGAGGCCCTCGACGTTCTTCGCTTTGCCCCGCAGGCAGTGGCGCAGGACGTGCGCAAGATCGTGGAGAGCGCGATCGCCAACGCCCGCGTCAAGGCGGATGAGCAGTCGGTGGCGTTCAACGCCGGCGACCTGGTCATCTCCCAGGCGTACGTGGATGAGGGCCCGACCCTCAAGCGCTTCCGCCCCCGCGCGCAGGGGCGAGCGAACCGCATCCTCAAGCGCACCAGCCACATCACCGTGATCGTGGCCGATGAGCGTCAGATCAAGGGAGGGCCTCGCTGATGGGCCAGAAGGTACACCCCACCGGATTCCGCCTGGGCATCACCACCGACCACCGGTCGCGCTGGTTCGCTGACTCCACCACCAAGGGCCAGCGCTACCGCGACTACGTGAACGAGGATGTCCAGATCCGCAAGTTGATGGCCTCCGGGCTGGAGCGCGCCGGGATCTCCAAGGTCGACATCGTCCGTACTCGCGACCGGGTGCAGGTGGACCTGCACACCGCTCGCCCGGGCATCGTGATCGGGCGCCGTGGCGCCGAGGCCGACCGCCTGCGCGGTGAGTTGGAGAAGCTCACCGGCAAGCAGGTGCAGTTGAACATCCTCGAGGTCAAGAACCCCGAGATCGACGCCCAGCTCGTGGCCCAGGGTATCGCCGAGCAACTCGCCTCGCGCGTGTCCTTCCGTCGTGCGATGCGCAAGGGCATGCAGTCCGCTCAGCGGGCCGGCGCCAAGGGCATCCGGGTGCAGGTTTCCGGTCGGCTCGGTGGCGCCGAGATGAGCCGGAGCGAGTTCTACCGCGAGGGCCGGGTGCCCCTGCACACGCTGCGCGCGTTCGTGGACTTCGGCTTCTTCGAGGCCCGCACCACGTTCGGTCGTATCGGCGTGAAGGTGTGGATCTACAAGGGCGACCAGACCGAGAAGGAGTTCGCCGCCGCGCAGGCCTCGGCGGCGCCCGCGCGTGGACGCGGCCGTGACCGTGACCGTGGCGAGCGCGGGGGCCGTGGCCGCCGTCCTCGTGAGGGCGCACCGGCATCCCAGCCCGCGCCCGGATCGCAGCCCAGCGAGACTGCGGGCGCTCCCGCCACCGGCCAGGCGGCACCGGCCGCCACCGAGACAGCCACTGAGACGGAGGCCTGAGCCATGCTCATCCCCCGGCGCACCAAGCACCGTAAACAGCACCACCCCAAGCGCTCCGGCGTGGCCAAGGGTGGCACCTCGATCGCATTCGGTGATTACGGCATCCAGGCCCTGGAGCCTGCGTACGTGACCAACCGTCAGATCGAGGCCGCCCGTATCGCCATGACCCGGCACATCAAGCGTGGCGGAAAGGTGTGGATCAACATCTTCCCCGACCGGCCGCTGACCAAGAAGCCTGCCGAGACCCGCATGGGTTCCGGTAAGGGTTCCCCGGAGTGGTGGGTCGCAAACGTCAAGCCCGGACGCGTGCTCTTCGAGCTCGCCGGTGTTGACGAGGACCTTGCTCGCGAGGCGCTCCGCCGCGCGCAGCACAAGCTCCCGATGAAGACGCGGTTCCTGAGCCGCGAGGGTGGTGACGTCTGATGGCGATCGGTTCCAAGGACCTGATGCCCGATCAGCTCGACGGCATGGACTCCGAGATCCTGCTGGGTGAGCTCAAGAAGGCCAAGCAGGAATTGTTCAACCTCCGCTTCTCCTCTGCCACCGGGCAGCTGGAGGACCACGGACGGCTGAAGACCGTGCGGCGCGACATCGCCCGCATCTACACGATCCTGCGGGAGCGCGAACTGGGAATCCGGACCGCGCCGACCGCTGACGCGAAGTGAACGAAGAGGCGACGATGAGCGAAGTCACAGAGACCGGGACGCCACAGGCGCCGGCAGAGGACGCAGCCACCCCGCGCGGGTACCGCAAGACCCGTCGCGGGTACGTGGTCAGCGACAAGATGGACAAGACCGTGGTGGTCGAGGTGGAGGACCGGGTCAAGCACCCGCTGTACGGCAAGGTCATCCGTCGCTCCACCCGGGTCAAGGCGCACGACGAGGCGAACGAGGCCGGCGTCGGTGACCTGATCCGAATCATGGAGACCCGGCCGCTGTCCGCCACCAAGCGCTGGCGGATCGTGTCCATCGTCGAGAAGGCCAAGTGACCATCAGGGATTGATCCCGCTAAGTCCACCAATCCGTTCGGCCAGGCTCGAGGAGTAGTCGAGAACCGGCACGACGACAGGAGTAGAACGAATGATCCAGCAGGAGTCGCGGCTCAAGGTCGCCGACAACACCGGGGCCAAGGAGATCTTGTGCATCCGGGTGGTCGGTGGTTCCGGGCGTCGCTACGCCGGCATCGGCGACGTCATCGTCGCCACCGTGAAGGACGCGATCCCCGGCGGCAACGTCAAGAGGGGCGAGGTCGTCAAAGCGGTTGTGGTGCGTACCCGGAAGGAGCGCCGCCGTAACGACGGTTCCTACATCCGCTTCGACGAGAACGCCGCTGTCATCCTGCGGGCCGACGGCGAGCCGCGCGGAACCCGAATCTTCGGCCCGGTAGGCCGTGAGTTGCGGGACAAGCGGTTCATGCGCATCGTCTCGCTCGCCCCGGAGGTGCTGTAAGCAATGGCAAAGATCAAGAAGGGCGACCTCGTCGTCGTCATCTCAGGACGGGACAAGGGTCAGACCGGCCGGGTACTGGAAGTCCAGGCCGAGACCGGACGCCTGGTGGTCGAGGGTGTGCAGCGCGTGAAGCGTCACTCCAAGGTCACCGAGGCGGGCCGCGGCGGTTCGACCACCGGCGGTATCGAGACCATCGAGGCGCCGATCCACATCAGCAACGTGATGCTGGTCGACCCGGAGACCAAGAAGGGCACCCGGGTCGGCTATCGCAGCGAGCAAGTCGAGCGCGACGGCCGCACGCGCACCGCCCGGGTCCGCGTCGCCAAGCGTTCCGGTAAGGACATCTCATGAGCACCAGTACCGACTCCGCCACCCAGAGCGCAGCCGTGCTGCCGCGGTTGAAGAGCAAGTACCGCCAGGAGATCCTGAGCGAACTGCAGACCGAGTTCGGTTACGGCAACATCAACCAGGTGCCCGGTCTGGTCAAGATCGTGGTGAACATGGGCGTGGGGGACGCGGCCCGCGACTCCAAGGTGATCGAGGGCGCGATCAGCGACCTCACCCAGATCACCGGGCAGAAGCCCCGTGTGAACCGGGCCCGCAAGTCCATCGCCCAGTTCAAGCTCCGCGAGGGCCAGGCCATCGGCGCCAGTGTCACGCTGCGCGGTGACCGGATGTGGGAGTTCCTGGACCGGTTGCTGACGCTGGCCCTGCCCCGGATCCGCGACTTCCGCGGGCTGCCGCCCAAGCAGTTCGACGGGCACGGCAACTACACCTTCGGGCTGAACGAACAGTCGGTCTTCCTGGAGATCGACCCCGACAAGATCGACCGGGTCCGCGGCATGGACATCACGGTTGTGACCACCGCCGACACCGACGACGAGGGACACTCGCTGTTGCGTCGTCTCGGCTTCCCGTTCAAGGAGAACTGACGTGGCCAAGACTGCACTGATCAACAAGGCCAATCGCAAGCCCAAGTACGGCGTGCGCGCCTACACCCGATGCACCAAGTGCGGCCGTCCGCGCTCGGTGTACCGCAAGTTCGGCCTGTGCCGTATCTGCCTGCGGGAGATGGCCCTGAAGGGCCAGCTCCCCGGCGTGACCAAGAGCAGCTGGTAAGACGACTACGTCGAAGGTCCGGGTAGGAAACCACGACGAGGAAGGGCGCAGAGCCCATGACTATGACAGACCCCATCGCCGACATGTTGACGCGGTTGCGCAACGCCAACTCGGCGTACCACGAGTCGGCTGCGATGCCGTACTCCAAACTCAAGGCCCACATCGCCGAGATCTTGCAGGCGGAGGGTTACATCAGTGACTGGAGCGTCGAGGACGCCGAGGTCGGCAAGACCCTCACCCTGAACTTGAAGTTCGGGCCGAACCGGGAGCGCTCGCTCGCCGGTGTGCGGCGCGTGTCCAAGCCGGGTCTGCGGGTGTACGCGAAGTCCAACAACCTGCCCAAGGTGCTCGGCGGCCTGGGCGTGGCGATCCTGTCCACGTCCTCGGGTCTGCTCACCGACAAGCAGGCCGAGAAGAAGGGCGTGGGTGGGGAAGTCCTCGCCTACGTCTGGTGACGGGAGGGATCGGAACATGTCACGCATCGGAAAGGTCCCAGTAGCCGTGCCCGGCGGCGTCGATGTCAGCATCGACGGCGCTGCGGTCACCGTCAAGGGCCCCAAGGGCACCCTGAACCACACCGTGCCGGACCCGATCACGGTGGTCCGGGACGACGACGGCGCCCTGGTGGTGTCCCGTCCGGACGAGGAGCGGGAGTCCCGTGCCCTGCACGGCCTGACCCGGACCCTGCTGGCCAACCTGGTCCAGGGGGTCACGCAGGGGTACGAGAAGAGGTTGGAGATCGTCGGTACCGGTTACCGCGTCGTGGCCAAGGGCTCCACCCTGGAGTTCGCGCTCGGCTTCTCCCACCCCATCACGGTCACCGCCCCCGAGGGCATCACGTTCACGGTGGAATCGCCCACCAAGTTCTCCGTCTCCGGCATCGACAAGCAACAGGTCGGTGAGGTCGCCGCGAACATTCGTAAGCTGCGCAAGCCCGAGCCCTACAAGGGCAAGGGTGTGCGGTACGAGGGCGAGCAGGTCCGCCGCAAGGTCGGAAAGGCTGGTAAGTAAGCCATGGCTGTCTCCATCAAGGGAACCGGGAAGCGGAACGCCCGCGCCCGCCGGCACCTGCGGGTGCGCAAGCGCATCAGTGGCACGCCGCAGCGTCCCCGCCTGGTGGTCAACCGCTCGGCGCGCCACATGGTGGCCCAGTTGGTCGACGACACCACCGGCACCACGCTGGCCTCGGCTTCCACCCTGGAAGCCGACCTGCGCGCCGCGGACGGGGTCAAGACCGACAAGGCCCGCAAGGTCGGCGAACTGATCGCCGAGCGCGCCAAGTCCGCCGGCGTCGAGACCGCGGTGTTCGATCGCGGCGGTAACCGCTACCACGGCCGTGTGGCCGCGCTCGCGGAGGGCGCACGTGAAGGAGGTCTGTCCCTGTGACCGACCGAATCCGCACCGACAAGCAAAGGAATCGATGATGGCTGCACCGCAGCGCAGTAGGAACGAGCGCAGTAGCAGTGGGAGCGCCGACAACCGATCCGAGCGCACTGACTCCCGTGGCGCCGACTCCCGCAGCGGGGGTCGGCGCGACCGCCGCGGTGGCGATGGCCGCCGTGGTGGGAACGAGGAGAAGAACTACGTCGAGCGCGTCGTGACCATCAACCGCGTGTCCAAGGTCGTCAAGGGTGGCCGCCGGTTCAGCTTCACCGCACTGGTCGTCGTCGGCGACGGCGACGGCACCGTGGGTGTGGGCTACGGCAAGGCCAAGGAAGTGCCTGCGGCGATCGCCAAGGGCGTGGACGAGGCGAAGAAGAACTTCTTCCCCGTGCCCCGGATCAAGAACACCATCCCGCACAAGGTGCAGGGTGAGGACGCCGCCGGTGTGGTGCTGCTGCGCCCGGCGTCCCCGGGTACCGGAGTCATCGCCGGTGGCCCGGTCCGCGCCGTGCTGGACTGCGCCGGGATCCACGACGTGCTGTCCAAGTCCCTGGGCTCGACCAACGCGATCAACATCGTGCACGCCACGGTGGCGGCGCTGAAGTCCCTGGAGCAGCCCGAGGCTGTCGCGGCACGCCGTGGCCTGCCCCTGGACCACGTCGCGCCGGCCGCATTGCTGCGCGCCCAGGCCGAGGGCCGTGGGCAGAACGCCGATGATGCGGCCTCGGGTGAAGGTTCGACCGACGCCTCCGCGAGCGTGGCGTCATGAGTGAACTGAAGGTCACCCAGAAGAAGTCCGCGATCGGCGGGCGACAGAGCCAGCGCGACACGCTGCGGAGCCTGGGCCTCAAGCACATCGGTGACACGGTGGTGCAGGAGGATCGTCCGGAGATCCGCGGCATGGTCGACAAGGTGGCCCACCTGGTCACCGTTGAGGAGGTCGAGTAAGCCATGGCCGAGAAGAACGACAAGCAGGCGGGCGAGTCCACCGAGTCGGCGGCGCCGGCGCTGAAGGTGCATCACCTGCGTCCCGCACCCGGCGCCAGGACCCGCAAGCAGCGGGTGGGACGTGGGGACGGCTCCGGTCGCGGCACCACCGCCGGCCGTGGCACCAAGGGCACCAAGGCCCGTAACCAGGTTCCGGCGCGGTTCGAGGGTGGGCAGACCCCGCTGCACATGCGCCTGCCGAAACTGCGCGGGTTCAACAACCCGTTCAAGACCGAGTACCAGGTGGTCAACCTCGACCGGTTGTCCGCCCTGTACCCCGACGGCGGCACAGTGACCGTGGAGGACCTGGTGGCCAAGGGCGCCGTGCGCGGCGGTCACCCGGTCAAGCTCCTCGGTTCGGGCGAGATCAGCGTCAAGATCGCCATCACCGTGGACGCGGCCTCGGCCTCGGCCAAGGAGAAGATCGAGGCGGCCGGCGGCAGCGTCGAGCAGGCTTGAGACGATGCGTGAAGGCGGCGGCATCGGGAGTCATATCCCGAGCCGCCGCGTTCGGCGTCCCGAGGCCCGCTGCCGACCCGGCCAACCCATCATTGCCGATGCGTGATGCCCGGTAGGGTCGTAGTGGAGCACACCGCCACGCCCGGACCGGGCCGTGCGCGGCCGATGTAGCAGGAGGACCATTGCTCAGCCCATTCGTGCGGGCGTTCCGCACACCCGATCTGCGGCGGAAGTTGCTGTTCACGCTGTGGATCATGGCGCTCTTCCGCCTTGGTTCCTTCATCCCCACCCCGGGGGTCGATTACGGCAACGTGCAGGTCTGCATCGCCGGTCAACCCACCGAGGGCGGGGACGTGCTGGGGCTGATCAACCTGTTCAGCGGGGGCGCCCTGCTGCAGTTGAGCGTGTTCGCGCTGGGGATCATGCCCTACATCACCGCGAGCATCATCGTGCAACTGCTGCGGGTCGTGATCCCGCGGTTCGAGGAACTGCACAAGGAGGGACAGTCGGGCACGGCGGTGCTGACCCAGTACACCCGCTACCTGACCATCTTCCTGGCCGTGCTGCAGGCCACCACGATCATCACCGTGGCCCGCACCGGGAACCTGTTCCCGGGCTGTGAGGTCCCGATCATCCCGGACGACAACTGGTCCACCCTGGTCCTGATGATCCTGACCATGACCGCCGGGACCGGGCTGATCATGTGGCTGGGTGAACTGGTCACCGAGCGCGGCGTCGGCAACGGCATGTCCCTGCTGATCTTCACCTCCATCGCGGCCAGCTTCCCCAGTGCGGTCCAGCAGATCGCGGCCGCCGAGGACGGCGTGCTGAACGTGGTGCTGTTCCTGCTGATCTGTGCGGTGGTGATCGTGCTGATCGTGTTCGTGGAGCAGTCCCAGCGCCGGATCCCGGTGCAGTACGCCAAGCGGATGGTGGGCCGCCGGATGTACGGCGGTTCCTCCACCTACATCCCGATCAAGATCAACATGTCCGGTGTGATCCCGGTGATCTTCGCGTCCTCGCTGCTGGCGCTGCCGACGCTGGCGGTGCAGTTCGCCGAGGACCAGACCACCGGCTGGGTGCAGTGGGTCCTCGAGAACCTGCAGGACCCGGCGGCGAACATCCAAATCGCCATCTACACCCTGCTCATCATCTTCTTCGCGTTCTTCTACACCTCGATCACGTTCAACCCCGACGACGTGGCGGACAACATGAAGCGTTACGGTGGCTTCATCCCGGGGATCCGCGCCGGCCGGCCCACCGCGGAATACCTGCGGTACGTGATCACCAGGATCACCACGGTCGGCGCGATCTACCTGGCCATCGTGGCGCTGATCCCCACCATCGCGTTCAAACTGATGGGTGTCAGTTCCAACATCCCCTTCGGTGGGGTCTCACTTCTGATCCTGGTCAGCGTCGGCCTCGACACGGTCAAGAAGATCGACGCACAACTGCAGCAGCGTCACTACGAAGGGTTCCTGCGATGAGCAAGTGCATCATCCTGCTCGGCCCGCCCGGAGCGGGCAAGGGCACCCAGGCGGCCCGCCTGGCGGAGCAACTCAACATCCCGGCCGTCTCCACCGGAGACATCTTCCGGGCCAACGTGGCCGAGCGCACCGAACTCGGCCAGCGCGCCCAGCGGTACATGGACGCCGGTGAGTACGTACCCGATGAGGTCACCAACGCGATGGTGGCCGACCGCCTGGCCCAGCCCGACGCCGCCGAGGGCTTCCTCCTGGACGGCTACCCGCGCACCGGTGTGCAGGTGGCCGAACTCGACCGGATGCTCACCGAGGCGGGCAAGAGCCTGGATGCGGTGGTCGAACTGACTGCGGGCACCGATGAGGTGATCGCCCGGCTGCTGGGCCGTGCCGCCGAGCAGGGCCGTAGCGACGACACCGAGGACGTGATCCGGCGCCGGATGCAGGTCTACGCCGAGCAGACCGCGCCGCTGACCACCGTCTACGAAGAGCGTGGGTTGCTGGTGCAGGTGGACGGTCTGGGTGCTGTCGATGAGGTGACCGAGCGGATCCTGGCGGCATTGAACCCGCGGCTGGGCCAGGCCGCCGGCCACGACGCCGCCGGCCCCCGGGAGTAGGCGCCAGGGGGTTGTTCTCGAACATCGAGTACAAGACCACTGATCAGATCCGTCGGATGCGCAAGGCGGGCCTGGTGGTGGCCGAGATCCACGCGGCGATCCGCGCGGCGGCGGTGCCCGGAGTGCGCACCGCCGATTTGGACGCAGTCGCTGCCGGAGTGCTCGAGCGCGCCGGTGCCGTCTCGAACTTCCTCGGCTACCACGGCTACCCCGCGCATGTGTGCCTGTCGGTCAACGATGAGGTGGTGCACGGCATTCCCGGGCAGCGGGTCCTGGAAGCAGGCGACGTGCTCTCGGCCGACTGTGGTGCCGTGGTGGAGGGCTGGCACGGCGACGCCGCGTTCACCGTCGTGGTGGGAGCCGGCGACGACGACCCCGGAGATCCGGGTGACCACCTGCTGAGCGAGGTGACGCAATCGGCTATGTGGGCCGGGATCGCCGCGCTTGCCAAGGGGCAGCGCCTGGGCGTGGTCGGCGACGCGATCCAGGACGAGATCGAGCGCGTCGCGGCCCGGGAGGACACGACGCTGGGCATCGTGGCCGAGTACGTGGGCCACGGCATCGGGTCGGCGATGCACCAGCCTCCCGACGTGCTGAACATCCGCTCCGCCCACCGGGGACCCAAGGTCCGCGCCGGTCTGTGCGTGGCGATCGAACCGATGATCACCCGTGGCGGCGCCGAGACGAAGGTGCTGGCCGATGACTGGACCGTGGTCACCACCGACGGGTCCCGCGCCGCCCACTGGGAACACACCGTCGCGGTGCACGACGGCGGGATCTGGGTGCTGACCGCACCCGATGGCGGAGCAGCCGAACTGGCCGCCCGCGGCGTAGCCGCCGCGCCACTGGACTGACACTCATGCTGACCGCCCCCTCGCTGAGCGGGGCGGGTTGACCCACCCCGCCCACGTCGTCGGGCATGCCCCTGGTCGGGTTGGACGGGCCGGACTTCCCCCGTCCACGTCGTCGGGCATGCATTACGGGTGACCCGCGCGGGCTGAACGTACCCGAGCGACGTAATCGGACCCGCCCGTGCGACGTCCCCGCACCGGCCCGCGGCCGGGCGCCTCCGTCCCTGGCCCGCCACATCGAGGACGGCCGGTACCCGGCGCACTGACGGTGCGGGTGAGCCGGGGGTGAGGCGGGTTCACCCGCCGGTTGCGCGGAGATTCGCGCCGCCGTCGACCCGTGCTCGGGGCCCGTTGACGCTTCTGATCACCCCGAGTCCACAACCCGCTCGTCCTGCGGCGACGTCGGAGCCTCGCGCGGCTCACCCGGCGTCCGGCCGGAATCATCCGGTCCCGTCCTGGAACCCCGGTGCCGATGAGAGTTGACTCAACAGTGTTCGGGGGAGCGCCCACTCGGTATCGGATCCGGGGCAACTAGGGCCCTCCAGAGGGAATCGGAGGGATCGCGATGGTCGTGTCGACGCGCCGGTCCCCTTGCACCTCCGGCCTCCGGACCCCACCTGCCGGTATGAGTTCATGAGCGTCTACTCGGCGGTTCTGGATCGTTTCGACCTGGTCAACCGGCGCACCGGATGGCTGCGGGAGACGCTGCGGCCACACGCCTCGGTGCTCACCATCGGGATGGCCGCGGTGGACCTGATGGCCGTCTCGATCGCTGTCGCCGTCGTCACCGTGCTCACGTACTCCCCGTTGCACGCCCTGGCTGCCGGAACCTGCGCCGGCGCGGTGATCACCGTTGTGGTCGCACTGCGCGGAGGGTATCGGCGCCACCACTGGGGCCTGGCCCGCCAGGACCTGCGGGCACTGCTCAACGGGATCCTCGTGGCAGCGGCCGTCGCGATGGGGCTGGCCTACTTCGGTGTGGTGGAGATCCCGCAACCACTGCTCCTGTACTCAGTGAGCGTCAGCGTCGCAATGGCGGCACTGATGCGCGGGGTGCACCAGTTGCTGATCCGACGCCTGCGCCGCGACGGCGATCTGGACCGCCGGGTGCTCATGATCGGGGCAACCGACTCCTTCGGTGGGCTCGCTGGTCTGATGCGCGAACACGGCGGGCAGGGCGTGACCATCCTGGGCCGGTGCCGGCCCGGGGGCGCACCGGGCCAGGACGACGACGTGCTCGGCGGCGTGACCGAGGCACCCGGACTGGTGCGGCAGCTCGGTGCGGACACGGTGCTGGTGGCCGCGGACGCCCTCACCGCGGAGGAACTGCGGCAGTTGAGCTGGCGGCTCGAACCGCTCGGTGTGAACCTTCTCATCGCGCCGGACGTCGCCGAGGTCGCCTCACACCGCACCGAACTGGTCTCGGTCAAGGGCACCCCGATGGTCCGGATCGCGCTCGGCCCCTCCCGGGTCACGATGCTGCTGAAGGCGGCGATAGACCGCTGCCTGGGCCTGATGCTGACCGTGCTGGCGATGGCCGTCCTGGTCCCGGCGATGCTGGCAGTCAAGGTGACCAGTCCCGGCGCGGTGTTCTTCCGTCAGACCCGGGTCGGTGAGGACGGAGTGCCCTTCACGATGCTGAAGTTGCGCACCATGTACCTCGACGCCGAAGAGCGTCTGGCCCAACTGGTCCAGCAGAGCGATGGCAACGGCGTGCTGTTCAAGATGCGCGAGGATCCCCGGGTCACACCCGTGGGCAGGATCCTGCGTCGCTTCTCCATCGATGAGTTGCCCCAGTTGTGGAACGTGGTGCGGGGTGACATGTCCCTGGTGGGGCCGCGTCCGCCGCTGCCGCGCGAGGTCGCCGAGTACGATGACCGCGCCTACCACCGGCTGCTGGCCAAGCCCGGGCTGACCGGACTGTGGCAGGTCTCGGGGCGCTCCGATCTTGATTGGGACGAGTCGGTCCGACTGGACCTTCGGTACGTGGACAACCGCAGTGTGCGGGCCGACCTGAAGATCCTCGCCCGCACCGCGGGCGCGGTGGTCGGGGGTCGAGGTGCGTACTGACATCACAAACTGCCGTGCGCTCGCGCCGGCTGGAGGAGGTGCGCCCTCGGACCCCCGACGGGGGCGTACCTCCGCTTGTCGGCACGAGCGGGCGGGTCAGACGAACAAACGTCAGTTCCGTCGCTTCCGCCCCGTTCGCGCCGGCTGGAGGGAGTGCGCTCCCGGACCCCCGTCGGGGGCGCACTTCCTCCTGCCGGCTCGAACGACGCCGAGCCACGTTCGCCCATTCCCCGCCAGACCAGCGCATGGCGCCAGGCGTACCGCGGCGACCATGCAGCTGAGGTAGTCGTCGTGTTCGGGGGCGATGACATGTGCGGCAACCACGTGCACCACGTGGCCATGCCACGGCAATCGCCCGCACGAGCGGGTGGACCCAGGGCGCTGCTGGTCGTTGCCTCGCTGCCATGTGCCGGGGCGTCACGGACGAGTTCGTCAACACTGAAGGGGTGTGCCCGATGAGTGTGCCGGTGGCCCTCGCCCATGATTACGCCACCCAGCGCGGCGGAGCCGAGCGGGTGGCATTGTGGCTCGCTCAGGCATTTCCGGATGCTCCGATGTACACCACGCTGTACGACCCAGAGGGGACCTTCCCGGAGTTCGGCGCGCTGGATTTGCGAACCACCGGATTGAACAGGATCGGAGTCCTTCGCCGGCACCACCGCCTGGCGTTGCCGCTGCTGGCGCCGGCTGTCTCCGCGCAACGCGTGCGGGCCGACGTCCTGCTGACCAGTTCCACCGGCTGGGCGCACGGCTACCGTGGTGCGGAGCGCACCGTCGTCTACTGCCACGCCCCCGCCCGTTGGCTCTATCAGCGCTCCCGCTACCTCAGCGGTCGGGACGGAGCAGGCCTGGCCAACCGCGCCCGCCGGGTCCTGGCGAGCGGAGCGCTGACCGCGCTTACGCCGGCACTGCGCGGGTGGGACCGCAGGGCCGCGGACCGGGCCGACGTGTATCTGGCGAACTCCACCGTCACCGCCCGAGCGATCCGCGAGGCCTACGGGATCGAAGCAGAGGTGCTGCCACCTCCACCGGCAATGCTGCCCGGCGGCGAGGTGCAGCCGGTGGCGGATCTGGACCCGGGCTTCCTGTTATGTGTCGCGCGTCTGCTGCCGTACAAGAACGTCGACGTCCTGGTCGAGGCGATGGGATTGCTCGATGGCCAGACTCTGGTCATCGTGGGTGACGGGCCGGACCGGATGCGACTGCAGAGTATGGCCGAGCAGGTCAACGCCTCCGGTGCGGGGCGTGTGGTGCTGCTTGGCCGGGTTGCGGACGCCGAACTGCGCTGGCTCTATCAGGGCGCCGGTGCGCTGGTTGCTTCCTCCTACGAGGACTACGGGCTGTCGCCCCTGGAAGCCGGGGCATTCGGCAAGCCCTCGGTAGTTCTGGGCGACGGTGGCTACCTGGACACCGTGATCGATGGCGTCACCGGAGTATTCTTCGCCGCTCCGGAAGCCGAAAAGATTGCAGTTGCTGTGGCTGATGTCACAGCCCAAACGTGGGATACTGAGGTGATCAGAGCGCATGTCGCGGGGTTCGGGCTCGACCGGTTCATCTCCCGGCTGCGCACCGTGACGCTGGAATGCGTTGACTCTTCGGGGGCGAAGCGGCCCCGGGCAGCCTGAGGAGGCCCCGGATGACACTACGCGAGTTCGGCCGGGTTATTCGGGCTGGGTGGTACCTGGTGCTACTCGCCATGGTCGTTGCCCTGACTGGCGCCTGGTTCTACCTTGACCGTCAGATGCCGATGTTCGAGTCCGTGACAAGGCTCGAGTTGCAGGAGGACCTGGCAACTGAACTGAGCGAGGGGACCTCGGCTGGTGCGGGCTCAGAAGGTGATGTCAGCGCCAGTTTCCGCTCGAGTTCTGTGGCCGAGGCGGCCGCGACACTGCTGGACAGTTCAGCACCGCCGACGTTGCTGGCCTCGATGGTCTCCGCGGAACAGTTCGGTCCCATGGTGGACGTCACGGCTGAGGGGTTCAGCCCGGAGCAGGCGATGGAAATAGCCGATGCGTTCGCCCAGGCCTATATCGACAATCTCGCCGGGTATCGGACTGCTGAGATCGAGTATGTCGAGGAACGGCAGGAGGCGCTCTCCGAGCAACTGACCGACGTGACCGACCGTCTCAACGTCAATGAGGACGATGCCCTGGCCCTGGCAGAGCAGAACCTGATCGTGGAGGAGTACACGGCCCTGTCGGTTCGATTGAACACCCTGCAGGCGACCCCGGAGTTGGCTGTCATCACCAGTCCGGCCGAGTCCGCCGCTCCTCAGGGCATGCCCGATGTCCAGGTGATCGCCCTGGCGGGGCTCGGCGGGCTGGTGGCGGGGGTGGGCTTGGCCTTCTTGCGTCGGAGTCTCGACCAACGCCTCCGTATCGATGGCGAGGTCGCCGAACTAGCGGGCGCACCGGTGCTGGCGCACATCTACGGTCTGCGTCAGGCGACCAGGGACTTCCGTGCCACCCGCATGCTCCCGGTGACACGGCATGTGGCCACCCCGTTCACCGAGTCGATCCGGGAACTGCGCACCGCCGTCGCGGTCACCATGCCATCGGAGCAGCATCAGGTTGTGGTGGTGACCGCGGTCGACGGCCACGGTTCGCGCTCGTTCGGCGCGGCGAACCTGGCGGCATCCTTCGCCCTGAGTGGCCGCAGCACGATTGCGCTGTCCGGCGACCTGCGCCAGCCTGACTTCGATCGACTCTTCCAATCGGTCGGCGCCAGCAGCGAATCGGACCCACAGCGTAGTGAGATCGCGAATCTCTCGGTGCGAACACTGCCGCTGCAGCGACTCGACCCGGCGGACTATCTGGCCACCGACGGGGTCCGGGCGATGATCGAGGAGTTGCGCAGCGCCTGTGAGGTGCTCGTGATCGATGCACCTCCGGTACTGGCGGCGGCCGATGCGACGATTCTGGGCCAGTACGCCAGCGGTGTGGTGCTGGTGGCAACGGCGGGGAAGACCGAACGGAATGCCCTGACAGAGGCGGTGGACCGGTTGCGAACGAATCAGGTTCCGTTAGTAGGCATCGCGCTGGTCGGCGTGGCCCGGGACCGCCGGATTCTGTATGCGTCCACCTACGGCAGCGATGAACTGACGGGACGTGGCGGGAAGTTGCGCCGATTGTTCTCTCGCCGCCGTCGCAGCGAGCACCCACAGGCGGGGACGGTTGGGACCACCGAAGCCGCCGTGCAGGTCGCCGGAACCGAGCGGACCACTGTGAAGACCGCTGGGGCCGATCAGGTCGCTGCGAAAGCGCAGGCGCCGGGGCCCGGCCCGGCCGGGTCGGCCCCCCCGGCCGCGACCGCAACGAGGCCCGAGAACCCCGCGACACCGAGTAGCCCGCCCTCGGCGGCCGACGTGACAGTGCCGTCGAAGGGCGTGTCGCGACGGGAGGTTCAAAGCGGGGTGGGTAGCCCGGCCGGGCGGTCATGAGCACGGGTGCCCCCGAGGCCCCCAGTGGAGGAGACCGGCCGCTGCGGGTGCTGGTCCTGGACCATACCGCCAGCCTCGGCGGGGCAGAGTTGGCGCTGGAACGCCTGTGCAAGGTACTGGACCGCAAGGTCGTCGATCCACGGGTTCTACTGTTCGAGGACGGCCCGCTTCAACAGCGCATTCGGCGCACCGGTATCCCGGTGGGGACCGAGCCGGTGCCACCCGCGCTCGGTCAACTCGACCGGGTCAGCACCGGGCGGTTCTCCCGGTGGCCGCGGACGGCGGTGCAGGCCGCCCGCTTCACCGTCCGGTTGACCAGGCGGGTGCGGCGGCTGCGACCGGACTTGATCTACACCACCTCGCTCAAGTCCGACCTGATCGGCATCGTGGTGGCCATGCTGACCCGGCGGCCGCTGGTGTGGCACGTGCATGACCGGATCAGCCCCGACTACCTACCGGTGGTGATGGTGCGGCTGGTCCGCCTGCTCTCCCGGGTGCCCGCCGCGGTGATCGTAAACTCCCGGGCTACGGCGCGGACCCTCCCAGGGGTGCCGGTGGTCCTCGCTTACCCCGGCTTCGAGGAGGCCCAAGTCCTGGCAGCACCGCACCGGAGGTCCGACGGCCGGGTGGTGGGGATGATCGGACGGATCAGTCCGACCAAGGGTCAAGCCGAGTTCGTGGCTGCCGGCCGCCTGGTGCTCGAGGAGTATCCCGATGTGCAACTCCGGATCGTCGGCGCGCCGATGTTCGGTGCGCAGCACTACGCCGAGCAGGTGCGCCGCCATGCCGAAGACTTGGGCGACCGGATCGCGTGGCTGGACTTCACCGATGACGTCGGCCCGCAGTTGGACGCACTGGACGCCTTCGTGCACGCCTCGCCGGTTCCTGAGCCCTTCGGGCAGGTGGTCGTCGAGGCGATGATCCGGGGCGTGCCGGTGGTGGCCACCCGTGCCGGCGGTGTGCCGGAGATCCTGCGGGACGACGGTCAGACGCTCGGCGTCCTGGTAGAACCGGGGGATGTGGCGGACCTGGCCCGGGGGATCAGCGAAGTGCTGGCCGATCCCGACGCTGCGGCGAGGAGGGCGGAGCAGGCATGGGCGTCGGCCCGGGAGCGGTTCTCGGTGGACCGGACGGCCGCCACGGTCACTGCGACGTGGCGCCGTGCCGCCGCAAACGTGCGATGACCTCACCCATGAGGATCGCCTGATCCCGCCAGGTCGGGACTCCGGCGGGCGGGTCCGCGGGCGGGTCCGCGGGCGGGTGCTGACGTCCCAGGAGACGGGCGACCGCCTGCGGGAAGTGGTGGGCGTCCACTGCGGTGATCAGAGGGTCCTCGCTGTCCCGGAACACCGCGACAGGTGTGGCCACGATCGGGCGACCGACAGCGCGGTACTCATAGAACTTGATCGGATCCAGGCTGTCGGTGAACTCGTTCACGAGGTGCGGAACCAAGAGCACGTCGGCGTGCTGCAGATAGGCCGGTACCGAGCGCCACGGTCGTCCGCCGAGGACGACGACCCCGGCCTGCTCCAACCGGGATCGTTCGGCGGCGCTGATGTCCACTATCGGTCCAACCAGCACCAGCGTGGCTGATTTCCCGACCGCACGAGCCGTTCGCGTAGCCAGTGGTACATCGAAGCGGTCCGGGTGCACCGTGCCCAGGTAAAGGGCGACCGGTCCGGCCGGGAGGTCGTCTGGGCGCGGCTGGGGCCGGCGGTACCGGTCCAGATCCACAGCGTTGGTGATGAGCGTGACCGGTCGTTGCTCTCCCTTGGTCCGGGCCAGGTGCGCGGAGCATACGGTGACCTCCTCGCAACGAGCCAGCAGGATCTGCTCACTGGCGACGAGCCGCTCGTGCTCGGCGGCGTCCCGGTCGGCGGCCAGCCAGTCGTCGGTGATGTCGTACAGCGATGGCCAGGGCGTGCTCGTGATCATCGCGGAGGCAGCCGGGTCGTTGAGCCACAGCATCGGGCTGCGAAACCCTGCCCGGTGGCTGGCCCGCTGCACGGCTTTCGCGAGCCGCTGGTCAGCGTGCCGGTCAATTCTGCGCGGTAACACCTTCGTCGGTTGGAACAGCAGAACTCCGCCACCCCTCTGGTCGTCCGTGGCCCCCTGCAGCGGGCGCAACCCGGCTCCCCACCGGGGAAGTCGCCTCCGGGAGAGTTGGAACAACGGGTCGGCAGGCGGCTCCACGAAGAGCACGCGCAGGCCGGGGTCGGCACGCACCAGCTCGGCGAGCAGGTACTGGTTGCGGCGCCAGATCTCATCCCATGCCTCAAGTGAGATCACGACGAGTTCCGGGCTCGGTGAGGAACCGTGCAGGACCGACCGGTACACGTCCTCGGTGGCCCGGGACTGTGCTGCCGGGTTGAATCGCTCCCGTTGGGCCGAGCGGGCGGCGGCTGCGTATGCGTCCCGCCGCGCCGGGTCGGCCGCCAGCGCCGCCAAGGACTCACCCGCTGCGCGTGGATCCGTCGGTGGGTACAGGCCCAGCGGATCCAGGCCGGAGAGCAACTCACGATGCCCGCCGGATCCGGCCGCGACCACCGGCAGCCCGTGGACCATCGCCTCCAGCACGCTGAGGCCCAGACCTTCGATGGCGCAGGGGGCCAGCAACATGCCGGCGCTGGCCATCCGGCCGGGAACGTCGTCGAGGTGACCCAGGAACTGAACCTGCGAGGTCAGGCCGAGGTTGCTGACCATGTCCTCCAGCGCCGTCCGCTGGGAGCCGTCACCAGCGATCTGCAGTGACCACCCGGCCCGCGCAAGCCCGGAGGCAGCGAAGGCGCGTACTCCCAGATCGGTTCGTTTCTCGGCCTCCAGCCGCTGGGCGATGAGGACCACGGCTTCGCGGTCACGCGCGGGCCGAATCTCCGGTCCCGACGGGATGCCCGGATACACCACCACGCTGGCCCCGTCGACATGCTCGGCCACGTAGCCGCTGACCGATATCTGAGCACTCAGCCGCCGGCTGGCCAGGGCCGCCCGCAGTGCTTTCCCCACGCCGCTGCCCCGAGTCCTGGCGAAATGGCGCGTGGTCACCACGGGAGGGAAGTGGCGCCGGCCGACAGCGGCGAGAGTCACGGCGATCTCGGCGGCGGTCATGTGCACGTGCACGATGTCGGCACCGGGTGCTGCCCGACGTAACCGGCGCACCACCTCCAGGGTGGTCTCACCGGGCCAAAGCCGCACCGCGTGTCCGACCACCTCCGCACGCATGGACTGTTGCCGTCCTCCGATGATCGCCACATCGTGTCCGGCTCGGGCTTGAGCCCGGGCTAGTCCGGCGACGTGACGCTCCACCCCGGCGAACGCGCCGGACCGAATGGCGTGCAGCACCCTCACCGCGTCGCTGCTTTGCTCACCGCAGGTCCCTCATCAGTCGCCGGCCGGACACTCACGGGAGGCGGACGGCCGACCTCGGCTGCGCGGTCCTGCTGTGCTTGCGCGTAGGCATGCGCCCCCAGACAGACACCGACGATCAGGAACGGCACGGAGGCCTGGACGGAGACCCAGAACAGGTCGAACTGCCCCTGCACGAAGCGCATCAGCACCATCGTGAAGGCGAGGGTGCCGAAGCGGGGGTCGATACGCCAGAGCACGACCAGGCTGGCGCCGAACAGCACGAGGAAGCCGGCCAGGCCGATCACACCGGCGGAGGCGAGCATCTCGAGTTCGGCGTTCGGGGGCTGGAAACCGAACTCCGTCCGCCCCGCTGTCCAGTACCGCAGCCCCATCCCGACCCACGGGCTGCGCCGCCACACCTCGATCGCGTCGTCGTACCAGGCGAGCCGTTGGAACGCGGAGTTGAAGGGGTTGTCCTCGGTGAGTTGCTCGTGCGCCGCGCCCCCGACGTAGAAGATGGCCGGGATGATGGCCAGCAGGACCACCTTGGACCGTCTGCGCTCCGGGTCCGGCCGCAGGATGACAACGAGGATGGCCGCCGCGAGGCCGATGAGCGCCTGACGGGCCCCGGAGGCGAAGACCCCCAGCGCCAACAGCAGGAAGGTTCCCTGTGCGAGCCGGTGGGGCCAGTCCAGCCAGCGGGGATTGATATAGGTGACCAGAGCCGCGAACGCGAGGACCGTGCCGATGAAGTTCTTGTGCATGTCGAAGAGGTAGACACCGGCGTAGCCGGTCCCGAATTGTTGCCCCGCGGTGATGAGGGTCATGACCGCAATCGCGATGCACGGGAGTAGGAACAGCGTCAGCCCGAGGCGTGCGCGGCCGGCCCGCCCCACCGCCCATCCCACCACCAGGGCACCGCCGACCAAGAGCCATGCGTGGAACCACTCGACCGTGTTGGCCAGGAACGGGTTGGCGATGACCGTGAACAGGGTGGACACCTGGTAGATGCCCGAGATCCACAGCATCGAGCGCATCGGCCTGGAGAACGGCCGTGGCGCGAGGAACAGAGCGGCCCAGAAGGCTCCGAACAGCGCGAAGTCGGACACCGACAGGTCCACACCCCCGCCACCGACCCGCTGGATGATCACCGAGGCCGGCATCGCCAGGATCGGCAGGGTCGCCGGCTGACGTGCCGTCAGCCCGATCAGCAGGACCAGCGCCGCCATGCCGATCGCCATGAGTGAGTTTCCCGGCACCAGGAACCCGATCACCAGCAACAGGACAGCACCGACCCCGGTCATGACCAGCCAGCCAGTGGAACGAACGATCACAACGATGCCTCCGCCCGGACCGGGCCTGTCGCGTAGGTCCGCAGGCGCCATCGAGCACGCTGCGCCGCAGCGCCGCGCAGGAGGATCGAACGCGCGAGGGCACCAGCGAGCACCCCCGCTCGGGCGACCTGCCAGTTCCACCCCCCGAAGTGCTTGCGCAGGTAGCGCTCCTGGGAGGCGTGGAAGTGGATGTCGCGACGATGCGGGTCGCTGCTCGTGCCGCCCCCCAGGTGCAGTGCCGTGGCCGCGGGTACCAGCGCGTGCCGCCAGCCCAGCCGATGAGCTCGGAAGGCCCAGTCGGTCTCCTCGGCGTACAGGAAGAAGTGCTCGTCGAAGCGCCCGACCTGGGCGATCGCGGCGGCCTTCAACATCAGCACCGAGCCGATGACGAACGACCTGCTGGGCCTGACCCGACGCAGCCGCGCGAGCCCGATTGTCTGGATCCACACCCCGGCCGGGGAGGGGAAAGGCCAGGTCACTGTGGCCGCTACGCCGTCATCATCGACCTGGCTCGGCCCGGTACTGGCTAGTTCCGGGTCGGCGTGCAGCGCCTGCTGCAGGAGGGTGACGTCATCGGGGGAGATGATGGCGTCGGGGTTGAGGAGCAGCACGTCCCGCTCCGGGTGGTCCCGCCGGTCCAGGGCGTAGTTCACCCCGGCGGCGAACCCACCGTTGCGGCCGGGATCCAGGTACCGCGCCCCGGAGTCGATGGCGATGCTGCGGATTTCCGGCATCGAGGAGTTGTCCACCACGGTCAGCGGAAAGTGTCCCACCAGCGGGGCCAGCGCGGAGCGCACCATGTCCGGAGCGCCGTAGGCCACCAGCACCACCTCCGGGCGGAGCGCTTCACCGCTCCGTTCCCTCGCGGATGCAGCGGATGCTGAGGTTGGGCGCTGCGGGCCCGTGATGCAGTGCTCGTACAACTCGCGATACCTGCGCGCCACCTCCGGCCAGGCACACTCGCGGGCGCGCGCGGAGCCCGCGGCTCGCAGCTGTTCGGCCAGGCCCGGTGCGTCCGCCACCGTGACCAGGGCATCTGCCAACGCGCGCGAATCACCAGGAGGGACGAGCAACCCGGCGTCTCCTACGACGTCGGGCAAGGCTCCGGTGTCGCTCGCCACAACAGGGATGCCGCACGCCATCGCCTCGACGGCCACCCGTCCGAACTGCTCGACCCAGCCCGGGGTAGGCAGGGACGGGACCGCGAGCATGTCCAGGGAACGGTAGAAGGAGGGCAGTTCCTCCCCGCTCAGTGCGCCGAGAAACCTCACCCGGTCTCCGAGGCCCGCAGTTCGGGTGCGCAACTGGTGCTCCAGCGGCCCGGCCCCGGCGATGCGCAGGTGGAGGCGCTCGTCGTCCAGGGCGGCGCGCAGCAGCACATCGACACCCTTGTGTTCGGCCAGCCGGCCGGCGTAACCCACCACGACTTCACCGCCCGCTGTGGCCTCACCATCGGGGGGGCGAGCCTCCTGTTCCTCGGGCGGGGGAGCCTCCCGGTCCTCGGGTGATGGACCCGGAGCAAAGATCTCCGGGTCCACTCCGAGCGGAATGACTTCGATCCGCCCCACCATGCCTTTTGACCGAAGGATCCTTCCCGCCTCTCGATTACAGACCGAGAGAGCCGAGGCGTGGCGTAGAGCGCGTCCTTCGAACGTCCGAAAGGGCCAGGGGTAGCGTTTCTCGATGTTCTGCGCCGAGTACAACATGTACGGCGATGGCGGGTTCATCCGGGAACGAGGCAGGATTCGCTGCAACGTACGCATGAACAAGATCTGCGCGGTGGCCAGTGCATAAGGTTCTTCGTGAATATCCAGCAGATCCCAGCCCTCGCCGAGAGTGCGCCACAACCGGCGGAACTCATACACGAACAAGGCCGGGTGAGAACCGAACGTGGCCAACCCCCGGACCTTCTCGCCAGGCTTGGGCTGCAGCCGTACCTGAGTCCCTCCCTCGTTCCACTCTCGGGCAGAAACCAGCCGCACATCGACCCCTTGGGAGAGCAGCACCCGTTCCCGTTCTCGCCATGCATCCACGACCGCACTGTGCGAGATGCGAAGCACCTTCATAATGCTGATTCTCCCGCACGTTGGCGGGGTTTGTCTCGCATGTGGCGGGCTTATCGAGCCCCTTCTCAGAATCTCCCCAGGACCAGAACACGACAGCCTTGAATAGGAGTATCTTCGACTCCAGGGGATCTCTCACGCGGCGAAGGGTGCACGATGCGCATACTGGTCGACGGCGACCGCGGGTACCTTGGTTCCGTCCTGGTGCCATTGCTCCAGCGCGCCGGACACGAGGTTGTCGGGCTCGATATCGGCTGGTACGACGGTTGCGATTTCGGGGCACAACCGCAGGGGTATGAACAGCGCACCGGCGATATCCGCGACGCTCAGCCGGCGGAGTTGCGCGGCTTCGACGCGGTGGTTCACCTCGCGGCGATCTCCAATGATCCGATCGGTCACCTCAACCCGGCCGCCACCTTTGACGTCAATACCGAGGGTGCGATCCATATGGCTCGCACCGCCAAGGAGGCCGGGGTCGCGCGCTTCCTGTTCTCATCGTCATGTTCGCTCTATGGGGCAGGCGGTGCCGGGCCGATCGATGAGACTGGTGAGTTCCGTCCGGTCACCCCGTACGGCGAGAGCAAGGTTCGGGCGGAGGAGGGCATCGCCCCACTGGCCGATGATGACTTCTCACCGACCTACCTACGCAACGCCACGGCTTATGGGTCCTCGCCCAGGCTTCGCGCGGATATCGTCGTGAACAATCTCACGGGTACGGCCTTCACCCGCGGTGAGGTGCGCCTGGAGTCCGATGGGACTCCGTGGCGACCCCTGGTCCACGCTGAGGACATCGCCCGGGCTTTCCTGGCAGTGCTGCAGGCTCCCCGTGACCTCGTGCACGACCAAGCCTTCAACGTGGGCCGCGATGAGGACGTCGTGCAGATCCGTACCATCGCCGAGCAGGTGAGCCGGATAACCGGGGCCCCTGTGACCTTCGCTGCTGACGCTGGCCCGGACACGAGGAACTACCGGGTCGATTTCACGAAGATCCGCAGTCTCCTGCCCGAGTTCAAGCCACAGTGGACCGTTCCCGCCGGGATCCGCGAGATCTGGCGCGACGCCAAGACACGGGGCCTGACCTCCGAAGACTTCCAAGGTCCCAGGTTCGTGCGTCTGCGCCGTATCCAGGAACTGGCAGAAGCCGGTCAACTCGACCTGACGACATTGCGGATGAATGAAGTTGCCCGCTGATGCCGGCCCCACGTTGCCGGCTGTGCAGAGCGGAACTCGATCACACGTTCGTGGATCTCGGGATGTCGCCCCTCTGCGAGAATTTCCTCCGATCGGATCAACTCGACCAGCCCGAGACGTTTTACCCACTCCACGTGCGGATCTGTGGCGAGTGCCTACTGGTGCAGTTGCCCACCTACGTTCCTGCCGAGGAGATCTTTACCGACTACGCCTATTTCTCGTCGTACTCCGACTCATGGGTGGCGCATGCCCGCCGGTTCGTTGACGACAGCGCAATCACACTCGGTCTCGGTCCGGAGTCGTTCGTGGTCGAGGTGGCGAGCAATGACGGGTACCTGCTCCAACATGTCACCGCACGCGGGATCCGCTGCCTCGGCATCGAGCCGGCCGAGAACGTGGCGCAAGCGGCTATTGACCGATCGATCCCCACTCTGGTGGCCTTCCTCGGCGAAGAGACAGGCAGCCAGGTTGCCCGCGAGCACGGCCGTGCTGACCTGGTCGTTGCCAACAACGTCTTCGCGCACGTGCCGGACATCGTCGACTTCGCCAGAGGGTTGCGTGCGATGCTGTCCGACGAAGGCCGGGTGAGCATCGAAGTTCCGCACCTGGCGCGCCTCATCGAGGACAACCTGTACGACACGATCTACCATGAGCACTTCTCATACCTCTCGCTGCTGACGACCCAGCGGGTCCTCGCCGCTGCCGGGCTGACGGTGGTCGACGTCGAGGAACTGCCGAGCCACGGTGGCTCGTTGCGGACATGGTCGGCGCCGACCGAGCACGCCCCTACGCCTACCGCTGCAGTGACCCGCGTGCTGGAGGTCGAGGAAGCCGCTGGCCTGCACACCGTCGCGGGGCATGGTGGCTTCGCCGCTGCGGTGGCCGCCGTCCGCAACGATTTCCTCGAGTTCCTCATCGCCCGCGAACGGGAAGGTAGCACCGTCGTCGCCTACGGTGCACCCGGGAAGGGCAACACTCTGCTCAACCATTGCGGGGTGCGCTCCGACCTCATTTCCTTTGCCGTGGACCGCAATCCGTATAAGCACGGCCGGTTCCTGCCCGGAACCCACATTCCGGTCCATCCGGTTGAGGCCCTGGAATCTGCCCGCCCCGACTACGTGGTGATCATGCCGTGGAACTTGCGAGCAGAGATCAGCGCGCAACTCGAATATGTCGCTGCTTGGGGTGGCAAACTCGTCGTCGCCCTGCCACACCTCGACGTTATCGAACCCGGGAGCCCACCGGGCTGACGAGGAGATCGATCAAGGTAAGGAGGCATGGTGAAAGTCGTGTTGTTCTGTGGCGGACTCGGCATGCGGATTCGTTCCAGTTCCGAGTCACAGCCCAAGCCGATGTTGCCGATCGGGTCTCGCCCGGTGCTGTGGCACATCATGAAGTACTACGCCCACTTCGGTCACAAGGACTTCATCCTCGCCCTGGGGTATGGCGCAAACGCGGTGAAGGAATACTTCCTCAACTACGAGGAGACCCGGTCCAACGACTTCGTTCTGACCCATGGCGGACGGCAGGTCAACCTGCTCTCCAGCGATATCAGCGACTGGCGGATCACATTCGTCGATACCGGCATGGACACCGCCATCGGTGAACGGCTGCGTCGCGTCCGCCCTCATCTGGACGATGACGAGGTCTTCCTGGCGAACTACGGGGATGTGTTGACCGACTCGCCCTTGGACGAGATGATCACCGACTTCCTCACCACTGATGCAGTCGGCACCCTGCTGGCGGTGCCCCCGCCGGATTCGTTCCACGTCGTGCAGATGACCGAGGAAGGGAAGATGACGGGTCTTGAGGCCGTCGGCGGCCTTCAGATGCGAATCAACGGTGGTTACTTCGTGCTCCGTCAGGGCATCTTCGATTACCTCAACGAGGGCGAGGACCTCGTCATGGATGCCTGTGTGCGGGCAGCGCGGGACGGCAGGTTCCGTGCCCGGCCGTATGACGGATTCTGGGCACCGATGGATACGCTCAAGGAGCGGGCCTACCTCGAGGACATGAACCGCAGGGCAGACCGGCCGTGGGCGGTATGGGAGTCTGCGCCGGCAACGAAGCGGGCTAACGGTCTCCCGGTGGTGACCGTGCCGGGCGTGACACCGGTATGACGCGGCCGCAACCACCTCCGCGGGTGGGCGTCGCCGGCTTGTTCGGCACGGGGAACTTCGGTAATGAAGCGACTCTCACCGCAGCACTGGAACGGCTGGGCGATGAGCACGAGGTCGTCGTCATCGCCGAAGGCGCGGCCCGGGTGCACTCCGATCGAGGGGTGCCGGCGGTCGCGCTGAGCACGGTAGTAGCCCCCCGACCGGGCTCGAAGTGGGTTCGGTTGGCTGTTCTCGCGAGGAACCGGATCGGAGTGCTGCTGCGAGCGATGAAAGTATTGGGCGGCCTGGACGCAGTCGTGGTCGCCGGCACTGGAACGTGGGAACGGTATGGCGCAGGACCGTTCGCCCTGACCTATGAACTGTGGGCGCTTGCTCTCGCGGCAAAGGTCCGTCGGCGTCCGTTCCTGCTCTGGAATATCGGAGTGGAAGTTCAGGATCGAGTGATGGCTCGCTGGTTCATTCGCCGGAGTGCGGCATGGGCGGATTACCGCTCGTTCCGGGACGTGGAGTCGCTGCGGGCGATGAGGCAGATGCGGGCAGCGCTCGACTCCGACCCCGTCGTCGCCGATCTCGCCTTCGGGTTCGCGGCCGACGGGGCTCCCAGCGGCTCGGGCGGCGGTGGTCGGGAGGCGACCGTCATCGTGGGTGTGATGACCTACTACGGCCTCGCCGATGACCCGAAGACGAACGAGGACGTGCAAGGGTCCTACCGTCGAGGCACGACTGAACTGGTGCGCGAACTGCGCAGGCGCGATTACGGCGTCGTGCTCGTGGGCGGCGACGAGGACGACCTGCGCACTGCGGTTGACGTGCGGGATTCTCTCGCAGACGATGCCGTGCGGGTCGACACTGTCGGCACGGTCGCCGGGCTGACCGAGTTGATGACGTCGGCGAGCGCGGTGGTGGCGCTGCGATACCACTCACTCGTCATGGGTGCGCTGGCAGGAGCTCCGCTGGTTGGCATCGCCTACGGTCAAAAGCAGCAGAGTCTCATGACGATGCTGGGTAACCCCGAGCGGGTGCGACACGTCGAGTCCTTCCAGGTCAACGAGGTGGCTGACCTGGTCGAGGACGCCATAGCTGATGCGGCCGGCCGTGAGCGCGCGGCCGCTGCGGTGGCCGATGCGGCGGCGCGGCTGGAGGAGGAGTGGATCCACGTCCGGACTGCACTTCGCCGAGGTCGTGGTTGACACCTCAGCCGGCATCCGCCGGCCCATCCTCCGATAGGTTCTGATCAGCGAGGGCGGTCAGGTTGCACATCGGTCGGCACTGGGTCGACGATGACCCAACGGCCGCCGGAGGCTTCGATCTCGGGTAGTGCCGCTCGCACCTCGGGCAGGAGGTCGGAGATGAAGAGCAGCACACGGTCGGGCCGGGCTCCGGCAAGGTCATGCGGCGCGATGATGGGGATACGGCTGACCGGCATTGTGCGGCCGTGTTTAGCGGGTGAGGCATCGGCGATCATCGCCAGGTCCTCCACCGTCACACCTGCGGAGGTGAGCAACGCCGCCGTGCGAGAGGCTGCGCCGTAGCCTGCGAGGGTCAGACCGTCAACCTCCGCGCTATCCAGGTAAGCGCGGAGCGTATTCGCCGAGTGGGTGAACGCCGTGTGGAGCGCCGATCGCAATCGTCCCGGCTGGAGGACACCGAGTTCCGCCTCTTTCCTCACGAGCTCAGTGACTGACGTCGCCTGGGCGTTACCCAGAGGTCCGTCTGCTTTGGCGAATGCCAGCATCGTGGTTCCGTGGTGGTATAGTGGGTACGACCACGCACCAATGGCCGTAAGTCCGATCTCGTGACCCATGCGGACGAGTGAGGGCGTGGTGTAGTAGGCAAAGTGCCCGCTCTTCAGCGTGTTCCACATGCCCTCGCGCACCATGGCAGAGGCGTTGTGGATCATGAACAGGAGCACCCCTCCGTCGGTGAGGCGGTCCCGACGTTCGAGGAACGCCCGTTTCTGGTCCGGAGCGTGCATCATTCCGTGCACGTCGACGATGAGGTCAGCGTCGCCGGTCTCCACGTCGGTAAGCCCGAATGGTTCCAACTGTCTATGCCATGACCCGCCGTGGGGGCTGGGGTAGTGGATCACGCGGGTTCCGGGGCGGATCAGACCGGCAGTGACGGCATCGGCGACGCACATCTCGGCCTGTCGTACCAGCGCCGCAGGTTCGACTCCCACGATCTCCTCCGGTGTGGTCGGGTCATGCTCCAGCTGCAGCAGGCCGCTGGTGCTGCCGAGGACCATGCGGAGCGGGTACCGGGGGTCGGGGAGGGGGTCGGTAGGCCACGGGAAGAGATCCGACGGCGGCTGCTCCCCGATATCGAGGACGACGACCCCCTCGGGCGAGCCCGACCACCGATCTCGCCAACCCTCGACCGGTTCGACGTCGCCGGTGGTCATGGCGCATCCTCGCGTGCCCGCGTGCGCCGGATTCGTCGACTATGCAGATCGGCGTTCATCGGATCCTGGCGTCTGGCGGGCGGCGGACTGGGCTTCCTGCTGTGCTCGCAACCTGCCGGCGCTCGGCTTGATGCCGATGGCGTTGGCCACATCACGGGCCATCGCCCGCCATCGTGGAAACACCCATGACGGCCCGACGGTGGCACAGGTTCGGACCTTCTCGGCGAACGGAAGGTCGATGTGCAGCACGCCTCGGTAGATCTCGATGTTCGTGCGCGTTTCGGCGAACGAACGATGCCCGCGCTGCCCGGGTGCGAACCACCAGGAAGCCTCGGACCCCTGTACCGAAACCTGGGTGTCATGACGGCGCTGCAGGAATGCTTGCTCGTCCGCCGTGGCCATCCCGCCCAAGCACAGCAGTTCGGTCAGGAGCACGATGTCGGGACCGAGCAGCGATCGGAACCCGCGGGTCTTGCGCAGTTCGGACATCCTGATGACGCCGTACATCGGCTGGGAGGCCTGGGCACGCAACATGTTGCGCACACGTTCGTGTGCGCTCAGCGCATCCATCCCCAGGTCGGCGTCGTTGAGGTCCTCATAAACAGTCCCCGCACCGTCGATGAGCCGTGTGCGGGGGTAGGAGAACACAGTGCCCGGTCCCGCGTTGTCGAGAGCGCGAAGGGCTGCGCTGGAGAACGCCGGGAGTTTGATGTCATCGGCGGCCATCCAACTGAACAACTCGGTGTCGCACAGCCGTGCCACGTTCTGGAAGTTCCACGTGCCCCCGCGATTCTGTTCGTACCTGTAGTACCGGATCCGGTCGTCCTCTGCGGCCGCCGCACGGCAGATGGCCTGGGTTCCGTCGGAGGAGCCGTTGTCGGAGATGATGATTCGGATGTCGGATATGTCCTGCTCCTGAATGGAACGCAACGCAGGTGCGAGATAGGGCTCGCCGTTGTAGACGGGGATCCCGAAGCTGAGTCGAGTCATTCATTCTCCTAAAGACATCAGAATCTTCGGCCCCGTGAACGCTTCGGCATAGCGACACTGGGCCTGGACGCCCCGGAGCCGCATCAGCGCGAAGAAGAGTTCGTCGTCCCACCAGTGACAGTCGTGTTGTGAGGGGTAGCACTCGTTGAGGAGAGCAACTTTACGCGCGGCGATATCGGGACGAAGTGGCAGGTAGAGGTTGGGCTGGCCGGTGTCTCCATCCCATTTAGGGATCTCGTAGTGAAGAATGAGCGGCCCGCGCCAGACGGTGGGAGCCATCCGTCCCAGCAGTCGATGGTCTTGGTGTGCGTCGTCAGCGCGTGGCACCAGTACGAGATCCGGCGTGGGGTTGTCGGCGCGGAATGTGGTCAGCGCCTCCTTCACCTCTCCCCAGTGCTGTGGCAGGTGTGCGTCGGGTAGGCCTGCGAAACGGGGAGGATGAGCAGCTCCGAAGGCGGTGGCCGCGTGCGTTGCCTCCTCACGGCGTTCAGCGGTCCCGGTGAGTACGAGCGTGCGAATGTCGGCTGTGTTGCGCTCGGCAAGCGTCAGGAGTGCGCCTCCGCACCCGATTTCGATGTCGTCCGGGTGTGCTCCCACAGCGAACACGACCAGGGGGCCGTCAGGCATCAACAGCATTGTCATGAGCGTCTCGTTCTGTGGCCAGTGGACGGTCCACCTGGGGCCAGCCTACAGATCAGTTCGTCTCCGAGTGTGGTATTCCGACCGCCGGCTGGGAGCCGTACCGCCATGGTTCTGGTGTGAGGTCAGATCCCGGCCAGCACCTTGTCGAGGCGCTCGCGTGAGTGGGCCCAGGTCATGGTCCTGGCGCGATCGCCCCCGGCGTCCTGGGTGCTCGCGAGCAGCCCCGGGTCGTCAGCCAGTGCGCCTAGAGCAGCAGCGAGGGAGGTGACGTCGCCCGGCGGGACGAGCATGCCGGCGGCGCCCACCGCTTCCGGGAGCCCGCCGACGTCACTGGCGATCAATGCCGCACCGGAAGCCATGCCTTCGAGGGCGGTGAGGCCGAACGGCTCGGGCCACACCGAGGGGACGACGAGCACGTCCACGTCACTGAGCGCTGCCGGCAGAGTCTGCCGGGGCAGGAACGAGGCGAAGGACACCGCAGCCGTCGACGCTGCCGCCAACATCCGCAACTTCCGTTCATACCTACTCAGCGGAGCGTCGGCCGCGAAGCCGGGTCTGCCGATAACCGTGACCTCGATGTCGGGCCGGGCCAGGGAGTTGACGGCCTCCAGCAGGACGTGCACACCCTTACCGGGGATCACGCGCCCCAGGAAGCCCACGCGCAGTCGGTCTGCGCGAGGGTGCCTGACCTCGCTGAAGAACGCGGTGTCCACCCCGTTGTGGACTACCCGGACTCGTGGCCGAAGGTGTTGCGGAAGAAGATCGGTGGTCTGCTGAGCAAGGTGTTCGCTGACGCAAATGATGGCAGCGGCTGCGTCAAGCGTTCGGCCACTCTCCCGACGGGAGTAGGTGCGCAGGAGCTGGTTATGGGCATACAGCACGGCCTGATGCCTGGCGTCGACCAGCGGGATCGCCTGCGGGGCGTTGTGCGCCAGGAGCGTCGCCTGTTCCCACCTTCGCTGCGAACGCAGCGAGGCAGCGTAGGTGCGTCGACTCGGTCGTCTCACCCCGAGGCGTCCGGCGATCACGTCGAGGTGCCCGTCGAAGCGACGGGCAGGAGCCTGGTCGTACTCGATGATCTCTGCGCTCTGGTAGCGGTCCGGGTAGGTGCCCCGCGCCAGGAGCACCGCGGGCCGGACTCCGGTCGGGCAGGCGGCGCCCGCCAGGCCGTGCACCACGGTAGGGATGGCGCTGCCCGTTCGTGGGGAGAAGTGGTCGCCCGGGGTGATCAGGTGGATGTGCCGCATCTGTACTCACTCACAGGTCGTGCCCACGTGTTCAGGCATGGCCGTCGGTATAGGCCGAGGCCTGCAGCGTGAAGAGTTCGGCGTACAGGCCCTGGTTGCGCATCAACTCGTTGTGTGAGCCGTGCTCGACCACGCGCCCCTGATCGAGCACATAGATCCGGTCGGCATTGCGCACGGTGGAGAAGCGGTGGGAGATGACCAGGGCGGTTCGACCTTGCAGGGTGTGGCGCAGGTTGGAGAACAACTCTGCCTCGGCGCGTGGGTCGAGGGCGGCGGAGGGTTCGTCCAGGATGATCAGCGGCGCTGCCCGATAGAACGCCCGAGCGATCGCCACGCGTTGCCATTGTCCGCCGGACAATTCGTGCCCATCGTCGAACATCCGGGACAGGTTCGTCCCGAACCCGTGCGGTAGCGCCTCCAGGAAGTCGTGGGCACCGGCGGTCCGGGCCGCGTGGCGGACACCGTCCTCATCCGGTGGTTGATCGGGCCTCGAGATGGCGATGTTCTCAGTGCCGTCGAAGGCGTACCGGACGAAGTCCTGGAAGATCACCGCCATTCGCGAGCGCAACTGGTTCTGGTCGAACGAGTCGGTGTCGACGCCGTCCCAGAGAATGGCCCCGCTGTCGGGGCGGTAGAGGTTCGCGATGAGTTTGGCCAACGTCGTCTTCCCGGAACCGTTCTCACCGACCAGGGCGACCAACTCACCTCGGGCGAGGTCTACCGTGACGCCGTTGAGGGCGGCCTCCTCGCGGCCGGGGTAGGTGAAGTGCACGTCTCGGGCCGTCAGGGTGGTGAAGTCCGGGGGAGCGCTGCTGGTCGAGCCGGGCAGTTCGGGCGCCGGTGCGATCCGCATGAACTCCTCGAGGTCGTCGATGAATAGCCCGGACTCGAATATGGTCTGGGTGCCGCCGAAGAACGCCTGGACCTGGCCGGCGAGCATCCGGATCGCCACGATCGCCGCACCGGCACCGGCGACGGTGACCTCGCCCCGAGAGATCAACCAGACGACCAGGAAGAGGGTCAGTCCCAGCATCACCGCCGAGCCGATATTGCCCGCGGCGTTGTACAGTGCGCGGATTCGGATGTGGCGGCTCAGGTCGGTCAGGTACGCCCGGTACAGCCCGTCGAACCGTTCGCGCAACATCCTGCCGATCCCGAACGCACGGATCTCCTTGGCGTCGTCACGCTGGGTGAGCAGGAAGGAGATGTAGGTGCGGCGCCTGTTCCGGGGCGTTTGGGCGACATTGAAGTTGAACTCCAGGCGGGATTCACGCCGACTAGTGATCAGTAGCGGGATCCCGCCGAGGACGAGCAGCGGGATGAGGGCCGGGTGGATGAGGAACAGCGCGCCACCGACGCCGATACTCGCCGCCAGTGCGCCCAGACAGGCCAGCACGCCGTTGGTGACCTGGAACGGGCGTGTGAGGGCGAGCGACCGGACCCGCTCCAAGCGGTCGTAGAAGTCTGTGGACTCGAATTGCTTGAGGGGTACCGTGGTGGAGACTTCCAGCACACGGTGCCACATGCTGAGTGCGACCCTTTCCCCGACCAGGCGGCGCAGTGATCCCTGCAGCGAACCCAGTAGCGCACCAAGGGCGGTGAGCAGCGCGAGCAGTCCCACCGGCAGCAGCAGCGCAGCCAGGCGGCCACCCTGGTCGATGTCCAGGATCGCGTTGAGGGTCATCTCGATCGTGAGGACCTGGCCGGCCAGGACCCCGCCGGCCATGAGCTGCAGTGCCACCATCCAGCAGAATGGTGCGCGTGCGGCAGCCCACACCAGCCGAATGCTGTACCGGATGAGGGAAAAGAATCGGCCGAGGGATTTCGGGGGAGTCGGGGCCGCACCACCATTGGACGTCACCTCCAAATCGTATCCGGATATCGTTCCCAACTGTGGTGAATGGCCGCATTCCGGGCGGGGATTACAGGTACCGTGTGGTCCGTGACAAATCCGCGGCGCCCATTAGCGCAGCTTCTCATCGAGAGTGTCTTCGACTCGAGTTCTGCCGTCCTGCCGCCACGCGTCCTTGAGCATTCCGTCGAGGAGGTGCTCGAGGCCGGCGGCCTGCACAGGATCACCCCTGCCGTGATACGGCGGCTACGTGCCGCGGAGGGTGTGCCGGCGCACTGGGTCGAGCAATTGTCAGCGTTCCGAGAGCGTCAGATCCTGCGGCACCTGCTCAACCTGACCGACCTCCGCGCGGCCACCGGCGCACTGCGCACCGCGGACATCCCGTGGGTGGTGGCCAAGGGGCCCGTGGCCTCTGAGGTGCTGTGGCCGAGCCCGGATATGCGCGAGTACTACGACCTGGACGTTTTCGTCCACGGGAGCCGGTTCCCCGCAGCCCTGGCCACGCTGGAAGATGCCGGGTTCACACTGGCGGACCATAACTGGGCGTTGATCCGCAAGACCATGCGCGCCGAGGTGGCGCTCATCGGACCCGCGGGCACACACCTGGACCTGCACTGGGACATCGCAGTACCCAAGCAGTTGCGTCGTGCCTATAGGACGGACCCCGCCGGCATGCTCGAGCGACGGGTGGAGGTGCAGTTCAGCTCCGGTGATGTCGTGCCCACCTTCGATGCGGTGGACACAGTCCATCACCTGGCGTTCCACGCTGCGCAGGCCGGAGCGAACCGCCTGATGTGGCTCGGCGATCTGCACTTCGCCACACACCGGCTCGGATTCGACCCGGTGGAATTGCGCCGCCGATGTCTGGCGGCCCGTACCGCCGTACCGGTGGTGCTGGTGCTGGAACGCGTTTCGAGGGTGTCCGGTGCGCCGATGCCACCAGGCCTCAGCGCGCGGCGCGGGCGTGTGTGGTCGCACCTGGCCGCCCGGCGCGACCATCGATATGAGTTCCCCGGTCTCCCACACGATCGCAGTATCGGTGGCGGGTTGTATGCCAGCGCCCGGGGAAGTCTGGCCGGATCGGGCGTGGAGTTGGCACGTCAGATGGTGATGGCGCGGGTGCACGAGGCTCGCGTCCGACGACACGGTAGCCAACCGCGAGCCCTCTCCGCTGATATCGGAGGTGAGCGCGGACGGCGCGACTACCTCGCCGCCGTGACGGAGGTCGCAGGCGGATCGCGCGCCACCCGACGAGGGTGAGGCTCGGCCTCACCCTTCGACGGAACCTGGAGCGCGTGAATTCACCCGGTTGCCGTCGGCGCAGGACGTCGCAGCCCCGTATTCTTCGAGGTGCTTAACCTCATCAAGGATGGAGATCCTCCAATGTATGAAGCACCACGAATCACTGAGGTCGGCTCGGTCCACGACGTCACCCTCCAAAAGGGCGTCTACTACGGCGATGGCAATAGCCACATGGGATGGCCTGAGACGCCCACTTCCTGAGCCTCAATTCTCGAGACTCAATTTTCCGACGGCTGTGGCCCGGTTCGTTTCGAACCGGGCCACGGTGGGAGTGTGAGACGTGGACTATTACCGTCCTGACGTGACGGAAACGAGTCGCGGTTTCGTCACCGGGAACCAGCGACGCAGGCGATTTCCCAGGTCGAGTGTCGGGCACCCGTTCGAGGCACTGAAGACTGTCATCGAACGTGCGGCCGATGGTCGATCCGTCTACGTCACTTTTTCCGGGGGCAGGGACTCCTCCGGGATTCTCGCGGCAGCCACCAGCCTCGCCCGCGAGGGTCGAATACCGGCCGCTGTCCCGTTCACTTACGTCTATCCCGGGTTGACCGAGACTCACGAAGGTAAGTGGCAGGACTTGGTTGTCCGCCACCTCGGCGTCGCGGAATGGATGCGCATCGAAGTTCGTGAGGGCGACAACGAGTTCCTCGGCCCCAGGGGGACTCACAGTCTTCAGCGGCGGGGCCTGGTCTTTCCCGCCACCGCTCATCTCTGGGCGGACATGTTCGACCGCACCAGGGGTTCATTGGTCTTGACCGGTGAGGGTGGCGACGAGGTCTTCTCCCCGAAGCGTGCCGGTGCCCTGGTCCGGGCCGGGCGGGGACGTTTCGGTGCCGGGACGCCCCGCCGGGAGGCGCTGTGGTCCCTGGCCCCCGAGCGGCTCCGCTTTCGGAGGGCTAGCAACCGTCCTCTGATGGACATGCCATGGCTGACGGACGCGGCTGCGCGTGAGTTCTGGAACGATTTTCTGCGTGAGGAGGTGCACGAGCCGCTGTCCTTACGGAGCAGTCTCGAGGTCCAGTGCAGTGCGCGGACACGTGCGGCGCTGGCGCAGACCTACGCAGCCATGGCCACCGAGTACGGCTCGACCGTTGAGGATCCGTTCTGGCACGGCGAGTTCCTGGATAGTTACATCAGGCACGCCCCGCGTTACGGCTATGGCGACCGTACCGAGGCGATGACAGCGGTCTTCGGCCAGGTGTTGCCGAAGGAGATCCTGCGCAGATCCAGCAAAGCACACTTCAACTCCGCGTACTTCGGGCGTTCGGCTCAGGAGTTCGCCAGGCAGTGGGACGGTACGGGAGTGGACGCCGACGTCGTGAACGTCGAGGAACTGCGACTGGCCCTGCTCCACGATCCCGTCCCGGCTCCGGTGGGTCTGCTCATGCAACAAGCCTGGCTCGCGCAACAGTCCACCTGCCCGGACAGCCGGACGGCGGGGGAGAGCGGTCACGCGCGCGAGGCGGTATGAGACCGCTGCGCGAGCCGAGATGAGTGCCATCTCACCCCCAGGGCGATCCACTCACCCTGACGTGAGTCACCCGGCCGGGGCGAGATTCACCCGGCTGAAGCATGCACTTTGCTCCGCAGGGCGGGCGTCGGCTCCCTAGCCTGAGAAGGCTCAACCGCAATTGCGCCGCTACTGGAAGGAAGTGTCATGTACGAAGCACCACGAATCACCGAGGCCGGCTCGGTCCACGACGTCACCTTGGCTAGGGGGAAGGAATTTGCTCTGGACTTCGACGGTACGTTCCCCTTCATCCTCCAACGGGACGCGCCCACCTCCTGAGCACCTTCGACCATCAAGGCGCGGTCCGGCCGGCTCGGCCGGACCGCGGCCTGTAAGGGGATCGGCGTGAGCTACTACCGGCCGAATGACAAAGAGATCAGCCGCAATGTGGTGACTGGGCTGCAGAGGCGCAGGCCGTTTCCGCGTTCGGCCGCTCGCCACCCCTTCGAGGCCCTGAAGTCCACGATCGAACGCGCGGCCGATGGAAGGGTCGTCTACGTCACGTTCTCGGGTGGCCGGGACTCCTCCGGGATCCTCGCAGCAGCCGTGAGCCTGGCCCAGGAACGTCGTATCCCCGCCGCGGTCCCGTTCACCTACGTCTACCCGGGTCTCGACGAATCCGATGAGACTGAATGGCAGGAGCTGGTGGTCAAGCACCTCGGTGTTCAGGATTGGATGCGCCTCGAAGTCGTCGACGGCGAGAACGAGTACTTGGGCCCGCGCGGTTCCCAGAGCCTCCTCCGCAGAGGGCTCGTCTTTCCAGCGGCTGCTCACCTGTGGGCTGACATGTTCGAACGCACCGCAGGTGGGCTGGTGCTCACCGGCGAGGGTGGCGACGATGTGTTCCTGCCTAAACGCGCGAGTGCGCTGGTTGCTGGCGTCCGGGGCCGATTCCGTCCCGGGAGTCCCCGACGGGAGGCACTGTGGTCCTTGGCGCCCGAACGAGTGCGACGTCGCAGAGCCAGAGGCGCCTCGATGCTCGACATGCCCTGGCTCACCGATTCGGCACGCCGGGAGTTCCTGTCGGACGCGCTGCGGGACCAGGTGCACGAGCCCCTATCTCTTCGGGGGGGCTTGGAAGTCTTGTGCAGCGCGCGGTTCCGGGGAGCCTATGGGCAGACCATGACCACCATTGCTGCTGAGTATGGTTCTGTCGTCGCGGATCCGTTCTGGCACCCGCAGTTCCTGGCCAGTTACAGTCGGCACGCGCCCTACTTCGGTTATGCCGACCGAACTGAGGCGATGACCGCCGTCTTCGGCCGCGTGCTGCCCGGTGAGGTCTTGAGCAGAGCGAGCAAGGCGCGGTTCAATACTGCATACTTCGGCCGTTCGACTCGAGAGTTTGCCCGGGACTGGAATGGAACTGGCGTCGACTCGGAATTGGTCGATGTCGAGAAGCTGCGTCAGGCCTGGCTGGCCGATCTGGTTCCGGCCCTCGTGGTTCTGCTGTTGCAGCAGGCGTGGCTCGCGCAACAGACGGGGGTACCATCGGCAGATAGGGGCGAGGAGGGCCGACGTGCACCACAGGTTGCGTGACTATGGCACTGCGATGCGCTTGCTGCTGTTGTGGCTGGCCGTGGAGTTCAGCCTGCGGACCACGTCCGTCGACGTCGTCGCGCGGCGATTCGGCGCGCCTCTCGTCAGGGAGCGGAGGAGTTCGCAAGCACCGGTGTCGCCGACGACCGAACTCAGCGTCCGCGAAGTGCGCCAGTTGCAGATCCAACGCCGGGTTCTCGCTCTGCCGTTCATCAACGGGACCTGTCTGCGGACTTCGGTGATGACCGGGTATATCTTGCGCGAGCGGTGTCCGGAGCTGGTGATCGGCGTCCGGAAGACGGACGGCAAAGTCGAGGCACATGCCTGGATCCGCGTCGACGGAGCGGACCTGGACCTGGAACGCCAGGCCGGATTCGAACCGCTCGCCTTCAAGGCTCTGGAGGCTGGACGTGAGTGACCTGCAGGAACTTTACGGCCTCGTCGTCTCCTCCGAACGACCCTTGTGGCAGGCTAGGCCGGCTGCTCCTGGCGCGAGGGTGGATGTCGAGGTGCGGTGGGGCGCACCTCGGGCTGAACCGGCCTTGCCCCCGGTTGGGGAGCCGTTGCTGACATATACCGCGCGGCGACGGTGGCAGGACGTGGTTCGGCGACCGGATGGGGGCTACACCTACCGGTGCTATACCGCGGCGGACTTCGAGATCGACGCCGACTTGACGTCGGTGACGGCATATCCGTTCGAGGGAGCCGACCCGGAACTGTCCGTGGTGCTGCTGGCCGGCTCGGTGCTGTCGTTCATTCTGCACATGCGAGGCCACGCGGTCCTGCACGCCAGCGCCGTGCAGGTGCGTGATGAGGCGATCGCATGTGTCGGGTTCTCCGGGATGGGTAAATCCACCGTCGCGACCCTGCTGTGCGCTGCCGGTGGCGCACTCATCACCGACGACGTCCTGCGGGTCGACTTCGATGAGGGCAAGGCACTGGCCCGGCTAGGTGCGACCGAGCTGCGACTGCGCAAGGGTGCCGAAGCGCTCTCGACGAGATTCACCGTCCCGCTGGCACGTAGGGAGACGGTCGATGCTCGCCAGGTCCTCAGCCCCCCGGAGCGGGCCACCGACCGGATGCCGCTGCGGGCGATCCTCATCCCGATCCCCGACCGGGAGGCCGACGAGGTCCGACTCCATCGTCTCTCCGGGGCGATGTCAGTGATCGAGTTGTTGCGGTTTCCACGTCTGCTGGGGTGGCAGGACCGCCGGATTCTGGCGCAACTGACTGAGAACGCCGCTGCGGTGGCCGGTAGAGTCCCGGTCTTCCGTGCGCAGATCCCGTGGGGGCCCCCCTTCGCCGACGATCTCGGCTCGCGGGTCCTGAGTGCTGTGGACGCGGGTACTGCCTTGGCCCGCGCCTGATCCCGGGATCGTGGCAATGTGCCGCGCCAGGCCAGATACGCTTGTCTCGTTCCGGGATCCGACGGCGGGTCGTGAGGAACTGACGCGGAAGGTAGCGAACCAATGAAGTTGCGCATGGACGATCTGACCTGGCAGGAGATCGACGGGGAGTTGGTGATCCTTGACCTGCAGGGCTCGGTCTACCTGACCACCAACGCCGCTGGGGCCTTCTTGACGAAGTTGCTCACCGAGGAACGGTCGGAGGGTGAGCTCACTGATGCCCTGATTGCCGAGTACCGGATTGATCGGGAGACGGCCGAGCGGGACGTCGACGCCTTCGTTGCCCAGTTGAAAGACCAGGATCTCCTCGCCTGAACCAGTCCCCGGATGAGGGCGGCGGGGTCGATTCCGTCGACGGAACCACGACGGCTCTCCGCATGACTCGGGGCGCGGCGAGCGGGCCACCCAGAGCCAGCGCAGCGCACGTGACGGCACCGGTGAGCAGCACAGAGGCGACGACGTCACTGGGGCGGTGCGCGTGCGCGACCACGGACGCCAGGCTAGCCGTCGCCAGCAGGACGCCTGCGACGACGATGGGCCAGCGCGCGCGGGAGGGCCAGAGGATCATGATGGCGACCGCCAGAGCAGCGCTGAGGGAGACATGCCCGGAGGGCAGGGTGTTCATCACAAAGGCGTGATCACCCAGATAGGGCCGGTCGAAGACCTCATCGCGCAGCCACAGGGACGCTACGGGGGTGGCCGCCGCGACGGTTAGCGCGGCGGCGACCCGGTGCCAGTCCCGCGCTCTGAGCGCCAGCGATACCAGGACCAGGCAGGCCACGAGAAGCGGCACGTGCAAGTTGGAGCGGAGGGCGCCGCTGAGCCCGCCGCCGTGATTCAGCCCATGCGACCATCGGTACACGGTCACATCGACGACCTGGCCGGTATGCGTCCGAACCGCCACCGTGTACAGCCCCAGCAGCGCACCTGCGAACAGGATCGAGAGCCCAGCGGCCCAGTACCGAAACCGGGTCTCGAACGGCCGCACTCGCGCTGCGTGGCGGCCTTCGTCGACCATTCCTCACTCCCAGCGGTTGTGTACCCCCGAGAGTTCACGCGATGTGATCCGGCCAGCCTACAAGAGGCGCGTCCTGGTGGACAGCGCCTTCGAGCGGCTTTGTGGCTTGGCGGCCTCGCGGCCTGTCGGTATTCAGCCTCCCACGCTGCGCCATACCTCCGCGTGCCCCTTCGCACTGCGCTCCCAGGTGAACGGGGCAGCGTGCCTGCGCCCAGCAGCGACGTACCGGTCCCGGGGAAAGTCGGACCCGAGCACGTAGTCCAGTCCTTCGGCGATCTCAGCGCCGGTGGTGCCCACCATGACACCTGCCTCAGCAGCCACCTCAGTAAGCGAACTGGTCGCAGCCACCACGACCGGAGCCCCCGCGGCCATCGCCTCCAGGGCGGGCAGGCCGAACCCCTCATGATGTGACGGCACCACGACGGCCTGCGCCCCGGACATCAGTGGGGGCAGCACGTTCTCAGGAAGACGACCAACGCGGATCGCCCGGGGCAGGTCTCCGAAGAGATGGTCCCGGCGCGGGTGCTGTGGGCCCGACAGCACCAGTGAGACATCGGGGTGGCTGCCGTGAAGCAGGTCCCACGCTGCGGCCAGTCCCTCGAGGTTCTTTCGCGCCGCGGCCCCTCCGGCGTGCAGCAGGTAGCGTCCATCGATGCCCAGAGCAGCGAGTTCGGCAGAGGTCAGTGGTTCGGCACCGCGGAACCGGTCATCCACCCCGTTGTGCACCACGTGCAGGCGATCCACACCGAACCTCTCGGCAATGTCCTCGGCGGTGTAGCGCGAGACGCAGATCACCGCTGCGGCAGCCCGAAGCTCCTCGGCGGCAGCGGCGACCGGCTGACCCTCGTCGGGGTAGCGCCACGCAACGGTGTCGTGCATGGTCAGCACCTCGTGCCTCGCCGGCGGCAGCTCCAGTTCCATCCGGTGCAGCAATGCATCGCGCGGGTAGACCACGCTGCCGATGGCGCGGCGCTCGCGGCGCCCGGCGTGACGCAGTCTGCCGAAGGGCAGACGGGCGGTCCCGGGTAGCGGGGAGCGCAGCGAGCGCGCGATGAACCGATCAACCGTCCATCCCCCGCCCGTGGCTTCGAGCGCCTCAGCGGCGCGGGCCGCGACCTCTTCCTGGTACACCTGGGCCCCCATAGGCGCCGACGTCGCCGTCGTCGCAATGACCAGACGCTGCATCGGCGCTCCCCTTCCTCGGATGGCCTCGCCGCCACCGCGATCACTGTATCGGGCGGACTGCGACAAATAGCTGGGAGTTCCCCGATCGTGACCGACTCACAAGGTACTCTGGGCCGTACTTCCAGGAAAGGCGTGCCATGGCTCGACGCGCGTGGATTCTCGGGGGAAGTGTCGTCGCGGTCGTGGGACTTGTGGCGGGAACCGTGCTGGTTGTCACCGGCGGGAACACCGAGCCCGCTGCCCAGCATCCGGCTCCTGATCTCACGCCGGTATGCGGTTTCGAAGGACGCCTGGTGGAAAAGATCACCGCCGACCGGCCGAGCGATGAGGAACCGTTCGCACCCGAGTACTGGACCGTGAGCCCGGGTGAAGGCGGGGTGTGGGGAATCGCGGCCACTTCCGAGGCGATCCTGGTCGAAGGAGAGGGAGCAGACGGCGAGACCATCCTGGAGCGATTCGACCATGATGGTCGCAGCCTGGACACGACCCTGTTTGAGCACGAACGTGACCAACCGCGGCACAACAACGGCTCGCCCGCCGTGTCCCCGGATGGGGCGGTCTATGCAATCGACACCTACGACGGGCGCCGCCAGGTCGCCCAACTCGACGCTGACGGCAGTACCTCGTCGTCGTTCGAGGTGCCACCCGGTGCGGAGAGCACCGGGCATCCGCTGGACCTCAAGGGCATCCACTGGGTCGCGGATCTCGGCGGGGCGCCAGCGCTCCTGATCGGCGAGGGAGAACGCACGGTGCACGGGTTCCGCGAGAATGGTGACTACCTCGGCGTGCTGCCGGGCCTCCCAGACACCCTCTTGGGGTCGGTGGGCAACACGAGCGTCGCCGGTCTCACCGTTGATGGCGGCACCGCCCACCTTCGCGTCCACGATCTCGCCACGGGCGCCACGGTGCTGCACGTGCCCTTCAGCCTGGCTGACCGTGAGTTCGCTGTCTCCGGCCCCCCACGCATCGAACGGCCGCGCGGAGTTACCCCTGGCCCGCGGGGAGAGGGGTTCCTGGTGGCGAGTGCCGATGGGATCCAATGGGTCGACGCCCACGGGGTACGCCAGGGCTTCTGGATGAACGGCAGCGGGGGGATGACCTTGGCGGAGGCCGGTCGCCTGATCGAGCGGGACGGACACTACTGGGTGCTGTCCTTCCTCGAGGGGGAATACCGGGTGCTGTCGTTGAGCAGCGAGGAGATGCAGGCGATGCTGCTGGGCCCGGTGGAGCCGAAGGCCTCCCGGGAGGCGTCCCTGGCGCGACTGGGAATCGGCATCGGACCGACCACGGATAGGCCGTTCAACCATTTCGACGCCGGGGAAGTCCCCGAGGTCTTCATCGAGACGGAGGAGGGTTGGGGAGTCAGCGACGCAGGGAACTCGGAACTGCAACTGCACTACACCGTCACCGGTGATCCGACGCTGGCGGAGCCTGTCGTGCAGGAGCAGCGCCGGGCCGAGATTCCCCTCGGCGGCGGCCGCAGTGCACTGGAGTTACCGGAGCGCCGACCCGGGGTGTACGAGGTGAGTCTGTGGCTCGTCGAGCCCGGCAGCACCGAGCCGCTGTCGGGTGCCTGCCTGCGTTACAGCATCAGCCCAGAGGCGTCCCCGCTCCGTCTGGGGACGCTGAGCGATGGTGCCGACTGGGGCGGGCCGGGGCCGTTACGCGGCGTGGAGATCGCCGCACGGTTGGGCATCGGCAGCCATCGAGTGCAACTGGACTTCGCGTCCCTGGTGCCCGACCCGGCTGCTGAACCCTCGCCGTCGGGCATCAGGTGGCAAGGCTTGCCCGGCGCGGGGGAGGAGGACGACGACGCCGGCGCCTTTGGCCAGCTCCGTGCAGCCGCGCAGGTTGCCACCCAGGAAGGGGTGGATCTCATCGTCCAGCTCGGCCAGAACGGTGAAGCTGAGCGTGCCGCAGTGGATTCGGGTACCTGGGAGGGGTGGTCGGAGTACATCGTGGCCGGCGTGGCCGAACAGGTGCCCGAGATCATCCTGTGGTCGCCGTGGAACGAGCCGAACATGGCATTCGACGATGGCGCCGAGTACGCCGAAGACGTTGAGATCCCGTTTGCGTTGGCGGCGCACCGGGCTAATCCCGGGGCCCAGGTGCTGGCGGGAAACAGCCTGGGATTCGCCTTCGACTGGTGGCGTTCGGCAGCGACCACGAACCTCTGTGAGCATGTCGATGCCATCGCGGTCCACCCGTACACCGGCTGGAACCGATCCTGGGAGGAGGAGGGCTTCATCCAGGAGGGCTCGGGTTTCGACGAGTTACGGGACGCCCTCGGTCCGGAGTGTGCGGCGCTGCCGGTCTGGGACACCGAAACCGGCTGGACCTCCGATGGCGCACTGTCGCTGTGGTCCCAGGGTGCGAACGTGGCGCGCAAACTTCTCTGGTACACCCGTGAGGACCTGGCGGGGTGGACGTACTTCTTCAGTGAGGGCGGGTGGGGCGAGTTCAACCTGAGTTGGTCGCTCATTCAGCACCAGTCGTACGTCAAGCCGGGCGCACTGGCGTTCGCCACCACCTCGAGGCTGTTGGCGGACTCAGGCGCACCCGAGGTCGTCGAGACGCCCATACCGTTCAGTCACGCGATGCGGCTGGGCGGTGCGGTGGAGACCGTAGCCATCTGGACCGATGGGATGCGGCTGGAGGCGGTGGCTCGAACCGATGCGGCCGAACTCACCGTCATTGACCATTACGGCCACGAGCGATCACTCCCGGTCGAGGACGGCCGGGTCACGGTCACCCTGACCGGTGCGCCCCAGTTCTTCGTTGCCTCTGCCGGGACGATCGAGTTCCAGCCGGTGGAGGAGTTCGGCCCCGACGTCCTGGTCGGCGCAGAGGTCCAACCGAGTTCGACTCATGAGGAGGCAGACCCTCAGGTCATCACATCGGGGACGGTGAACCCGCACCGGCCATGGCGCTCCGGGCGGGTCGGTGGGGCGGTGGACCCGAGCCCGCATGTGGATATCGCATTGGAGGAGCCCACCGTGATCGACCGGGTCGCGGTGGCCAGCGGCAGTATCGTCTGCTGCGAGGCCGGCCTGCGCGACTACACGGTGTCGGTGCAGACCCCCGACGAGCAGTGGGTGGAGGTCGCGCAGGTCGAGGACCAGTTCTGGGATCGGGTGGTGTTGGTTGAATTCGACCCGGTCGAGGCAGTGTCCATCCGAATCGAGGTGCCGTGGCGGACCATTCGCGGGGTGGAGATGCTCAGCGTGAACTACACCGACCTGGCCGGTGGTCACCCACCGCCGTTCATGGGGTTGCAGACGGAGAGTGACTACGTGGTGTCAATCGCCGCTGTGTCGGCGTGGGAGCCTGCTCGGTGACCGAGGACGGCTCGGACCGTCGGCGCCCACTCGATCCAGCACCGCCTGATAGCGGTTGGATACCGCATCCCATGTGAACGGGCCGAAGGCGGCGCTCCCGGCACGAGCGAGGTGCGCCGCGCCGACCGGGTCGCCGAGCAGGGACAGCATCGCGGTGCTGAGTGCCGCGGCGTCGAACGGATCCACGAGCAGGCCGTTCACCGTGTCCTGGACGAACTCCGCGGCGCCACCGCGGGAGGTGGCGATGACGGGCGCTCCGGCCCGCCAACCTTCGAGGATCGCGATCCCGAAAGCCTCGACGTGGCTGGGCACCACCAGCATCTCGGCGTGCTGGAGCAGTTGGTGGACCTGCCCGGCCGAGAGTCGGCCGAGGAGTCTGACCTGCTGGGTCAGGCCATGCCGGTCCGTGAGCTCCTCGAGGCGTTGGCGGTCCGGCCCGTCGCCCGCGATCACCAGACCCACGTCGCCGTTTTCTGCGGCGACGGGGGCGAAGGCTGCGATGAGCTCACCGAATCCCTTGTTCGGTACCAGGCGCCCGACTGCGGCGATGAAGCGGGGGGGAAGCGGCGGCATCGTCGCCGGACGGGGCGGGGCGCGGTCGACGCCATTGAAAACGATGTGCACGGGCGGTGTTCGAGCGGCGAACCTGAGTAGATCATCGGCAGCGAACCGGGAGCAGGCGGTGATCGCGCTGGAGCGCCTGATCCCAGCCGCCAGTGCTCGACGGATCAGCCTGGAGGAGGTGAAGATGTCGTCGGCGTCGCCGGACGTCTCGCCGTGAGCGCTGTACACCAGCGGGATGCCGGAGAACCTGGAGAGGACGGTGGCGTAGACGCCGTTCGGCCCGAAGCACTGGACGTTGAGGATCTGCGGGCGGTCGGTCCTGACCGCGCGCCGCCATGCCCTGATTGCCGCCGGGAGCCTGCGCAGGAACTTCACGAGGCTGCCGAGGTCGCGGGCGGGAAGTGGACAGGGCAGGTAGCGCAGCGGAATCCCGTCGACCGACGAGGGCACCTCATCGCCCTGGTCGACCGCCCAGATAGTCACCTCGTACCCCCGGTCCCGCAGGCCCCGGGAGACTTCGAGGACGTGGCGCTCGACCCCACCGAATCGAGGCAGGAACGAACTGACGATGAGGGCAACCCGGTTCATGGCCCGCCACCTCGGCTCGCGGTCACGGTGTGGCCAACAGGTCGATCAGGGTCTCCGACACCATGTGCCGGCCCCTCCGGGTCAGCCGGGAGATCCGTTCGTGGGTGACTGCCAGGGCTGCCTCGTCCGCCAGGTAGTCCACGAGGAACCGTGCGGCGCGCCGCCCGCCACGGCGTACATCCCGGCCGGCGACGAGCAGTCCCGTCGCCTCGATCTGGGAGTACAACTCGGCCCTCTTGTCCCGTCGCGCACCGGCCGAGCCGGAGTTCACCGACCACGTGCCGGGCTCGTCCAGCACAGCGATGGTGGGGATACCCATCCGCCAGGCGTTGATAGCGAGGTGGTAGGTATCGGTGAGGACCACATCGCACTGGGCCAACTGCGTGATGAGTTCGTCGAAGGAACGCTGTGCCGGCCCGAGGCGCACACCCCGCCCCACCTCGCTCAGGGTCCGCGCCCGCAGAGCCCATGACGGCGAGCGTTCCCGATGCTCCAGTCCCGGCCAGGCGGCGCGGAAACGCCGGCGGTCGTCGATGGGCCAGAACCCGGGCTCATGACCCCAGGGCAGCCAGACTGGCCGTAGGCCGGTCTGCGTGGTGAGCGCTCTGCCCAGTTGCGCCAGTGCCTCCGGCGGCAGGGCCGAGCGCCCGAAGAACACCCCCAGGTTCCCCGCGGGGCGATGCCTGACCTCAGGCTCCCAGAGGAACGCCGCGTCGGTGCCCTTGCTGAGCCGTTCGTCCGAGGCGCGCGCGAGTTGGGACACCCAAGCCGAGTACGTGTCGCGGAACCAGACCCGGCGGGCGCGCGATAGGAAGGCGTCGAGTGCCGGGCCGTACTCGCCGGCGTAGTCAGCGGGAGTGTTGAAACTCAACGTGGTGCCGTAGGAGATCACTCGGGACAGATGCTCATCCGCCACCCCGCGAAGCAGCAGGGTCCGGTACACGTGGTCCCGTGCCTCGGCCACGTCGCTGATCAGCCCCGTCTTGTTGGTGAGGATGTCGACGTTGGACTCCACATAGAAGGCCATGTGCAGGAAGTCGCCCCAGTAGACCACTGCATCGGCATCGAGGAACTCATCGAATCGCCCACGCAGGTTCTGATAGGTGATCTGGGTGCTGTCGTCCAGGAAGTCGCCATCCGCTGTCGGCTGTGAGCCGCCGACGGGTGTGATCCACTCGCTTTGATCCCACAAGCGCCAGTACTGCACACGCTCGAGACCCAGTCGCTTCGCCACCGAGCCGAAGGCCAGGTCTACGCTCGTCATTCCGGCGTTCGGTGCCGCGGGGGGTGCGCACAGCACGTTCACCGTCTTCTCGCGACCCACCCGCGTCATGCTGGACCTCCTGATTCGGGCCGGGGAACAGGTCGGCCGGCCGGGTCCTGCTTGCCCGCGCGTGTGTGCCACACCGCAACCCCACGATAGTCGATCCGCACCCCTTCTAAGGCCGATCGCGAAGGATGTTCGAGCGGGCTGGGGCTGATCCTCATGCCTGCCGAGAAACGCCGACAACCCACCGAAAGCCGCAGGTGCGGCAACTAGGATCGCCTTATGGTAATTGCCTGGTCTCGATGTACCCGGGGCGGAACGGCCCCCCTGGAGTCGATTCAGCAACGCGCCCAGAACCTCGAGTATGGATAGCCCTCCCGCGGTGGGTGATGAGCCCGGATCGGACGACGTCGATCCCGCAGCGGGCGTCGAGCCTCCCGCACCAGACGTCGGGTTCGCTGCGGAGACCGCTCAACCGCAATTCTCCCGGGGACAACTGCAACGATTCGCGGTCCGAGGCGCCTACTGGACGTTCCTGCACACCCTGATCTCGCTGCCGATCGCGTTTGCGGTCAACATCGTCCTCGCTCGCACGCTCGGCGCGGTCGACTACGGCCGGTTGGCGTACCTGACCTCGATCATGGCCATCGTCGGGAGCATCATCTCGATGGGTGTGGGAACTGGGGCGGTCCAGTACGGCGCGAAAGCGCACGCCACGGGACGAGGGCAGGAGGTCAAGGACCTGTTGTCCACCTCGCAGGCCATCCGGATGTTGACGGCCGCGCCGGTCATGACCTTGGTCGTGGTCAGTATCGCCGAAGTCGGTCCGGTGCTGCTGCTGGTGGCCGTGCTGTTCGGGGTCTTCCTACCCTCTGTGCTGGGCAACGCGACCTACTGCTTCGCCATCGAGAACAAGACCGCCGAGGGCGCCAAGCACGCCATGATCGTCAACCTGCTGACGCAAGGAGCGGTCCTCGTGGCGATATTCACCGCCCAGACCGCAGACGCGGTCTGGGGAGCGCGGTTGGTGATGGGTGGAATCGGTGCGGCTCTCGCGATGTTCTGGGTCGCACCCGCCTACCGCAGGGCAGTGCTGCGGCCGCGGCTACGTCGCCTCCCGAAAGGCTTCTGGCGGTTCACACTGCCTGCCGGCGCCGCCGCCGCAGTGGGCGCCATGGTCATGTCCCGGGTCGAGGTGATCGTCCTGACCTGGATGTCCGCAATGGAGGCGGCCGGGATCTTCGCGCTCGCGTTTGGTCTGGCGGTGCATTTGTTCAGCCCGGCCCAGTCGTTGGTGGGACCACTCATCCCGGCGGTCTCCGGATTGCACGAGGTCGACCGGCCCGCGGTGGCGCGGGCCCTGACCCGGACACTACGCGCCTCCTCGACCGCATTGGCCCTCATTGTGGCGGGCCTGGTGCCGTTCTTTGCGTTCCTGACCCCGGTGCTCTATGGAGAGGAGTTCCGGGAGGCCTCCGAGGTGTTGCTCGCGCTGGGGATCGCCGGCGCATTGGTGGTGATCGTCGGTCCGCTGAAGGCATTCATCATGGCCCGGCTCCACGGTGTTCGACTGCTGGTGTTCAACGTGGTCGCCCTGGCGGTCAACATCACCTTAATGCTGATCCTGGTGCCCCATCTGGGGGTCTGGGGTGCGGTCATTGGTAACGCGGGCGCCGCGCTGACGCAGATCGTCCTGGTGCTGGGCGGTGAAGCCCGCATGCTCCGGCTCACCTTCGGTCAGGCCCTGGCGGGGATCGCGCCGTACCTCCTGGGCGCATTGGTCAGCGTCACGGTGTGGTTCGCGGTATCGGCGCTGGAGTGGAACCCGGTTCCTTCGGCCATCACAGCAGTGGGTACGGGTCTGGTCCTGCTCGTGGTTGCACTGCGACTCCTCCGGGTGGGCCTGACTTCGGCTGACACCGAAGTGATCGTGACAGCCCTTCCCAAGCCCGTGCGCGGCGTGGGTCGCTTCATGCTGAACCTGTGTGCGGGCGCGCGGATGACCGAACTGTGAAGGACCGGCCCGGCGGGGAACCCGGCAGAAGCCAAGACGGTGGGCGTGTGCCGGGGGATGAACTTCTCCGCGTGTTGCCATGGGCCACGGTTGTTCGAGCAGTTGGAGGAGAGCCGACCAGACCCAGATCGAAGGACGCGGTGCCGGGTCTGTACTTCTACGACAACGACGGCGTGGCCATAGCCCGGGGACTGCCTCCCTCGCCACGCGGGCAGTACCAGATCACCGACGTTACGAGGCCTACCTGGACGAGGCCGCCTGCGCGGAGACGCGGACAACTGAGTGACGACGCCCTGGAACCTCCCGCCCAACCGTTGCGGAAGTACGCAGAATGTCTGCTGGATCTGCTGACGATCGCGGCCGAGGAACGTGGCCTGCAACGGGCTCAGCCCGAACCGCACTGAACCACCTGTTCCCGGACCAGGTCTCGGCGCCCAAACCCCGGGCGGACGTCCTGTGGCCGGACTACTCTGAAGCGTCTGGTGGTAAGGAGGCGCCGGTGCTTATCCAACTTCGCGGAAGCGGCCAGCACTATGCCTGGGGGTCGACCACCGCCATTCCTGACCTCCTCGGCTGCCCGCCCGACGGGCGCCCGCTGGCGGAACTGTGGTTCGGCGCCCATCCGGCGGCGCCCTCCAGGCTGGCTCCGGGCGGTGCCCTGGACCTACGGGAGCATCTGGACACCGATTCGGGGCGGGAACAGTTAGGGGAGCAGGTGCTGGCACGGTTCGGCCCGCACCTGCCCTACCTGCTCAAACTCATCGCTCCTGTGGCGCCACTGTCGCTGCAGGTGCACCCCAACCTCGAGCAGGCACGAGCCGGGTTCGACAGGGAGGAGGCCGCCGGCATCGCGCGTGAGGCGCCCGAGCGGCTCTACCCCGACCCGAACCACAAACCCGAGTTGCTCTACGCCCTGACCGAATTCCGGGCGCTGTCCGGGTTCCGCACCCCCCGCCGAGCACTGGAACTGGTCAACGGCTTGGATGTGGTGTTAGCCGATCGATTGGCGCAGATCCTGCAGACCGACCCCACCGCCCATGGCGTACGCCGGGCCGTCACGATGCTTCTCACTCCGGGCGAGGTCAGGGCCGAGGAGGTGAGCGCCGTCGTCGATGCCTGCGCGCAGCGCATGGGGACCCGGGGTGCCTCGTTGCGCATCGACCGCACCGTTGCCCGCCTCGGACAGGCCTACCCCGGTGACCCGGGCGCCGTCGTCGCGCTGCTGATGAACCCGGTGCTGCTCCAGCCCGGGGAAGCGATGTTCGTCCCGGCGGGGTCTCCGCACGCCTACCTGGACGGCCTGGGCGTGGAGGTGATGGCGAACTCCAACAACGTCTTGCGTGCCGGATTGACGCCCAAGCACATCGACCCGGAAGGCTTGCTGGAGGTGCTCGACTGCGTCGCTGCTCCGCCCGTGCGTATCGCGCCGGAGGTCGTCGGTCGCACCCGGGTGTTCTATGCCCCGGTGGAGGACTTCGAATTGTCGGTGACCACGCTGACCGACGAAGGCTGGACGGACTTTCCCGGCCACGGACCGCGGTTGGTGCTCGTCATCTCCGGAGCGGGTCGATTCCGCACCAGCGAGTCTGAAACGGTTGAGGCTGGGGCTGGCGACGCATTCTTCGTTCCCGCCACCGCCGAGCCGGTGCGGGCTATGGGCAGGGCGGAAGTGGTGCAGGCCACCGTTCCCTGACTGCCGACGGCGTACGTGGGCCCGGGTGATGATGGTCAAGGCCGGGCAGTACCCGCACGAGAGGTAGCGCGAGCCCGCGGGTTCGGCAGGAGGGTCGGGAAGGTATCAGGGGGAGTCCAGCAACCCCAGGAGATAGTCGCCGTAGGTGGACTTGCGAAGCGGCTCCGCGCGTTCGCGCAGTTCCTCATCGCTCAGGAAGCCCCGCCGCCACGCCACTTCCTCCGGCGCCCCGATCTTCAATCCCTGCCGGTGCTCGATCGTGCGGACGTAGTCCGAAGCGGCGAGCAGTGAGTCGAAGGTACCGGTGTCCAGCCAGGCGGTACCCCGCGGCAGGACGTGGACCTGGAGCGATCCCTGGCTGAGGTAGGTGCGGTTGACGTCGGTGATCTCGTACTCGCCCCTGGCGGAGGGCTCCAGGTTCCGGGCGATCTCGATGACGTCGTTGTCGTAGAAGTACAAGCCCGGCACCGCATAGTTCGACTTGGGACGAGCAGGCTTCTCCTCCAGGGAGAGCGCCCGGCCGTCCTCGTCGAACTCCACCACCCCGTAGGCCGTGGGATCGGAAACCCGATAGGCGAAGACAGCGCCGCCCTCGACTCCTTCGAAGCGGCCCAGCTGGGAGCCGAGTCCGGGCCCGTAGAAGATGTTGTCGCCCAGGACGAGGGAGACGTTCTGATCGCCGATGAAGTCGGCACCGAGGACGAACGCTTGCGCCAAGCCGTTCGGTTCGGGCTGAACCGCGTAGGCAATGCTGATACCGAACTGCGAGCCATCCCCGAGCAGCCTGTGGAACTGGTCGGCGTCGTGCGGGGTGGTGATGACCAGGACATCCCGGATCCCAGCCAGGATCAGCGTGCTCAGTGGGTAGTAGATCATCGGCTTGTCGTACACCGGGACGAGTTGTTTGCTGACTCCCAAGGTGATCGGATGCAGGCGTGTGCCGGACCCGCCGGCCAGGATGATTCCGCGCATGTGTTCAGTGTTCCGTATGTGGATCGGTGGTGTCCTTCGTACTGACAGCGAAGTTGGACGGAGTCCGGAGGTCCCCACCTGCTCCTCCGCAGGTGCTCGACGCAGGCGCGTACGCCCGCGACTCGCGCCGGGGTGAGCGCCGATCATCGCGCCTTGGTGCTCCTGGGACCAAGTCGAGGCCGGCCCGTCAGTGGTAGCGGGTGATCCGCTTCCTCACCCCGGTTCACCCTCCTCGCCCTGCGGGTTCACCCTCATGTTGGCTCGGATTCACCCTCAAAACGTGACGACGCGCACCCGCAGCACTAACGGAGGCAATAGAATCAGTCAAGGATCGTTGGCGGAGTGTCTGCCGGCGGTTCGATGTGAGTGGAGCGTGTCGCGCATGCATCGGTTCAAAGGAATAGACCGCGGTAGCAGTGGGCCACATGTGGCCCACGGGATGGCGCGCCGCAAGTTTCCGGACGAACCGAAACTGCCGCCATGGTCGGAGAGGGGCGGTTGAGCGCGGAATGAGAGCGTAAAGATGTTCTTCGGACTGGGCAATAACCCTTGCTTTACGGTCAAGGGCGGCAGATCATAGCAGAGAGTGACCTTGTTTGCAGGGTCGCGAGCGAACGAGGAACACATGAGTATCGGGGGTAGGACCATCACAACATCGGCAGCAACGGCCCGGAATCGGCGGTCTGCTTCGGCGGACCGGCCGCGGGCACGGTGCTGCTCGGAATCGCCGGCACCACGGCAATCAGGGGTGTGCTGAATGTCCACTCTTGGCACGGCCTCGAACGTCTTCGGTCGGTTGCCGCGGGTGACCGAACCCGCGATGGTCAGCGACATCGCACTGAAGACGCTCCAGCAGGCCCAACCGTTGACGGTGCTACGAGCCGCGCGCGGCTTCGGAAAGACCGCGGTGCTGGTGTACTGGTTGCGCAACTACACCGACGCGGCCACGGCTGTGTACTTGTCCTTGGACGACCGCAGCAACACCGAAGCCGACTTCTGGGCCGTCCTCGAGAGGGCATTGCGCGGTGCCGGCGTGCTCCCCGAAGGGACCGGTGCGCATGAGGCGCGCAGCAGGGTGCTCGATGGGATCAGCGCGCTGCGCCAGCCGCTGCGCCTGGTGCTGGACAACTTCCACGAGGCCGGGTTGACCGAGGGTGCTACCCAGATCGACGACGACCTGATCGAACTGGTGCGCAACAACGACCAGTTCTACCTGGTGGCCGCCGGGCGTACCCTCCGGACGCTCGAGACGATGGGGAGCCTGTCGGTCGATGGCAGCATCGTTGGTCCCTCCGATCTACGCACGCGTCCTGAACAGGTGCAGCAACTGGCTGCCATGGCCGGCCTGGACTTCTCCTGGGAACAGGCCCAACAGATCAGCACCGATTTCGGCGGCTGGCCGGCGGCGATTCGGGCCGGTTTGCGGGGCGCCACCGTCGAGGGCGGTATCGACGAGCAGTTGATCCAGGGGTACATCGGCGCGATGGTCCTGGACCTGCGGTTCAGCGATATTCGCACCTTTCTGCTGCGCACCGCGGTTCCGGCTTGGTTCGACATCGACATGCTCCGGGTGATCACCCCCAAGACGGAGGACGGCACTTCGGAGCAGGATGCCGCCGCGATACTCGCCCACATCCGGAACACCGGCCTGCTCTGGGAGGATCGGGACAAAGGTGCCGTCCGATATGGCTATCCGGCTGCGATTCGCCGGGCACTGCTGCAGGTGATGACCGAGGCCGCGCCGGACATCGGGCGGCAGGTGCACCGGGCGTTACTGACCGCCCCCGGTGCCGAGGAGGACCCCGGTGAGGCGTTGACGCACGCCGTCAATGCCCAGGAGTGGTCCACCGCGTTGGACGTCATCGACCGACAGTGGTTCCACTTGCTCACCGAAGCGCCGCAGACTCTGGTCGAGGCCATACACCACCTCCCGATGCCGCACGGTCAGCACGACCCCTGGATCCGCGTGGCCCGCCAGCACCTTGCGGCGATGCACGAGCGCCTGGTCAGCGGACACACCTGGGTCGTGCCCGAGGCACTGCTCAGCCGTTCCGGCGTGATCAGTGAGGCAGGCGGCGCTGCCGACCCTGCCGACGCGGAGTCCATCGTGCTGATCCAGTGGGGTGTGGCCGCGATGCTGAGCGGCCACCACGACGCCGCGATCTACGCCTTCGGTCAGGCACGTGAACTCGGTCTGGACGGTGGCACGAAGGCGACCACGTTGGGTGCATCCGGTGTCGCCCTGGTGCACGCGCTGGCCGGCGAGCCGGACCTCGCGCGCACCGCCCTGCAGGACGCCGCGTTGCAGCCGTACCTCGCCGATGGTCACGTCGTTGATCCCAGTGACCTGGCTGGCGTCGCCGTGCGGCTCGCGGAGGCGTTGATCGCGGTGGACGCAGGCGCGCCGGACGCGTCGTTGCGCGTGGCCGCGATCGTCGAGCCACGCCACCGCACCGAGTTGTGGGTGGTGGGGGAGTTCGCGCGTGCCCACTATGCCGCCTTCGCCGATGACCCCGAGGAGGTTTTCCGCCAAGCCAACAAGTTGCGGGCAGCGCTGCGGCACGTGCCCAGGAACTCCCTTGCGGACGCGGTGCTGCAAAGCGTGCTGGTCGAACTGCTGTTGATCGCCCGGATGATCGGCGTAGCCGGTGAGGTCGCCGACCACCTCGGGGACAATGCCATCGGCTGGTCCGCTCAGGCGAAAGTGCACAACGCCCGACAGGACTACCGCCAGGCCGTCGAACTGGCCAGGCGCGCACTCTCGGCCCCGGGTAGTTCGCTGCGCTCGCAATTGGAATCCATGGTGATCATTGCCAGTGCCCTGCACGCCATGAACTCCCAGAGCGAGGCGCGCAAGGCCTTCCAGAGCGCCGTTCGCCTGGCCCGGGCGACCGGGCAGCGCCGCCCCTTCCAACTGATGCACAGGTACGTGTTCGACATGCTCGCCGACGGTGTGCCCGGCGCCCACGGGTTGTGGCCGGGCACCAACCCGAACGCGGTCAAGGCCGATGTGGCCGATGTGGCGGACTTGCCGACGCTGACCATGCGGGAGGCGCAGATCCTGCGGGCGCTGGAGCGGCACGCAGGGCCGGTCGGGATCGGCCGATCCCTCAACCTGTCGGCCAACACCATCAAGACCCATCTGCGCTCGATCTACCGCAAACTTGGTGTCGCGAGCCGAAACGAGGCACTGGAAGTCGCCGGCCGGGGTGGCATCCACGCCGAGCACGAAGGCTGATCGCGGTTGATGCCCATGCTCCAGCAAGAAGCACCAACCCCCCAGCCACCCCGCCTTCCGCGTGTTGCCTCCACCATCGTGCTCAGCCGCGCTCTGCGCGAGACAATGGAGAAGGCCCCGGCGATCACGGTGCTGTGCACCCCGCGGGGATTCGGTAAGACCAGCGCGGTCGCCTCCTGGATCCGCGGGCAGACCGGGGCACACACTCGCTACGTCTGGGTGGGCCTGCCGATGCACGCCACCGCCCCACAGCAGTTCTGGACCGAGGTGCACCTCGCCCTGACCGGGACGAGCACGCCGGCCGGGGCCGACCCGTTGACGCTCATCTATGCGGTGCTCGGCCGTACGCTGCAACCCACCACCCTCGTGCTGGACAACTTCACCTCCGTCAGCGCCGAGAGCGTGGACGATGAGTTGGGGGAGTTGCTCAACCAGTTCGAACGGCTGCGCCTGGTGGTCATGGTGCGGATGGAGCGGGCCATTGTGGCGATCGCCAACGCCCACGCGGAGTCCGTCGTCTTGCGGATGCCCGAACTCGGTCTGGACGCGCGGGGTGTCGCCACCATGGCCAACGAGGCCGGTTACACGATGACCCGCACCCAGGCCCACGAACTCGCCCAGGCAGTCGTCGGCTGGCCCGCGGTGGTCCGCGCACTCCTGCGTGATGGATCACGCGACGCCGAGGGTGCTCTGGTCCCGGACTGGCACGGCATCGAGCGGTACTGCCGGATCGTGTTGGAGGATCCGGACATGCAGCGCTTCCGACCGCTGCTGGCGGCGCTCAGTTGCGCGGAAACCTTCGGCCCTGACCTCGGCCGGAAACTCATCGGCCAGGACAACTGGCAGACCGCCTTCCCGGTGATCCACCAGGCTGGGATCGTCGAGCCCGTGCAGACCGGTGGCCGGGAGACCTATCGCGTCCGTCCGCGACTTCGCGCCGCCGTCCAAGCGGTCACCCGCCGCCATGACCCGGTGAACTACCGCCGCAACCATCGAATCCTGGCCGACTGGTACGACCGGCGGAACATCGCCGAGCCCGCCATCTCTCATTTCGTCGAGGCCGAGGACTGGGAACGAGCTGCGCTCCTCGTAGAGGACTACTGGCTGGAATTCGTCACCGGTTCTACCGATGACGCCAGGCGGATCATGCGCAAGTTCCCCGACCAGGTGGTGCGCGCCAGCGCCAGACTCCTGGTGGTCCGGGACTACATCCTGAACGTCGATACGACCCAGCGTGCCTGGCAAGCGTTCCGGTCCGGACACATGGAGGTCGACTTCGCCGCGCGCTATGAGAACCAGCGGCTCACCCTCAGCCAGACCCTGCAGATGCGCGTGTCCGGGGAGTACGAGGCGTTCCGGCAGGTGATGGAGGAGTCCGGTCAGGGGGTTGAGCGTTCGGCGTGGGCAGACAGCGTGCTGGAGCAGATGCCGGAGATGCTGCTGCAGTGGAGCATCACCCTGCTGCTGACCAGGGATGTGCCCAGCGCCGCCTATGTCTTCAGACAGGCCTACCAGTGGGCCCGGGAGCGGGGGATGACCGGAGCCAAGCGGGAAGCCGGAAGCGGACTCGCGCTGTGCCTAGCGATGCTCGGCCACCTCAACTCCGCCGACAAGTGGCTCGACCGGGTGGCCGGGCTTCCTTCCAGAGGCGCCCCGGCTGATCTGGAACGCCTGGCGAGCGTGCTCGTACGGGGGCTCATCGCCGGGGACCGACTCGAGGCCGGTGACACCGAGCCCGCACCGGTCGATGACGTCCCAGCGCTGCCCGGGCTGGATGCGATCCAGCAGTATCTGCACGCCGGATACGCGCTGCACCGGGGGGATGCGCGGGTGCAGGAAGAGACCCTGTCGATGCTGGAACGCTCGCTCGCGACGTTGACGCCTCACCGCCACGGAGCCCGGATCACCGGAACCGCGGCCCGCAACGCCATCGTGGACCTGTGCATTGCTCGTAGCCAGTTCGAGCGCGCCTACCGGGCGCTGGAAGGCGTCGACGCCGAGCAGGTCTGGGCGATCGTATGCCGGGCCCGGCTCGCCTTGTTCGAGGGGCGCTATGACGCAGTTCTGGCGATGACCGAGCACATGGATGGACTGTCGGTCGCCGACATCCGGCACAGTCTGCAACTCCACCTCATCCGAGCCTGCGCAGCGCGTCGCCTGCACCGGATGGACGTTGCTGGCGACGAACTCCAGGCGGCGGCCAGCCTGGCCGAGATTTCCGGCATCGTGCGGTTCTTCGCGCTGGTGCCAAGGGCCGACCTGGTGAACTTGGACCAGGAGTTTCCCCACGTGGTCCCGCCGGGCGTGTTGCAGGCCGTGACCGCCGGCGCGGAGGTCTTCCCCGAGCCGCGCGAACCCGTCCGGCTCTCCGAACGAGAACTGGAGGTGCTGCGCCAGATCGCCACCGGCGTGCCGCTCAGCCAGGCGGCCCGGCGTCTGTTCGTCTCGGAGAACACGGTCAAGTCCCAGGTGCGCAACATCTATCGCAAACTCGGGGTACACAACCGCGAGGATGCTCTCCAGCGCGCGAACTCACTGGGACTGCTCACCGATGACGACGACGGGCGCCCGGGTGGATATCCGGACGCCGCGGATGCCCAGCCCCGGCGCACGGCGGTCATCTGAAGCGACTGTCGCCGTCGCCGGTTGGGCCATGACGACCCTGCCGGTCGCCGCCGCCCGGCGTCCGGCGTCCGGCGTCCGGCATCCGTGACCATCCTGTGACCTTCATTCGGCACTGAGGGTGGGACCCGGGCCATTAGCCTGTGTGCGATCCGTGGTGCGCCGCTGCCCTCACCCCTGGCCGGCGTCACCGGCGCCCGGCAACACCGCCGGGTGCGTGAGGAAAGGACACAGATGTCACACCGATCGGCCCCTCCAGCACGCGGCAGAGTCCGCACGTTCCTGGCGGCACTGTTGTCGCTGCTCCTGCTCGGCATCGGGATCACCACGGCGTCGGCCGATGTGATCGACGACGCCGAGGCGACCCCGGCGCAGCAGGGCACCTGGGAGTTGTCCCAGCAGGCTGCCCCCACGTCCGGCGCCACGGTCGAAGCAGGTGAGCAGATCACCTACACCCTCAGCGCCGCCGCGCTCGACACCCGCCCGGTGCAGGGGATCACGGCCACCGTGGACCTGTCCGGTGTGCTGGCTCACGCGAGCCTGGTCGAGCCACTGCATCGCGAGCTGAGCCTGACCGGTGACGAGCTCACCTGGGATGTGCGCAATCCGGTGCGCATCAACAGCCCCGCCTCGGTGTCCTTCTCCGTGGTGGTCGACTCCGATGCGTCCGGCGTCACGCTGACCTCGGTGGCCGCGCCGCAGAGCAGCGGCGGGACCTGCACCGACTGCACCATCACCCACACAGTGCCCGGCGAGCCTTCCTGGGACCTGAGCGTGACCCCGAATGAGGAGCCCGGGTCAACCCTGCTGACCAACGCGGCGATCGTTCCGTCGATGACGGCCACGAACACCTCCGATGTGACGGTCTCCGACGCGCAGGTGGTGGCCGACCTGACCGGGATGGGCCAGCACTGGGACCTGGGGACCCTCCGTGAGGGCGTGAGCTATGACGCTGAGACCGCACTGCTGACCTGGGACGTCCCCGAGATGGAACCGGGTGAGTCCGTCACCCAGCGCTTCCAGGTGCGACTGCGGGCCCCCGCTCGTGGGAGCGAGGTCTCGCTCGACTTCACGGCCCAAGGGGCCGGTGGGGAGTGCGTGACCGGGTGTGAACTCGGCTACCACGTGTTCGGGTTCGACGCCTCGGTCACAGCCGACCCTACGGCCGGTGAGGTGACCGCCGGTCAGCAGATCACCTACACCTGGACAGCGCAGAACATCTCCGGAGGTGAACTCACCGGAGCGCACATGCGGGCGAACCTGCGACACCAGGCCGGCCCGTTCCTCGATGCCGCGGATCTGGTGGAACCGCTGGATGAGGCGCTGGAGATGTTCGGATCCGTGCTGCACTGGAACATCCCGGACCTGGACCCGGGGGAGAGCGCGCAGATCTCCTTCGTCGCGCAGATCCACCAAGACGCGACCCCGGGCGATGCGGTGCGGATGGGGATCAGTGCCGGGACGGCCCGCCACGGCGGGTCGCTGGTGGACCCCGCCACCCTGGTGCACACCGTCGCCGAGCCCACCTGGGAGTTGTCCCACAGTGCCGAGCCGGCTTCCGGATCCGCGGTGGCACCGGGTGAGCAGATCACCTACACCCTCACCGCTGCGGCGCTTGATCTGCGCCCCGTGACCAGGGTCGCGGCGAGTGTGGATCTCTCGGAGGTACTGAGCGGTGCCAGCCTCGTCGAGCCGTTGCCGGCGGGGTTGAGCCTCGACGGGGATGAACTGACCTGGACCGTCCGCCAACCGGTGCACCGCAACCATCCCGCGTCGGTCTCCTACACCGTGACCGTGGACGACGACGCCTCCGGGGCCACCCTGACCAGCGTGGCGACGCCACAACGAACTGGCGCGCTGTGCACCGACTGCACGCTCACCCACACGGTGGCTGAGCCGGCGTGGGAGGTGAGTGCGCGGGCGGCGCAGGCTAATGGGGTCACGATCCCGAATGAGGGGACGGTGCGCCCGAATGGTCAGTTGAACTATCACTTGAGTGCCGAGAACACCTCCGGTGTGAGGGTCTCTGATGGGGTGGTGGTCGCCGATGTGTCGGGGCTGGTGGCGTATGCGAATATCGAGGCGCTCGGTGAGGGCGCGGAGTTCGATGCCGATGCCGGGGTGGTGCGGTGGTCGGTGCCTGAGCTTGGAGCGCAGGAGTCGGCGTCGGTGCGGTTCCGGGCGAACTTGCGGTTCGCGGACGCCCCGAATGCGGTGTTGCCGTTGTCGGTGAGTACCGAGGGTGCCGGTGGGGAGTGTGTGAGTGGGTGTGAGTTGGTGCATTTCGCTACCGGTTTTGAAGCCTCGATGACCACTGATCCGCCCGCGGGCTCGGTCGAAGCCGGGGATGAGATCGTCTACACCTGGACGGTGCAGAACACCTCCCACGCGCAGATCTCCGGCGCCACCGTCACCGCCCAGTTGCGGGATGTGCTCGAGCACGCCGAACTGGTGGAGCCGTTGGCTGAGGAGTTGCGTCTGGTCAGCATCGTCGGTCCGACGATCATGAGGTGGGATGTGCCGGACCTGGCCGCCCACGAGAGCGCCGAGGTGTCCTTCAGTGTGATCGTGCGCGACGATGCCGATGCGGGTGCCGAACTCGCCACCTCGATCACGGCCGGGGCGAACAGTTTCGGCATCACCTACGGGGAGAGGGAGGTCACCCACACCGTTGATCAGCTCTCCTGGGAGGTCAGCGTCCGGGGGGCCCAGGCGAACGGGGTGACCATTCCGCACGAAGGAACCCTCCGCCCGAACGGTCAGGTGAACTACCACGTCGTCGCGGAGAACACCTCCGGGCTGACCATGTCCGAGGGCGCCGTCATCGCGGATGTGTCCGGGCTGCTTCCCTACGCCGACATCGAGGCGTTGACCGCCGGGGCCGAGTTCGACCCGGAGAACGGGCTCGTGCGCTGGTGGTCACCGGAGTTGTCCGGAGGGGAATCGGCCTCCTTCTCCTTCCGGGCGAACCTGCGCTTCGCCGATGCTCCCGGCGCGGTGCTGCCGCTGTCGGTGATCACCCAGGGTCCCGGCGGGGAGTGCGCGAGTGGGTGTGAACTGGTGCACTACGTCACCGCGTTCGAGGCCTCTGTGAGCGCGGACCCGCCCTCCGGGGAGGTGCGGGCCGGGGATGAGGTCACCTACACCTGGCAGGTGCGCAACACCTCTCAGGCACAGATCTCCGGTGCGTATGTCCGCGCCCAGATGGGCGGCGTGCTCGCGCACGCCGACCTGGTCGAGCCGCTACCAGATGGTGTGAACTTCACGATCGGGACCGTGCTGAACTGGTGGATCCCGGACTTGGGTCCCGGTGAGAGTGCCCGGGTGTCGTTCACGGTAGTTGTCGATCAGGACGCGGAGCAGGGCGCCGAGTTCGGGATGTCCATCACTGCCGGTGCGAACAGTTTCGGGATCACCTACGGTGATCAGGAGGTGGACCACGCCGTCACGGTGTCGGTGACTCCTCCGGCCCCGTCACTGCCCCCTGTACTGGCTGTTCTGCTCGGACTGGCCAAGTGGGTGCTCGGTTTCCTGATCTGGCTGTTCTGACCGGTCGAGGTGAGTTGACCGGCTCGGGTGTGTTCCGTCGTCGTCCCGCCAGGACGACGCCGGAACACGGTGTGAGATAGACCGCATCGGAACCGATGCGGGCCGGTTCCATCGAGGCGGATCATGCCGTAAGATTGACCGTTGGGCGCGCTCCGCCATGCTCTCGACCCGGGCAACCGGGCCGGCGGCGCACGGAGCACAGGTCGTACACACGCGCCTCATCGGATCCAGACAGATACTGCAGTTAGCGGAGGATATGGCGAAGAAGGACGGGGTCATCGAGATCGAGGGCCACGTGGTCGAGGCGTTGCCCAACGCGATGTTTCGCGTCGAGTTGAGCAACGGCCACAAGGTACTCGCTCACATCTCGGGCAAGATGCGGCAGCACTACATCCGGATCCTCCCCGAGGACCGTGTGGTGGTCGAGTTGAGCCCCTACGACCTCACCCGCGGTCGAATCGTCTACCGCTACAAGTAACAGACCACGATCTCGCCGCCGCGAGGGGGAGGCCCATGGGAGTTCCCGAGCGTGCGCGGCGGTGCAGAGGAAGCATCATGAAGGTTAAGCCGAGCGTCAAGAAGATCTGTGACAACTGCAAGGTGATCCGTCGCAACGGTGTCGTGCGGGTGATCTGCACCAACTTGCGTCACAAGCAGCGCCAGGGCTGACGCCCTGCGTTCGGGCCGTCCGCGGCCCACCACAACTGCACACCGCCAGCGATCGCCCTGCGATCGCAACCCTCGGCTCGGAGGCCGGGGCCCGCAGCCCGCGGGACGGCGATGTGGAAGACCTCCGATGACTCACAGGAGTGAGAAAACAATATGGCACGACTCGTCGGCGCCGACCTCCCCCGCGACAAGCGGCTCGAGGTGGCGCTCACCTACATCTTCGGCGTGGGCCGCACCCGCGCTGCCGAGACGCTCGAGGCCACCGGCCTGAGTCCGGACCTGCGCGTCAAGGACCTCAACGACGCGGACCTGGTCGCATTGCGCGACTACCTCGAGGGCAACTACAAGCTCGAAGGTGACCTGCGCCGTGAGGTGGCCGCAGACATCCGCCGCAAGGTGGAGATCGGGACCTACCAGGGCCTGCGGCACCGCCGTGGCCTTCCGGTGCGCGGACAGCGCACCAAGACCAACGCGCGGACCCGCAAGGGCCCCAAGCGCACTGTGGCCGGCAAGAAGAAGGCCGCTCGCTAAGCAGTTCGCTCTCCGCCACCGTGCGGATGCGGATCGACGACCTCGAAGAGAAGAGATTTGTAGATGCCCCCCAAGACTCGCCAAGCCGCCGGTGCGCGCAAGCCGCGCCGCAAGGAGAAGAAGAACGTCTCCGCCGGTCAGGCCCACATCAAGTCGACCTTCAACAACACCATCGTCACGATCACCGATCCCTCTGGTGCCGTGATCTCCTGGGCCTCCTCCGGCCAGGTGGGCTACAAGGGTTCGCGTAAGTCGACCCCCTTCGCCGCCCAGCTCGCCGCCGAGGCCGCCGCCCGCAAGGCGCAGGAGCACGGCATGAAGAAGGTGGACGTGCTGGTCAAGGGCCCCGGTTCGGGCCGGGAGACCGCGATCCGTTCGCTGCAGGCCACCGGCCTGGAGGTCGGGTCGATCCAGGACGTGACCCCGCAGGCGCACAACGGCTGCCGCCCGCCGAAGCGTCGCCGGGTCTGAGTCCGGTGTGGTGCGGGCTGAAGCCCGCACCGTCGGTGTGGCCGCCCGCAGGTCGGCCCGCCCACCACCGTTAGTTTCACCCCCGGTTCGGACAGATGGGCCGGGGTCTTGCACGACGTCATATAGCGGACGTTTGCTGAAAGGAATCACCAATGCTCATCGCACAGCGCCCCACACTGACCGAAGAAGTCGTCGACGAATTCCGGTCCCGTTTCGTCATCGAGCCTCTTGAGCCGGGCTTCGGTTACACCCTCGGTAACTCCATGCGTCGTACCCTGCTCTCCTCCATCCCGGGTGCGGCCGTGACCAGCATCCGCGTGGACGGGGTGTTGCACGAGTTCTCCACCATCTCCGGTGTGAAGGAGGACGTCACCGAGATCATCCTGAACATCAAGGACATCGTGGTCTCCTCCGAGCACGACGAGCCTGTGGTGATGTACCTGCGCAAGCAGGGCCCCGGCACCGTCACCGCTGCCGACATCACGCCCCCGGCCGGTGTGGAGGTGCACAACCCGGACTTGCACCTGGCGACCATCAACGCCAAGGGCAAACTCGAGATCGAACTGACCGTCGAGCGTGGCCGCGGGTACGTCTCTGCGGTGCAGAACAAGCAGGCCGACGCCGAGATCGGCCGTGTGCCGGTGGACTCGATCTACTCCCCGGTGCTCAAAGTGACCTACAAGGTCGAGGCCACTCGTGTGGAGCAGCGGACCGACTTCGACAAGTTGATCGTGGACGTGGAGACCAAGCGCTCGATGTCCCCGCGTGACGCCCTGGCCTCGGCCGGTTCCACCCTGGTGGAACTGTTCGGGCTGGCCCGCGAACTCAACACCGAGGCCGAGGGGATCGAGATCGGACCCTCCCCGACCGACGCCGCATTGGCCGAGGACCTGGCGATGCCGATCGAGCAGTTGGATCTGACCATCCGGTCCTACAACTGTCTCAAGCGGGAGGGCATCCACACCGTTGGCGAGCTCGTGGCTCGCAGCGAGGCCGACCTGCTGGACATCCGCAACTTCGGCGCCAAGTCGATCACCGAGGTGAAGGAGAAGCTGGTCGGTCTGGGTCTGTCCCTGAAGGACAGCCCGAGCGACTTCGACCCCTCCCTCGTGGCCTCGTACGACGGCGACGACTACGACTACAACTGAGCGTCGCTCGCACCCTAGGAGATTCCCATGCCCAAGCCCACGAAGGGGCCCCGTCTCGGCGGTAGCCCGGCACACCAGCGCCTGATGCTGGCGAACCTGGCCCAGTCGCTGTTCGAGCACGGCAGCATCCGCACCACCGAGACCAAGGCCAAGCGGTTGCGCCCGTTCGCCGAGCGACTGATCACCAAGGCCAAGCGCGGTGACCTGGCCGCCCGTCGTCAGGTGCTCGCCGTGCTGTCCCGCAAGGACGTGGTGCACGAGTTGTTCACCGAGATCGCTCCGCGATTCTCCGAGCGTCCCGGTGGCTACACCCGGATCATCAAGGTCGGCCCCCGCAAGGGTGACAACGCGCCGATGGCAGTGATCGAACTCGTCACCGAGCCCTACAGCCCGAAGCAGGCCACCGTGAAGGAGGCTGAAGGCGCCACCAAGCGTGGCGCGAAGGAAGCCGCCGCCCAGCAGGCCGCCGAGGCCCCCTCCGCCGAGGAGACCACGGACAGCCCGGACAGCCCCGACTCCCCGGAGTCGGCGGCGAGCCCGGACAGCCCGGATTCGGCACCGTCGGCCGACTCACCCGCCGAGGCCGACGAGACCGAAGCCAAGGACGACGCCGGGGAGGCCGGCAAGTCCTGACCCGACGTTAGTCAGCGCATTCGCAGGCCCGCTGCCGGACCACTCCGGCAGCGGGCCTGCGTGTTCTGTGCCCGGCCCGCTGACCGCTCAGCGCGTGCGATGGTTCGGGTGGCGGCGTGAAGGGCGTGGCACAGTGGTGTCCATGCCCGTGGATCATCAAGACCCTGAGCGCGAACCGGCCTTCAGGGTGAGGGTCGCCCAGCCCGCCGAGCGGGACCGGCCCGGCGAGCCCGGCATGCAGGACGAGCCCGCCCAGCCATCAGTGCTGTTCGTGCACGGCATTCGCAGTTCGGGGACCATGTGGCGGGCGCAGGTGGAGCACCTCAAGGCGCTGGGGGTGACTGCGCGGGCGATCGACCTTCCCGGCCACGGCGCGCAGATCAGTAGTGCGTTCTCGCTCGCGATGTGCCGGGAGGTGATCGAGCAGGCATGGCAGGAACTGCCCGCCGGGAGACGCATCCTGGTCGGGCTGTCGCTGGGCGGCTATCTGGCGTTGGATTGGGCCGCTCGAACAGCGAGTCCGGTCGACGCGGTGCTGGCGGCCGGGTGCAGCGTGCGTCCGCGGGGGGCGCCGCTGGCGGCCTACCGGCGCCTGGCCGGGCTGATCAATCGGTTGCCCGACCGGGGTGGCTGGCTGAATGACACGCTGGCCACCCGGATGCTCAGCCCGGACGCCGCCCGGGACGTCGCTGCCGGCGGGGTGGCGCTGGACGTGATGGTGCCGGCGCTCACGGCGATCGCGCAGGTGGATCCGATCACGGACCTGCGCCGTATCGAGGCCCCGGTGTGGCTGGTGAACGGGGCATGGGACCACTTCCGGGTGGAACAGGGCCGGTTCTGGGCCGCAGTTCGAACAGGTCGGCTGATCGTCCTGCCCCGGACCGGGCACCTGGTCAGTCTGGAGCGCCCGGACCTGTTCAACGCCGTGCTGGCCGCGCTGGTGGCCCAGGTGCGCGAGTCCGGTCCGGACCTCGCCCCGGGCGCCGGTCCGGATGTCTCAGCCCGGCAGTGACCAGGCCCGCACGCCTCCCACGATTCCGGCGCTGTTGGGCACCACGACCACGTCGTCGCCCGCCTTCGCCAGCACCACCGGGGTGATCCGGCGGGAGTTGCCACCGCCCAGGTAGAGCCGGTCCCACAGGAACACCGGGCGCAACGCGTCGATCACGCGGCGGACGCGCCGCGACCACATCGCATCCCCCAACCGCAACCGTTCGTGCTCGCCGACGTACTCGTCGTAACTCAGGCCCCAGCGCACCGGGCTCTGGGACAGTTCCGTGTGCGGGGCCAGCCGGCCGCCGTCGAACACTGCATTGCCCAACCCGGTGCCGAAGGTGAGCATCAGTTCCAGGCCTGCGCCGGCGATCACGCCGGCTCCGTGCACCTCGGCGTCGTTGAGGATCAGGGCGGGCTGGTCGAGCCGCTCCTGTACCGCACGGCGCATGTCGAAGCCCGTCCACGCCGCTCTGAGCTCGGGCAGTACCTTCGTGCGCGGGCCGGCCCGGGTGATGTAGTGGGGGGTGTGCACCACCACACCGTGGCGGATCATGCCCGGCATGCCTACGGTGATCCGGTCGGTGGGGGGCAACCGTTCGGCGAGGTCGGCGATCACCTCGAGCAGGCTCTCCGGTGGCAGCGGGTAGGGTGTGGCGGTGCGTACCGGCTGGGCGTGCATGGTGCCGACATCGTCCAGCACCGAGGCCTTGATGCCGCCGCCCCCGCAGTCCACCGAGAGGGTCACCGGGTCGGAAGTCACACCCTGATGCTACTGGCGCAGCGTGAAGCGGGCCCGCTGTGAACGTGCGGAGCGGACACGATGTGATGAACTGTTCCCGTGTCCGAACCAGACAGGCCCGCAGCGCCACCGGCCGGGAATGAACCGGCTGTGCGCATCCGGCTGGACCTGGCCTATGACGGCACCGAGTTCTCCGGGTGGGCCGCCCAACCAGGGTTGCGCACCGTCGAGGGGGAACTGCGGCGCGGGCTGGGGACCATCCTGCGCACCGAACCACCGCGGCTGGTGGTGGGTGGGCGCACCGATGCCGGCGTGCACGCCAGGGGCTCGGTGGTCCACACCGACGTCGACGCAGCTGCGTGGGAGTCCCTACCCGGCCGATCCGACCGTGCCCCCGCTCAGGCGGCCCTCACGCGGCTGGCGGGCGTGCTGCCACCGGACATCGTGGTACGCCGTGCCACCGTGGTCAGCACCGACTTCGATGCCCGGTTCTCCGCCCTGCGACGACGCTACTCCTACCGGCTGTGCGACCGTCCCGCCCTCGCCGATCCCCTACGTCGAAGGGACACGGTGATCGTGCCCAGACCGCTGGACTCCGAGGCGATGAACACCGCAGCCGACATGCTCTGTGGACTACACGACTTCGCCGCGTTCTGCAGACCACGGGAAGGGGCCACCACGATCCGTACGCTGGAGGACTTCTCCTGGCAACGTCCCACCGAAGGCGTGCTGGAGGGCACCGTGGTGGCCGACGCGTTCTGCCACTCGATGGTGCGTGCCCTGGTCGGGGCGGTGGTCGCCATCGGGCAGGGCCGCCAGGAACCGGGATGGGCCGCCGCGGTGCTGGCTGCCCGCAGACGGGACCCGGCGGTGATGGTGATGCCCGCGCACGGACTGTGCCTGGAGGAGATCACCTACCCGCCCACGCATGAACTGGGTGCGCGCGCCACCCAGGCCCGTGCCGTGCGCGAACTCCCGTGAGGTCTCGAGCGGGAGGTGGCGCGGCGGCGTTCCCGGTGTCGCAGTAGGTGACCGGGGGTCAGAGCGCGGGGTCGGCCTCGTCGTCGGATGCCGGTGTCTCCCACACCTCCGGCTCCTCGATCTCCACGCGCTCATCGATGCCGTCCGGAGTCATCTCATCCGCCACGGTCTGCTCATACAGGGGGCCCGGTGCGTCCGGGGCGTTGAAGCCCTCATCCACCAGGTCCCGCCCGCCGGTGTCCTCCAGGGTGTCCTCGGCGGGCAACTGCCGGATCGTTCCGGTGGCCCCGACATCCGGATCGGCCTCACCGGTGTCATCGGGTTCGGGCTCACCATCCTCTTCGGGGGAGGCGGTGGTGTCCGACGGGGGCAGGTCCGAGACCTGATCGGCGTTGGCCAGTTCCTCCGGGCTGGGCTCGTCCGGAGAGAGTTCCTCGGGGATGGGTGTGCTCGCGTCCATCCACCCACACTGACACTGCCGGCACACCCGCGCATCCGCAGACGTTGCGGCACAGCGGCTCCCGTAAAACGGCTTGGCCCACCGCCACCGGACCGCCATCCTGGGGCCATGGCGCACCTCGATCTGGCCGGGATCACCTACCACCTCCCCGACGGCAGGGTGCTGCTGAACGAGGTCGACGCGCACGTGGGCGAGGGCCAGCGGGTGGCGCTGATCGGTCCGAACGGCGCGGGCAAGAGCACCCTGATCCGGATCGCCACCAAGCAGATAACGCCGCACGGGGGAGCGGTGACCACCGCGGGCGAGATCGGGGTGATGGCCCAGTGGGTGGGTCGCCGCGCGGTGGCACTGGTCGCGACTGCTGACGACGAGGCACCCGGGGCGTGCATGCCCGGCGCCCGGGGTGCGGGTCACCCAGGCGGCGGCGAGGTCCCGGGCAGCGCTGCCGCCCCGCCGCCCGGTTCCGAGCGGGAACCGACCGTGCAGGACCTGCTGACGGCCCATGCGCCGGCGCGTCAGCGCGAGGTCGCCCAGCGGCTGGCCCGAGCCGGGGCGGCGATGACCGGGGCCGAGAACCAGGCCGCCCAGTTCGATTACGCACAGGCGTTGGCAGACTGGGCCGACGTGGGCGGGTACCAGCTCGAGGCGCAGTGGGATGAGATCTGCTCCGACGTGCTCGCCCAGTCCTGGGATCGTGCCGCGTCCCGAGGCCTGTCCACCCTCTCCGGTGGTGAGTCCAAGCGGTTGGTGCTCTCCGCGCTGCTGCGCTCCAGCGCGCAGATCCTCATCCTGGACGAGCCGGACAATGCCCTTGACGTGCCCGCCAAGCGGTGGTTGGAGGCCCGGCTGGGTGAAACAGATAAGGCCGTCTTCTTCATCAGCCACGACCGCGAGATGCTCGAGGCGGTCGCCACCGCCGTACTCACCTTGGAACCGGGGGCGGCCGGGTCCACCGCATGGCGCCACGGCGGTGGCTTCGCGGGCTATGCCCAGGCCCGCACGGATCGGATGAGCCGGCTCGCCGAACTGCGCCGGCGCTGGGACTCCGAGCACGCCCAGTTGCGGACGTTGGTGCAGATGTACAAGCAGAAGGCCAGCTACAACTCCGATATGGCCTCTCGGTTGCAAGCGGCCCGCACCCGCCTGACGGCGTTCGAGAAGGCGGGGCCACCCCAGGCGGTGACTCGTGACCAGCACGTGCAGATGCGGTTGCGGGGCGGACGCACCGCCAAGCGGGCTGTGGTGCTGGACCGGCTCGCCCTGAACAGCCTGACCGAACCCTTCGACGCCGAGGTCTGGTTCGGCGAGCGAGTCGCCGTGCTCGGGGCCAATGGCACCGGTAAGTCCCACCTGCTCCGGTTGCTGGCCGGCGGTGGTACCGATCCCGACACCGGCAACGCCCCGGCCAGCGAGCACCTACCCGCCGCCGTCGCGCACAGCGGCTCCGCGCGGCTGGGTTCCCGGGTACGCCCGGGCTGGTTCGCCCAGCAGGACGCCCCCGCCCACCTGGTCGGACGGACCCTGCTGCAGGTGCTGCACCGCGGTGATGGCACCCGGAACGGAATCGCCCGTGAGGATGCCGGCCGGGTACTGGACCGGTACGAACTGGCCGCCGCGGCCGAGCAACAGGTCCAGACCCTCTCCGGCGGCCAACTGGCCCGGTTCCAGATCCTGCTACTGGAGTTGTCCGGCGCCACGCTGTTGTTGCTCGATGAAGCCACCGACAACCTCGACCTGCACTCGGCCCAGGCCCTGGAGCAGGGGCTGGAGGCGTTCACCGGAACGGTCCTGGCCATCACCCACGACAGGTGGTTCACCCGCTCCTTCGACCGCTTCTGGCACGTCGGCGCCGATGGCAGGGTGAGCGAGACCACCGCCCCGGTATGGGACGATGACGGCGCAGCCCGCCGCCGCTGAGGGCAGAACGTGAGCAATATCGCTCGTGCGGGCCGGTTGGACGGCCCTGCGGCTTTGACCACCGGGCCGGCCTGGCAGTACAGTGACGTGTTGTTGTGCGTCCGTGCTGCCGGTCGGTGTCTCCCACTCACCACCACGCGCGGGCATCGACGCTAACGACCGACCACCGGTTCGGCGGGGCGGATGTGTGCCCAGCCAGACGGGCCCGTGACGCCCGGACCGACCAGACCGCAGCACCGATCCAGAACGAAGGCCAACACCGTGCGTACGTACACCCCCAAGGCAGGCGAGACCGAGCGCGCCTGGTACGTCATCGACGCTACCGACGTCGTCCTCGGTCGGCTCGCCACCCACGCCGCTACGTTGCTGCGTGGTAAGCACAAGCCGACTTTCGCCCCGCATGTCGACGGCGGTGACTTCGTCGTCATCATCAACGCCGACAAGGTCGCCCTGACCGGAAGCAAGGCGGAGCAGAAGACGGCCTACCGCCACTCCGGCTACCCCGGCGGTCTGCGCGCCACCAGTTACGCCGAGCTGCTGGAGAAGCACCCCGAGCGAGCGGTCGAGAAGGCCATTCGCGGCATGATCCCCAAGACCAGCCTGGGCCGGGCGCAGCTGCGCAAGCTCAAGGTCTACCGCGGCGCCGAGCACCCCCACACCGCCCAACAGCCCCAGACTTTCGAGATCACCCAGGTGGCGCAGTAACGCACGGCGTTGCGCGATCTGTAGATGCGAGGAGAACCAGTGACCGAGAACACCGCAGTGGCGGACGTCGAGGACGTTCCCACCGAGTACACCTCCGAGTCGGAGGCCCCCACCGGGCAGGGTACGTCGCGCACCGCACCGGGCGCAGCGCTGGGGCGGCGCAAGCAGGCCGTGGCGCGGGTCCGGCTGATCCCGGGTGAGGGCACCTGGAACATCAACGGGCGCGACCTGGAGACCTACTTCCCGAACAAGATCCACCAGCAGTCGGTCAGCGCGCCGCTGGTGGCCATCGACATGCTCGGCCGCTTCGACGTGATCGCCCGGATCGACGGCGGCGGTACTTCCGGTCAGGCCGGCGCCCTGCGCCTGGCCATCGCCCGCGCGCTGAACGAGATCGACCCCGAGGCCAACCGGCCCGTGCTGAAGAAGGCCGGCTACCTCACCCGCGACGCCCGCGTGATCGAGCGGAAGAAGGCCGGGCTGAAGAAGGCCCGCAAGGCTCCCCAGTACTCCAAGCGCTGATCAGCGCCCGATCGCGGGCCCTCGCGGGCTAGGACGTGGCATCATCGGCCCCGGCGGGAACCCACCCGCCGGGGCCGATGCGCTGCGTGGTCGCGCGGGGCCCGCGTGCGCCGCCGGCGGCGTGGTAGCGGAAGGACAGTGAACGATGGCTCGACTCTTCGGAACCGACGGAGTGCGGGGGTTGGCGAACCGGGAGGTCACCGCCGAGTTGGCGCTGCGCCTGGGCATGGCCGCCGCCTCGGTGCTGACCGCGCACGGCCGGTTCGAGGACCGCAGGCCCAAAGCGATCGTGGGGCGTGACCCCCGTGTCTCCGGCCAGTTCCTGGCTGCGGCCACCATCGCCGGGCTTTCCAGCGCCGGTGTGGATGTGGAGGACCTGGGCGTGCTGCCCACCCCCGCGGTGGCGCACCTGACCAGTGTGGAGGACGCGGACCTGGCCGTGATGATCTCCGCCTCGCACAACCCGATGGCGGACAACGGGATCAAGTTCTTCGCCCGGGGCGGGCACAAACTCGATGACGATGTGGAGGACGCGATCGAGGCTGCCCTCCATGCCCCGGTCGAGCTCCCGGTGGGGGACGACGTCGGACGCGTCGTGCTGGACCGTGGGGTGGGTGGGGACCGTTACGTCCAGCACCTGCTGAGCACCACCTCCATCCCGCTTCGGGGCCTGCGCATCGCGGTGGACTGCGCCAACGGCGCGGCCAGCGAGGTCGGGCCGCAGGCGCTGCGGGATGCCGGTGCCGATGTGGTGGTCATCAACGCCTCTCCCGACGGTCGCAACATCAACGAGATGTGTGGATCCACCCATCCCGAGCAGCTCCAGGCGGTCACCGTGGCCTCCGAGGCGCACCTGGGGGTGGCGTTCGACGGTGACGCCGATCGGTGCCTCGCGGTCGATCACACCGGCGCACTGGTCGACGGCGACCAGATCATGGGCATCCTGGCCCAGGCCATGAAGGAGGCCGGCACCCTGGCCTACGACACCCTGGTGGTGACGGTGATGAGCAACCTCGGCCTGCTGTTGGCCATGCGTGAGGCCGGCATCACCACGGTGCAGACCGGGGTCGGCGACCGGTATGTGCTGGAGCGGATGCGCGCCGGCGGGTTCAGCCTGGGCGGGGAGCAGTCCGGACACCTGGTGCTGGCCGATCACGCCACCACCGGGGACGGCCTCCTCACCGCCTTGCACCTGGCGGCACGCGTGGCCCAGACCGGACGTAGCCTGGCCGACCTGGCCGGTGCGGTCCCGCGCCTGCCCCAGGTGCTCATCAACGTCAGCGGAGTGGACAAGACGCGGGTGGACTCCGATGCGGAGGTGCGTACGGCCGTCGCGGCCGCCGAGGCCCGGTTGGGCGAGACCGGCCGGGTGCTGCTGCGCCCCTCGGGCACCGAGCCGCTGGTACGGGTGATGGTGGAGGCCGCCCAGCAGGACCAGGCCGAGGAGGAGGCCCGGGTACTGGCCGATGTGGTCCGCGCGCGCCTGGCACTGGCCTGAAGCGGATCGGATATCCCCGATGCGTACGCGCTGACCAAGAATTTCGCCGGCGCGGGACTCGCACACGAACTGGTGGTGCCTGAGACCTCTCCGTGACATACGCTGGCGGCGTCGCCACCGGGTGCGGTGGCGTCATGGTCATCGACACCACGCTCGAGGAGTTCATCTGTGATCGACCTGATCCTCGAGGGTGCCGCGTCGCCGTGGTCCCTGGTGGTCCTTCTTGCGTTCTGTCTGATCGACGGGATCTTCCCGCCCGTCCCGAGTGAGTCCCTGGTCATCGCGATGGCCTCGTTGAACGCCCAGGGCGAAGGACAGAGCCTCTGGCTGCTGATCCCGGCCGCCGCACTCGGTGCTTTCTGCGGGGACCTTCTCGCCTACCTGATCGGCACCAAGGTCGACGTGCACAGCCTGCGCCTCTTCCGCGGACCTCGCGGCCGGCGAACCCTGGCCTGGGCGTCCAAGGCGATCCACCAGCGCGGCGGTGCGTTCATCCTCGCGGCCCGGTACATCCCGGTGGGCCGGGTGGCGGTGAACCTGAGCGCCGGCGCCCTCGGTTTCCCACTGCGCCGCTTCATCGGCTTCGCCGCGGTGGCCTCGGTGATGTGGTCGCTGTACTCGGTTGCGCTGGGCGTGGGAGCCGGCGCCTTGCTGTACGGACGGCCCCTGCTGGGTGTCCTGGTCGGCGTCGTGGCCGGGGTGGGCCTGGGAACGCTGATCGACCTGGGGATGCGCAGGTTCTTCCCACCGCCCGTGCCGGCGCCGCCGGTGCTGCCCAACCCCCGCGAGGAGGTCACCGTCAGCGACGGTGGCTGAGAAGGGCGTGCGCCGCACCGACCGTTCGGGCACCCCGGCGAGGCCGACAGGGCCTCAGCGGCCGCGCTCCACCTGCACCGCGATCCGCTCGAAGCGGTAAGGATCCCGGCCGGTCCAGCTCTCGGTGTCGAACACCCGCGCGAACGGTTCGGTCGCGGTGAAGGGGGCCCACCCGGGATCACCGTCGACGATGAAGTCGCCGATCGCCCCGTGCATCTCATCGGCAAGGCCCACCGGGGGTTCCGCACCGGCGGCCCGGGCCACCCGGTCGGCGGTGAGGTTGTGCCAGGCGAAGGGCAGGTCGAGGCAGTGCGAGGACAGGCCCGTCAGCGGTGAGCGCCACCGGAAGTCCCACGCCCAGGTCGGGGCCGAGGTCTCGGCGCGGGCGGCGCCGATGCGCACCACCGGGTACCGGAACAGGCGGTCGGTGATGGCCTGGCCGATCAGTTCGGTGCCGGTCAGATCCGGAAACGCGGCCGGGTACGCCCTGGCCCGGGCGGCAGGCATCCCCAGGCCACGCAGCAGCCGGGAGGTCAGGCCCGGGCCGAGGTCGGTCTGGACCAGCGTCGCGAGATGGTTGAACTCGTGGCTGGTGGCACCCAGGAGCAACGGTCGCTGCGCTGCGGCCAGGTCGGTCATCAGTTCCGAACCCAGTGGTTCTGTTCCCAATACCGGCCCGAACCAGGTGACGTTCTCCCGTTCACGCAACACCCGTCCCAGGTGCCGCAGCCCCTCCCACAGCCCGCCGCCGATCAGCGCCCGCTCCGCGGTCACGAGCTGCTCCCGGGTCACGGCGGACCAGCCGGCCACGGTGTGCTCCACCCCGCAGGCACGGGCCAACTGCTGCCCCACTTCGGCGGCCGTGTCCGCGGTGATGTCGGGCAGTGGTGCCGAGTGGCTGATGGCCCTGCCGAACAGGTCCGCGGTGGCCGGGCTGGCCAGCAGGGCCAGCACGGAGCCACCTCCCGCGCTCTGCCCACCGATGGTCACCCGCCCGGGGTCCCCACCGAAGGCGGCGATATTGCGTTGCACCCACTCCAGGGCGGCGATCTGGTCCAGCAGCCCTCGATTGTCCGGAGCCCCGGGCACGTGGCCGAATCCCTCGAAGCCCAACCGGTAGGTGATCGTCACCGTGACGATGCCCCGGCGGGCGAACCCGGTGCCGTCGAACCAGGCGCCCCCGGGCGCACCGCCGACGTAGGCCCCGCCATGGATCCAGACGTAGACGGGCAACTTCGCTGCCGCGTCGGTGGTGGGGGTGAAGACATTCAGGTTGAGGCGTTCCGAGCCCGGTACGTGCACCTCGGGGACCGTGTGGTTGGCCCGGGTGGGACCCAGGGTGGGGGTGGGTCCGTTCGCCAGCGCCGGCCGCACGCCCTCCCATCCCGGATGCGGCCGCGGGGCGGCGAAGCCGGCCGCACCCTCGGGGGCCGCAGCGTAGGGGATGCCGCGGAAGGTCAGCACATCCGGTCCGGACCTGCCCGCCACCGAACCGGCCTCCGTGGTCACCGGATCGGTGTCCGACACCTGCCCGCCGCGCCGTCGCTCCTTCGGCTCCGGTCCCGGTGCGGGGTCGACGCTGCTCACGGACGTCTCAGATCTTTCGCAACCGGATCCGGGCAAGGCGGTGCTCGGCGTCCTTATGCAGTACCAGGGTGGCCCGGCCGCGGGTGGGCAGGACGTTCTCGATCAGGTTCGGCTCGTTGATCCGGCTCCAGATGTCCAGGGCTTTGGCGCGGGCCTGGGCGTCATCCAGGTCCGCGTAGCGGTGGAAGTACGAGGCTTCCTGGGCGAAGGCGGTCCGGCGCAGCCGCCCGAATCGTTCCACGTACCACTCGCGCACGTGGGCGGTTTTGGCGTCGATGTAGATGGAGAAGTCGAAGAAGTCGCTGACCGCCAGGGAGGGTTCGCCGTCGGCGCTCACCCGGGCCGGTGCCAGCACGTTCAGGCCTTCCACGATGAGCACGTCCGGGCGGTGCACCACGATCTGCCTGTCCGGAACGATGTCGTAGGTCAGGTGGTCATACACCGGCGCCGCCACCGCGTCCGCCCCGCCCTTGACGCGGGCGAGGAAGTTCAGCAGCGCGCGCCGGTCGTAGGACTCCGGGAACCCCTTGCGCTCCATCAGGCCACGCCGCTCCAGTTCGGCGTTGGGGTGCAGGAACCCGTCGGTGGTGATCAGCTGCACCCGGGGTGTCTCCGGCCAGCGGGCCAACATCTCGCGCAGCACCCGGGAGGCGGTGGACTTGCCCACCGCCACCGAGCCGGCCACCCCGATCACGAACGGGGTGGGGCCGTTCTTCTCCCCGAGGAAGGTGGTGGTGGCCTCGCGCAGCCGCTGGCTGGCCGCCACGTACAGGTTGAGCAGCCGGGACAGGGGCCGGTAGGCCGTGTCGACCTCATCCAGGTCGATCGGGTCGCCCAGCCCGCGCAGGTTGTCCACGTCCGCCGCGGTCAGGGGCAGTGGGGTGGAGGCGGAGAGCCGGCTCCAGTTGGCCCGGTCGAACTCCACATAGGGCTCGGCCGATTCCCCGGGCAGGTCGGCCAGGTCAGCGAAGTCGGTCATCACCACGCACCTACTCTCCCACCCCGGGCGGACCGGTGGGGACCGGACCGGACCGCCTCCGGTGTGATGTTGCCGATCGTGGCACCCGGCTTCACGGCAACGCCGGGACGCGGGTTATACAGTGTGCCCCATGTGCGGAATCGTCGGATATGCAGGCCCACCTACCGCTGATGACCGTCCCCTGGAGGTGGTGCTGGAGGGCTTGAAGCGCCTGGAGTACCGCGGCTACGACTCCGCCGGCGTCGCGCTGGTGAACCCGGAGGGACTGGCCACGGCCAGGCGGGCCGGCAAACTCGCCAACCTGCTCGGTGACCTCGAGGCGAACCCGCTGCCGCCGGCCAGTGCGGGCATCGGGCACACCCGGTGGGCCACCCACGGGGCACCCACGGACGCCAATGCCCACCCGCACACCTCCGCGGACGGACGCCTCGCGGTGATCCACAACGGGATCATCGAGAACTTCCACCCCCTCAAGAGCGCGCTGGTGGCCGAGGGTGTGGCCTTCACCTCCGAGACCGACACCGAGGTGGTGGCCCACCTGCTCGGTCAGGCCTATACCGACACCGGAGACCTGACCGAGGCGATGCGTACCGTGGCCGCCCGCCTGGAAGGTGCCTTCACGCTGCTCGCGGTGCACGCCGAGCAGCCCGGCACGGTGGTGGGGGCTCGCCGCAACTCACCCCTGGTGGTCGGCCTGGGGGAGGGGGCGAACTACCTCGGCTCCGACGTGGCCGCCTTCATCGCCTCCACCCGTGAGGCGATGGAGGTGGGTCAGGACCAGATCGTCACCATCACCGGTGATCAGGTGCAGATCATCGACGCCGACGGCGAACCGGTCACCGACGCCAACCGTTACACCGTCGACTGGGACGCCGACGCCGCGGTCAAGGGCGGGTTCGACACCTTCATGGACAAGGAGATCCACGATCAGCCCCAGGCGGTCGCCGACACGCTGCGCGCCCGGATCGGCCCCGACGGGACCCTGATGCTCGATGAGATGCGCATCAGCGAATCGGTGCTGCGCAGTGTGGACAAGATCGTGGTGGTGGCCTGCGGCACGGCCGCCTACGCCGGGCACGTGGCCAAGTACGCCATCGAACACTGGTGCCGCATCCCGGTGGAGGTGGAACTGGCCCACGAGTTCCGCTACCGCGACCCGGTGGTCTCCGAGAAGACCCTCATCGTGGCGATCTCCCAGTCGGGGGAGACCATGGACACCATCATGGCCATCCGGCACGGCCGAGAGCAGGGCGCCAAGGTGCTGGCGATCGTCAACACCCACGGCTCCACCATCGCCCGGGAGGCCGATGCGGTGCTCTACACCCACGCCGGCCCGGAGGTGGCGGTGGCCTCCACCAAGGCCTTCCTGGCCCAGATCACCGGCTGTTACGTGCTCGGGTTGTACCTGGCCCAGTTGCGCGGGTACAAGTACATCGACGAGGTCGCCGGCTACCTCGAGGAACTCGCGGCGATCCCGGCCAAGATCCAGACCGTCATCGACCGCGAGCACGAGGTCCGTGACGTGGCCCGCTCGATGCAGGATGAGACCTCGGTGCTCTTCCTCGGCCGGCACGTGGGTTACCCGGTGGCCATGGAGGGGGCGCTGAAGCTCAAGGAACTCGCCTACATCCACGCCGAGGGGTTCGCCGCCGGGGAACTCAAGCACGGCCCGATCGCGCTGATCGAGCAGGGCCAGCCGGTGTTCGTCATCGTGCCCACGCCGCGCCGCCCCACCCTGCACGCCAAGGTGGTGTCCAACATCTCCGAGATCCGTGCCCGCGGCGCCCGCACCCTCGTGATCGCCGAGGAGGGGGACGAGGAGGTCACCGCCTACGCCGACGTCGTCTTCAGGGTGCCGCGCACCCCCACGCTGATGATGCCGCTGGTGACCGTGGTGCCGCTGCAGATCTTCGCCTCGGCGCTGGCCGCAGCCAAGGGGTATGACGTGGACCAGCCGCGTAACCTGGCCAAGTCGGTCACGGTGGAGTGATCCCCGGGGCGAGCGTCGGAGGAGAGGAACACACGTGATCGTGGGCGTGGGGATCGATGTGGTGGACGTGCAGCGGTTCATGGCCACCCTGCACCGGGCACCCGGACTGCGTGAGCGACTGTTCACCCCCGTCGAGCGGGACCTGCCCGATGCGTCCCTGGCGGCGAGGTTCGCCGCGAAGGAAGCCATCGCCAAGGCGATGGGGGCCCCGGGTGGGATGAGCTGGCAGGACGCCACCGTGCTCCGGATCGCCGGTGGTCCACCGCAGGTGGAACTGACCGGCTCGGTGGCCGCGGCCGCCCAGAACCTGGGGATCCGCAACTGGCTGCTGTCCATCTCCCACGACGCCGGGATCGCCTCGGCGATGGCACTGGCGCAGCGATGATCCGCGGTTACAGCGCCCAGGCGGTTCGCGACGCCGAGGCCCCGGCCCTGGCCGAGGGCCGCCCGCTGATGCGCAACGCTGCCTTCGCCCTGGCCACGCGCACGGTCGCGCTGTTGCGCCGTCACCACATCGCCGTGCCGGGAGCGCGGGCGCTGGTGCTGGTGGGCGGGGGGAACAACGGCGGCGACGGGTTGTACGCGGCCGCGGACCTGATCGATCGTGGCGTTCAGGTGCGGTGCGTCCTGGCCCACGAGCGGCCCCACCCCGAGGGGCTGGCCGCGGCCAGGCGGGCGGGGGCGCAACTGGTGGACCTCGCCGGTGGTGTCGGCGCCGAGGATCTGTCCCGGCTCGGGCAGTGGGCCGATGTGTGGGTGGACGCCCTGGCCGGCATCGGCGTGCAGGGCGCATTGCGCGGCCTACCTGCGCAGGTGGTTCGGGTTCTGCAGCCGATCCGCAGCGGTTCCCCCGTGGACCCGCTCGTGGTGGCGGTGGACGTGCCGAGCGGTGTCGGAGCCGACCCGGTCCGGGCCGCCCCTCCACCTCCTGCGACCGGCGAGAGCGACACCGGCCCGGGCGGGCCGGGTGACCACGATGAGCCGGCCGACGGCGTGCTCCGTGCTGACCTCACCGTCACGATGGGTGCACCGAAGACTGCCCTGCTGATCCCCCCAGGAGCCCAGCACGCCGGCCGGGTGGAGGTGGTGGACCTGGGACTTGACGGGTCGTTCGCCGCGCAGGAGGCGACCGTGCACCGGCTCACGCCCACCGACGTGGCCGACCTGTGGCCCGTCCCCGAACCAGCCGACCACAAGTACACCCGGGGCGTGGTGGGCCTCGTCGCCGGATCACCGCGATTCCCCGGCGCCGGACTGCTGTGCGCGGCGGCCGCCCTGGGAGTGGGCGTGGGCATGGTGCGCTACCTGGGCCGCCGCGAGGTCGCCGATGCGGTGATCGGCGCCCATCCGGAGGTGGTGCCGGAGGACGGGCGCGTGCAGTCCCTGGTGATCGGACCGGGCATGGCCGACGACGACGACCTCGCCGCGGCGATGCGCCGGGCCCTGCGCGGATGGGGCCTGGGCGAGGAGAGCCCCGAGGATGGCGATGCCGCGGTGGCGGTGGTGCTGGACGCCGGCGCCTTGGACCACCTGCCGGACGCCCCGGCCGGGTTGACCCGCAAGCCGGTGGTGCTGACCCCGCACGCGGGGGAACTGGAGACGCTGCTGCGGCGCTTCGGGGATGAGGTCCGGCGCGAACAGATCGAGGCCGACCCATGGACCTGGGCGTACCGGGCGGCCCGGCGCACCGGGACCACCGTGCTGCTCAAGGGCGCCATCACCGTGATCGCCCCGCCCGACGGCGGTCCCGGATACAGCCAGGCCGATGGCACGCCCTGGCTGGCCACGGCGGGTTCGGGTGACGTGCTGGCCGGGATTCTCGGGGCGATGCTGGCTCAGGTCGACTCCGGTGACGTGGCCGCGACAGCCGCAGCCGCCGTCGTCGTGCACGGGCGGGCCGCCCACCTGGCCGGCGGTCCGCTGCGTTCGGTTGACCTGGCCGCGGCCGTCCCGCGCGCGATCGCCGATCTGCTCCGGACGGACCCGAACCGATGAGCACCCGAACCCCGGCGCCGGGCGCCGGCACCGCGAGTGGGGCGCACTACCATCCGGCCGAGGTCATCGTGGACCTGGCAGCCATCCGCGCCAATATCGCCACCCTGGCCGACGCGGCACCCACCGCCGAGGTGATGGCCGTGGTCAAAGCGGACGCCTACGGCCACGGCCTGCTCCCGGTGGCACGTACGGCGCTGCAGGCGGGGGCAACCTGGCTGGGCGTGGCCCAGTTCAGCGAGGCGCTGGCCATCCGCGAGGCCGGGATCACCGCCCCGATGCTGGTCTGGTTGTACACCCCGGGAGCACCGCTGGAGCAGGCGGTGCGGGCCGATATCGACCTGTCGGTCTCGGCCGGCTGGGCCCTGGATGAGGTGGTCCGGGCTGCGCGCAGCAGCGGGCGCACCGCGCGTATCCACCTCAAGATCGACACCGGGATGGGCCGTGGCGGGGTCTTCGCCCGGGCCTGGCCGGATCTGGTGGCCGCGGCCATGCGCGCCCAGGCCGAGGGGGCGGTGCAGGTGGTGGGGGTCTGGTCCCACCTGGCCCGAGCCGATGAGATCGGTCACCCCTCGATCGCGGCGCAGGTGCAGGCGTTCACGGACGCGGTGCACCTGGCCGAGGCCGCCGGTGCCCGGTTGCTGGTGCGCCATCTGGCCAATTCCGCCGGCACCCTGACCGCGCCGCAGACCCACTTCGATCTGGTCCGTCCGGGGATCGCCAGTTACGGGCTGACGCCGGCGCCGCAGTACCGCAGCGCCGATGGGTTCGGCTTGGTCCCGGCGATGCGGATGGAGTCCGAGGTCATGCTGGTCAAGGACGCACCGGCGGACCAGGGCATCTCCTACGCCCACCTCTACACCACCACCGAGGAGACCAGGCTGGCCGTGATCCCGTTGGGGTACGCCGACGGCATCCCGCGGCACGCCTCCAACGCCGGGCCGGTGCGCGTGGCTGGGCGTACCGTGCCGATCGCCGGTCGGGTGTGCATGGACCAGTTCACCATCGACCTTGGTCCCTCACGGCCCGATCACCCCGAGGTGGTACCCGGGGAACGGGCGGTGCTGTTCGGCACCGGCGCCAACGGCGAACCTACCGCCCAGGACTGGGCCGATGCCGCGGGCACGATCAGTTACGAGATCGTGGCGCGGATGGGTGCCCGGATTCCGCGCACGTACCTCAACGCCCTCGGCGTCGATGATGAGTGAGTCGGAGACCGGCTCGGACGGTGGCGACAGCGCCCGCTGGGTGCATCGCCTGGACCTGCCCACCAGCGCCCACACCACCGAGTTCGGCCGTCACCTGGGCACCATGCTGCGGGCCGGCGACCTGGTGGTGCTGACCGGTGACCTGGGCGCCGGCAAGACCACGCTGACGCAGGGGATCGGGTCCGGCTTGGGCGTGCGCGGGCGGATCTCCTCACCGACGTTCATCATCGCTCGCACACACGCCGCCACCGGCCCCGGACCCGCGCTGGTGCACGTGGACGCCTACCGGCTGCGCAGCCTCGCCGAGGTCGATGACCTGGACCTGGACACCACCCTGACGGAGGCGGTCACCGTGGTGGAATGGGGCGCGGGCCTGGTGGAGGGTTTGGCCGAGGACTGGTTGGAGATCATCATCCACCGGATGCGCGGCGCCGGCGGTGATGTGGGAGAGCAACCCCGGTGGGCCACGATCAGCGCCCATGGGGCCCGGTGGGCCGATGTGGCACCGAAGGACCTGACCGGGAGGACCGATGTCGAGGGACACAGTGGTGAGTAAGCACACCGAGGCCGACGCCGGCGAGGGTCTGGTGCTGGCCCTGGACACCTCCAGTGATGCCGCGGTGGCGTTGTGCCGGACCGGGCCGGGGGAGCAATCGGTGCAGGTCCTCGCACGGTCCCGCAGCGGCGATGGCCGCCGGCACGCCGAGACCCTGGTCCCGATGATCCAGCAGGTCCTCACCGGGGCGGGAGCCGATGCAGATCAGGTCGGTGCCGTGGTCGCGGGCACCGGGCCGGCACCCTTCACCGGATTGCGGGTCGGGCTGGTCACCGCGCGCGGCTTCGCTCGTGCTCGCGGCATCAGTGCCTACGGGGTCTGCTCGCTCGACGCCCTGGCGCTCGCAGCCGGTGCCGGCGGGTCGGCTGTCAGCCCCGGTGGTACGGGCGGGCTGGGCACACCGGAGGTACTGGTGGTCACCGATGCCAGGCGCCGTGAGGTCTACTACGCCCGGTACCGGGTGGGCGCCGAGGATGTGACGGCGGTGGCCGGTCCGGCCGTGGCCGCACCGGCCCAGGTGGCCGCCGACCATGCCGACCTGATCGAGGCCGGTGCCGTGTTCGGACCGGCGGCGGTCTTGTATGCCGATGTGTTCACACCCGCCGCCGGCGCCACCCCAGCCGGTGCGGCCGGAAGCGGCGAGGCCGGCCTGGTTCCGGATGGTGCGCTCGCACCCGGTGCGCCGGTGGACCCGGCGCTGCTCGCGCAGATCATGGTGCACCGGCGCTCCCACGATGGGGACCTGTCGCTGGAGCCGAGGTACCTGCGCCGGCCCGATGTGCACCACAGCGCCGGCCGCAAGCGCGCCTCCTGACCACCCGATCAGGCCCTTCGTGCCGGAGCCGCGTCCCGGTAGGCCCGGGTCGCTACGCTGAAATAGGTTGCCAGCCCCTCGACCTGCTTGGCGTCCAGCGTCGCGACCGCGGCTCCGATGGCCCCCCGGACGCCGCCGAGGACCTGGTGCAACTCGGCGGGCAGGTGGCCGGTGTGCGCGATGAGGGTGCGCCGGCGGTCCTGGCTGTCTGTGGTGCGCGAGGCGATGCCGGCCTGCACCAGCCGGTCCACCACCCGGGTAGTCGCGCTGGGGGACAGCCCCAACTCCTCGGCCAGGTCCTGTACGGCCATCGGACCATCCAGGTCCAGCAGGCTGCTCGCCTGATAATCCGTCGGTCCCAGACCACCGGCCTCGGCGGCAGCCAGATGGAACCGCACCACCGTAGCCAGGTAGCGCCGGTAAGTCCCGGTGAGCAGTTTCCCGCCCCGGCCCGCTCCGATGGTGTTCGCTCCCGCCGCACCCGCCGTCGGTGGATCCTGGGGGCGGTGGCGGCGCTGGTCGCGGTCGCGCTCGGCTTGGGCTTGTGGCTGACCTCCCCGGCCCCGCTCGCCCAGACCGGCACGGCGCAGTGCGCAGGCGTGCCGACCACCTCGGCCCTGGATCAGGACGCAACCGAGGACGTGCGTGCCGGTGTCTGTGCGACCATCGCCGGACTGACTCTGGCGTGGGCCGCGCACGACGCAACCGCCTATGGGGCCGGGTTCACCGAGAACGCCACGTACACCACCTTCGCGGGTACCTACTACACCGGTCGCCATGACATCACCGACTCCCACGCCGCGCTGTTCGACGGGGTGCTGGAGGGGACCCGGCTCACGGATGCCTACCTGGGCCTGCAGGTGCTCACCGATGACGTGGCCATCCTGACCACCCGCGGAGACCGGTACGAGAGCGATGACCCCGGCGCCCTGACGAAGGTGCAGACCTACACGCTGGTGCACCAGGAGGACGTCTGGCGGGTGGCGGCCTTCCAGAACACCGCCCGCAGCGAGGCGATGGAGCGCATCCAGTTCATCTGGATGCCGCACACCCGCCCTGCCGCAGAGCGCTGAGCCACCGGGCGCGGCAGCATGGGCACATGTCTGCCGCGCCCCTGATCCGCCCGATGGTCCCCGCCGACCTGGACGACGTGCTCGATCTGGAGCCGGTGCTGTTCGGCACCGGGGCCTGGAACCGGGCCACCTACGAGACGGAACTTGCCATCCCCGGCCGACGTTACGTCGTCGTCGAGCGTGCCGGGGAACTCGGCGGCTACGCCGGGATCGACCTCGCCGAACAGGCGACCATCATGACCGTCGGAGTCGCCCCGGCCCATCGGCGCCGAGGCCTCGGCCGGGCGTTGACGCAGGCCCTGCTGGACCAGGCCGAGGCGGCCGGGTGCGCGGAGGTGCACCTGGAGGTTCGTGCGGACGATCCGGGCGCCCAGGCCCTGTACGCTTCCTTGGGATTCGGGCCCGTGGGGCGCCGGCGCGGTTACTATCAGGGCACCGATGCCCTGACCATGCGGCTGCGGCTGCGCGGGCCGGGTCCGATGGGATCGGAGAGGAGGCAGACGTGAGTGACCACACCACCTTGCGCCGAGGCGTGCTCGTCACGGCCGAGGAACTGGCGCAGATGATGTCGCCGACGCGCACCGACCTGGTGGTCCTGGACGTGCGCTGGTCCCTGGCGGAGCCGGACGGTCACCGCGCCTATATCGCCGGGCACATCCCGGGTGCGCACTTCGTGGATCTGGAACGGGATCTGGCCGGCCCACCGGGATCGGGTGGGCGCCACCCGTTGCCCGACGCTGACGACCTGCAGGCCGCGGCCCGGCGGTGGGGCATCAACAACGGCGATGCCGTGGTCGTCTACGACGACTCCGGGGGCACAGCCGCGGCCCGGGCGTGGTGGCTGCTGCGCTGGGGAGGGCTGTCCGACGTGCGGATCCTGGACGGCGGGTTGCGAGCCTGGAGTCGCAGCGGGGGCATTCTCGAGGACGGCTCGGTCGCGGTGGCCGAAGGCGGTGTGACCCTCTCGCCCGGGCACATGCCGCTCACCGATGCCGAGGGGGCTGCCGACATCGCCCGTCGCGGTGTGCTGCTCGATGCCCGCGACCGGGACCGCTACACCGGAGCGCGTGAGCCGGTGGATCCCATAGCCGGGCATATTCCCGGTGCCCGCAGCGCTCCCACCACGGAGAACCTGCACGAGGACCAGACGTTCCTGACCGACGACGAGATGCGTGAGCACTTCGAGCAGGTCGGGGTGCGCGAGAGTGATCAGGTGGCGGTCTACTGCGGGTCCGGAGTGACCGCGGCGCACGAGGTGGCGGCGTTGAACTCGATCGGCATCAGCGCCGCCCTCTACGCCGGCTCATGGTCGCAGTGGTGCGCCGACTCCGACCGGCCCGTGGCCACCGGATTGGAACCGTCCGGCAACTGAGCGGGCACCGGCTCCGTTGGTCGTGGGGAAGCAGCGACTCAGTGGCCTCGGTCACGCTCGCCCCCGTGGCACCGCCGGATGCGTACCCTGGGCAGGTGCACACTCCCCTGGTCCTGGGCATCGAGACCTCCTGCGATGAGACCGGCATCGCGCTGGTCCGCGGGCTCGATCTGCTTGTCGACGTCACCGCCTCCTCGATGGACGATCACGCGCGGTTCGGCGGGATCGTGCCGGAGGTGGCCTCCCGGGCTCACCTGGAGGCATTCGAACCGACGCTGAACCAGGCGCTCGAGCAGGCCGGGGTGGCGCTGAGCGATGTCGACGCGATCGCCGTGACCTCCGGGCCCGGGCTGGTGGGGTCCTTGACGGTGGGAGTGGCCGCGGCCAAGTCGTTGGCCTTCGGGCTGGGGGTGCCGTTGTACGGGGTGAACCATGTGCTCGGCCACGTGGCGGTGGACGCATTGGTGCACGGCCCGTTCCCGGAGTCCTTCATCGGCCTGGTGGTCTCCGGTGGTCACTCCAGCCTCCTGTTGGTGCGTGACGTCGCCACCGATGTGGTGGAACTGGGCCAGACCCTGGACGACGCCGCCGGGGAGGCCTTCGACAAGGTCGGCCGGCTGCTCGGGCTGCCCTACCCCGGGGGCCCACACGTGGACCGGCTCGCTCAGGACGGTGACCGCACCGCGTTCGCCTTCCCCCGCGGGCTGAGCCGGCCCAAGGACCGGGCCGTGCACGCCTACAACTTCTCCTTCTCCGGCCTGAAGACGGCGGTAGCACGGGTGGTGGAGTCCTTCGAGGATGCCGGCGCGCAGGTGCCCGCCGCCGACATCGCCGCCTCCTTCTCCGAGGCTGTCGCCGATGTGCTGATCGCCAAGACGGTGGCCGCCTGCCGCGAGCACGAGGTCGACACCGTGGTGATCGGGGGCGGCTTCTCGGCCAACTCCCGGTTGCGCGCCCTGGCGGCCGAACGGTTCGTCGAAGCCGGGATCACCCTGCGTCTGCCGCCGGTGCGCTACTGCACCGACAACGGCGCCATGATCGCCGCCCTGGGCTCGGCGGTGGTGGCTTCGGGGTTGGAGCCGTCCCCGTGGGACTTCACCACCGACTCGGCGATGGAACTGACCCAGGTGCTGGCGAGCACCTGAGCGCCGCCGGGGGGGGGCCGGATCCGTGGGTAGCGGCGCGGCGACGTCGTTCGTCACACCAGCCGGGTCTGCGCACCAGGTGCGAGAGTAGGGGCATGCACCACGGTCGATCCCGTTCACGGCGCAGCCCGGTGGCCCTCGGCCTCGCCGCGCTCATCCTGGCCGCCGGGTGCACCGCGCCCGGCGACCAACCCGACACCGGCGCGAGCGACCCCGCGCCCGAGCAAACCGCACAGCCCACACCCACCCCCACGCCGTCGCCCGAGCCGGACCCGGAACCGACGCTGGCCTGGGGGCCTGCGGAGTCCGACCTGGCGTCGGCGACCGAGGTGGCCGAGCAGATGGACGACGACGAGCTGGCCGGTCAGGTGATCATCGCCCGGTACTCCGGAACACACCCGGGCGATGCCGCGGCGCTGGTGCAGACCTACCACCTGGCCGGGGTGATCCTGTTCGCCGAGAACATCACCTCCACCGACCAGGTCCGGGACACCGCCGCTGCCGTCCAGGAGGGGCAGGCCGAGATGGGCCGGGACTGGCCGGCGGTGATCTCGGTGGACAACGAGGGTGGGCCGGTTCAGCGGATGTCGGCTGAGAGGGGGGACTGGACGACGTTCCCGCCGTTCGCCGCCGCCGGGGCCGCCGATCCCGAGGCGGTCTCCACCGCGATGGCGGCGATGGCCACCGAACTGCGTGCCAGTGGGGTGACGATGAACTTCGCCCCGGTCGCTGACGTCTCGATCGGTGCGGCGGACCCGACGATCAACATGCGCGCCGCCGGTGATGACCCCGAACGGGTCTCCGAGACTGTGCAATCGGCCCTGACCGGGTTCGCCGCCGGCGGCGTGCTCACCTCGGTGAAGCACTTTCCCGGCCATGGGGCCCTGACCGTGGACTCCCACTACGACCTACCGGCACTGGAAGCGGGCGAGCAACACCTGGCCGAGCGCGACCTGATCCCGTTCGCCGAGGCGATCGAGGCGGGGGCGCCGATGGTGATGCTCGGGCACATCGCGGTCCGGGCCTGGGACGAGGGGGTGCCGGCTACCTTGTCGCCGCGCGCCTATGACGTGCTGCGGGAGGACCTGGGCTTCACCGGTGTGGCGATCACCGACGGGCTGGACATGGGTGCCCTCACCGCTACTCGCACCTCCGGGCAGATCGCGGTGGAAGCACTGGGCGCGGGTGCGGACCTGCTGTTGACCCCGGCCGACACCGCCGGTGCCCACGCGGCGATCGTGGCCGCGCTCGAGGACGGCTCGCTGGACCGCGATCGGGTGCGGGAGGCCGCGGGGCGGGTGATCGCGCTGCAACGTTGGCAGGCCGGGCTTGCTGAGGAGGCCGGGGAGGTCGACGACGGTGACGTGGGCTCGGCCGCGCAGGCGGCACGGGATCTGAGCGCCGCGGCCATCACCGTGGCGGCGGGGGAGTGCTCGGGGGAACTGGTGGGCCAACGATTGCACGTACGCGGCGGCACGAGTGCGGACTGGACCGCGTTCGCCGAGGCCGCCGAGCGGGCCGGCCTGGACGTGGTGCCGCTGGAGGAGCCCGCCGATACCTCGATCAGGTTGATCAGCGCGGGTACGTCGGCGGCCGGTGGTGACGTGGCGATCGCCCTCGACGGCCCCTGGCAGTTGGCCGGCGCCGACGCCCCCACCTTGATCGCCACCCACGGGCGTACCGCCGGAAGCTTGGAGGCGCTGGTGGAGGTCCTCACCGGTGCGGCCGATGCCCCGGGACGGCTCGCGTTCGCCGTCGAGGGCCTGCCCGCCAGTGCCTGTGCGTGAGATGAGCGTGCGAGACCGGTTGGGCGCCCCTCCGCCCCGGGCGTGAGGTGGCCGCGCCAGCCTAGTCGAACGCCCGCCACACCGGTCGGTCGCGAGGCCGCCTCTCACCGCACCTGACCGGTCTCAGCGGGAGACTGGTGCGGTGGTGCGGCGGTGCTGGTGGCGGGGGAGGAGGCGCCAGAGGCGGGAAGCGAGGACGAAGATGAGAGCGAACGCGATCAGGCTGCCCCAGGAGATACCGGTGAAGGTAGCCCCGAGGTAGGCGTCGTGGGCCTCGGTGGTGATCTGGACGCCGAGGAAGGAGATCCGCACCGGCTCGGCCAGACCGGCACCGAGCAGGGTGTTCAGGCTCCCGAACACGTAGATCGCGCAGGCGAAGAGCCACGCCACCAGGGCCACGGATACGGCCGCGGCCCCGTGGTGCCAGGTGGGCCGGCCGTGAGGCTCGGCGTCCAGGTACTGGCGAGCAAGCGCGCGGGGTCTGCCGTGGTCGCTGATCGCCGCGGACATCCCGTCGCGACCAGCAGCCACCCCCAGGTTGGCCTTGAGTTCGCGCAGCACGTCCTTGCGCCGCCTACGCGGTATCGGGTCCAGCCACAGCGCCACGGTCTGCAGGTACCAGAAGCGTCGCCAACGGTCGGTCAGGGACAGTGCCGCCGGGTCGTCTGGTTCGGTGTTCATACCTCACGCTCCAGATGGGGGATGGCTGTGGTTGGGCGGTCGGTCCGACCTGGCGAAGGGGTCTCGGACAGGATCCTCGTCACCACGTCGCAGAGATAGCCCCAAGATGCCCGGCCGGCAGCCAATGCCTGGCTACCGGCGTCGGTGGGCAGGTAGTACTTCCTCGCGGGCCCCGAACTGGAGGCTTCCAGGCGGGAGGCCAACCTGCCCTCGCGTTCCAACCGGGTGAGCACTGGATAGACCGTGCCGGGGGTGATGGATTCCAGACCGGCCGCGCGCAGCCGGGTCACCAGTTCGTAGCCGTAGGACTCCTGCCGGTGCAACAGGGCCAGCACCAGCATCGGCAGCACGCCTTTGAGTAACTGCGGGTCGCGGGTGACGTCCTCCTGCATGGATAGGAGGCTAAAGCCACTAGTAGGTAATGTCTACTACTAAGAGGTCCGATTAGCCCGCCTGCGTCCCGAGTGCCTCAGTCGATCGGGTGGCCAGCCTTGAACTCCGCGACCAGGTGGGCCACAACCGCGTCGAGTCGTCCGCCATTGCGCCGAGCCACCCGGCGCTGGCGGGACGCGCCGCCACCTGTGTCGATGATCCGGCGCACTCCGGCCAGTTCGCTCGCGCAACCCAGGTCCACCGCGATCGGACCCAGCACCTCCAGCACGTGCTGCAGGTGATCGGTCACCAGTTCCTCGCGGCCGTCGGCGTCCAGGATGATGATCGCCTCCAGGCCGTAGCGAGCCGCACGCCACTTGTTCTCGGCCAGGAACCATGGGGTGATCGCCGGCAGTGCCTCACCGGCATCGATCATCCGGGAGAAGTACTCCACCAGGCAGTGCGTCAGCGCTGTGATCGCGGCCAGTTCGGTGGCGTTGGACAGCCCGTCGCAGATGCGCATCTCGATGGTGCCGAACTGCGGCGCCGGCCGCAGGTCCCAGCGCACCTCGGTGAAGTCCTCGATCACGCCGGTGTGCAGCATGTCGGCCACGTACCGCTCCAGTTGCGCCCAGGTGCGGATCTCGGTGAACGGGAGCCCCGCCGTCGGCAACTGTTGGAACAGGAGTGACCGGTTCGAGGCGTATCCGGTGTCGCGGCCGGACCAGTACGGCGAGGAGGCCGACAGCGCCAGCAGATGCGGGTAGAAGGTGAGCAGTGCCCCCAGGATCGGCAGCACCTTGTCCCGGTCCTCGATGCCGACGTGCACGTGCACCCCGTAGATGAGCATCTGGCGGCCCCACCACTGGGTGCGATCGATCAGGGTGGCGTAGCGCTCCTTGTCGGTGACCTTCTGGCCGCCCCAGTCTGCGAACGGGTGGGTGCCCGCGCACATCAGGTCCACCCGCAGCGGATCGGTGATCGAACGCACCAGGTCCACCGAGCCGGACAGATCGGCCATCGCCTCCGGGGTGGTCCGGCACACCCCGGTGACCACCTCGACCGTGTTCAGGAGTAGTTCCTGGCGGATGGTCGGGTGCTGGGAGCCGTCGTCCGGGGCGACCGCGTCGAGCACCGTCTGGGCTACTTGGCGCAGGTCTCCGGAGTCGGCGTCGACCATCGCCAGTTCCCACTCAACCCCCAGGCTGGACCGGGACGAGGGGGCGAACTCAAGCGTCACGCCCTCATTCTCGTCCCGCGGTCTCGAGCGGGTCCACCACGAGCACCGATTGCTCACCCTGTAGACGGGTGAGCACGATCGTGGCGGAGGCGTCGCCGGAGAGTTGCAGTTGCTGACGCAACTGCTCGGGGACGACGGCGGTGCCGCGCTTCTTGATGGTCACCCGCCCCACGTTCCGGTCGCGCAGGTAGGCCCGGAGGCGTTTCAAGCCGAAGCCGAAATGGTCCAGCACGCGGTAACTGCGGGCGAAGGGAGTGGTTACCGCCTGGGCGGTCGTGATGTAAGCGATCGAGGGATCCACCAGGTGGCCGCCCAGCTGGTCGGCGACGTCGGCGACCAGTCCGGCGCGGATGATCGCCCCGTCGGGTTCGTGCAGGTAGGCGGCGAGGCGGCCGTCGGGCGCCTGGGTCGCGCGGGCATCGGCATCTCCGGACCACCCGAGGTGGTGCGTACCGGCGTCGGTGAGCAGGATCGCGCTGCGGCCGGCACCCTCGGTGGCGAGGCGACCGAACCACAGGCCGGCCTCCACCACCGCTCCGTTCACCGAGACCCATTGGGCGTGGGTGTGGCTGGGCAGCGCGGTGTAGGGGATCCCGGGCGCGACCTTGATGCCCAGGTCGGGAGTCGTGTCGGCCAGGGCGAGCACCGTGTCCAGGTCGGGGGAGTAGGACTTGGGATCGAACACGCGGTTGCCGCGCCGGGTGCGCCGGGCAGGGTCGGCGAAGATCGCGTCCACGCCTTCGGCCACCAGGTCCAGGTCCAGGCCATCGGCGTGGCGCACCTGAGCTTCGGGGAAGGCCCGCAGATTCATCTGGGCGCAGGCGGCGGTGGCCTCATCCTTCTCGATCGCCAGCACCCGCAGGCCCAGGCCCGCCATCGCCAGGGAGTCCGCGCCCAGACCGCAGCCCAGATCGGCCACGAGGCTGGCCCCGGCCCCGGCGTAACGGCGCGCATGCAGCGCGGCCACCTCGAGCCGGGTGGCCTGCTCCAGCCCTTCGGCGGTGAGCAGCATGCCGGAGGCGAACTCGCCGAACTTCTCGACCGCCTTGGCGCGTAGCCTGGACTGGGTCAGGGCGGCCGCCACCAGGTCCGGGTCCAATCCCCGGGCGCGCAAGCCCTCGGAGATGCGCAGGGCTGCGTCCTCCGAGTACGGGGGGAGTTGGCCGAGCAGCGCCCAACCCTCCGGGGTGAGCAGGCGCGCGAGCGCGGCAGGATCCATACTCACGATTCTGCCAGGGTGCACGAGTGCAGCGGTTCGGTGGAGCGACGTGGACCACATGATTAGCACTCACCTTGACCGAGTGCTAACGGCGATCTAGATTGGACCCCGAGGGGCCCCACCCGGGGTCCCGACCGTTCACCAGCGGTGCATGTCCGACCCCCGCGACGGCGGAGGTGCGTAGTTGGTAGCGGTCCATTGTCCTGGTTCCCATCACATGCGAAGGGGAGGTCCGTAGTGTCGGTCTCCATCAAGCCGCTCGAGGATCGGATCGTCGTCAAGACGCTCGAGGCCGAGCAGACCACCGCGTCCGGTCTGGTTATCCCGGACACCGCCAAGGAGAAGCCCCAGGAGGGCGAAGTCCTGGCGGTGGGCCCGGGCCGGATCGATGACAACGGCAACCGCGTCCCGTTGGACGTCACGGTTGGCGACAAGGTCGTCTACAGCAAGTACGGCGGCACCGAGGTCAAGTACGGCGGTGAGGATCTGCTGATCCTCTCGGCACGCGACGTTCTGGCGATCGTCGAGAAGTGACCCGCCGCTAGCGGCTGCGGCTGCTGAGCAAACACCGAGCCCCGGTTCCCTTCAGTGGGAACCGGGGCTCGGTCGCGTTCGGGCGTCCGGGAGGAACTCAGCTGGCGGCGGGCATCCGGGCGGCCAGGATGTCGGTGCGCTCGTCCTCGGTGAGTCCGCCCCAGACGCCGTAGGGTTCGCGCACCTTCAGGGCGTGCTCACGGCACTGCTGGATCACCGGGCACTCGGCGCAGATCGCCTTGGCGTTGGCGTCGCGGCGACGCCTCGATGCGCCGCGCTCGCCTTCGGGGTGGAAGAACTGCTCGGAGCCGGTTGCCCGGCACGCGCCTTCGTACTGCCACTCCCAACGTTCCATGACGGGTCCGGGGAGTCTAGATAGTTCGGCCATCTCAGTCCTTCCATCGGTGGTGGATGAGTTCAACGAGACACACGCTACAACCGCGCCAGAGGTTATTCAAGGGTGATGCGCAAACTATTCGAAGCATTCGTAGATTGTTCAGTGGCGCTCGACGCTTGTTCATGCGTGCGAGTCAACTTGTTCAAAACTGATCCGCCGCCTAGTCTCTAGGGCAGGAATGGCCCGTGCGCGGGCTCGGACAGGTCGCCCGCGTGGGGTCGGTCCGGACAAGTCGCCCGTGGGGGGCCCTGACAGGAAGGGGAGGTGCGCGGTGTCATCAACGTCGCCGGGGCCCCCGGAGGATCTTGGCGACGGCATCCGGTTGACGGTTGCCGGGGTCGCGGCCCGCCTGGGAGTGGCCGCTCCCACGCTGCGTACCTGGGCCCGGCGGTACGGACTGGGACCATCCGGTCACGTGGCCGGCAGTCACCGCCGGTACGAGGCATCCGACCTGGCCAGGCTGGAGACGATGCGCCGCCTCACCTTGGAGGGTGTGGCACCGGCAGATGCCGCCGAAATTGCGCTGCGGGGCACCGATGTGTCCGACGGTGCGGCGAAAGCCGGCGAACCGGACGCGAGGAACGGTGCGGCACCAGCCGGGGAACCGGACGCGAGGAACGGTGCCGCACCAGCCGGGGAACCGGACGCGAGGAACGGCGCCGCACCAGCCGGCGGTCCTGGCTCGGCCGAAGACACCACGCCCGCTGCTGGTCAGCCTGCGCAGAACGGCCGGAAGGGTCATGCGCCGGCTGGGGCCGGGCCGGAGGACGAGGAGCCCATGGTGGCCGACCCGCTCACCGTGGCCGCGGCTGCGGTCGACGGGGATCATCGGCGGCTGGCGCGACTGATCAGGCGAGCCGGACGTGAGCACGGTCTGCTGGACGGTTGGCTGATGGCGGTGCGCCCCGCGATCGAGATGGTCGCCCAGCGCCCGCAGCCGGATCGCCCGGGGCGCGACCCGGAACGGCTGTTGCGTGCCCAGATGCTGACCGTGCTCGCCGAGGCCAGCTCCGAGCCGGAGCCGGATCGGATCCAGGCGTTGGTGCAGTGCGTGCCGTCGATGAGTACCGACGCCCACGTGCTCGCCACCGAGATGACGCTGCGTGGAGCGCACGTTCGGGTGGCGCATCAGCGCCTGGAGGCCGATGGCGGGCAGGCGCTGCTGGACCTGGTAGCCCGCCAGCAGGGAGTGTTGACAGTCATCCTGGGGGAGTCCGAGATCGCAGAGAACCTGGTGCGGGTGCTGTGCGAGCGGGGCGATGAGGTCTTCCTGATCGCCCTCACCGACACCATCGCCCCCCGGGACGGCCTGCACCGCGCCCGCACCCTCAGCGGGGCGCTGCATGAGATCATGAGCCTCCTCACCCAGACCGCTCGATCCTAGATCGCGACGGCCACGTAGACTTGGGGTGTGACCGAACCTCAGCCCGCCGCCACCGCCCCTGATCCCTTCGCGTTCGTCGGACTGACCTACGACGATGTGCTGCTGCTTCCCGGGGAGACCGACGTCATCCCGAGTGAGGCCGACACCTCCACCATCCTGACGCGCCGGATCCCGCTGTCGATGCCGTTGATCTCGGCAGCGATGGACACCGTCACCGAGGCGCGAATGGCCATCGCGGTGGCCCGGCAGGGTGGGCTGGGTGTGCTGCACCGCAACCTGGCCATCGAGGACCAGGCCGCCCAGGTCGACCTGGTGAAGCGGTCCGAATCCGGGATGGTCACCAACCCGCTCACGATCGGCCCCGACGCCACCCTGGCGGAGATGGACGCGCTGTGCGCGCAATTCCGGATCTCGGGTCTGCCGGTGGTCGATCCCGAGGGCGTGCTGCTGGGCATCATCACCAACCGTGATCTGCGGTTCGTGCCCGGCGAGAGTTTCGAGACCACGAAGGTCCATGAGGCGATGACGCCGATGCCGCTGGTCACCGGGGGAGTGGGCATCACCCGGGCCGAGGCCGCGGCGCTGCTGGGTAAGCACAAGGTCGAGAAACTCCCGCTGGTCGATGCCCGCAACGTGCTTCGCGGTCTGATCACGGTCAAGGACTTCGTGAAGTCCCAGCAGTACCCGCTGTCCACCAAGGACGAGGAGGGCCGCCTGCGCGTGGGAGCGGCGGTGGGCTTCTACGGTGACGCCTGGGAGCGGGCCACCGCGCTGGCCGATGCCGGTGTGGACGTGCTGGTGGTCGATACCGCCAACGGCCACGCCCGACTGATGCTGGACATGGTGCGCAGGCTGAAGGCGGATCCGGCCACCAAGGACGTGCAGGTGGTCGGCGGCAACATCGCCACCCGTGAGGGAGCCCAGGCGCTGGTGGACGCCGGCGTCGACGCGGTCAAGGTGGGGGTGGGCCCCGGATCGATCTGCACCACCCGGGTGGTCGCCGGGGTGGGGGTGCCGCAGATCTCCGCTATCCATCAGGCGGCGCTGGCTGCCCGCCCGGCCGGGGTGCCGGTGATCGCTGACGGCGGACTGCAGTATTCCGGCGACATTGCCAAGGCACTGGTGGCGGGTGCGGACTCGGTGATGCTCGGTGGTCTGTTCGCCGGGTCCGACGAGTCCCCCGGTGACCTGGTGCTGGTCAACGGCAAGCAGTACAAGCGCTACCGGGGCATGGCCTCCCTGGGGGCGATGCAGACCCGGGGGGAGCGCCGCTCCTACTCCAAGGACCGCTACTTCCAGGGCGATGTCTCCGATGACGACATCATCACCGAGGGGATCGAGGGCCAGGTGCCCTACCGGGGACCGCTGAGCCAGGTGGTGCACCAGTTGATCGGCGGGTTGCGTCAGTCGATGTTCTACGTCGGTGCCCGCACGGTTCCGGAGTTGAAGGAGCGCGGATCGTTCGTGCGGATCACGCCGGCGGGCTTGAAGGAATCCCACCCGCACGACGTGCAGATGATCGCCGAGGCACCCAACTACGGCGGGCGTCGCTGACGCAGACTGCTCGAGCGGTACTCCCGGCGCCGGCCCCGTCGGACTTGCTCAGGCGACCGAACGGTCGCGGGAGGCCGTGGGCACGGCCGTCGCGTCGTCGTCCTCCCTGCCCAGGGGCCAGTGCAGGCTGGCGCCGGGACCCTCGAACCCGTTGGAGGCGCGCCAGGAGTTGAAGTTCTGCGCCCAGGCCCGGTGCTGCCCGGCCTGCCACTGGTGGAGCTGGTCCAGGTCCTGGGTGAGTAGTTCGGGGTGGCGGTCGGCCTGCGCGGCCAGGACGTCCAGGGTGGCGGCGACGTCGACGTCGGCGGTGTGCAGGTCGCCGGCGTCCTCCACCCCGTACTCCTGGCACAGGTCCACCAGTTTGCGCTTGCCCCGGCGGTAGCGGTCCAGTGCCCGGTCCAGCACCAGCGGATCGATCACCGGCGACAGCGGGCGGCCCAGCCGTTCACCGATCGTGGGCAGCCGGTGGCGTTCCAGTTCGGCCTCGATGATGGTCAGGTCGAAGGTGGCGTTGAAAGCCACCACCGGCACGTCCCGGGAGAAGGCGGCGGTCAGTTCGGCGGAGATCTCGGCCAGGGCCCGCTTCGGGTCCATCCCGTTGGCGCGTGCGTGTGCGGTGCTGATCCCGTGGATCGCGGCCGCCTGCTCGGGGATCTCCACCCCGGGGTTGATCAGCCAGGTGCGCTGCTCGGTGCCGTGCGGACCCCGTCCCACCAGCGCTGCGGTGACGATTCGGTCCCGGAACGGATTCACGCCGGTGGTCTCGGTGTCGAACCCGAGGAGGGGGCCTTGGGTGAGGGCAGTCATGTCAACCTCGCTGGTGCCGGTGGATCGGTATGCCCCGACCATGGCACAGGGCACCGACATCGCCGCTGAGCCGCGCCCGGCGGGTGCCCGGATCGCCCACGCCCCTGCGTACTCCCACCCGCCCGCACCGGTGACCGAGTAGCCTTTGACCCGTGAGTATCGAGATCGAGATCGGACGCGGAAAACGGGGCCGGCGGGCCTACTCCTTCGACGACGTGGCCGTGGTGCCCTCCCGGCGCACCCGTGACCCCGAGGAGGTCTCGGTGGGCTGGCAGATCGACGCCTACTACGTGGACCTGCCGGTGCTGGCCGCTCCGATGGACTCGGTGATGAGCCCGACCACCGCGATCCAACTCGGCAACCTCGGTGGCATCGGGGTGTTGGACCTGGAGGGGTTGTGGACCCGGTACGAGAACCCCGAATCGCTGCTGCAGGAGATCGCCGAGCTGCCGGCCGCCGGCGCTACGAAGCGGATGCAGGAGATCTACTCGGCCCCGATCATTCCTGAACTGATCACCCAGCGGCTGCAGGAGATCCGTGACGCCGGGGTGACCGTGTCCGGATCGCTGTCACCCCAGCGCACCCAGGAGCACTGGCGCACCGTGGTCGAGGCCGGCGTGGACCTCTTCGTCATCCGCGGCACCACGGTCAGCGCCGAGCACGTCTCCGGCCAGGCCGAGCCGCTGAACCTCAAACGCTTCATCTACGAACTCGACGTGCCGGTGATCGTGGGCGGGGCCTCCACCTACACTGCCGCGTTACACCTGATGCGCACCGGCGCCGCCGGGGTGCTGGTCGGTTTCGGCGGGGGAGCGGCGCACACCACCCGCACCACACTGGGCATCCACGCCCCGATGGCCTCGGCGGTGGCTGATGTGGCCGCGGCCCGGCGTGACTACCTGGACGAGTCCGGCGGCCGGTACGTGCACGTGATCGCCGACGGCGGTGTGGGCCGCAGCGGCGACCTGGTCAAGGCGATCGCCTGCGGGGCCGATGCGGTCATGCTCGGCGCGGCACTGGCCCGGGCAGATGAGGCACCGGGCCAAGGCTGGCACTGGGGACCGGAGGCGCACCACCCCCAACTCCCCCGCGGGGAACGGGTGCAGGTTGGCTCGGTGGGCACCATGGAGGAGGTCCTGCTCGGCCCGGGCACCAAGGCCGACGGCACCGTGAACATGTTCGGCGCGTTGCGCCGGGCGATGGCCACCACCGGGTACTCCGACGTCAAGGAGTTCCAGCGCGTGGAGGTCGTCGTCTCTCCCTACCACCCGCGGTGATGTCCGCAGCCGGCGGGGACCCGGGCGGCCTGGGTCCGGCCGGTGCAAGCTCCGCCGGTGTGGGTCCGGGTGCGCCGGGTGTGACGTCCGGGGAGTCTGCCGGTGCGGCGCGCGGGTCCGATGTGATGCCCGACGGCGACACCGGGGGCAGCGGCGTTCACCTCCCGCATGCGCGCGCCACCGAGGCGGACCGGTCGGATGCCGCCGAGGTCATCGCGCTGTGGCACCGCGCGGGCCTGACCCGGCCATGGAATCATCCCGGTTGACTTCCACCAGGCCGGCACCAGCCCGATCTCCACCGTGCTGATCGCCCGCCTACCGGGGCCGGCGGTGATCGAGCAGCACCGGGTGGCCGGGACTCCGGAGGCCTCGCCCCAGCACGGAGACATCGTGACGACCGCCATCGTGGGCGTAGACGGACATCGCGGGTGGATCTACTACTTCGCCACCGACCCCCGGATGCGCGACCGCGGCTACGGGAGCCAGATGTTGACGGCGTGTGAGGAGTGGCTGGCCGGGCACGGCGCCCGCAAGGTGCAGGTGATGGCGCGCCAGGACAACCCGGTGGCGTCCTTCTACACCCGCCATGGCTACACCGACCAATCGGTGACGGTGCTGGGCCGCTGGCTCACCGGGGAATCGAAGGATCCACTCGCCCTGCGTGCCTCCGAGCGCGGAACGAGTACGCCATGACGACCGGCCACCTCGGCGAGTTGGCCGCCGCGATCGAGGCCCTGCTGCTCCCCCCGGAGGGCCCGCCGTCGTGCGTCCCGGTCATGTTCGGGCACTGGCCCGGTGGCAAGCCACTCGATGAGTGGTTCACCGCAGATGCAGTCAGCACCGGTGCCGGTTCACTGCAGGTGAGTTTTGACGAGGGGCAGGACGTGCTCACCGTCGAACACCCCGGACGGTGGTGGTCCGATGAGGACTCGGTGGTGGTCCGCGCCGCACATCGTGTGCACCTGCGCACGCACCGCAGTTCCCCGGCGCCGGCTTACCGCCCCGGGGCACCGCGAACCTTCACCCGTCTCATGGATTACCGCACCGCACGCGGAGTGGTCATCGACCGCGACGGCTCCCGGGCCCGGTGGTATCCACCGGATGCATCGCCACGGCCCTGGCACGTGGGTGCCTCGCGCGCCCCGGCCCTGGAACTGCGGTTGCTGTGGCCTTTGATCGAGGGCGACCGGGCCGGCCGGCGCTAGCGGTGAGCGGGGCCGCAAGCCCCTATGAGGGAGGCTGCGATCGATAGTCGCATGCGCACCGCCAGGGCCGCGACCCGGATCCGCTGAGGCGCCGGTGGGCACGCCGGCGAGATAGGCTGACGGCGACGTTTCCGAGCGTGAAGGTGGAAGAAGTGAACCAGGAGACCGAGTACCGGATCGAGCACGACACCATGGGCGAGGTCCGGGTGCTCAAGAACGCCACCTACCGCGCTCAGACCCAGCGGGCGGTGGAGAACTTCGCGATCTCGGGGATCCCGATCTCCCGGCACCACATCGCCGCACTGGCCCAGGTCAAGCGTGCCGCTGCGCTGGCCAACGCCGAACTGGGCGTGCTGGACCAGGACCGGGCCGAGGCGATCGTGGCCGCCGCCGACCGGGTGATCGCCGGAGAGTTCGACCACGACTTCCCCATCGACGTGTTCCAGACCGGCTCGGGCACCTCCTCCAACATGAACACCAACGAGGTGATCGCGACGCTGGCGAGTCGCTCCGGGGTGCAGGTGCACCCGAATGACCACGTGAACGCCTCCCAGTCCTCCAACGACGTCTTCCCCGCCTCCATCCACATCGCCGCCACCCAGGCGGTCACCACCGAACTGCTGCCCGCGCTGGAGACCCTGGCCGCCGCACTGGAGGCCAAGGCGACCGAGTTCGCCGACGTGGTCAAGGCCGGCCGCACCCACCTGATGGACGCCACCCCGGTCACCCTCGGGCAGGAGTTCGGCGGCTACGCCCAGCAGATCCGCAACGGGATCGAGCGAGTGCGTTCGGCAGTGCCCCGCCTGGCCGAACTCCCGTTGGGCGGCACCGCGGTCGGTACCGGGATCAATACCCCGGTCGGGTTCGGCGCCAGGGTCACCGGGTTGATCGCCGAGCACACCGGACTCCCGCTGACCGAGGCGCCCAACCACTTCGAGGCACAGAGCGCCCAGGACTCCCTGGTGGAGGCCTCCGGGCACCTGCGCACCGTGGCCGTGTCGCTGGTGAAGATCTGCAACGACCTGCGCTGGATGGGCTCCGGACCCAACACCGGGCTGGCCGAGATCGCCATCCCGGACCTGCAGCCGGGTTCCTCGATCATGCCGGGCAAGGTGAACCCGGTGATCCCCGAGGCGATGCTGATGGTGTGCGCCCAGGTGATCGGGAACGACGCGGCGATCGCCTTCGGTGGAACCACCGGGTCCTTCGAACTCAACGTGATGCTGCCGGTGCTGGCCCGCAACATCCTGGAGTCCACCACGATCCTGGCCCGGGCCAGTGAGCACCTGGCGCACAAGTGCGTCGACGGCATCACCGCGAACGTCGAGCGGGCACGGGAACTGGCCGAGTCCTCACCCTCGATCGTGACCCCGCTGAACCGGCTGATCGGATACGAGGCCGCCGCCAAGATCGCCAAGCACGCCGTCACCGAGGGGATCACCGTGCGGCAGGCCGTAGAGGACCTGGGTTACATCGAACGCGGCGAGGTGACACCGGACCAGCTCGACGCCGCCCTGGACGTCACCACGATGACCCACCCCTGACCGCCATCACGCCCCACTGACGGCGCCGGCCCCACCCGGGCGGGACGCCAGGCGTCAGCGGAGGACCCGGTAGCGCAGCGCCCGGCCGACGCGGTGGGCCTGCTCGGTGGCGAACGCGTTCCGGGTGGTGCGCGGAGGCAGCCCCATCGAGGCAGTGTTCAGGTAGACCGTGGTGGCGCCGAAGTCACCCCATCAGCACTCCAGTTTCAGAACATCTCCCCGAAGCCCATCGCGATGAGGTTGTCGCGGGAGATGCGCAGGCACTCGAACACGTCCCGGCCGTAGAACTGGTCCTGCTCCACGAAAAGGTACTCCGCGCCGATCTCGGCCGAGGCGGTGATGATCGAGGGGAAGTCCAGGGTGCCCTCCCCCACCTCGGCGAACTGAACCAGGTCCCGCCAGGCCTCACCGAAGGCGGCGAAGTCCCCGGCCTCGCGGGCCTCGATCGCCTCGGGCGGCATGATGGCGATCCGGTAGTCCTTCAGGTGCACCAACTCGGTCCGCTCGCCGTAGCGGTGCAGCGCCCGCACCGGGTCGTCGCCGCCGCGTTGCACCCAGTGCACGTCCACCTCCAGGCCCAGGTTCGGCGCGGAATCGTAGATGATGTCCAGCAGCGTGCGCCCCTCCAGGCGTCCGTACTCCACGTGGTGGTTGTGGTAGTACAACCGCACCCCCCGTTGGGCCAGTTCCATCGCGACCTTGTCCACACCGGCGCAGAAGTCGGCCACATCGCTGATGCTGGTCAGGTACTGCAGCGGTGCCATCCCGATGCGGAGGTACCGCACGCCCAGGCGCTCGCAGTCGGCGCTGATCTTGTCCAGATCCTCGCTGAGACTGTCCGAACCACGCTGGGGCAGGTAGGAGGCGGACAACGAGGCGATGTCGATACCCAGGTCCTGCTGGGCTCGCTCAATCGCCTCCACGTTCGTCGGCGTCATCGGGATCTGGGACATCTCCACCGCGCGGTAACCGAGTTCGGCCACCCGGCGCAGGGACTCACCTACACCGTGCTCCTTGGCGTGGTCGCGCAGCATCATGGCCTGCACACCGATCGTGGGCATTGTTTTCCTCTCGCTTGCTGGGATGGCTCGTCAAAACGGCCGGACGCCGCGCCACCGGGCTGGATTCAGGCGTGGCGCAGAATCAGTTCATCGATCACGGTGCCGCGTTCGAGCACGTACCCGGACTCCTCGCCCACCATCTGGAAGCCGTTGCGCTTGAGGACCACCACGGCGGCGTCATTGTGCCGCGGGGCGCGAGCCACCACCGGCCGGATCGGCACTTCGTCCAGGAACGCGCGCAACGCTGCGGTGGCCACCCCCTGCCCCCAGTGGGCCCGGTCCACCCAGTAGGAGACCCGGAACTCCCCGTCCACAGGCAGGCCCACGATGTGGCCGAGTACCTCGTCACTCGCGGCGTAGGTGATGGTGCGCGCATGCACCTCGGGATCGCGGAGCAACTTTGCCCATCTGGTCTCGAAGGCGTGCTGATCGTTGGGGTGATCATCGGCGATCGCGGCCATCGCGGCGGCCTGCGGATCGCGCAGGTGCCCGAAGAACACCGGAAGATCCGAGTCGGTCACCTCACGAAGCACCACGTCTGCCCTGTCCTCGGTCACCTGGCCACCTCCCTGGAATCACCCCCATGGTAGTTCGGCGGGCACGCCGGCGCAGCGAACTCGAGGCCCGACATCCTCATCGCGACCACAGCCCGGGCCGTCGCGGCACGCGTACCGAGCGGTGCCCCGGTCGCGGGAGGGCAGATCGGTGCCCCGGCACCGCAGCGCAGAAACGGCCTCAATCGCTGACCACCGAAAGCGCCTGGCCGGCGATCTCCAGTTCCTCGTTCGTGGGTACGACCAGCACCGCCACCGCGGAGTCGTCGGTGGAGATCACGCGGGTGCCCCGCACCGGTGCGGTGTTGCGCTGGGGGTCCACCTCGATCCCCATGCGTTCCAGCCCGGCCAGGGACTCAGCGCGCACCGCCGTGTCGTTCTCCCCGATCCCGGCGGTGAAGACGATGGCGTGCACGTGCCCCAGTGCCGCGGTGTAGGCCCCCACATACTTGCGGATGCGGTAGGTGTAGATCTGCCGGGCCAGGCGCGCATCGGCGTCCCCGGCGGTGATCGCCGCGTCCACGTCGCGCATGTCGGCATGCCCGCTCAGGCCGAGCATGCCGGAGCGGCGGTTCAGCAGTTCGTCGATCTCGTTGATGCCCATCCCCGCGGTGCGGGCCAGGTGGAACACCACCGCCGGGTCGATATCACCCGAGCGGGTGCCCATGACCAGGCCCTCCAGCGGCGTCAGGCCCATCGAGGTGTCCACCGAGCGGCCCTGACGCACCGCGGTGGCCGAGGCCCCGTTGCCCAGGTGCAGCACGATCAGGTTCGCCTCCTCGGGCCCCATGCCCAGGAACCGGGCGGCCTCCCGGGAGACGTACTGGTGGGAGGTGCCGTGCGCGCCGTATCGGTGGATGCGGTGCTCGGCCGCCACCGCCTGGTCGATGGCATAGGTGGCGGCGTAGTCGGGCATGGTCAGATGGAAAGCGGTGTCGAAGACCGCCACGTGTTTCATCTGCGGGAAGTACTCCCGGGCGGCGCGGATGCCCTGCAGGTTCGCGGGATTGTGCAGTGGCGCCAGGTCCACGAGGCTCTCGATGATCTCAATGGCCTCGTCGTCGATGAGCACCGGCCCCCCGAACCTGGCCCCGCCCTGGACCACCCGGTGACCCACCGCGGCCAGGTCCGAATCGTCCAGGTCCGGACCGTGCTGGTCGAAGGCGGACCGCATCAGGGCCATGGCCGCCTCGTGGTCCGGCACGGGCTGTTCGGTGCGCTGGGCCCGGCCACCGTTGGAGTGGGTGCAGATGCCCAGCGGTTGGCCGATGCGTTCGATCAGGCCGGTAGCCAGGGCTTGCTCGGCGCCGGTGTCCACCACCTGGTACTTCAGTGAGGAGGAACCGGAGTTGATCACCAGGACCACCCCGCTGGACCCGCGCGCGCTGCCAGCAGCGGTTGCGCCGTCGTCGCTGGTGGTTGCGCGGCCAGGGGGAGCGCCGCCGTCGCGGGCGTCCGCACCCGGGTTCGCGCCGCCGTCGCGACCGTCGTCGTTCACCATCACCCGATCCCTTCGGTCTGCACCGCCTGGTCGTGCCCGGCTTGAGCAGCGGCCTCGGCCTGCACGGCGGTGATCGCCACCGTGGTGACGATGTCCTGCACCAGCGCCCCGCGGGAGAGGTCGTTGACCGGTTTGTTGAGGCCCTGCAGTACCGGTCCCACCGCCACCGCACCGGCGCTGCGCTGGACCGCCTTGTAGGTGTTGTTGCCGGTGTTCAGGTCCGGGAAGATGAACACCGTGGCGCGGCCGGCCACGGCGCTACCGGGCAGTTTCGCCTTGGCCACCGACACGTCCACGGCCGCGTCGTACTGGATCGGCCCCTCGACCACGAGGTCCGGGCGGCGCTCGCGCACCAGTTCGGTGGCGGTGCGAACCTTGTCCACCTCGGCCCCGGACCCGGATTCCCCGGTGGAGTAGGACAGCATCGCGATCCTTGGGTCCACCCCGAACTGGGCGGCCGTGCGGGCTGAGGAGATGGCGATGTCGGCCAGTTGCTCGGCGGTCGGGTCGGGGTTGACCGCGCAGTCGCCGTACACCAGCACCCGGTCGGCCAGGGCCATGAAGAACACCGAGGAGACGATCGAGACGCCCGGGACGGTCTTGATGATCTGGAAGGCCGGCCGGATGGTGTGTGCGGTGGTGTGCTGTGCGCCGGAGACCATCCCGTCAGCCAGACCCAGGTGCACCATCATGGTGCCGAAGTAGGACACGTCGGTGACGATCTCCCGGGCCCGGTCCATGGTCATCCCCCGGTGGGCGCGAAGCGCGGTGTACTCGGCGGCGAAGCGCTCGGTCAGGTCGGGATCGGTGGGGGAGAGCACCTGCGCGGCGTCCAGGTCCAGGCCGAGACGGCGGGCCCGACCGCGTACCTCGGACTCCTCACCCAGCAGCGTCAAGGCGGCCACGTCGCGGGCGAGCAGGGAGGATGCTGCGCGCAGGATGCGATCGTCGGCGCCCTCCGGCAGCACCACGTGCTTGCCGGCCTGGTGGGCGCGTTCGAGCAGGTCGTACTCGAACATCAGCGGCGTCACGACGTCGGTCCTGGGGATGTCGACCGCATCCAGGAGTTGCTCGCCGTCGACATGGGTGGCGAAGGTGGCTCGGGCGAGGTCGAGTTTGCGCTGGGTGCCCGCGGAGAGCAGTCCCCGGGTCCTGGCGACCTCGCTGGCGGTCTCGTACGTGCCCAGGTCGGTGGTGATGACCGGAAGTTGCAGCGACAGCCCGTCCAGCAACCGCCGGACCGGCTCGGGCGGGCGGAAGCCGCCGTTCAGGATCAGCCCGGACAGGGTGGGGAAGGACTCGGCACGGTTCGCCGACAGCACCGCCAGGATCACGTCGGAGCGGTCGCCGGGCACGATCACGATCGCCCCCTCGGTGAGCCGGTCGAGAATGTGCTCCATGGTCATCCCGCCCACGATCACCCCTTCGGCCTCCCGCTCCAGGAGCGCCTCCTCACCGGCGATCAGGGTGCCGTCGACGGCCTGCATCAGGTCCCGCACCAGTGGCGCCGACAGCAGCGGAATATCGGGCATCACCCAGGCCGGCAGCGGCAGATCGGCCAGCGCCTCACGTACCTTGGGCAACTCATCGGGGTTGGCGCGGTTGGCGACCACCGCGACCACCTTGGCGTGCGCGGAGTGCAGTTCGGCGGTGGCCACGTCCACCATCGAGCGCACCGCCTCAGCAGGCCGGTCGACTGCGGAGGTGACAAGCACGACGGCGGAACCCAGGTTGGTTGCGACGCGGGCGTTGAAAGCCAGTTCGGTCGGGCCGGCCACGTCGGTGTAGTCCGAGCCGACGATCACCACCATCTCGCACTGCCGTTCCACCAGCCGGTACTTGCGGATGATCGTGTTCAGCGCCGCGTCGGGATCGGCGTGCACGTCCTCATACGTCACCCCCACGCACTCGTCGTAGGACAGGTCCACGCCGTCGTGGCTGAGCAGCAGTTGGAGCACCGAGTCCGGTTCGGTGCCGCTGCGGGCCACGGGGCGGAAGACGCCCACCCGGGTGACCCGCCGCACGAACAGATCCACCAGTCCCAGGGCCACCGATGACTTCCCGGTGTGCCCTTCGGGCGAGGTGACGTAGACGCTGGAGACCATGGGATCTGCTCCTCGGGTGGAGTTCAGTGCGGCTGCCTACCCCGCAGGCTATCGGCCACCGGATGCTCCCGCGGCGGGAGCGGGTGTGGGCTGGCTGACGTTGTGCAGGGCGCCGCGGCCAGCGGATGCGCGGATGCCCGAGAGTGCCCGGTTGCGGCTTGGGGGTGTGCCGGCGGGGCGCCCTCGGCGTGGTGATTCCGGCCGCGACGCGGCGTAGGCTGGGTGGGTGGATCAAGGGGTGTGGCGGCAGTGGTTGCGAGCAGCGACCAAGCCTCGCCTGCTCGGAATCCTGGTGATCCTGCTGATCGGTGCGATGGTGTGCGTGCGGTTGGGGATGTGGCAGTTGGAGCGTGCCCAGGTCCGCGGGGACCAGGTTGCGGCGATGGAGCAGGCCGAACGTGAGAGCGCGCCCCCGCAGCCGTTGGGCGAGGTGGTGGGTCCGCAGACCCAACTCGTCCAGGAGATGGTGGGTCTGCGCGTGATCGCCGAGGGAGTGTATGAGCAGGAGGATCAGTTCTTCGTGGTCGGTCGCTCCCACGAGGGTCAGGTGGGGTACTGGGTGCTGACCGCGTTGGTGCTCGGTGAGGGCGAGCACGCCGGAGCCGTGGTTCCGGTGGTGCGCGGCTGGGTTCCCGAGGCCGATCCGGACCTGCTCACCGAGGTGCCGAGCGAGCCGGTGCGGGTGCTGGCGTACCTGGCCCCCTCGGAGGGGGCCGGGGCCCGGCTGCCCGAGCCACACCTGGTGGACGCGGTGAGCTCGGCCCAGTTGGTGAACGTGTGGGGCGGTCCGATCTACTCGGCGCACCTGCGCCTGATCTCCGCCGAACCCGAGGTCGGGCCACCGATGGCGCAGGTCGGCCCACCCGAGATCGCCGACGCCGGACTGAACATCCAGAACCTGGCCTACGCCGCCGAGTGGTGGATCTTCGGCGGGTTCGCACTGTTCCTGTGGTGGCGCATGGTGCGCGATGAGGTCCGGTACGACCGCGAGCAGGCCGCGAAGAGCCGCGCCTCCGCGCCGGCCGGTGCGCCCGGTGGTGGGCCCGGTGGTGGGCCCGGCGGTGACGACGAGGGGGAGGAGGCGCGCCGAGCCGGACCCACCGGTGCTGCCAGCACACAACATGCCGACGACGACGTCGTGCGCGCGCGTGTGCCCGCCCCCTGAGTAGAACGGCGGCGCGGTCAGGAGCCGTCGCGGAGTGCGGCGAGCGTGGTCTCGGTGAACGTGATGTCACTGAAACGTGCGGTGCCGGAGTCACCGGTCGGTGCCTGGGCGAGCATCCCCACCGCCACCGCGTCGGTGGTGGCCAACCGGAACACGCGCACGAAGTCCCACCTGTCTCCGTCGCTGGAGGCGTGCATGGCGTACGCCGGACCGATCCGGGCGATGCGCAGATGGACCGTGTCGCCGTCGACCACCCAGGAGTTCGCGTCGTCGGAGTAGCCGTTCGTGACCACGCTGACCACCATCGCCCCACCCTGCGGCGAGTACTCGAAGCACAGTTTCGCCCAGTGCTCGGCGTCGGCCCACAGGGTCAGCACACCGGCATCGAAGGTGGTCCGGGGACCGGGCACCTGCACCCGGGCGGAGAACTGGAAGTCCCCCTCCGGGACGAACCCCAGGCTGGTGGCGGTCTGCCGGGAGGGCTGGTCTCCCGCGGAGGCGTAGTTGATCCAGTCCACCCGGGCCGCCGAGGTCAGGGTGAGAACACCGTCGGTGAGATCCCACTGACCAGGGCCGTTGGTCCAGGTGAGGTCGGGTAGGCCATCCAGGCGGGGGGCGCTCATCGGTGTCTCCTTGCGTAGGCGGTTGGTGATGAGCACAGCCTGCCAGAGCGCGTCCCCGGCCGTCGGCGGGCTACTCCTGGTTCCAGGACTCCCACAGGGCGGCATAGTCCCCGCCGGCCTCGACCAGGTCGTGGTGCGGGCCGATCTCGGAGATGAGGCCGGCGTCGACGACGGCCACCCGGTCGGCGTCGTGGGCAGTGTAGAGCCGGTGTGCGATCGCCACCACGGTGCGCCCGTGCAGCACCGCCGAGAGGGAACGCTCCAGATGCCGGGCCGCCCGCGGATCCAGCAGCGAGGTGGCCTCATCGAGCACCAGGGTGTGCGGGTCCATCAGCACCAACCGGGCCAGTGCCACCTGCTGGGCCTGCGCCGGGCTCAGGGCGACTCCGCCGGAGCCGACCTCGGTGTCCAGACCGCGTGGCAGGCGCCGGGCCCACCCCAGTGCGTCCACCGCAGCCAGGGCCCGGTGCAGTTCGTCGTCGTCGGCCTCGTTCTTGGCCAGGCGCAGATTCTGGGCCAGTGAGCCCACGAACACGTGGTGCTCCTGGGTCACCAGGGCCACCTGCTTGCGCAGGTCCTCCAGCGGCAGGTCCACCAACCGCACCCCCCCGACGGCCGCCGTGCCGCCGGTGGGCGGGTGGATCCCGGCCAGCATCCGGCCCAGGGTGGATTTGCCCGCCCCGGAGGGGCCCACCACCGCCAGCCGCTCGCCCGGCTGCAGGTCCAGGTCGATGCCGTGCAGCACATCCTGGCCCTCCCGGTAGGCGTACCGCAGGTCCTCGGTCCTGATCTGCTGGTCCTCGGGCTGCTCACCGGAGGCGGTGCGGTCCTTCTCGACCAGTTCCACTCCGAAGATCCGGGAGATGGACGCCGCGCCCACCTGGATTTCATCGAGCCAGAAGATCAACTCCTCGATCGGGTTCATCATCTGCATGGCGTACAGGGCGATCGTGGTGACCGCACCGATGGTGGCGTGCCCGTTTGCGACCAGGTACCCGCCCCACAGCAGGACGGCCACGATCGGCAGGATGAACGCAGCGTCGATCCCGGGGAACAGCACGGTACGCAGCCACAGGGTGTACTTCTCGGCCTTGAACGCCTCGGAGATGTCGGCGTCGATCCGTTCGCGCCGCCGCTTTCCCAGGGACAAGGCGTCCACCGTCCGGGCGCCCTCGACCGACTCGGTCAGGGAGCCGTTGATGGCGGCATAGGAGGCTGACTCGCGCAGGTAGGCCGGGGTGGCCCGGCGCAGGTACCACCGCGTGGCCAGCACCAGCACCGGTACCCCCACGAAGGTGGCCAGCGCCACCAGCGCGTTGGTGAGCAGCCCGGCCACCACGGTCAGCAGGATCGTGGCCAGGCACACCAGCACCCGTGGCACACCGAAGCGCACCGTGTACTGCACCCGGTCGATGTCGTTGGTGGTACGAGCCACCAGGTCACCGGTACCGGTCTGCTCCACCGTGGACAGCGGCAGGGCGGTGATCTTGGCGATGAAGTCCTCGCGCAGGTCGGCGAAGACCTCCTCACCCAGGATCATGGCGTTGCGTTGGGCAAAGCGCACCAGGACCGTCTGGGCGAGCACGGCCGCCACCAGGATGGCCACCATGATGTTCAGCGCGGCGGCGGTGGTGCCGCCGGTGACGTCGTCGATGATCCGGCCCAGCAGCCACGGCCCCACCAGGCCGGCCAGTGCCGCCAAGGTGTGCAGGGTGACCACACCGGTCAGCTTCGCCGAGTGCTGGCGCAGCAGGGTGCCGGTGCGTGAGCGAACCGTCGCCGAGTCGGCCACGGGCAATGTCATCGCGGCACTCCTTCCCCGGTGGCGCCGGCAGGTTCGGTGGAGTCGCGGGCCAGGGTCCGGTCGATCTCGGCCGCGCCCCCTGCGGTCTCGCTGTCATCGGTCTCCCCGTGCCCGGGTTTGCCGTCTGCGAACTCGCCGTCCTCGGCCGCTCCCTCCCCGGGCTCACCCATACTGCGGCTGACCACGTCCCGGTAGCTCCGGGCGTGCTCGAACCCGGCCTCGGCGGCCTCGAGCAGTTCGTGGTGGCCTCCGCGGGCCCGCACCACGCCGTCGGAGCCCAGGAACGCCACCTCATCGACGTGCTCCAGCAGCAGCGGGCTGGCCGAGACGATCACCGTGGTCCGTCCGGCTCGCGCGGTGCGCAGGTTCGCTGCGATCCGGGCCTCGGTGTGGGCGTCAACCGCTGAGGTCGGCTCGATCAGCAGCAGGATCTCGGCATCGGTGGTCAGCGCCCGGGCCAGGGCCACGCGCTGACGCTGCCCACCCGAGAGGGACCGGCCCTTCTCGGCGATCCGCCCGTGCAGGCCCTGCGGCAGCGACTCCAGCACGTCACCGGCGTCGGCGACGTCCAGGGCCGCCAGCAGTTCCTCCGGCGTGGACCCACCGCGGGCGTCGACCTCGGTGGCCAACGTGCCGGTGAATAGGGCGGGTGTGGGCTCACCGAGCACGATCCGCTCGCGCACGGCGGCCAGCGGGTAGGAGCGGATGTCCTGGCCGTCCCAGCACACCGTGGTGTCGGTGTCGATCAGCCGGGACATCCGGATCAGCACATCGGCGCTGGCGTCGGGGTCTGCAGCCACCACGGCCAGGACCTGACCAGGCTTGGCCTCCAGACCCGAGCGCAGGTCAACCAGGGTGGCACCCGGTGCCGGTGCCGCTGCGGTGCCCTCGTCGGCGACGTCCGGGACCACCTGCAGAACCTTGATCATCTTCCGCGCGGCCACCACCGCGCGGGTGCCGTGCTGTACCACCATCGTGGCTGCGCGCAGTGGTTGGGTCAGGAACACCCCGTAGCCGTAGAAGGTGACCAGCTGACCCGGCGTCAGTTCCCCGCGCACGGTCAGGTGCGCACCGAGGAACACCACCAGTGCCAGGAACAACCCGGGCAGCAGTACCTGCAACGCGTCCAGGGTCGACTGGGTCTGCGCCACGGCGGTCCCGCGCCGGCGCACCTGCTGGGACTGGTCGTGGTAGCGCTGCGCAAAGACGTCCTCCCCACCGATCCCGCGCAGGATCCGCAGGCCGGAAACGGTGTCTGAACCCAGCGTGGTCAACCGGCCCTGGGCCTCCCGCTGCGCGGCCTGGCGGCGCTGCAGCGGCCGGACCAGCAGCGCCAGGATCGCCGCCACCACCGGCAGCCCGATCAGCACGGTCAGGCCCAGCGCCGGCGAACTGTTCAGCAGTACCAGGGCGACGACGATGTAGGTCACCACGCCACCCAGGAACCGGGCCATGCCGGCGAAGAGTTCGCCGAACCGCAGCGCGTCGGTGGCCACGGTGGCGACCACCTCACCGGTGGGCAGTTCCTTGGTGATGCCCGCACCGGACCTGGTCACGTGATGGCCCAGCAACTGGGAGGCGTTCAGTGAAGCGCGCAGCCAGTTGGCCACATCGAAGCGGTGCCCGACGGCGTTGGCCACGATCGCGACGGCACCGACACCCAGCAGCACCATGCACCAGAAGATCAACTGCTCGCCCACGCCCGCGGACAGGCCCTCATCGACCGCGCGGCCCAGGATGTAGGGCAGCGCAGCCTGGCACAGGGCACCGAGAACCCCGAATCCGATGGCACCCAGCAGCACCGGCCACTGCCGCTTGGCCTGCCACCAGATGAAGGCGGCTGGACCGGTCAGCGGAGGGCGACCGGGATCGGGGTGAGGAAGGGCTCGCACGAGGGTCAAGGTTAGGCCAGCCCGGACCGGGCGAGCCATGTCTTTTCGGTCACCCGGCCCCGGTGGCGGGAAGGGCGCGGTCTGGCTACGGCGCTGTCGTGCGGCCCGGCGTGGTGGCCGCCTTCACCGGCTCAGGCCGGGGCCTGGTCCAGGGCCGCCGAGAGTTCGGTGGCGGCGCCGGAAAGCGTCGAGCCGAACTCCTCCAGATGCTGTTGTGCGAGCTCGCCGGCACCGGCGCGGTCCAGGTCGGCGCTCGTGGCGTCGAAGTCGGCGCGGGCGGCCCCGATGATGGTCTCGGTCCCGGCCACGTCGTCGTCGGGCCCGCCGTCGGTCAGTTCCCCGTCCCAGGCGCGCCAGGCCCGGGCCAGTTCCGCGGCCTCGAGGGCATCGGCGGCGCACACCGGTGCCAGGTCCACCAGGTAGCACTGGGTGCTCAGCGAGGCTTGGATCTGGTCGTTCGGGATCGCCGCCGCGGCTTCGGCGAGTTCGACGAGCTCGCCCGGGGTGGTGGCCGAGTCGGGGGAGTGTGCGCAGCCGGCCTCGGTGCACCGGAGCGCCTCATCCAGGTCCGCCTGTGCCTCCGCGGCCCCGGCGTGCGCCGCCACCAGCGCCGGGTAGGTCCCGCAGAAGGTCCGCACGGCCGACTCGATGCCGCCGGTGCTGCGCTGGAAGTCCGCCACCGCCAGCTGGTAGTCGCCGAAACGCTGGCCGGTCTCGCCGGCGTCTGGGTGCTCGGTGTCCAGACCCGTCGGAGGTGCCGGGGGTTGGACGGCCTCCTGCCCGGACTGGATGAACGAGGTATAGGCGGTGCACGCGGCGTTGACGGCATCGACGTCGGCCCAGCCTGCGGTGCTGGGTTGCACCGGGTAGCGCACGGGTTGGGTCCAGTCCGGTTCGAACAGCGCGGCAAGGTCGTGCTCGCCGGCCTCGGGGGTGCCGGCCGGGCCGAGCCGTTCTGTGGTGGCCCCGGCCCAGGCATCCAGGTCCGCCGTCCAGGCCTGGACCTGGTCCTGGCGCTGCACGTCGTCCGGGCTCTCCCGGTTCAGCAGCATCACCGCGACCACGATCGCCACCACCGCCATGGTCACCGGCAGCAGCAGCCGGCGGGTGCGCGGCGACGGCCGGGACGGGGTGGGTTCGGCGGGCACGTGTGGCTCCTGGTCGAGGGGCAGGCGTGCCTTAGCGTGCCATGGTCACCGTGGGTCCGGTCGCTACACGCCAGGGTGTGCCCACCTGGGATCAGCCTATCGTGACCTGGAGTAGGAGATCCGGACTGCCCCCGGGGCGCGAGCAAGGACCTGCTGGGCAACTACGGGCGGGGCGGTGACACAATGGGGGGATGACTGAGCCCACGCCCTCCCAGCCCGTGGACCGCAGCGGCGACCGGCCGGCCGGCGGTTCATCCGATGCGCCGGACGGCCACGGTGGACGGGACACCAGCGAGGCCCTGGTCGACTCCAGGGACCGTGGTTCCTTCGCCCGCTACCGGGTGATGGCCTTCATCACCGGCGGGTTCCTGCTGTTGCTGGTGGTGGAGATGTTCCTCAAGTACGCCCTGCAACTCAACGGAGTGCAGGCCGATGGGAGCGCCGCTCCGGTGCTGGGCAACTGGATCGCATTCGTCCACGGGTGGATCTACGTCGTCTATCTGGTGTCGGTGTTCGACCTGTGGTCGAGGATGCGCTGGGGCTTCGGTCGGATCGTGGCCCTGATCGCCGGTGGGGTGGTGCCGGTGCTGTCGTTCGTGATGGAACGCAACGCCCGCACCTGGTTCGAGGAGACCCTCGCCGCCCGCAACGGCCCGACCTGGTCCCCGGCAGAGAACGCCTGAGGCCCGGACGCGGCGCCGGGGTGGGCCGCGGTCTGGCTCAGTCCCGCCCGAACAGGTCGCGGGTGTAGACCTTGGCTGCCACGTCCTGCAGTTCATCGGTGGGCCGGTTGGCCACGATCACGTCGGCGCGGGCCTTGAAGTCCTCCAGGTCGTTGACCACTTCGGAGTGATAGAAGTCCGGTTCATCCAGGTTCGGTTCGTAGACGATGACCTCCACGCCCTTGGCCTTGATGCGCTTCATGATGCCCTGGATGGAGGAGGTGCGGAAGTTGTCCGAACCGGCCTTCATGATCAACCGGTAGACCCCCACCACCTGCGGGTTGCGGCGCAGCACGTCGGCGGCCACGAAGTCCTTGCGGGTGGTGTTGGCATCGACGACCGCTCGGATCAGGTTCTGCGGGACCTCGTCGTAGTTGGCCAGCAGCTGTTTGGTGTCCTTGGGCAGGCAGTACCCGCCGTAGCCGAAGGAGGGGTTGTTGTAGTGGGCCCCGATCCGCGGGTCCAGGCCCACCCCGTCGATGATCTGGCGGGTGCTCAGCCCGTGGGCCGCGGCGTAGGTGTCCAACTCGTTGAAGTAGGCCACTCGCAGTGCGAGGTAGGTGTTGGCGAAGAGTTTGATCGCCTCGGCCTCGGTGGACCCGGTCAGCAGCACCGGCACATCCTTGGCCAGGGACCCCTCCAGCAGGAGATCGGCGAAGGCCCGCCCGCGCTCGGACTGCTCACCCACCACGATCCGGGAGGGGTAGAGGTTGTCCTCCAGCGCCCGGCCCTCGCGTAGGAACTCCGGGGAGAAGAGCACGTTCAGGCCCGGGTGCTCGGTGCGCATCTGTGAAGTGAATCCCACCGGGATGGTGGACTTGATCACCACGGTGGCCTCCGGGGCCAACTCGCCGACCTGCACCAGCACCTTCTCCACCGAGGAGGTGTCGAAGTAGTTGGACACCTCGTCGTAGTTGGTGGGGGTGGCCACGATCACCACCCGCGCCCCCTCCAGCGCCTCGGTGGCCTCGGTGGTGGCGCGCAGGTTCAACTCCTTGGTGGACAGGTACTCCTGGAGCAGCGCATCGATGATCGGGGAGTGGCCGGCGTTGATCTGGGCCACCTTCTCAGCATCGATGTCCAGGCCCAGCACCTGATGATGTTGAGCCAGCATGACGGCCAGGGACAGCCCGACGTACCCGGTGCCCACCACAGCGATCCTCACCCAGCGCTCCTCACTCTCTGTGCGCCGGGCAGTGCCCGACGACGACGCAGCCTCAGTGTGTCACCGACCCCACCACCGGGAGAAGTACTGAGGCGGGGATCACGCGTGCGGGTGCTGTTGTGGCCAGTGGGGTGGCGGCGGCATAGTGCTGGTGATGAGCGATGTCACCCCGGGCGCTGCCGCCGGCACGGCGGGCGAGATGACCGATTGGGCCTGCCGTGCGGTGGCGGCGGTGCGCAGGCGAGCCCGCGGTCCGGCGCTGGAAGGGGACCTGCGGGTGACGCTGAACTTCCACCCCGACCGGCTCACGAATGGGCGGACGGTGCTGGCGCAGATGGCCGAGCACGGTACCTACCGCAGCCAGTTCGAGACCGGCACCTCCGCCGGTGGGCTGAGCGCCCACCCCGGCGGCGACCGGTGGCGCTGGGAGCAGCGGATCTTCGATGGCGCCTATGACGACGCACCACCGGCCCAGCGACCCAAGTACGGCGCGTTGAACCACCGCCGGCGCTCCATCGGGGCGGCCCCCCGGTTCGGGTCGGCCCACCTGCGTCTGGCCCGGCACACTCTGGCGCGCACCACGTTCTGCTTCCCGGATTCGGTGCTGAACCCGCAGGACTTCGCTACCGCCCAGTCCTGTGACCTGATTCCCCTGGCCGAGGAGTTCGCCGCAACGCCACGCACCGAGGCGCAGGAGGCGGCCCTGGGTGGTGCATTGGACGACTACATCGAGGCCCACGTGCACGGGCCGATCCACCTGGCAACCGACGTCGAGGCACTCGTCCTGGATCTCTGTTACGCCGGGACCCTGGTGCAGGATCAGGCGCACGCCCTCGGTGTGCCGGTGGAGTGGCACGAGGGTCGCGTCCTGACCGTCGCCGAGCTGCGGCGACATCCGGACTTCCGTGGTGCTGGGATCGTCGCCGTCGGTGAACAGATCGCCGAGGGCGGACGGTTGGATGCGGCGGTGATCGGACGTGCCGCGGCCACCGGGCGCGCGCACGAGCAGGATCTGAAGCGGGTCTGGCACCTGGTGGCGCGGTTCGGACGGTGAATGCGGCCGGCCCTGGCGCCCTATCCTGGGGTCGTGACCATCGCGCCGCAGACCTCCAGACCGGTACTCGTCGTTGACTACGGGGCCCAGTACGCCCAGCTGATCGCCCGCCGCGTCCGCGAGGCGGCGGTCTACTCCGAGATCATTCCGCGCACCACCACTGTGGAGCAGATGCTGGCGAAGGACCCGGCCGCGATCATCCTGTCCGGGGGCCCGGCCTCGGTGTACGCCGACGATGCTCCGTCGGTGGATCCGGCCCTGTTCACCGCCGGGGTCCCGGTGCTGGGAATCTGCTACGGGTTCCAGGTGATGGCCGCAGCCCTCGGTGGCACCGTGGCACGGACCGGGACCCGTGAGTACGGCGGCACGGTGGTCCAGGTACAGCACACCGGAACGCTGCTCGATGGGTCCACCCCGGAGCAGTCCACCTGGATGTCCCACGGCGATGCGGTACATGAGGCGCCGGAGGGGTTCACGGTGCTGGCCACCTCCGCGGGCTCCCCGGTGGCAGCGTTCGAGGATGCCGCCCGGGGCCTGTACGGGATGCAGTGGCACCCTGAGGTGCGCCACTCCGAACTGGGCCAGGCCACGCTGGAGAACTTCCTCTACCGCGGGGCCGGGTTGGCAGCGGAGTGGACCGCGGGAAATGTCGTGGCCGAGACCGTCGAAGCCATCCGTGCCCAGGTGGGCACCGATCGGGTGATCTGCGGGCTGTCCGGTGGGGTCGACTCCTCGGTGGCCGCTGCCCTGGTGCAGGAGGCGGTCGGGGACCAGTTGACGTGCGTGTTCGTCGATCACGGTCTGCTGCGCGACGGGGAGGCGGAGCAGGTGGAGGAAGATTTCGTGGAGGCCACCGGCGTCAAACTCATGGTGGTCGATGCCCGGCAGCGCTTCCTCGATGCCCTGGCGGGGGTGAGCGACCCGGAGGAGAAGCGCAAGATCATCGGACGGGAGTTCATCCGGGTGTTCGAGCAGGCCGCCCGGGAGGTGGTCGAGGCCGCCGGGAGGTTCGACGACGAGGTGCGATACCTGGTGCAGGGCACGCTGTACCCGGACGTGGTCGAGTCCGGCGCTGACGGATCGGCCAACATCAAGTCCCACCACAACGTGGGCGGCCTGCCCGATGACCTGCAGTTCGACCTGATTGAGCCGCTGCGCACGCTGTTCAAGGACGAGGTGCGCGCGGTGGGTCTGGAACTGGGGGTGCCGGAGTCGATCGTGTGGCGCCAGCCGTTCCCCGGGCCCGGGCTGGGGATTCGGATCGTGGGGGAGGTGACCGGTGAGCGGTTGGACATCCTGCGCCGCGCCGACGCGATCGTGCGGTCCGAACTGACCCGCGCGGGCCTGGACCGGGACATCTGGCAATGCCCGGTGGTGCTGCTGGCCGCTGTGCGCTCGGTGGGGGTCCAGGGTGATGGGCGCACCTACGGCCACCCGATCGTGTTGCGGCCGGTCTCCTCCGAGGACGCCATGACGGCGGACTGGACCCGGTTGCCGTACGAGGTGCTCTCCCGGATCTCCACCCGGATCACCAACGAGGTGGCTGAGGTGAACCGGGTGGTGCTGGATGTCACCAGTAAGCCGCCGGGCACCATCGAGTGGGAGTGAGCCGGGCGGGGCCCGGCTGACTGTGTTCGATATGATGGGACATGGCCACCTGGGACGAGGTCCGAAGGATCGCCAACGCGCTACCCGAGGCCGAGCAGCGCGAGGACAGGCACGAGTGGCGCGTGCGGTCGAAGTTGTTCGCGTTGGAGCGTCCGCTGCGCAAGTCCGATCACGAGGCACTCGGTCAGGCTGCGCCACAGGGTCCCATCCTGGGCGCGTACGTGCCCGATCTGGGCGTGAAGGAGATGCTGTTGTCCACCTCGCCCGAGGTGTACTTCACCACGCCGCACTTCGACGGATTCCCCATGGTGCTCGCCCGGCTAGTGGAACTGCCGGCCGACGAACTCCACGAACTGATCGTCGAGGCCTGGCTGTCCCGCGCTCCCAAGCGGACGGCCCGGGCCTATTTGGCTGAGCGGGGGCTCGATGGCGCAGGTTGAGCCGCCGGGTCGGTGCGACCGGGACGCCGAGCCACCACGAATACCCGGCGGAAGGGCAGCACGGTGCCGTGCTCGGTCTCGGGGTAGGCCTGCCGCAACGCCGCGCCGTACTCGGCGCGGAACCGCTCGAGCAACTGCGGCGGCAGGGCCGCGAGGACCTCGCGCGCGCCGGTCGCGCTGATCCAGGTCAGCACCGGGTCGGGTCCGGTCAGGACGTGCAAGTAGGTGGTCTCCCAGGCGTCCACCCGCCACCCCCGCGCGGCCAGGGCCTCCAGATAGACGTCGGGGTCGTGCGCCTCGGGAAAGGTCACGTTCTCGGTGTACGCGGCATAGGGGTCGCTCCTGGTCAGGCTGCGTAGCAACCGGTGGCTCGGGCCATCGAAGTTGCCCGGCACAGAGAACGCCAGTGTGCCCTGATCGGCGACGTGCTCGGTGAGGTCGCGAAGCAGGTCCAGGTGACCGGGCACCCATTGGAACGTGGCGTTGGAGATCAGCAGATCCACAGGCACCGGGGGGCGCCAGGTGCGCAGGTCGCCCAGGTGATAGTGCACGCCGGGGGCTTGGTGCTCGGTCCGGGCTCGCTCGATCATCTCGGCCGAGGAGTCGAGCGCGTCGATGCGTGCGTGCGGCCAACGTGCCCGCAGGAGGCGCGACAGGTGGCCCGGTCCGCAGCCCAGATCGGCGATGGTGGCCGGTTCGGTGGGGACCCGGGCGAGCAGTTCGGTGAAGGGCCGGGAACGTTCGTCGGCGTAGTGCAGGTAGGTGGCCGGGTTCCAGTTCGCGCTCATCGGTGGCATTCTCCCTCCCCAATTATCTCGACGTCAAGATAAACGTCCTGGATCCCCCCAGCGCGTCCGGTCCCCACAAGCGCGTCGGGCCGCCCCCGGCCGCGCCCCCCGAGCACGCCCGCTCGCCACCGGCCGCGCCCAAACAATCCAATTGGTCCGTTACAGCGCCTGCGGGCTCGTTGTGAGCGCTACAACGATCCAATTGGACTGTTATGGCGCGCGGCGCGAGCGGCGCGGCGTGTGGGCGCTGCGTGAGCGGTCGCCGGGGCGGCGCGCTGGTTACAGTGAGTGGGTGCGCATCGTCCACATCTCCGACTGCTTCGCCCCACGGCTGGGCGGCATCGAGAACCAGGTCCAGGATCTGGGGATCCAGCAAGCGCGGGCCGGCCACGCCGTCCACGTCCTGACCGCCACCGCACAGCACCGTGCCGCGGTGCCACCGGGGCGTTCCCGGCACCGGTTCTCCAGCACCGAGGACGGTGGGCTGCGGGTGCACCGACTGGCCACCCCGGCTACCTTCGGGGTCCCGGTGCATCCGCGGGGACGAGCGCTGATCACCCGGGCGCTGCGGTTGCTCAAACCGGACGTGGTGCACGTGCACGCCGGGGTGGTCTCGCCCTTCGCCTACGCCGGCGCCATGGCGGCCCGGGATGTGGGCCTCCCGTTAGCCATTACCTGGCACTGCGTGCTCTCCGGTGCCCGGCACCTGCTGGGCTGGGGCGCACGGGCGACGCAGTGGGACACCGCAGCGTTCGCTCCCAGCGCGGTCAGTGGCTTGGTGGCCGGGCAGGTCGCCCAGGCATTGGGTCGCTCGGACGTGCAGGTGGTGCCGAACGGATTGGACCTGGCCCCCTGGCGCGGGGTAGCCGTCCGACCCGAGCCCGGTGCCGAGCCCGGCGTGCTGCGTGTGGTGGCGAGCCAGCGGATGGCCTCGCGCAAGCGAACCGTGCCCCTGATCCGGGTGATCGCCCAGGTACACGAGCGCCTCGGCCGCACCGAGCGGGACACCCCACGTATCCACCTGACGCTGGCCGGGGACGGGCCCGGCATGGCCGCGGTGCGTTCGCGGGTCGCCGCCGCCGAACTGGACGATGTGATCACCTTGCTGGGCAGGGTGCCCCGCGACGTGCTGCCGACCCTCTACCGGGCGCAGGACGTATTCGTTTCCCCGACTTCCCTGGAGGCCTTCGGACTGGCCGCACTGGAGGCCCGTGCAGCCGGTCTTGCCGTGGTGGGCATGCGGGACAGCGGGATCGCCGAGTTCATCACCGACGGTGTCGAAGGCCTGCTGGTCCGCGGTGACGCCGGTATGGCCGACGCGCTGGTGCGGCTGGCGCGTGAGCCCGGGTTGCTCCGCACGATCACCACCAACAACCGGGCCGAACCGCCGGCGCTGGGTTGGCCGGATGTGCTGGAACGGGTGGACGGGCTGTACCAGCGTGCCCGCGCTCTGCCACGCTCCACCGAGACCGGTCGCCGCCGGTGAGACCTGCCGCAGCCGAGGCCGGCCTCGCGGCGTTAGACCGGCCTGGAGCGGGGCAGGTCACCCCACCGGTCCGCCGGGCGCGGCGCTTGTCACTGGCCCTGCCGACCCTGTCCGCCCTTGCGCTCGCGGCTGGAACTGCGCAGGGCCGACACGGCGGACCCGATCAGTAGCCCGAACCCTGCAATGATGAACAGCGAGATCAGGGCGATCTCCAGGTCGACCCGTCGGCCGGTGGCCACGGCGATCGCACCCAGGCCAACCAGAACCGCGACCAGGCCCCAGACCATCGTGCCGGTGCGGGCCGGAGGGGGACCCTGCGGGCTCCCGGGGTTGGCGTAGCCGTGCGGTTCGGTCACGGCGCCATCCGCCGCCGGCGGGGACGTGGAAATCGGTTCGGTCGGTCTCATCGTGCTTCACCCCTCGTGTGAAATCGTTGGTCGTTCGGTCGCCTTCTCAGCCTGTTTCGGTTCCCGCCGGGGGTACCTGCCGGATCACGATCGCCCCGGCCCCCACCGCCACGTCAAGTTCAATATCGGGCGAGCCCGATCCGCCGGCGGAGCGCAGGGAGAGGTCCCGTAGCAGGACCACATCGGCGTCGGTGCGGACGCGGGCGCTCTCGGCGAACCAGGTGCCCGGCTGCTCCACCCGCAGCGATCCGGTGCCTTGGACATTGACGTCCACGTCCAGGCCCTGCGGAACGTCCAGGACCAGTTGCCCGGCGGCCAGGGTGATCTCCACCGGCTCGGCCAGCGACGTGTCGGGAGGTAGCGCGCTCAGGTCGGCTCGCAGTCTTCCGGCCGTGTGGACGTGTCCGGCCTCCAGGGCGTCCGCCGAGGACGGTGCCCAGTAGGCATCCCCGACATTGCCCGGGGCCAGGGTGAGCGCGTCGCGCACCTGGGGGGCGACCGCCAGCGCCAGGGTCAGCGGTACCACAACCAGGGCGACCAGCACGGACCAGCCGCCGAGGGCCCCGGCGCGCCGGCCCCGTGCGCCGTTGATCACCAGGCCCACGCCGAGTACGGACAGAACCACGCCCCCGCTCAGCAGCCAGAGCGAGACCTCCCACTCCAGCATCCGGCCCAGGATCTGCACCACGGCCATCCCGACCAGGGCAAGCCCGGCGATCGCGTAGACGATCGAACGGTGGCGCCCGTCCGGCGGAGCCGACGACGGAACGTACGCGGGTGCGCTCGTCGCCGTCGGGGTGCTCGCCGCGGCAGCGCCGGGCCGGGCTCCGTAGGTGCCAGCGGTACCGCTGTGGCCGGTCGATCGGGAAGGGTCGTGCCCGACTCCGTACCCGCCGGCGGACCTGGCAAGGGCGGGAGGCGGTGGTGCAGGACGAGGCTCCGACGCGGGACCACCCGGCGCGCCGGAGGATGGAGCGGAAGGCGCGGATCCGCCCGGATCCGGTGAGGCGGGCGGGGTACCCGTCCCCGGGGCGGGCGCGTCACCACGTTCACCTCGGGCCCTGGGCAGGATCCACAGCAGCACCACCAGCACCAGCGCGGTGACGACCAGGAACCCGAAGGTGGCCCACGGGTCCCCCCACCAGAACCCGTGCCACCACAGGCCGGGCCGGTTCAGACCGATGATCACCAGCACCAGCGCCCCGGCCAGTCCGGCGTCGAACCGGCCACGCAGGGCTTCCTGCAGGTGGATCCGGCCGTCGGACTCCTCGGCGAGCAGCGCCCAGCCGAGGCCGTACAAGAGCAGACCGAGCCCACCGAAGAAGGTGAGCACCACGAACGCCCCGCGCACCAGCAGCGGGTCGACGTCGAGACGGCGCGCCACTCCGCCGGCGACGCCACCGATCCAGCGGTCGGCGGTGCGGATCCATCCGCTGCGGCGCAGGGAGTCGAAGAAGGAGGCACCGGGGCCTCCGTGGCCGGGTCGTTCGGCCCCGGTGCCCGGACTGTGCTCATGGGCGTACTCGGCGCCACCGGACGGCGCGTGCTCGTGCCCGGGCGGGCCCTGCGGTACGACAGGGTCTTGCCGACGGTCGTGATCCATACCCGACAGTCAACTCCGGTGCCACCGACGGGCACCATCGGGGATCACCCTGACCTGCCCCTGGATTACGCTTCCTGAAGCCGGGAGATCGGCCCGGGGGTCCCCTGATTTGCTGGTTCTGCCCTGCCGCTGTGCCGACCCGCGTGACACGATGACGGAGTGAATGCACCCGCACCGGCAGTCGCGAGCAGCCGGGCCAGGCCACCCCTGCGCCGCCCGGAGCGTGGCCGGATCCTGTCCGGCGTATGCGCCGGGCTTGCGGTGCACCTGGACGTTCCGGTGCGCACCATCCGATGGATCTTCGCTCTCACCACCCTCGCAGCCGGTGCCGGGGCGCTGATGTACCTCTGGCTGGCCCTGACCGTCCCCCACGGCTCGGCGAGTGCGCAGCCCCCGCGCCTGGCGCGGCTGATTCCGGCCCTTCGCACGCCGGCCACCCAGGGCGTCGTCGGCCAGGTGTCCCTGGGTGGGATTCTGCTGCTGATCGCCGCGAGCCTGGTGGCGATCCGGTTCGGGGCCGACGCGATGGGCACCTGGCTGCTCCCGGTGGTGGTGTTGCTGGCGGGGGCCGCGCTGGCGTGGAGCCAACTCGATTCCGTCGGTGGCGCCGGTGAGGGGAACCAGTCCCGAGGCGCTGTGCTGGTGCGTGTGGGCGGTGGCGTGGCGTTGTCGGTGGTCGGCGTGGTGCTGCTGATCGGACAGGGGCAGGGCGCCGGCCAGGTGCTGCGCGGCCTGCTCGCCGGGATGGTGGTGCTGGCCGGTGCGGCACTGGTGCTGGCGCCGTGGTGGCTGCGGTTGTGGCGCGAACTCATCGCCGAACGGGCCGCACGCGCCCGGGAGTCCGAGCGGGCAGATATCGCCGCCCACCTGCACGACTCGGTCCTGCAGACCCTCTCGTTGATCCGGTCCCGCAGCCACGACCCGGTCATGGTTCAGCGCCTGGCCCGGGCCCAGGAGCGGGAACTACGGGACTGGCTCTATCGGGATCGCCCCGAACCGGGTGACTCCATCGCGGCGGACCTGAGTAGCCTGGCGGCCGAGGTGGAGGACTTGCACGGGGCGGTCATCGACGTCGTCACCGCCGGCGACGGCTCGCCGTCGGCCGGCACCGAACCGCTGATGGCTGCGACCCGGGAGGCGCTGGTGAACGCCGTGGTGCACGGGGCCGCACCGGTGTCGCTCTACGTGCAGGTGAACGAGACGGCCACCGAGGTGTTCGTGCGTGACCGTGGTGAGGGGTTCGACACGGAACAGGTCGGTGCCGACCGGCACGGCGTGCGCGATTCGATCATCGGGCGGATGCACCGCCACGGGGGTAGCGCCCAGGTGCGCAGTGATCCCGGCCGCGGCACCGAGGTGCACCTGCGGATGCCGGTCAATGGAGGGAAGCAAGGATGAGTCAGGGACTGCGGGTGGTGCTGGTCGATGATCACCGGCTGGTGCGCACCGGCGTGCGCGGCGAACTGGGCGAGGGCCTGGAGGTCGTCGGGGAGGCCGAGGACGTGCCCGGGGCGATCGCGGTGGTGCGGGATGCCCTGCCGGACGTGGTGCTCCTGGACGTGCACCTGCCCGGGGGCCGTGGTGGCGGGGGAGCGGAGGTGATCGCCGGATGCGTCGACCTGCTCGATCGGGTGCGATTCCTGGCGCTGTCGGTCTCCGATGCCGCCGAGGACGTGGTTTCGGTGATCCGGGCCGGGGCCCGGGGATACGTCACCAAGTCCATCGATGGAGCCGAATTGTCCGATGCTGTGCGCCGGGTGGCCGAGGGGGATGCGGTCTTCTCCCCGCGCCTGGCCGGCTTTGTCCTGGACGCCTTCGGCACCGCCGCCTCCGATGTAGCCACCCACGACGACGAACTGGACCGGCTCTCGGCCCGGGAGCAGGAGGTGATGCGGCTGATCGCCCGCGGATACACCTACCGGGAGGTCGGCTCGGAACTGTTCATCTCCATCAAGACCGTGGAGACCCACGTCTCGGCGGTGCTACGCAAACTGCAGCTGTCCTCCCGCAACGAACTCACCCACTGGGCGGCGGCTCGCCGGTTGCTGTGATGTGGGCCGCACCTGGACCGGCGGGGCGCCGGTGCGGGCCGGGACATCGGTAGTGGCCAGTAGGGTGCAGGCATGGAAACTGTGTACCTGATTCTCGTGGTGCTGCACCTGCTCGGCTGGGCGATCGCCTTCGGCGGGGTAGTCGCCGGCATGCGCAAGCCCGTGCTCAACTCCGGGGTGCTGCACGGTGTGCTCACCGCCCTGTTCACCGGCATCATCCTGGTCGGGGTGGCCTCGGCGGGAGTGGCTGGACCGGACATCAACCACACCAAGATCACGGTGAAGCTCATCATCGCCCTCGCGATCACCGCGATGGTGATCTTCGGCGGACGCAACCATGAGAAGACGATCGCCCGCGGTTACCTCGGCGGGATCGCCGGTCTGATCGCAGTGAACGTGGCACTCGCCGTTCTGTGGTGAGGTAACCGGGAGGACGTCGGCGTCACTGCCGGCCGGGCGAATACCAGGGGGATCGAGCGTGCTCAGCGAACTGAACCACGCGGTGCGCTCCGGTGACCCCTTGGCCGCCCGCCGCGTGCTGGGGGCGCTCGCCGAAGCCGGCAGCGCCGGTCGCGAGGACGACGGTACGAACCACGACGACACGAACCCACCGGTCATGCCGGCACGGGTGCTCGAGACACTGGCGCAGGTGGCCGCTGCCGGGGGTGACGGCGCACCGCTGGCGACGGAACTACTGATCGAGAACCTCGATGCCTCCGGTTTGGTGCGCCGGTTCGCCCACCAGGCACTACTGGATCACGCTGCGGTGGACGACGTGACGCAGGACAGCCTGATCTCCATCGCCGAATCCATCGGGTCGTTCCGCGGTAACTCGCAACTGAGCACGTGGGTGCACCGGATCGTGCGCAACCGGGTAGTCGATCATCTGCGGCGGCAACGCGCCACTGCGCCGTTGCCCGCCGATGACGTGGGTCCGGGCGTGCGGATCAGTTCGGTGATCGCCACCCGCGCCACGATCACCGAGGTGCTCGGCTTGCTGCCGGCTCACTATCGTGAACCCGTGGTGCTGCGCGATGTCCAGGGCCTGTCCTACACCGAGGTGGCGCAGCGGCTGGGTGTGGGCCTGAGCGCCACCAAGTCCCGGATCGCCCGTGGCCGCGCCCTGGTCGCGGCGCACTGGCATGAGGGTGACGATCGAGCCCGCCGGTCAGGGAGGTGCCCATGAGTAACCAGGTGGGCCGGTACCGGCTGGAGGGCGTGATCGGGGTGGGCTCCTTCGCCACGGTGCACCGGGCGGTGGACACCCGCCTGGATGATGTGGTGGTGGTGAAGATGCTCGCCGAGAATCACAGCCTCAATCCGGAGGTGCGGGAGCGGTTCATCGCTGAGGGGCGCAGCCTGCGCCGGATTCGCAGTCCGCACGTGATCGCGATCCACGACATCGGTGAGTCCGAGCGCCAACAGCCCTACCTGGTGCTCCAGCACGCCGACCGTGGCACGTTGGCCGAGCGGGTGGGCTACCTGCGCACCCGGGGTTGGTCACCAGCCCGCGCGGATGTGCTGACCGTTGCCCGATCGCTGGCTGCCGCGATCAAGGCGGTGCACCGAGCCGGCCTGGTGCACCGGGACCTGAGCCCGGGCAATGTGCTGCTCACCAGCGAACCAGACCCCGGCGGTGCGGACCGTGGTGACGGTGCACGCGCCGCCGTGGTGGCCCCGGGAGAGCGGCTGGTGGTCGCCGACCTGGGCATGTGCAAGGACCTCGCCCTGAACTCCGGGCTGACCGTGGCCGGTGGCACCGCCGGCTTCCGACCGCCGGAACAGCAGGGCCCGGGCATCATCGATACCCGGGCGGATCTGTGGGCTATGTCCGCCCTGCTGCTGTGGCTGTGCCACCAGGGCGGCAGCGGCGGCGCGGAGTTGCCCGAGGCGCTGTTCGAGGCCCTACGCCGCAGCACCGCCACCGACCCCGCCGACCGGCACCCGGACGTGGCCTGCTGGCTCGCCGACGTCGAAGCTGCCTCGATGCCACCGGCACCCACTGCGGTATCGGCACCACCGGCACCTGCCGGCCATGCGCCCTCTGAGCCACGTGATCCCGGCACCGACGCGGCAGCACCGACGTCTGCAGATGCCGGAGCATCCGGCGCCGCCTCCACGAGCGCACCCAGCCGCCAGCCCCGACACCGCCGCCGGTGGCCCCTCTTCACCGTCGCGCTGCTCGCCGTGGTCCTCGCCGCCGGTGCCGGTTGGCTCGCCGGTTCCCTCCTCGGTCCAGGCCCCACGGACCGTTCGGGTCAGGCCGGCATTGCCATCACTGGTCCCAGCGAGGTAGCGGTGGGACAACCGGCCACCTTCTCCGCCGAGGCCGACCAGGTGGAGGGTTGGGTGTGGACGCTGCCCACCGGACAACACCTGGTGGACCACCCGAGCGTCTCCATCACCGCTGCCGCACCCGGACGGGCAACCGTGGTCCTGCGAGCGCGCGCCCCGGATGGCACCGACCTGGAGGCAGTGCACCACCTCACTGTCACCGAGTGAGCCATCTCACACTCGGGTCGTGCAACTTTTCAGCCCTGGCATGCGACTCACGGGCGAGACTCACCACCCAACAGCAAGGAGAGCCCTGTGACCACCTCCCGTATCTCCCCGTCCCGGCGCCTGCTCGGCGCGATTGCCGGTGTGACCCTGGCCGCCGGCACCCTGGCTGCCTGCGGTCCCGAGGATTCCGCCGAGTTCGACCCCGCCGACCAGACCCAGGAGCCCGCCGAGGATGCGGAGCAGGCGCCCGATGTGGCGGATGGCCCTGACGGAGACGAACAAGACGCGGACGACGACGAGAAGGGAACCGCCGACGACGCCCAGGCAGAGGAGGTCGACGCGGCCTCCGGCGGCACTTATGTGCGCGGCCCCGAGGACGCCGCCGCGACCATCACCTATGACCTGCCGGACGGCGAGATGCAGGTCACCGTCGGGCTGCACTCCCTGCAGGTGGAGGGCGACGTCATGCGCCTGGACCTGTCCTTCAGCCCGGAGGGTGGCCGCGATAGCGACTACACCCTCTACACCCTCAACCAGAATCGCAGGCTCCGGCCCGTCCTGAACGACCGGGAGAACCTCAAGCAGTACTCGGTCCTGGAGGGAAGCGGCGACACCTGGAGTTCCGACTCCACTCCCGCGGGGACCAAGGTCGAGAGCGGCCAGACGCTGATGTACCACGCCTACTACGCCGCACCCGAGGACGACATCGACACCATCGACGTCCTGGTGATCGACGGTCTGGTGGAGTTCTCCGACGCGCAGGTCGAGTGGTGAGTCGGATGCGGACCCTGCACACGGCCCGACCTACCGGCGAGGTCCAGCCGAAAGGTTCCGCGCTGCGGTTGCCTGGGCTGCAGCGCGGCATCCGGTCCGCCTGCGCGGCGCTGCTGCTGGTGATGGCCACCGGTGCGGCCGCTACGGCAGTCGTGGATGACGGCCCGCCCCCGGAGCCGGAGGGCGGGGTCTCCGGTAGCGACAAACGTGGTTCGGTGCGCGTCTTCAGCACCGACGCCGTGCGCGTCTTCAGCACTGATGCCGTGCGCGTCTTCAGCATCGATGGCAGCGTGACCAGCCTCGGCGACGGTGTCGAGGTCGTCGGCGACACGTCGGTGATCTCGTTATCCTCGGACCTGTTGTTTCCGCCGAACAGTTGGGAGCTACCGGTCAGCGCCCCGGGCAAGATCGCCGATCTGGTCTCCGACGTGCCCCAGGGGGCAACCGTGCAGGTGACCGGGCACACCGATTCGGTACCCACCGGCGCAGACTTCGACAACGTCGAACTGTCGCAAGAACGCGCTGAGGCCGTCGCCGGCGCCCTGCGCGATGAACGGCCCGATCTGGACCTGGAGGTCTCCGGGGTGGGGGACGCCGAACCGGCCGAGCGGGAGGACCCGGACGACCCGTCCACCTTCGCGGCCAACCGCCGGGTGGAGATCGCCTACGAGGGGTGAGGTACGCCGTCGCCGGCCCTGCTACTGCTGCTCGGCGAGCGCGCTGAGCGGGTTCGCATCGGCCGGCACCCGCTCACCCTCGGCGACCGGCCCGGGGGGTGAGCCCTCACCGAAGGGACGCCCACCGAGTTCCTCCCGTCCGTGCGGGCTCAGCCAGTCGGCCAGTTCCGGTCCGGTGGGCACGATCTGGGAGGGATTGATGTCGGTGTGCACCACGTAGTAGTGCTCCTTGATCTGGGTGAAGTCCACCGTGTCCCCGAAGCCCGGGGTCTGGAACAGGTCCCGGGCGTAGGCCCACAGCACCGGCATCTCGGTGAGTTTCGCCCGGTTGCACTTGAAGTGCCCGTGGTAGACCGGATCGAACCGCACCAGCGTGGTGAACAGGCGCACATCGGCCTCGGTGATGGTGTCCCCGACCAGGTAGCGCTGGGTGGCCAGGCGCTCGCTGAGGGAGTCCAACGCCGCGAACAGGCGGTGGTAGGCCCGCTCGTAGGCCTCCTGGGAGCCGGCGAACCCGCACCGGTACACCCCGTTGTTCACCTCGGTGTAGATCTCCTGGGCGATCCGGTCGATCTCCTCCCGGTGCGCCTCCGGATACAGGTCCGGGGCACCCTCGCGGTGGAACGCGGTCCACTCGGTGGAGAAATCCAGGGTGATCTGCGGGTAGTCATTGGTGACCACGGCACCGGTGGGCACGTCCACGATCGCGGGCACGGTGATGCCCTTGGGATAGTCGGGGAACCGAGCGAAGTAGGCCTGCTGCAACCGTTCGATCCCCAGCACCGGGTCCACCCCGCCGGGGTCGAGGTCGAAGGTCCAGGAGCGGGAGTCGTGTGTGGGCCCGGGCATCCCCAGGGAGATCGCGTCCTCCAACCCCAGTAGCCGCCGCACGATAATGGTGCGGTTGGCCCACGGGCAGGCCCGTGCCGCGACCAGCCGGTACCGGCCGGCCTCGACCGGGTAGCCGTCCCGCTCATCGGCGGTGATCCGGGTCTCGATGTAGTCGGTGTCGCGGTTGAACTCCTCGCCCGCGGTGACGTAGGACCCCTCGGTGCTGTACTCATCCTGGCTCATACCCCCAGCGTAGGTGCGTCCCCCCGAGCGTGCAGGTGCAGTTCCTCCGCGGGTGTCCAGCGCGGGTAACCGCTATCCTGGGGGCGTGACGAACAACGAGATTCCCCAGGTGTCCCTGTCCGATAGCACATCCATCCCCCAGCTCGGGTACGGGGTCTGGCAGGTGCCCGACGACGAAGCACAGGGTGCCGTCGAGCACGCCCTGTCGGTGGGGTACCGGATGATCGACACCGCCCAGGCCTATGAGAACGAGGCCGGCGTGGGCCGGGCGCTCCGGGCCAGTGGCCTCTCGCGCGATGAGGTCTACGTGACCACCAAACTCGCCAACCCCGACCAGGGCTATGACTCAACGATGCGCGCCTACGACGAGAGCCTGGCGCGCCTGGGTCTGGAGACGGTGGACCTGTACCTGATCCACTGGCCGCTCCCGTCCCAGGACAACTACTCCGCCACCTGGAAGGCCCTGGTGGCGTTGCAGGAGGAGGGTCGGGTGCGCTCCATCGGGGTGTCCAACTTCCACGAGGCGCACCTGGACCGGATCATCGACGAGACCGGAAACGCACCGGTGATCAACCAGGTCGAGATGCACCCCTACCTCCAGCAGGCCGACCTCCGGGCGATCAACGCCGACCGGGGCATCGTGACCCAGTCCTACTCCCCGCTGGGTAGCGGGAAGGGTCTGCTCGAGGATGCGGACCTGACCACGCTGGCCGAGACCAAGGGCGTGACCAGCGCTCAGTTGGTGCTCGCCTGGCACCTTGCGCTCGGTGTGGTCACCATCCCCAAGTCCGTCACCCCGGCACGCATCGAGGAGAACCTCGGGGCAGCCGGTGTGGAACTGACCGAGGAGGAGTTGGCCACGATCGCCGCCCTGGACCGCGGCGTGCGGTTCGGTGGGGACCCGGACAAGGGCTGAGCCGAACGGCTGGGGCCGGCGCCCGAATGCCTGTGGGCGCCGGCTCACACCCAGTTCGGCAGCCACATGTGCAGGTGCCAGATCGAATAGGGCACCCATTGGTTGGTCCAGACCGGCCAGAACCATGCGCTGACCGCCAGGGCGAGCACCACGATCAGCGTGGCCACCCAGATCCCGGGCCGGCGCTGCGGTAGTGGTACCGAGGCCGGACCGAGCAGTTCCCCCAGGGCGTAGGTCAGGGCGAGCACCACGAACGGCACCAACGCCACGGTGTAGAAGGTGAAGATGGTGCGCTCGGTGTACAGCAGCCACGGGGCGTAGGTGGCCAGGTACCCGGCCAGGATCGCCCAGGCCCGCCAGTCCCTGCGCACCAGGGCCGACCACAGCACCAGCACCAGCGCCAGGGCCGCGCCCCACCAGATCACCGGGTTGCCCAGTGAGGTGATCGCTGCCGCGCACTTCTCCGCCCCGCACACCTCCCGGGCACCGTCCTCGGCCTCCAGGGTGCGCCAGGCGAAGGATGTGGGCCGCCACTGGATCAGCCACCCAGCCGGGTGGGCCTGGTAGGTGTGTTCGGACGTCAGACCGGTGTGGAAGTCCCACATCCGCAGGTGGTACTCCCACAAGGAGTTCAGCGCGTCCGGCAACCAGGTGCGTACCGGCTCGGCGGCCACCGCGTTGACATCCCGGGCCCAGTACCGGTTGTAGGACTCGGGGTGGGCGAACCAGTTCGCCCAGGTGGCCAGGTAGGCCGCTGCGGCGGCGGGCACCATCGTGAAGAAGGCCGGCGCACCGTCCCGCAGCACGCCCGAACCGGCCCAGAACCGCACCCCGATGGCATGGCGGGCGCTGATGCTCCAGGCCACCGCGAACACCCCGAACACCGCGACGGCGTAGATCCCGGACCACTTCACCCCGGTGCCGAGTCCGCCCAGCACACCGGCGGCGAGCAGCCACCAACGCATCCCCGCCGGTGGCCCCCACGCATGGGCGTAGCCGCCGTGGGAGGTCAGTTCCCGCGCCCCGGTACGGGCCAGGCGGCGCCGGTGGGAGTCTCGGTCCAGCAACAGCGCCCCGAAGGCCGCCACGATCCAGAACTGCAGGAAGATGTCCAGGATCGAGATCCGCGACATGACCAGGTGCACCCCGTCCACGGCCAGGAGCAGACCCGCCACCGCGCCCAGCAGGGTGGAGTTGAACAACCTCCGGCCGATACGCACCAGCATCAGCACGCTCAGCGCTCCGACGATCGCCGCGCCGAAGCGCCACCCCACCGGGTTGTCCACCCCCACCAGGCGCATCCCGAGCGCGATCATCCACTTACCCAGCGGCGGATGCACCACGTAATCGGCCTGCGGGTTCAGGTCGGAGAAGTCCCCGACCTCGAAGGCGGAATCGGCGTCCTCGTTCCACACCCCCTCATAGCCCAGCGCGAGCAGTGAGTAGGCCTGCTTGACGTAGTAGGTCTCGTCGAACACCAACCGTCCGGGGCGGTCCAGGTGCACCAGGCGCAGGACGGCCGCGAGGGCGGCGACCACCAGGGCCACCACCCAGCCGACCCACGAGCGACCGCTGACCGGGGTGAGCAGCCGGGCAAGCAGGTCCCGCTCCACCGCCTCGGGCGACCGCCCGGCGCTGGGCGGTGGGTCGGTCTGCAGCCGCCGGCGCCACCGGGTCGGCCAGGTGCGTACAGCCCTCAGGTCCGGCAGTCGCCGTCGATCCTCCCGTGCCCGTCCGGGCACCGCGGCACCGCCGGTGGCGGAATGGCGGGCGGCAGGCACGCAGGTGAGTCTAGGTGGGGCACACTGGGATGGTGAGCGTGAGGGACGACGGCGATGCGCGCCCGGCCGCGGACGGCGGGCCTGGCCGGGTGGGTGCCCGGGAAGACGGTGCGACCGGGTCGATCACGTTGGCGGGAACCCCGATCGGTAACGTCGCCGACGCCTCGCCGCGGCTGAGCCGCCTCCTGGAGAGCGCCGACCTGATCGCCGCCGAGGACACCCGCCGTCTCCGCGACCTTGCCGGCCGGCTGCAGGTGGAGGTGACGGCCAAGGTGGTCTCCTACCACGAGCACAACGAGACCGCCCGGGCGGCCGAACTGGTGGCCGAGGCGGCAGCCGGTGCCACCGTGCTGGTGGTCTCCGACGCGGGCATGCCGGGAGTGTCCGACCCCGGGTACCGCGTGGTACGCGCGGCGGCGCAGGCCGGCGTGCCGGTCACGGCTGTGCCCGGACCGAGCGCGGTCCTGACTGCGCTCGCCCTGTCCGGGCTGCCCAGTGACCGGTTCACGTTCGAGGGCTTCCTGCCCCGCAAGCCGGGGGAGCGCGCCCGCGTGCTCGCGGCGCTGGCCACCCAGGAACGCACCATGGTCTTCTTCGAGTCCCCCCGCCGGGCCGGGCCCACGCTGGAGGCCATGGCCCGGGCATTCGGTGCCGACCGGGCCGCGGCGGTGTGCCGGGAGTTGACCAAGACCCACGAGCAGGTTCGGCGCGGCACCCTGGACGAGTTGGCGGCGTGGGCCGGGCAGGGGTTGCTGGGGGAGGTGACCGTGGTGGTCGCCGGTGCCGAGCCGACGATCCCCGATGCCGCCGACGCCCTGGATGCGGTGCTGGACCGGGTACAGGGCGGCCAGCGGCTCAAGGACGCCGCCACCGAGGTCGCCGCACTCACCGGGGCCAGCAAACGGGAACTGTACGAGGCGGCCCTGCAGGCCCGCCGCCCCGACTGACCCAGCCGCCCCGCCCCCGGTTCACCCACCCGCCCGCGCACCCACCTATCCGCGCACCCACCCCGCCGTCGAGACCGGCCGGTTGCGGTGCCACCGGCCTCGCGTCCAACCGGTCGGGTGGTCGACCGGGCTGGACGCAGCGGACCGGCAGGGCAGGATGGTGGCATGGCAGAACCGAGCAAGTGGGTCCCGATGACCCAAGCGAACCCCGACCACTCCACCTGGTACATCGAGCGCTTCCGCGCCATGGCGGCCGCCGGGGCCGACCTCGTGGGGGAGGCGCGGTTGATCGACGCGATGGTCCCGCGCGGCGCCCGGGTGCTGGACGCCGGGTGCGGGCCCGGGCGGCACGGTGGCTACCTCGCCGAGGCGGGCCACGAGGTGGTCGGCGTGGACGTGGACCCGGTGCTCATCGCCGCCGCCAAGGAGGACTTCCCCGGGCCCACCTGGCTCGTGGGGGACCTGGCCGAGCTCGACCTTCCCGCCCGTGGCGTCTCCGAAGGGTTCGACGCGATCCTGTGCGCCGGCAACGTGATGACGTTCCTGGCCCCGAGCACCCGGCGGGAGACCCTGCGTCGGATGGCCCGGCACCTACGCGCAGAGGGTCGGGCGGCGATCGGCTTCGGCGCCGGCCGGGGCTATGACGTCGCCGACTTCCTCGATGACGCCCACGACGCCGGACTGGCCCCGGACCTGTTGCTGTCCACCTGGGACCTGCGCCCCTACACCGAGGACTCCGACTTCCTGGTCGCCCTCCTTCGCCACGCCTGACGCGCGGGTAAGGGGCGCCGGCCGGCGTGGGGCCACCCCGAGGAGTACGCGATCTCTCCGGCCACGGTTCGTGGCAGGCGGTACCGCCACGATCATGCTGCCCGCGCCGCCGCCCCGAGGGCCGCATCGGTATCGGCACCGACGAGGTCGGCGTTGATGTGCCCTCCGGCCAGGGCGCCGGCGGCGGCCGAGGCGCCCACCTGGGTCATCGGCTCGGCTGCGTTGCCGGCCACCCACACCCCGGGCACAGGCGTACTGCCGGCCATCTCGGTGACGAAGTGTCGGCCCGTCCCGCCGGGCAGGTCGGCCATCGGCAACTGCAGACCGTCCAGGCCCTCGGTGCGCACCCGCAACTGTGTCATCACCGTGAGCACCCGGCGGGCCACCACCGTGCCGTCGTCCAGCCGCACGCCGGCGATCCCGCCGGCCTCGTCCGCCACGACCTCGGTCACCGCCCCGTCGATCACCTCGATGCCCCGCACGGCGAACCGGGAACGGGTATCGGCATCGAGGTCTGTCCCGTTGGCGAAGACGATGACGTCCTCGCTCAACTGGCGGAACAGCAACGTGGCGTGTCGCGATCCCGGCCCGACGGCGAGGATCCCGATCGGCTCGTCGCGCAGCTCCCAGCCGTGGCAGTAGGGACAGTGCACCAGGCCGACGCCCCAGTGCTGAGCCAGACCGGGGATGTCGGGCAGCACATCGCGTACCCCGGTGGCGACCAGGATGCGGCGCGCGGTGAGCGTGCGACCGTCGGCCAGGGTGAGGGTGAAGCGGAGGTCGCCATCCGGGCCGGGGGCATCGGGGACGGCGGCGGCGACCGCACCGTCCACGACGAGCCCGCCGTAACTGCGGACCTCCTCGCGCCCGCGCCGGTACAGTTCGGCGGGCGCGATGCCCTCGAGTCCGAGCAGCCCGTGCACCCCTTCGGCCGGGGCGTTGCGCGGACTCGCGGAGTCGATGACGACGACGGTGCGGCGCGAGCGGGCGAGCGTCAGCGCGCCGTTCAGGCCGGCTGCCCCGCCGCCGATCACGGCGACGTCGACGAGCCCGGCCGGCAACTGGTCGTTCCAGGTCTTGGTGGTGGTCTGGTCCATGGTGTCTCCTGTTCGGGTGCTGGGCTCGCCACGCTATGCCTGCATTGCGGTGACGGCATAGCATTGTGCGTATGACGCAAGGAGATGGGGGACTGGAGGGCCTCGTGCGCAACCGGATCCGCGGTCTTCGGGTGTCGCACGGCTGGTCGCTGGAGGAACTGGTCACCCGGGCCAACCTCAGCGCCTCGACGCTCTCGCGCATCGAGACCGGGCAGCGGCGCCTCGCGCTGGACCAGCTCGTGGGCCTGGCCCGCGCCCTGGGTACCACCGTGGATCAACTGGTCGAGGCCGCTCCCGACGACGTGGTCATCTCCCCGGTCACCGACCGGAGCCACGGGTGGCTGCGTTGGCAGGTCCGGGCCGACCCCGGCATGACCGTGGTACGCCAGCGCCTGACCGAGCCGCCGGCGGCCAACCCGGCGCGGATGCACGCCCACCCCGGCCGGGAGTGGCTGGTGGTCATCTCCGGCACCGCGATCCTCATGCTGGGCCAGCGCCGCTACCGCCTCGAGACGAACCAGGCCGCCGAGTTCCCCACGATGCTGCCGCACGCACTCGGCGCCGAGCACGCCCCCACCGAGGTCCTGGGCATCTTCGACCGGGCCGCCCGCCGCGGCCACCGCGACGTCAAGCCCGCCTGAGATCGCGGCCCGGCATCCGAGATTCGTCCCCGTGCATGGGGCGGCGGCGACGTGGCCCCGGCGACGGTGGCTGAACGCGATACCGCCCGCCCACCGGATCGGGGCCGGGGCGTGGGGTGGGGTGGGGTGGGTCCATAGGATGGGAGCGTCCGCCATCCTCCCCGAGTTGTAGTTGGAGTCCTCATGCGCATCGGCCTGATCACTGGTGGCGGAGACTGCGCCGGCCTGAACGCCGCGATCCGTGCGGTGGTCAAACACGGCACCGGTTCAGGGCACTCCATCGTCGGGTTCCGGAACGGGTGGAAGGGCGTGGCCGAAGGCGATGTACTGCATCTGAGCCGGTCCGATGTGCGCAACGTCCTCCCGCTGGGCGGCACCATGTTGGGCACGGCCCGGTTCCACCCGCACCGCGAGGAGGGTGGCGTGGAGGCGGTGCACGCCACCCTGGAGCAGGAGCGGGTGGAGGCGCTGATCTGCATCGGGGGCGATGGCACCCTGCATGCGGCCAGTAAGGTCGCCGAGTCCGGGGTCAAGGTGGTGGGAATTCCCAAGACCATCGACAACGACGTCTGGGGGACCGACAAGGCCATCGGGTTCGACACCGCGGTGCACGTGGCCACCGAGGCGGTCGACAGGCTGCACACCACCGCGGAGTCCCACAACCGGGTGATGGTGGTGGAGGTGATGGGCCGCGATGCCGGCTGGATCGCGGTGCACGCCGGTATCGCCGGTGGTGCCGAGATCATGCTGGCACCCGAGCACCCGTTCGACATCGAGGCCATCGCCCGCGCGCTCCGGCACCGGCACCGCGCGCACGCCTCATTCTCCATCGTCGTGGTGGCCGAGGGCGCGGTCCCGGCACCGGACACCGCCATGACATACACCACCGAACGCGATGAGCTCGGACAGATCGTCGCCGGCGCCACCGCTGAGCGGGTCGCGGGGGAGATCGCCGAGCGCACCGGGTTCGAGACCCGGGTCACGGTGCTCGGTCACATCCAACGCGGCGGCACCCCGCTGCCCAGCGACCGGGTGCTGGCATCCCGGTTCGGCCACGCCGCGGTCGAGGCGCTGAACCACGGACACTCCGAGGTGATGACCGCGGTGCGCGGGGAACAAGTGGAACTGGTGCCGTTGCGCGACATCGCGGGCAAGCTCAAGACCGTGCCGCAGGAACTGCTCAGCGCGGCCCGCGCGCTGGCCTGAGGCCTACCGTGCGGCTCAGAGGGCGCCGGAGGGCACCAGTTCGACGCCCGCGGCGGCCATCCGCTCCCGGGCCTGTTCGCCGAGTTCGGCGCTGACCGGCTCGGTGAGATCGGTCAGGACCCGGGCGCGCAGACCGGACTTGATCGCATCCAGCGCCGTCTCCTTCACGCAGTGGGACTCGGCGAGGCCCACCACGTCGACCGCTGTGATCCCGCCGCGTTGCAGGATCTCCGCCAGGTGCTCACCGTCGGGGTTCGTGCCCTCGAAACCGGAGTAGGCCGCCTCGTACTCCCCCTTCTTCACCGAGTCGTCCGGAGCCAGGTCCACCAGCGCGGGGTGCAGTTCGGCCTCGACGGTGCCGGCGACCCCGTGCGGGGGCCAGGTGTCGATGAAGTCGGGGTTGTCGGAGAAGTGGTCTCCGGGGTCGATGTGCCAGTCCTGGGTCGTCACAACCAGGTCGTACCGGTCCCGGTGCTCGGCGGTGTAGCGCGCGATCTGCTCGGCCACCGCGTTCCCGCCCTCGACGCCCAGGGCGCCGCCCTCGCAGAACGTGGGTTGGACGTCGACCACGAGGAGCGCGCGTTGGGTAGCCATACCCCGACTCTGCCAGGCACCGGGCGTCCCGGCTAGGTCTGGCGTTGATTCGCACCCAACCGGGACCGCTGCCACAGCCATGCCGCCCGATTCTCGGGCGGAGCGGGCTCGCCCACCCCCGGCGACGCCGCTGGATCGCCAGTAGGCTGGACCGTCATGGAGTTCCGTCGTATCCAGGGCCTGCCGCCCTACGTGTTCACCATCATCGACGGGCTGAAGCAGCAGGCGCGTCGAGCCGGTCGGGATGTGGTGGACCTCGGCTTCGGGAACCCGGACCTGCCCTCTCCGCAGATTGCGGTGGACAAACTGGCCGAGGCCGCGCGGAAGACCCGGAACCACCGGTACTCCTCCTCCCGGGGCATCCCGAACCTGCGCCTGGCCGTGGCGCGGTTGTACCAGCGACGTTTCGGCGTCACTCTCGATCCGGACACCCAGGTGCACTCCACCATCGGCGCGAAGGAGGGATTCAGCCATCTGATGTGGGTGCTGCTCGAGCCCGGTGACGCCGCGATCGTGCCCACTCCCTCGTACCCGATCCACATCTGGGGCCCGTACTTCGCCGGTGCCGAGGCCCGCCAGGTGCCGATGGGCGACGGCACCGACGGACCCGGATACATCGACCGGGTGATCGAGGCCTGGGAGATGGGCCGGCCCAAACCGCGGGTGGTGGTGCTCTCCTTCCCGCACAACCCGACCACCTCCGTGGTGGATCTCGCCGATCTGCAACGGCTGGTGGACTGGGCCCGCGAACGCGAGGTAGTCCTCGTGCACGATCTGGCCTACGCGGACATGTGCTTCGACGGGTGGGAGCCGCCCTCCCTGATGCAGTGCGCCGGCGGCGCCGAAGTGGGCGTCGAGTTGTATTCGATGACCAAGTCCTTCTCCATGGCCGGCTGGCGGGTGGCGTTCATGGTCGGGCGCCGGGACGTGATCCACGCCCTCTCCCAGTTGAAGAGCTATCTGGATTACGGCACCTTCCAGCCGATCCAGATCGCCGCCACGGTCACGCTGAACGAGGCCCAGGACTATCCGGCAGAACTGAGCGAGGTGTATGAGTCCCGGCGCAACGCTCTGCACGAGGGACTGAGCCGAATCGGTTGGGAGATCGTCAGACCCCGTGGCACGATGTTCGCCTGGGCCCGGATCCCCCCGGCCTACGCCGACATGGACTCCATCGCCTTCGCAACACATCTGGTGCACGAATGTGACGTCGCGGTCTCACCGGGAGTCGGGTTCGGTGCCGGCGGGGAGGAGTTCGTCCGGTTCGCCCTGATCGAGAACGAACACCGGATCGGCCAAGCGGTCCGGGGCCTGCGCCGCGGGCTGACCCGACTGGAGGCACCGTGACCGATGTTTTCGACCTGGATGACCTGCTGACCCGGTACCAGGTGCCGGACCGGTCCCGGACACATCTGCGGACGAACTTCGTCACCAGCCTGGACGGGGCCGCAACCCACAACGGGCTGACGCAGGGCCTGAACAACGAGGCCGACCACCAGGTGTTCCACACCCTGCGCATGCTGGCCGACGTGGTCCTGGTCGGTGCCGGCACGGTACGCAACGAGGGCTATGAGGAGTTGACCGTCACCGATGCCCGGGCCGACTGGCGCACGGCGCAGGGGTGGCCCCCGCACCCGGTGATGGCCGTGGTCTCCCGCACCCTCGATCTGGATCCGGGCGCCCCGCTGTTCACCCGTGCCCCGGTGCGGCCGATCGTCTTCACCACCACCGAGGCCCCCGAGGGCCCGCGCAGCCGGCTGGGTGAGGTGGCCGACGTCGTCAGTGCCGGAAGCGGGTCGGTCGAGCCCGGGCAGGTGGTCGCCGAACTGACCAGGCGCGGCCTTCCGCAGATCCTCAGCGAGGGCGGGCCGGCCTGGTTCGCCACCATGATCGAGCACGATGCGGTCGATGAGATGTGCCTGACCCTGAGTCCCCTGCTGGAGGGGGGCGATGCCACCCGGATCGTGCGCGACGGTCGCCAGCGCACCAGTGCGATGTCGCTGCTCTCCCTGCTGCGCGCCGAGGACATGCTGATCCTGCGGTACGTGCGCCCGGAACTGGCTCCGGCGGGCTGAGCCACGTCGCCACGCGCAGCCGGGCTGGGACGGCGATCGGCGTCGTCGGGAACGACGGCGACCGGCCGTTAGGATCGGGAGACATGACCCGCATACTCTCCGCGGTGGCCTGGCCCTATGCCAACGGCCCCCGGCACATCGGCCATGTCGCCGGCTTCGGCGTTCCCTCTGACGTGTTCAGCCGGTACATGCGCATGTCCGGCCACGAGGTGCTGATGGTCTCCGGGACCGATGAACACGGGACCCCGATCCTGGTCACCGCCGACGCCCAGGGTGTGAGCCCGCAGGAGTTGGCCGATGAGAACAACGAGATCATCGTCGCCGACCTGGTGAACCTGGGCTTGTCCTATGACCTGTTCACCCGCACCACCACCGCCAATCACATCGAGGTGGTGCAGGAGATGTTCACCACCTGCCACCGCAACGGCTACATGATCGAGCAGACCACCTCCGGTGCGATCAGTCCCTCCACCGGGCGGACCCTGCCGGACCGGTACATCGAGGGCACCTGCCCCATCTGTGCCTACCCGGACGCCCGCGGGGACCAGTGCGACAACTGCGGCAACCAACTCGACCCCACCGACCTGATCGATCCCCGTTCCAAGGTCAACGGCGAGACGCCCGAGTTCATCGAGACCAATCACTTCTTCCTCGATCTGCCCGCCCTGGCCGAGACGATGCAGGAATGGCTGGAGGATCGAGCGGCCTCGGGCACCTGGCGCCCCAACGTCATCAACTTCTCCCTGAATCTGCTCAAGGACATGCGCCCACGGGCGATGAGCCGCGATATCGACTGGGGGATCCCCATCCCGCTGGAGGGATGGCGGGACAACCCGAACAAACGGCTGTACGTCTGGTTCGACGCCGTGATCGGGTACCTCTCCGCCTCGATCGAGTGGGCCCGCCGGATCGGTGAGCCGGAGCGCTGGCGGGACTGGTGGTCCGATCCGGAGGCCCAGTCCTACTACTTCCAGGGCAAGGACAACATCACCTTCCACTCCCAGATCTGGCCGGCCGAGCTACTCGCCTACGCCGGAGCCGGCGACGCCGGAGGGGAGCCGGGAACCTACGGGAAGCTGAACCTGCCCACCCAGGTGGTGGCGTCGGAGTTCATGACGATGGAGGGCCGGGCCTTCTCCACCTCGCGTTCCCACGTGATCTACGTACGCGACGTGCTGGAGCGCTATGGACCGGACCCGCTGCGCTACTTCATCAGCGCCAACGGGCCCGAGACGGCCGATGCCGACTTCTCCTGGGCCGAGTTCGTCCAGCGCAACAACGCGGAACTGGTGGGCGGCTGGGGAAACCTGGTGAACCGCACCGCCACGATGATCCACCGCAACTTCGGGGAGATCCCCCCGGTAGCCGACCTGGAGCCGGTGGACACCGAGGTGCTCTCCCGCGTGCGCGCCGCTTTCGGGACTGTGGGCGACCTGATCGAGCGGCACCGCCAGCGCGCCGCGATCGCTGAGGCGATGGCGGTGGTGGGTGAGGTGAACAAGTACATCTCGGTCACCGAACCGTTCAAACTCAAGGCACCCGAGCAGCGGGACCGGCTGGGCACCGTCCTGCACGTGCTGGCCCAGGCGGTCAGTGACCTGAACCGGATCCTGGCCCCGTTCCTGCCGCACGCCGCCAACCGTGTGCACACCGTGCTCGGCGGGACCGGTGAGTTCATGCCGATGCCGCGCAGTGAGCGCGTGGACGACATGGACGACGCCACCCGCGACTACATGGTGATCACCGGTGAGTACACCCGGACCCCGCCGTGGGCATCGGTGCCGGTGACCCCGGGCACCACGATCGATGCGCCCACACCGGTGTTCACCAAACTGGACACCGAGGTGGTCGAGTCCGAACGAGCGCGGCTCGGGATCCCGGCGTCCTGATGGTCTGCCGAGTGCACCGCTGGGGCCGCCGGCGTCACCGGATGACATGCCTCCAGCACCGCCGGGCTCATCCGGCCCGCCCGATCGCGCGCTTGCCGCATCGCGGGAAGCGCTGATGGCACGGTCGCGCGGGTGGCCACCGGACCCCGAGCCGTTCGACGTCCCGCTGGTGGACAACCACACCCACCTGACTCACGTCGGTGACGTAATGGACGACGGCGTGGGTGACCCGGGCGTGGCAGCGCACCTGCGCCGGGCAGCGGCCGTCGGGGTGGGCCGGGTGCTACAGGTGGGCTGTGACCTGGACAGCGCCCCTGCCAGTGTGGCCATGGCGGCCGAGCACGCGGAGGTGCTGGCCGGTGTGGCGATCCACCCCAACGAGGCACCGCTGCACGACGGGGTGCGGGAGGTGGCACCGGACGGACTGGAGCCGCACGTGCTGGAGCGGCACCGAGTCGGTCTGGACGAGGCCATCGCGCAGATCGCCGGCCTGGCCGGTCACGAACGGGTGCGCACCATCGCCGAGACCGGACTGGACTTCTTCCGTACCGGTGAGCGAGGCCGGGCCGGCCAGCGCCGCTCCTTCCGTGAGCACATCGCCCTGGCCAAGGAGCTGGACCTACCGATGCAGGTGCATGATCGCGAGGCGCACGCGGAGATCCTGGCCGTGCTCGACGCGGACGGGCCACCTCCGGTCACGGTGCTGCACTGCTTCTCCGGTGACGCCGACTTCGCGCGGGAGTGCGCGGAGCGCGGCTTCTTCCTGTCCTTCGCCGGCACGGTGACCTTCAAGAACGCCCACTACCTGCGCGAGGCGGCGCTGGCGGTGCCGGCGAGCCGGTTGCTGGTGGAGAGCGACGCACCGTTCCTGACCCCGCACCCGTGGCGAGGCGCTCCGAACGGCCCGTACCTGGTTCCGCACACGGTGCGGGCCCTGGCGCAGGTGCGCGGTGAGGACCCGGCCGTCCTGGGCGCGGCGATCACCCGCACCAGCGAGGAGATCTACGGGTCCTGGTGAGGTCTCAGCGGCACGGGGACGTAGCGGGACCCGGGATGCCCGCGCGTTGACCCGGACTCTCCGGGTCACCAGCCGGGCAGGAATATCCTCTCCGGGGCTGGCCGAGAAGGTCACAGATCGGTTACGGTCGGGGGTGGCTGTACCCTCCACAGTCGCCACGTAGCCGAAGGACGCCCGTTTCTGTGTCATCCAATTCTGAGTCAACTGCATCCGGGTCCGAGCGCCGCCACCGTGCGGCCGGTTCGACGACCGCTGGGCTACCGAGGTCCCTGAAACGGGCCATCGGTGCCGGTGCCCTGGCAGTGATCATGGCCGGCTCGGTCGGTTTCGCCTCCTTCACCGGGGGTCTCGCGCCGCTGAGCGGGGGATCCACTGATCAGGAGCCCGCAGCCGGACCGGACCTGGACGCCCGCGGCGTCTGGTCCCAGGTCTCCCGCAGTGGCGATGAGCGGACCGACCTGGACTCCCTGGAGGCCGACCCGGTCACCTTCACCGCCACCATCGACGGTGACGAACTGGAGATCACCTCCGGGGCTCCCACCCTTGCCGATGCGTTGATCGATCACGGCATCCTGGTGGGTCTGGATGATGAGGTCTCCGCGCCGATGAACAAGCCGCCAGAGGATGGGGACGAGGTCGAGGTGACCCGCGTCGGCACCGTCTTCGGTGCCGAGACGGAGGAGATCGCCTATGAGACCGAGGAGCGTTACACGAGTTCGCTGACCCGGGGGAACCGCCAGGTCCAGACGGCCGGCGTGAACGGCGAGCGGGTCCGCACCTACGTCGCCACCTACGAGGACGGCGAGGAGGTCTCCCGCACCATCCAGTCCGAGATCCTGGCCAGCGCTCCGGTCACCGAGGTGGTCCTGGTCGGTACTGCCGCACCCCGGCCCGCGCCCACCCCCACTCCCACCAGTTCCGGCTCCTCGAGTTCCTCAAGTTCCGGTTCGTCGAGCTCCGGCTCCTCGAGTTCCTCAAGTTCTGGTTCCTCGAGTTCCTCCGGCTCCAGTTCGTCGGAGCCCTCCTCCTCGGGCTCCTACTCCGGTGACCCCCGGTCGATCGCCCGGCAGATGGTCGCCGACCGCGGCTGGGGCAGTGACCAGTTCAGCTGTCTGGACCGGCTCTGGCAGAAGGAGTCGAACTGGAACCACCGCGCCCAGAACCCTTCCTCGGGCGCCTACGGGATCCCGCAGTCGCTGCCCGGTAGCAAGATGGCCTCGGCCGGTTCGGACTGGCGCACCAACCCCGCCACCCAGATCACCTGGGGCCTGAACTACATCTCCGGCCGGTACGGCAACCCCTGTGCAGCCTGGGCGCACTCCCAGCAGCGGAACTGGTACTGAGGGGCGCCAACCCGTGCCGACCGGCCCTGGGCCGGTCGTGAGTGCGCTCACAGACCCTGGCCCGACGGTCACGATTCGATTACAGTCGCGCGGTGACGTTGCGCCCCGCGCGACGACCGCTCAGCACCAACTCGGCTATCCCTCCCGCCGGTGATCCGGCACGACCCGTAGGACGTTTGTGAGTCTCTTCCGTAAGTCGCGATCCGACAGCCCCGACCAATCGCGGTCCGACGTCGACGTAACCGCCGACGCCCCCGCCGCGAACGACGGGTCCCACCCGCAGCCGGACACCGGTGACCACGCCACGGAGGACGCCGGAGCCGGCGCGGCCGCGCCGCGTCGACGTCGCAGGCTGGTGGCGGCCGGGGCACTGGTCGTGGCCCTGGGCGCAGCGGGCGGACTGACCGCCGCGGCACACAAGACGGTCGAACTGGACGTCGACGGGCAGATCCACGAGGTGTCCACGTTCAGCCGGGACATCGAGGCACTCCTGGTGGCCGAGGGCATCGAACCGGCCGAGCGTGACCTGGTGGTGCCCGCCCCGCAGGAGCGTCTGCGCGACGGAACCCAGGTGGTGGTGCGCAGCGCCCAGCAGATCGAGTTCCAGGTCGAGGGTGAGTTCGAGACCCTGTGGACCACCGCGCTCACCGCGGATGAGGCCCTGGAGCACCTCGCAGCCAGCGGCCGCGAGGTGGCCATGACCGCCTCCCGCTCCTCCGGGCGTGCCGAACTGGCCATGCCGCTGACCCAGGGTGGCCCGGTGCAGATCCACATCGACGGTGCGGAGCGCACCGTCTCACCCAGCGGCACCGCCGATCTGGCCGGTGTGCTGCGCCTTGCCGAGATCGAGATCAACCCGGCCGACCGGGTGAGCCTGAGCATGGGAGACCAGGGCACCCCGGTACTGACCGTGCAGCGGGTTCAGAACGAACGCGTCACCCACACCGAGACCATCGAGCACGAATCGGTCCAGCGCGAGACCGCCGACCTGTACCGCGGCCAATCCCGGGTGGTAGCCGAGGGCGCCGACGGCGAACGCACCTACACCAGTGCCCAGGTCCTGGTGGACGGTGAGGTCGAGTCCACCAAGCACATCGGGGTGGAGGTCACCACCGAACCCCAGGACCGGGTCGTGGAAGTCGGCACCGCCGTACGCCCGGCGCCGCAGCCGGCCCCCACCCGTTCCAGCGACACAAGTTCGTCGGGTTCGTCCGGTTCGTCCGGTTCGGGCTCGTCGGGTTCGTCCAGTTCCTCCGGTTCGTCGGGTTCGTCCGGTTCGGACTCCACCAGCGGCTCCACCGGTGGTGGCTCTGTCTCAGGTGACGTCTGGGCCCGGTTGGCCCAGTGCGAGTCCGGCGGGAACCCGCGTGCGGTCTCCCCCTCGGGCACCTACCACGGGCTCTACCAGTTCTCGGTGGCCACGTGGCAGTCCGTGGGCGGTTCGGGGCTGCCCTCGGAGGCCTCCCCGGCGGAGCAGACCCAGCGCGCTCAGGCGCTGCAGGCCCGCTCCGGTTGGGGCCAGTGGCCGCATTGCTCCTCGGTGCTCGGGCTGCGCTGACGCGAGCCGGTCCCGGGCGGGCGGTCGGTCGGTCCGGTCGCTAGGCTGACCGAGCCTGCACCGCCGACCCGATGGAGTACTCGATGCCCGCACCCATTCCGGATCGTTTCACCGGTTCCACCGTCCTGGTCACCGGCGCCGGGCACGGGATCGGACGTGCCACCGCACAACGATTCCTGGCCGAGGGTGCCCGGGTGGTGCTCGCCGACGTCGACGCCGATGCGGCGGGCGAGGTGGCCGAACAGTACCCGGGCGACCACGCCCTGGCCCTGGCCTGCGACGTCACCAACACCGAGAGTGTGAACGAGGCGGTCACCACCGGCGCCCGATGGGCCGGCGGCTTGGACGTGTTGGCAAACGTGGCCGGGGGAGCCCGGCCGCACCCCCCGATCGAGGAGATGGACGACGACGAGTGGGCGCACGAACTTGATCTGAACCTGACCGGGGTGATGCGCTGTATCCGGGCGGTGGTACCGCACTTGCGGGAGGGTGGCTCGATCGTCTCGGTCAGCTCGATCAACGGCCTCGCCGCCTTCGGCTCTGAGCCGTACTCCTCGGCGAAGGCGGGCCTGACTGCCCTGACCAGGAACCTGGCGATCGATCTGGCCGCGCGGGGGCTACGGATCAACGTGGTGGCTCCGGGCACGGTGCGCACCCGGGTGTGGGACGGTCAGCGCGGTGGTGCGGACCGGAACGCCCCGCTGATCCCGCTGGGCCGCCCCGGTGAACCCGAGGACATCGCCGCGGCGATCGCGTTCCTCGCATCCGCCGACGCCGCGTGGATCACCGGCATCACCCTGCCGGTGGACGGCGGGATGCTGACCGGTCCGCGCCAGATCACCACCACCGCCGCGTGGCGGGACTACCTGGACGCCACCGGCGACGGGTCTGCCCTAGGGTCGTGAGTGTGAGCCCGTCCACAGCCGATGTCCGCCTGCTCACCGGCTCCGACGTGCGCGACCTCGTCCAGCGCCTGGGAGTGCGTCCCACCAAGGCGCTCGGGCAGAACTTCGTCACCGACCCCGGCACCGTGCGCCGGATCGTGCGCGCCGCCGCGGTCACCCCCGGGGAGGTGGTGGTGGAGGTGGGGCCGGGTCTGGGCTCCCTCACGTTGGGACTGTTGGACGCCGGTGCCCGGGTAATCGCGGTGGAGGTCGATCCCGTGCTGGCCGGGGCGCTGCCGGAGACGGTGGCGGTGCAGGCCCCCGGCAGCGGCGCCGACCTGACCGTGCTCACCATGGACGCGCTGGACCCGGCGGAGTTGCCGGCCGATCCGGTGAAACTGGTCTCGAACCTGCCATACAACGTGGCCGTCCCGGTGCTGTTGACCTTCCTGGAGCGTTTCCCCAGCCTGCGCGAGGTCCTGGTGATGGTCCAGTCGGAGGTGGCCGACCGGCTCGCGGCACCGCCCGGATCGCGCACCTACGGGGTGCCCTCGGCCAAGGTGGCCTGGTACGCCTCGGCCGGCAGAGCCGGATCGATCGGGCGCTCGGTGTTCTGGCCGGCGCCCAATGTGGACTCGGCCCTGGTGCGCCTGGTCCGGCGGGATCCGCCGCCCACCACCGCCACCCGGGAGCAGGTGTTCGAGGTGATCGATGCCGCGTTCGCCCAGCGTCGCAAGATGCTGCGCTCGGCGCTGGCCCCCTGGGCCGGGACGACGGCGCGGGCCGAGCAGGTGCTGCGTCGCGCCGGGATCGAGCCCACCCTGCGTGGGGAGCGGGTGGACATCACGGGCTTCGCCGCCATCGCGGCAGCCGGAGCCGGGTTGGGCAGCACCGGCGAGCGCGCCGCCCAGGGCGCGGAGGAGTCCCGGTGAGCGCGGCCACCATGCCCCGGCCGGATGCGGTGCATGTGCGCGCACCCGGCAAGATCAACCTGCGTCTGCGAGTGGGTCCGGTCCGCCGGGACGGCTACCACCCGTTGGCCACGGTGTTCCAAGCAGTCAGCCTGTTCGAGGACGTGCACGCCCGGGTCGCCGATGACATCTCCGTCAGCGTCAGCGGCCGGCACGCCGAGCGGGTGCCCACCGATGAGCGGAACCTGGCCCATTGCGCGGCCACCCTGCTGGCCGATGCCACCGGCACCAGCGCGGGGGTGCACCTGCACATCACCAAGGAGGTTCCGGTGGCCGGCGGCATGGGGGGTGGCTCCGCCGACGCCGCCGCCACGCTGCTGGCGTGCGATCAGCTGTGGGGCACCGGCCTGGACCGGGAGGAACTGGGCCACCTGGCCGCCGAACTCGGCGCGGACGTGCCGTTCGCGCTGACCGGGCAGACCGCGCTGGGCGTGGGCAGGGGAGACATGCTCACGCCGGCGTTGGCGCGTGGGCGATACCACTGGGTGCTGGCGGTCAGCGAGACCGGGCTGCCCACCCCCGAGGTCTTCGCTTCCCTGGACGCCTCCGGAACGATCCCGCCCAACCGACGGGTGAGCGTGCCGCCGTCGATGATGAAGGCGTTGCTGACCGGGGAACCCAGCCGACTCACCAGTCACCTGGTCAACGACCTGGCCGAACCGGCGGTGCACCTGCGCCCACACCTGACGCAGGTGCTGGCCGCGTTCGAGGGTACCGATGCCCTGGCCACAATCGTCTCCGGGTCCGGTCCCACCATCGCCGCGCTCGCGGCCGATCACACCGCGGCGGTGGCGATCGCCGAGCAGGTGCGCCGGTCCCGGGTGGCCGATGAGGTGCTTGTGGTGCACGGGCCGGTGCCGGGTGCTCGGCTCACCGAACAGGTCCGTACCGATCGCTGAACCCGGCCACGAGGAACCGGGCGGGACTGCCGTCGGACTTGATCTGTATCAAGGAGATGGAGTCCCAACGTGGGTAGTTTGAGTATCACCAGCCCGGGCGAGGTGTCCGGAACGGACCCAGACAACCACGAAAGGAGCGCCACGATGAGCGCCACCACCAGTAACACGACCACCACGATCCTGCGGGCCGAAGGCTTCTCCTGCCCCTCGTGCGTGGCCAAGATCGAAAAGCGCGTCGGCAAGGTCAAGGGTGTGGACTCGGTGAAGGTCCACTTCGCCTCTGCCCGCGTCGAGGTCGTGCACGACCCCGAGGTCGCCACCACCGACGATCTGGTCGCCGCTATCGCCAAGGCCGGTTACACCGCGCGCCCATCCGCCTTCTGAACCGAGCCGAGGAGAATCACACGATGTCGAGGCAGTACGTCTTCACCACCTACGGCGGACCCGACGGCGAGAAACTCACCGAACGGCCGGTGCCCGAGCCGGGTACCGGCCAGGTGACCGTGCAGGTCAAGGCAGCGGGGGTGAACCCCGTGGACTGGAAGATCCGCCAGGGCCTGCTGGGCACCCGCGAGCCGGTTCCGGTGCCGATGGGCCGGGAAGTCGCCGGGGTGGTCACCGCCGTGGGCGCGGACGTGGCGGACCTGACGGCCGGGGACGAGGTGCTCGGGCTGGTCGCTCACGGCGAGGGCGGATTCGCCGACCACACCCTCCTGGACGCCGCCGACCTGGTGGCCAAGCCGGAGGACATCTCCTTCGCCACCGCCGCCCTGATCCCGGTGGCCGGAACGACTGCCTACGACCTCACCCACCAGATCGAACTGGAGGAGGGGCAGAGCCTGGTGATCCTGGGCGCCGGCGGCGGGGTCGGGCACCTGGCCGCCCAGATCGGTCGGGTGCACCAGTTCCGCGTGATCGGTGTGGCCTCCGAGGGTAAGCGGGAACTCGTGGAGTCCACCGGCGCGGTGTTCGTGGCAGCCGGTGCGGGGGCGGCCGACGCGGTGCGCGACCTGCTGCCCGAGGGCGCGGACCTGCTGGTGGACCTGGTCGGGGGGCAGGCCCTGCGTGACCTCGCCGCGGTGGCCAAGTCACCGGGCCTGATCGTCTCCGCGGCCGACGGGGACACCGCGGTTGCGCTCGGTGGGTCGGGGCGGGAGGCCGACCCCGAGTCCCTCTCCAAGATCACCGATGTGATCGGCTATCAGGTGATCACGCCTCAGGTCAGTCACACCTTCGGCCTGGACCAGGCCCGCGAGGCGCTGGCCCTGGTCGAGTCCGGCCACGCCACCGGCAAGGTGATCATCGCGCCCTGACCGGCGCCGCTGGTCGCCCCGGCTAGTCGGCGCCGCCGGCGAGCAACTCGCGCACCCGCGGGATCACCTCGGTGCCGTACAGTCGGATCGCCTCCATCGTGTGGACGTGCGGCATCGGCCCGTTGCTGTACTTGAGATCGAACCGGGACAGTCCGAGTTGACGCACGGTGCGGGCGATCTTGGCAGCCACCGTCTCCGGTGATCCGGCGAACACCGCTCCGGAGGCCACCTCGGCCTCGAAGTCGGAGCGGGTGGTCGGTGGCCAGCCACGCTCCCCGCCGATCCGGTCCCGGTTGGCCTTGAAGTGGGGGAACATCAACTCGCGCGCCTCATCGTCGGTGGCGGCCACGAATCCCGGGGCGTGCACCCCCACCGGGAGTTCCTGCAGACCGAACTCGCCCAGGGCGCGCCGGTACAAGTCGGCGAAGGGCGCGAACCGGGCCGGGTCGCCTCCGATGATCGCCAGCATCATCGGGATGTTGTAGCGCGCCGCCCGCAGCACCGACTCCGGGGACCCACCCACCCCGATCCAGGTGCGCAGCGTCCCGGCCTCGGTCTTGGGGTACACCTGGGCGCCCTGCAGCGGACCCCGAACCGTTCCCTCCCAGGTGACCGGGCCCTCCGAGCGCAGGTCGGCGAACAGGTCGAGCTTCTCGCTGAACAACTTCTCGTAGTCGGTCAGGTCCAGGCCGAACAGCGGGAAGGACTCGGTGAACGATCCCCGCCCCAGCGTGACCTCGGCACGCCCGGATGAGATGCCGTCCAGGGTGGCCATCTTCTCGTACACCCGCACCGGGTCGTCCGAGCTCAGCACGGTGACGGCAGTGCCCAGCAGGATCTGCTCGGTCCTACTGGCGATGGCCCCTAGCACGATCTCCGGGGCGGAGATGGCGAAGTCGTCGCGGTGGTGCTCGCCCAGGCCGATCGCGTCCACCCCGACCTCGTCGGCCAGCACGCCCTGCTCGACTACCTCGCGCAGCACCTGGGCCTGGGTGCGCGGGGCGCCGGAGGTGTCGACGGTGACGTCCCCGAAGGTGTCGAGGCCCAACTCGACCTGGGAGGGGGCAAGGACCGGCTGCAGCGGAGGCGTCGACTCACTCATCCGGACACGATACGCCCGGGCGCAGGCTCAGGCGACGGCGGCCAGGTCCATCAGGGCGTCGATGTCGTGGATGATCAGCCCGCGGGCACCCTGGGTGTGGGCGATCCCGGACTGTTGCAGCTTGCGTAGTTGGCGGCTGAGCGACTCGGGCGTGGTGTCGAGCAGCGAGGCGATGTCCTTCTTCGCCAGCGGCAACTCCACCACCACCCCGTCCTCGGTGGTGGTGCCGTGCAGGGAGAGCACGTACTCGGCCAGTCGCGAGGTCACATCACCGGAGATCACCGAGGCCAGCCGGGTCTCGGTCTGGGCCAGGCGCCTGCTGACCTCCTGCAGCATCCGCATCCCGATCGAGGGGTGAGCGGCCACCAGGCGGCCGAGGTCGGCATGGCGGAACACGCACATGCTGCTCGGTTCCAGCGCGGTGGTGAAGTGATCGGGTCGAGCACCGGTCAGGAACGCCGACTCACCGACGAACTCACCCGGCCCCAGCACTCGCAGGATCTGCTCGCGCCCCTCGGCATCGACCCGGGAGACCTTCACCGCGCCGGTGTGCACCACCATCAACTGGGAGGTGTCCGACCCGGCGGCGTACACCTGCTCGCCGGCATCCACGCTCGTGGGAGTGGCGACGTCGGCGACCTTGACCTGATCGTCGAAACTCAGGCCATGAAACAGGGGCACCTGCACCACACACAGGTTCTCCCGGCCCTCCGGGACATGGGTGTCGACCACGCTGCACCTCCTGATGGGAGTCTAGGACAGGCAACGGCTGCCGCCCGGGGGTGCTCGACCGGCACGGGGACGGGCATCATCCTCCTCGACGTCCCGGGTGAGCCGGTGCACGCCACGTCGGGCTCGGCCGAGGTGGGGAGGGAGAGGGCTACCGGGTGGACTCGTGGATGATCGCCTACCAGGGGGACCCTGCGGTTGCCGTCCTGGTCCATGGGGGCGGCCACGGTGCGGGTGCGGCCGGTGAGACCGTCGAGCGTTTCCTCCGGAACGTCAGCCGGTGACGACATCCGACAACTCCAGCCACCGTTCCTCCAGCTGCGCAACTTCGGCCTCCAGCTCACGCAGCTTGTCGGTGTGCTGTTGCAGACCCTCGTAGTCGCTCTGGTCGTGGTCAGCCAGGCGCTGATGCACCGCCTCGATGCTGCCCGCCATCTTCACCAGTCGACGTTCGATCGCGCTGAACTCCTTCTGGGCCGCTCGACGCTCTGCGCCGGACAACGCCGACGCGTCCTCAGAGTCCGACGTCGTCCTCGCCAGGTCGGGCCGGTCGGCCTGCGTCGTCACCTGCGCCTGCCGCAGCCGCAGGTACTCATCGACCCCACCGGGCACGTGCCGCAGCCGGCCGTCAAGGATCGCGTACTGCTGGTCGGTCACCCGTTCCAACAGGTACCGGTCGTGGGAGACGACGATGAGCGTTCCCGGCCAGGAGTCCAACAGGTCCTCCATCGCGGTGAGCATCTGGGAGTCCACATCGTTCGTCGGTTCATCCAGAGCGATGACGTTGGGTTCACTGAGCAGCAACAGCAGCAGTTGCAGGCGACGTTTCTGACCTCCGGAGAGGTCCTCGACGCGGGCGGAGAGGTGTTCGCGGGCGAAGCCGAGGCGTTCGAGCAACTGCGCCGGGGTGTGGTCCTTGCCGTCGATCGTGAACGTGGTCTTGGTCCGGGCCAGCACCTCGCGTACCCGGTCCCCTCCGATCTCGGCGAGCTGGGAGAACTGCTGGTCCAGCACACCGATCCGCACCGTCTTGCCGTGCTTGACCCGCCCGGTCGTCGGCTGCAGCGTTCCACAGATCAATCCCAACAGGGTCGACTTGCCCGCCCCGTTCGCGCCGAGGATGCCGGTGCGCTCACCGGGTGCGAGTCTCCAGGTGATGTCCCGCAGCACCTGGTGGTCACCGAAGCTCACCGAGACGTCCTCGATGTCCACCACGTCCTTGCCCAACCTGGCCACGGCGAGTCGTTGCAGTTCGATCGGGTTGCGCGCCGGTGGGACGTCCTCGATGAGCTGGTTCGCGGCGTCGATGCGGAACTTCGGCTTGGACGTGCGGGCCGGCGCTCCGCGGCGCAGCCAGGCCAGTTCCTTGCGCATAAGGTTCTGCCGCTTCGCCTCGCTCGCCGCGGCCATCCGGTCGCGCTCGACCCGTTGCAGCACGTAGGAGGCATACCCGCCATCGAACGGCTCCACGATCCCGTCGTGGACCTCCCACGTCTGGGTGCACACCTCATCGAGGAACCAGCGGTCGTGGGTGATCACCAGCAGACCGCCGGCGCTCTTCGCCCATCGCCGCTTGAGGTGCTCGGCCAGCCAGGCGACGCCCTCGACGTCCATGTGGTTCGTCGGCTCGTCGAGGGCGAGCAGGTCCCAGTCGCTCACCAACAGAGCAGCCAGGGCGACCCGGCGCCGTTGCCCACCACTCAGGTCGGCGATCTTCGTCTCCCACGGGATATCGGAGGCCAGGCCGCCGATCACGTCGCGGGCGCGGGCGTCGCGCGCCCACTCGTGCTCGGGCCCGTCGCCCACGATCGAGCGGCCGACCGTCTCTTCCGGATCGAGGTCGTCACGCTGGTCCAGCACCCCGAACCGCACCCCGCCGCGACGCGTCACCCGCCCCGCGTTCGGCTCGATCTGTCCGGACAACATCCCCAGCAGGCTCGACTTGCCGTCACCGTTACGCCCGACGATCCCGATCCGATCGCCTTCCTCCAGCCCGAGCGTCACGGACTCGAAGACCACGCGCGTCGGGTACTCCAGACGCAGGCCCTCGGCTCCAAGCAGATGGGCAGCCATCAGACCACCACCGCGGCGGATTGCTCATCCGGGACGTAGTGAGTTGCCCGCACGGCGGTGGATCCGATGCCGTTCATGACCAGCCCGAGCAGACGACTCATGCGCCGGGGCTCTCGAACTGCACGAGCAGGTGCCGCAGGAGGTCGGCCAGGTGGGTCTGCTCGGTCGCCGGCAGCGCCTTCAGCGCGTCCGCCTCGATGCGCAGCAGGTCGCTCATCGCCGCATCCACCGTGGCCATGCCCTCCTCGGTCAACCGCACCTGCACCACCCGGCGGTCGGCGGGGTGGGCGGTGCGCACCACCAGGCCGTGCACCACGAGCCGGTCGATCCGGTTGGTCATGGTGCCGGAGGAGACCATGGTCTGGTTCATCAGCACGCCCGGGGTGAGCTGGTAGGGCTCCCCGGCCCGGCGCAGTGCGGTGAGGACGTCGAACTCCCAGACCTCCAGATGGTGCTGGGCGAACGCGGCGCGGCGGGCACGGTCCAAGTGCCGGGCCAGGCGGGTGATCCGGGAGAACACGGACAGCGGCAGTGTGGGTAGATCGGGGCGCTCCCGATGCCAGGCGGTGACGATCCGATCCACCTCGTCCTGTGATGTGCCCATGCCCCGAGATTACTCGACATCGAGATATCGCACGTGTGGCGGTCCGGCGCCGGGCGTCAGTGGAGTGGTCGGCCCGATGAGGAACGCTCAACTTCGCAGGGCCTCGCGCAGTTTCATCCGGCCCCCGGTGGTGAGCACGGCGCGGGAGTAGATCCGCCCGCCGAGCCAGATCAGCACCGGGATGAGCACCAGGGCCCCCACCACCGCTACGATCAGGTCGGTGGCGGGCACCTCGGTGAAGGCCTGCCGCGGCGGCATCATGAACGGGGCGAAGAAGGGGATCTGGGACAACACCCGCACCAGCAGGGAGTCGGGGTTGGACGGCACCAGCCAGATGCCCAGGTAGAACGGGGCCATCATCAGGATGAACAACGGTGTGGTGACCGATCCGATGTCCTCCTGACGCGAGACCAGCGCCGCGACCCCGCCCACCAGCACCGCGTAGAGACCGAACCCGAGCACGAACCACACCAGCAGCCAACCCAGGGAGGCAGCGATATTGACCTGCACCCCGTCCAGCAGGCCCGTGGCGAGGGCCGCGAGGGTCCCGGCGGTGGCGAACAGCGAGACCTGGACCACCCCGACCACGCCGATACCGAGCACCTTGCCGGCCATCAGCACCCCGGGCCGGATCGTGGCCAACAGGATCTCCACCACCCGGCTGACCTTCTCCTCCACCACCCCCATGGCGATCATCTGGGTGGTCTGCAACAGCGCGAACAGCAGCAGCGAGACCATCACGAACGCCACGACGATCCTGATCGGGTCCAGATCGGCGCCGGTCTCGATCACCTGCAGGGAGGGAACGGCCCCGGCCAGTTCGGACTGAGCCTGCGCCGGGTCCCCGCCCAGGGAGGTGACCAGTTCGGTCAGCGCGTACTGCTGCGTCGCATTGGTGATCGCCGACATCAACTGCACGTCCGGGATGCCGTCCACCGTCACCACCGGTCCCGCCGGTGGCCCGGACAGGTGAGCCGCCAGGTCTCCGTCCAGGACCTGCTGCTCCGCGGCGTCGGCCTCGACCGCGACGACCTCGAGGTTCATCCCCGCCTGGCCCGCGGTCTGCTCCAGCACCGGGGTGAGGGAGGCGGTCTCCTGCGCCACACCCACCCGGGTGGCGGAGCTGTCCCGACCGGCCAGCAACAACGACAGCGCCAGCACACCGCCCACGATCAGCACCACCACCACCACCGTGGCGATGATCGTGGCCTTGGACAACAGCCTGGTGCGGATCTCCCGCCCTGCTACCAGCGCGATCGCGGCGAAGGTACTCATGCGGCGCTCCCGGTGCCGCCGTCGTCGGCGTGGCTCTCCGTGGTGACCACGTTCCGGAACAGGTCCACCAGGGTCGGACGGATCAGCGCGAACTCCCGCACACCGCCGTGCGCCAGGGCGGCGTGCAGCAGCGGTTGCTCGGCGTCGGTGCCGGGCTGCAGCAGTTCGACCACGGTCTCCGCGCCGTCCTGACTGAGCACGCGGGTGCCCGGGACCGCATCCGCCCAGCCCGCTGGTGCGTTGCTGACCACCCGCCAGCGCTGGGTGGGCGTGGTGCGCAACTCCTCGATCGTGCCCACCGCGGCCATCCGCCCGTTGCTGATCACACCGACGCGATCACACAGGCGCTCCACCAGGTCCAGTTGGTGGGAGGAGAACACCACCGGCACCCCCTCGGCGGCCCGTTCGCGTAGCACCTGACTCATCACGTCCACGGCCACGGGGTCCAGCCCGGAGAAGGGTTCGTCGAGTACCAGCACCTTGGGGTTGTGCACCAGTGCCGCAGCCAACTGGACCCGCTGCTGATTGCCCAGGGAGAGTTTCTGGACCTCGTCCCCGCGCCGGGAATCGATCGCCAGTACCTGCGTCCAGCGCTCCATCGCCGCCGTGGCCTCCGGCTTCGACATCCCGTGCAACCTTGCCAGGTAGACGAGTTGGGAGCCCACCTTCATCTTCGGGTACAAGCCGCGCTCCTCGGGCATGTAGCCCACCTGGCGTCGGGCCCGCAGGTCCAGTTCGGCGCCGCTCCAGCGCACCTGGCCAGAGTCGGCCGCGAGTACCCCGAGCACGATGCGCATCGCCGTGGTCTTCCCGGCGCCGTTGGAACCGACGAAACCGAAGATCTCTCCGGCCCCGACGGCGAAACTCAGGTCCGTCAGGGCTCGCAGGGAACCGTAGGACTTGTTCAGGTGATCCAGTTCCAGATGGCTCACCCGCGCGCGCTCCCCTCTGGGGCGGCCGGGGGAGTGGCCGCCGGGCCGTGTGTGCCCCGGGCCCAGCGCTGTGCGCTGACCCGCAGCGCCGCCGGCGTCAGGGTGGGATCACGCTCCAGGCCGCGCAATCCGTTCCAAGCCAAGTTCACCAGATGCGCGGCCACCTGTTGCTTGTCCGGGCTGCGCGTCTCCAGCCACCACTGCCCGGTGAGGGCGATCATGCCCACCAGCATCTGGGCGTAGATGGGGGAGGTCTCGGCCGGCAGGCCCTGGCGTTCGAACGTGGAGGCCAGGATGTGCTCGACCTGGCTGGCCACGTCCCCGATCAGGGAGGAGAACGTCCCGGTCGCCTGGGCCACGGGGGAATCGCGCACCAGGATCCGGAACCCGTCGGTGTGGGTCTCGATGTAATCCAGCAACGTCAGAGCGGTGGCCTGGACCGTCACCTTCGGGTGGCCGCCGCGTTCCAGCGCGCCGGTCAACGCGGCCAGCAGGGTTTGCACCTCACGGTCCACGATGACGGCGTAGACGCCCTCCTTGCCGCCGAAGTGCTCGTACACCACGGGTTTGGACACCTGGGCCCGGGCGGCGATCTCCTCTACCGAGGTCGAGTCGAACCCCTTCTCGGCGAACAGCGAACGCGCCACATCCAGGAGTTGCTCACGGCGTTCGCGTGCACTCATGCGAGCCCGCGGAGGGCGTCTGCTCGACTCGGTCACGGAATCATCCTGCCTGACGTCGGTTCCGCTGCGAGACACTACAGTAGGCTCCGACGCTGGTGCAGACGTTCCCGGGCCCTGAGCCCGGAATCCTCGCAGCATTCCGCCCTGGTGTAATTGGCAGCACGCCGGCCTTTGGTGCCGTGTGGTCCGGGTTCGAGTCCTGGGGGCGGAGCCCTTGCCGCCGTACCCAAGCGAGCAGCGTCTTGATCGACGCTCGAAGTCAGCATTAGTCGGCGGAAAGTACCGCAAAGTCGACTGATGCCGGCCTCGGCGGCATGACGTGGATGGCTGGCGGCGCCACACCAGCAGAGCAGTACAGTGGAGCGCGTGAGCCGACCCGCCCCTGCTGCTGTTGTCATTCTTGCTGCCGGCCAAGGCACCCGCATGCGGTCGGCCAGGGCCAAGGTGCTGCACCCGATCGGGGGAGTGTCCCTGCTCGGCCACGTGCTGGCCACCGCCCGCGCAGTCGAGCCCGAGCACTTGGTCACCGTGGTCCGCCACCAGCGCGAACAGGTGGCCGAGCACATCGAGGCCCTGGATCCCGACGTGCTGATCGCCGACCAGGACGAGATCCCCGGCACCGGCCGTGCCGTGCAGTGCGGCCTGGACGCGCTCGACCTGGCCGCCCAGGGCAGGGCCATGGCCACCAGCGACCAGCGCGAGAAACTCCCCAGGGCGGATGAGATCGCCATCGATGGCACCGTCGTCGTCCTCCTCGGCGACGTCCCGCTGCTGCAGCCGCAGACCGTGCAGGAGGTGCTGGACACCCACCACGAGCAGGACAACGCGGTGACGGTGCTGACCACGCACCTGCCCGACGCGAGCGGGTACGGGCGGATCGTGCGCGATCAGGACGGGGCGGTCAGCGGCATCGTCGAGCACGGTGACGCCACCCCCGAGCAGCGCGCCATCACCGAGATCAACTCCGGGGTGTTCGCCTTCGACGCCGCCGTGCTGCGCGACGGTCTGGGTCAGGTCGATGCGGGCAACAACCAGGGTGAGGTCTACCTGACCGATGTGCTGGCCCACGCCCACCGCGCCGGAAACCGCGTGGGCGCGGTGGTGGTGGCCGACTCGCTGCAGGTCGAGGGCGTCAACGACCGGGTGCAACTGGCCACCCTGGGTGCCGAACTCAACGCCCGCACTCTGCGGCACTGGATGCGCGCCGGGGTCAGCGTCGTGGATCCGACAAGCACCTGGGTGGACGTGGGGGTGGAACTGGAACCCGACGTGACGCTGCTACCCGGCACCCAGTTGCACGGTCAGACCCACGTGCTGACCGGGGCCACCATCGGACCTGACACCACCCTGACCGACGTTCAGGTCGGCCCGGGGGCCACCGTCATCCGTAGCCACGGCGTACAGGCCCAGATCGATGCCGGCGCCACCGTGGGTCCCTTCGCGTACCTGCGCCCGGGCACCGTGCTGGGCGAGCGGGGCAAGATCGGAACGTTCGTGGAGACAAAGAACGCCCAGATCGGGGCGGGTTCGAAGGTGCCGCACCTGTCCTACATCGGCGACGCCACGATCGGACGCGAGAGCAACATCGGCGCCGCCTCGGTGACGGTGAACTACGACGGCGTGACGAAACGGCGGACCACGATCGGAGACCATGCCCGCACTGGTGCGGACAACATGTTCGTGGCTCCGGTGACGGTGGGCGATGGCGCCTATACCGGCGCCGGTACCGTGCTGCGCCGCGACGTGCCACCCGGTGCGCTGGGCATCTCCGGGGGGCAGCAGCGAAACATCGAGAAATGGGTGTTGAGCAGACGGGCGGGAACCCCGGCCGCCCAGGCGGCCCAGGCCGCACTGGAGGCCGATGAGGGCGACGGGGCCTCCGCGGAGCTGTCGCCCCAGGCGCAGGCCGAGCGGAGCCGGGCCGGCACGACGAACAACGCGGCGGATCAGGACACAGGAGCGAACCGGCACGGATCGGCACACCTGGATGAGGAGCGATGACCGGGATCACGAGTTATGGCGAGAAGCGGCTGGTGCTGGTCTCGGGCAGGGCGCATCCCTCGCTGGCGGCCGATGTGGCCGACGAACTGGGAATCGAGATGGTGCCCACCACCGCCTATGACTTCGCCAACGGGGAGATCTACGTCCGGTTCGCCGAGAGCGTGCGCGGTGCCGACGTGTTCGTGCTGCAGTCCCACACCGCCCCGATCAACCAGTGGATCATGGAGCACCTGCTGATGGTCGATGCCCTCAAACGGGCCTCGGCCAAGCAGATCACCGCGGTGGTGCCCTTCTACGGGTATGGCCGCCAGGACAAGAAGCATCGCGGTCGCGAGCCGATCTCGGCCCGGCTGGTCACCGACCTGTTCGCCACCGCGGGCGCGGACCGGCTGATGAGCGTGGACCTGCACGCCGCTCAAACCCAGGGCTTCTTCGACGGGCCCGTGGACCACCTGTGGGCGATGCCGATCCTGACCGAGCACGTTCGCACCCGGGTGGACACCTCCAACGTCACCGTCGTCTCACCCGACGCCGGGCGGATCCGCGTCGCCGAGCACTGGGCCGCCAAACTTGGTGGCGGGCCGCTGGCGTTCGTCCACAAGACCCGCGATGTGGGCCGGCCCAACCAGGCCGTGGCCAACCGCGTGGTCGGTGAGGTGGAGGGTCGCGACTGCGTGCTGGTCGATGACCTGATCGACACCGGCGGCACCATCGCCGAGGCGGTCAAGGTGCTCGAGGGCGCCGGCGCGGCCTCGGTGATCGTGGCCGCCACCCACGGGGTGCTCTCCGACCCGGCCGCCCAACGGCTCTCGGAGTGCGGAGCCCGGGAGGTGGTCGTCACCGACACCCTGCCCATCACGGCCGAGCAGCGCTTCGACACCCTCACCGTGCTGTCCATAGCCCCGCTGATCGCACGCGCCATCCGGGAGGTCTTCGACGACGGGTCGGTTACCTCCCTGTTCGACGGCAACGCCTGACCAGTGACGCCTGATCGTACTCGGCCGGCTTCTCCCCGCTCCGACGCCGCCGCTGCGCCCTCGCCCCGGCCGGTCCTGGTGCTGGACTTCGACGGGACCGTCTGCGTGGGCGAAGCCCCGGTGCTGGGTTACGCCGAGCAGGTGGCCGGCCGGCTACCGCCGTCGGCCGGGGAGCGGGTACGCACCGGGATCAGGGAGTTCCTTGCCGGGAGCCGGGCCCTGCCCGACTGCGAGGACGGGTACCAGGCGGTGGTGGCCCTCAGCGGCCAGGACCTGTCCCAGGAGGACCTGTCCGCGGCCTACCTCGCCTCCCGGGCGGAGTTGGACGTCGACGCGACGCATCCGCCGAACGGGCTGACGCAACTCCTGGACGAGTTGCGCGCCGCCGGTGTGGCCGCGGTCCTGGTGACCAACGCGCCGTTGGTCGGGGTGGATGTGTGGCTGGCCCGGCACGAGTTGGCCGAGCGGCTCGACGCCGTGGTCCCCGACGCCGGTAAGCCGACCCGGATGCGCGCGGTACTCAGTGGCATCCTGACCGAATTCGGGGCCGCACCGGCGCACCTGGCAAGCGTGGGTGACGTGTGGCGCAACGACATCGAACCGGCGATGGCGTTGGGCGCGGTCGGGATGTACCTGGACCGCTTCGGTACGGGGCTGGGGCCGGCCAGCCGGACCGAGACCACGTTCGAGGCGATGTACCCGCACATCCGCCGCTGGGCGCGTGATGCCGGCGCGGTGGCGGACGACCGCACCGGTACGGACACCCAGAGTTCACCTAATTGAGACCTTCCGGGCCTTCCGCCGGAACCGGAGCGTGAACTAGCGTGAAACGTGCGTTCACAGCGCGTGTGCCCGACGAAACGTTGTTGCGCGGGATCCGTAGCCGACCGAGTTGAAGAACAAGGAACCTCCGATGAAGCGAACCACGACCTGGGCGGCGCTGGCCGCCGCCTCCCTGCTCGTCCTGAGTGCGTGCGGCAACGGGGCCGACGACACCGACGCGGACACCGACACCAACGGCGCGGCCGAGGATGTCACCGAGGACGACGGTGACGACGCCGATGACGCCGACTCTGCTGGTGGCGCCGGGGAGGACCCCGACACCCTCGTCCTGGGCCTGGTGCCGTCCCAGGACATGGACAAGTTGGTGGAGGACGCCGACATGCTGGGCGACCTGCTCTCCGAGGAACTCGGCATCGAGGTCGAAGCGGTGGTGACCGAGTCCTACAACGCCTTGATCATCGCGATGGAGACCGGTCAGGCCGACATCGGCATGTTCGGACCGATCGCCCTGGTCCAGGCTGCCGACCGAGCCGGCGCCGAGATCGTGCTGCAATCGGTACGCTTCGGGTCGCCCACCTATCACACGCAGTGGTTCACCAACGATCCCGACACCTACTGCCTGGACGATGTGGTCGAGGTGGAGCAGGAGGACGGTGCGATCTTCACCTTCTGCAACGGCACCGACAGTGCCGACGCCGGTCCGGTGGGTGAGGACGCCCTGGCACTGATCGATGGGGACACCCTCATCTCGATGGTGGACGCCAACTCCGCCTCCGGTTACTACTACCCGGCCACCCAGCTCGAGCGTGTGGCCGGCCTGGACGCGCTGGGGCTGAACACCCAGTTCGCCGGAGGCCACCCGAACTCCATCCTGAACGTGGCCGGTGGCGACTACCCGGTCGGGGTGAGTTTCGACGACGCCCGCGACAACGTGGTGGAGGAGGACCCCGAGATCGGTGAGAAGGTCACCGTGTTCGCGTGGTCCGATGAGATCCCGAACGACGGCGTCGCCGTCGCCGGCTCCCTGTCGGGCGACCTGCAGCAGCGGATCGCCGACGCCATGATGGCGGTCATCTCAACCGAGGACGGCGCGTTCGCCTTCGATGAGGTGTACAGCATCGAGGACCTGGTCCCGGCGGACCTGGACGCGCTGGATGCCGCCCGCCAGGTGGAGTCCAACTTCGGCGAGTGACCATGACCGGGTGGGAGCGGAGGAGCTCTCCGCTCCCACCGGTGTGTGGCCTGTGAGGAAGCAGCGATGATCGAGTTCTCCGACGTGTCCGTGACCTACCCCAACGGGGTGAAGGGGTTGGACGGTGTGGACCTGACGATCCCCGATGGCCAGTTCGTGGTCGTGGTCGGGTTGTCCGGTGCCGGTAAGTCAACCCTGGTGCGTTCCATCAACGGCCTGGTTCCCGTCACCGGAGGTGAACTGACCGTGGACGGGGAGTCGGTCAAGGGCGCCGGACGACGCAAACTGCGGGCGCTGCGCTCGGACATCGGGATGATCTTCCAGTCCTTCAACCTGGTGCGGCGCACCTCGGTGATGAACAACGTCCTGATGGGGCGGTTGCACTCCACCGGTACGCTGCGCTCCTCCCTGGCGTTGTACTCCAAGGCCGACAAGGAGCTCGCCTTCACCGCGCTCGAGCGGGTGGGCATCGTGGAGAAGGCGTGGGTCCGTGCCTCCCAGCTCTCCGGCGGTCAGCAGCAGCGGGTAGCGATCGCCCGGGCGCTGGCCCAGGACCCCAAGATCATGCTCGCTGACGAGCCGGTGGCCTCCCTGGACCCGCCGACGGCGAACCAGGTGATGAAGGATCTGGAGCGGATTAACCGGGAACTGGGCATCACCACGGTGGTGAACCTGCACTTCCTGGACCTTGCACGCCGGTACGGCCAGCGGATCATCGGTATGCGCTCGGGCAAGATCGTCTTCGACGGGACCGGTGAGGAAGCCGACGACGAGGTCTTCGAACGCATCTACGGTCGATCCCTGACCGCGGATGACGTGATCGCCAAGGAGCCCGGAGCGATCGCGTGAGCACCACCGCCACTGCTGGTCGACCCGCCGCGGCGGCACCAGCGCGGCCGCGCAAACCCAAGCCCAGCCCCGCGGTCATCGGGGGAGTGACCATCACCGCGGCGATCACGGTGTGGGCGGGTTGGTCGATCGACTTCACGTTGATGCCGTTGTTCACCGACGTCACCCGCGGCCGGCACGTCATCGCCGAGTTCTTCAACCCCGACTGGACTTTCCTGACGCGCGCGGTGGTGATCGAGTCGTGGCTCACTACGCTCTTCATCGCCATCCTGGCCACCGCGGTGGGCTGTGCGATCGGGTTGGGGATGGCGATGCTCGCCAGCAAGACGTCGGCACCGAACAAGGCCACGTACCAGGTGTCCAAAGCGGTGCTGTCGGTGTTGCGGGCCCTGCCCGATGTGGCGCTGGGATCGCTGTTCGCCGCGATCGTGCTGCCCGGACCACTCGCCGGCATTCTGGCGCTGATCGTGTTCAACATCGGGGTGATCGCCAAACTCACCGGCGAGACCGCCGATGCTGTGGACCCCGGGCCGATCGAGGCGGTGGAGGCCGGCGGCGGCAACCGGATCCAGCGGGCCCGGTGGGCGATCTACCCGCAGATCGCCCCGAACTATCTGTCCTATTGCTTCTACGTGTTCGAGTTGAACCTCCGTGCCTCGGTGGTCATCGGCATCGTCGGCGGTGGCGGCATCGGCGCCTTGATCAGCACGCTGCTCGGGCAGTTCCAGCATGAGCGCCTCGGTGCGATCATCGTCAGCCTGTTCGTGGTGGTGTTCGTGCTCGACCAAGCCTCCCGCGCGGTGCGACGGAGGCTGACATGAGCAACAGGACCGCGAACCCGCGCGCGGGCACCCCGACTCACACCGGGGGCACCCGGCCGGCTCCGCCATCCAAGACCCGCAAGACCCTCGCGATGATCCTTACCCTGGTCATCATCCTGGTGGCACTCTGGCAGGTGGACGCCAACTGGCCGCGACTGGCCAACCTGTTCACCACCGGGCCGGAGTACTTCCGGCTGATGACCCAGGGCGTGCTGCAGAACCCGGTGGTGGATCCGAACACCGAGTACTGGTCCCGTGCGATTTCGCTGATGATCGAGTCGCTGCACATGGCGTGGATCGGCACCATGCTCGGTGCGCTGTTGTCTTTCCCGATGGGTTTCCTGGCCGCCTCCAACGTCTCACCCCGGGCCGTGGTCTTCGTGACACGGCAGATCCTGAACATCATCCGCGCGATCCCCGAGTTGATCCTGGCGATCGCAGTGATGCTCCCGATCTTCGGCCTCGGACCGCTCGCCGGCGCGATGGCCCTGGGGGTGGGTGCTGTGGGCACGCTGGGGAAACTGACCTCGGAGGCGATCGAGGGGATCGACCTGGGGCCGGTGGAGGCCGCCCGTGCCGCCGGGGCGAACAAATGGCAGGTGCTGCGTTGGGGTATCACCCCGCAGGTGATGCCGGAGATCATGGCGTTCTGGCTGTACCGGTTCGAGATCAACATCCGCGCCGGTGCGATCTTGGGGTTCCTCGGTGCCGGAGGGATCGGATCGTTGCTGAGCCAGTTGTTCAACGTACGGGCCTGGGACCGGATCGGCATCACGTTGATGGTGATCATCCTCATCACCGTCCTGGTGGACCAGATCTCCGCGCGGGTGCGAGCCCGGATCATCTCCGGTGACCCCAAGGCCACGCTGGTCGAGGTGGATGCCGAGGTGGTATGAACACCGGACCGCAGGTCCCCGGACTGGGCTCGGTGCCCGGGCGGATCCGGGCCGGGATGGCGATGCTGCACCCGAGCGAGTTGCGGGTAGCCGAGGTCATCGCGAGCCGTCCGGAGTGGGCCATCGAGGCCTCGGCGCAGGAAGTAGCCGATGCAGCCGGGACCTCGCGCGCGACCGTGGTGCGTACCGCCCAGCGGCTGGGCTTCACCGGCTACCCCCAACTGCGGGTACTCCTTGCCCGGGACGTGGGTGCGATGTCCCCGCTCGGACGTCGGTGGGACGAGGGGGATGCCGGACCGGCGGGCAAGGTCGGGGGACCAGCGGGGGCCGACCCGGCCGCCGGCTCGTTCGCGTTGCCCGGCCCGGCCGGTCCGGACGACGCCATCGGGCTGGTTCGTGAGTACCTCGCCCAGGTGCGCACAGCGGTGGAGCACCTTCCGTCCCTGCTGCCCGAGGCCGATCTGGTGCGCGCCGTGGACCTGTTGCACCGGGCACGCAGCGTCCTGGTGGTCGGCACCGGACTATCGGAGCCGATCGCGCTGGAGGCGGCGTTGCGGTTGAATGCCACCGGGATCCTCGTCGAGGCGCCGCCGGACCGGGTCCTGCGCGGTACCCGCGCACGGGCGCTGACCGAGGCCGATGTGTGCCTCGCGATCAGCGGGTCGGGTAGCACCCGGGACACCCTCCAGCCGGCCCGGGCCGCCGCGGCGGCGGGAGCCAGCGTGATCGCGCTGACCGCGACCACTCCCAGTCCGCTGGGGGATGTCGCGACGGTGGCGCTGGTGGCATCGATGGGTGTGAGTGCATCGTTGGGCACGGGCACGTTCGCCGAGGAGATCACCCGCACCCCGAGACTGCCCCAGACCATCGTGGTGAATGCGCTCGTGCATGCGCTGATCGCGCGCGATCCCCAGCGTGCACAGGAAGCACAGAACCGGATGCTGGAGGTCATCGGCGACGCCTTCGCCCAGGACCCCCTCTGAGCGTGTGTGCTCGCACACCTTCGCCCTGCTCGGCCGGTACAGGTGGTGACCCACGGCGGTCATGGGGCTAGGATGGACAGGTTGCCTCGGCGAGGGACGTCGGTTGGGCAGATGCGCCCGCTGTCAGTCCGTGATTCGACGCGGTGGTCCCGACCTTCGCGCGTCGTCCGCCCGGTGTCCCCGCCCGTGGCCCACCCACCGACCTGCACGCTTCCCTTTCGGAGATCCTCACGTGTCTGACAACGACAAGTACACCCTTGAAGCCAATGTCCGTACCGAGTTCGGCAAGGGCGCTGCCCGCCGCACCCGGCGCGCCGGCCTGATCCCGGCGGTGATGTACGGGCACGGGAGCGACCCGATGCACCTGACCCTGCCCGGTCACGAGACGTTCCTGGCGTTGAAGGACAACCCCAACGCACTGCTCACCCTGGTGGTCGACGGCGAGAGCCAGTTGGCCCTGTCCAAGGACGTTCAGCGTGACCCGGTGCGGCGCACGATCGACCACGTCGACCTGGTACAGGTGCGTCGCGGTGAGAAGGTCTCGGTGGAGATCGCCGTGCACATCGAGGGGGAGTCCGCACCGGACACCATCCACACCCTGGAGATGCAGACCCTGCAGGTGCTGGCCGAGGCCACCAACATCCCCGAGTACGTCGTGGCCAACATCGACGGGCTCGAGGAAGGCCACGTGCTGCGCGCCGGCGATCTGCCGCTGCCGGCGGGCGTGGAGTCGGAAGAGGACCCCGACACCGTGGTGGTGCTCATCACCATCCCGCGGGTCTCGGAGGAGGACCTCGAGGCCGACACCGAGGACGCCGACGAGCCGGCCCTGGTCGGGGAGCCCGAGGGCGGGGCCGACGAGGGTGGCGAGTCCGAGGGCTGAGCCCCTCCGCCCGTCGCCTCGCACACATGAATCCGGGTCACGATGAGTGCTGAACTGTGGCTCGTGGTGGGCCTGGGTAATCCTGGGCCCACCTATGCCGGGAATCGTCACAACGTCGGCGCCATGGTGATCGAGGCGGTGGCGGAACAGGTGCCCGGGGAGTTCGTGCGCCATCGGGCGAGGGCGCAGGTGCTCGATGGCCGGATGGGCGTACGGTCCGGTGGAGCGCCCGGGCCGCGCGTGGTGCTGGCCAAACCGTCGACGTACATGAACGTCTCCGGGGCACCGGTGGCGGCCCTGTGCCGGTTCTACTCGGCGCCGCCCGAACGCCTGCTGGTGGTGCATGACGAACTGGACCTGCCCGCCCACACCCTGCGGTTGAAGCAGGGTGGTGGCACCGGTGGGCACAACGGGCTGAAGGCGATCAGTGCGGCGCTGGGCACCCCGGGGTATGTGCGCCTACGGGTGGGGATCGACCGGCCGCCGGGCCGGATGGACCCTGCTGATTACGTCCTGCAGGACTTCCCCGCCGGTGAGCGCACCGAGTGGGCGGTGACCGTGGAGCAGGGCGCCCAGGTGATCCGCGACGTGATCCACGACGGCCTGGAGCGCACCCAGAACGTGCTGCACACCAGCACCTGACGCCCGGCCCGCTCGGCGCGGACGGTTCCGCCGCGCCGAGTGCCTCCCGGACGCCCCCATGCCGCTACTGTGCGTGCCAGGGCGAGACCGCGAAGAGGGGCACCATGACAACGAACGACGGCGGAACACGCGTTCCCGCCAACACCTACCAGCAGCCGGTGGCGCGACACCCCGGGCCCGGGCCCGATGCGGCCCATCAGGTCAGGGGTGGTCGGACGGGGTTGGGCTGGCTGTTCCTGGCCCCGGCGTTGGTGCTGGTGCTGTTCCAGCAGGTCATCCCGGCCGTGCGCACCTTCGTCCTGAGCCTGCAGGACGGGTCGATGCGGACCGGAGGTGCCTGGGTGGGGACGGCGAACTACCAGACGATCGCCACGGAGGGACTGCTGCGAGCAGTCCTCTTCACCGCCCTTGTCGGAGCGGTGATCGCCGTCGTCGGGTTCGCTGCGGGATTCGTGCTGGGACTTCCGGCCAGGGCAGCCACAGGCACCGCCCGCCGGGTCGGCCTGGCGATGGCCGCCTTGGCGCTGACCTTCGTGGCCCCGGTGGCATCGGTGATCGGCGTGAGCCTGTGGGTGAATCCGGTGAGTGCTGCCCGGCTTTCGCAACTCCTGGTGTGGCTGCCGGTGACCATCGCGATCGGTTTCGGAGTGGGTGTGCTCGCGCGTCCCCCGGCGCGTGCCGGGCGTACGTTGGCAGTCGGAGCGGCCGTAGCGGCGATGGCCGGAGCGGCGCTGAGCGTCCAATCACCTGTGGGCGTGCTGGTGGGACTGTCCTTCGCGGATCCGGCGGCAATGATCTACCACTTCTCGTTCCTGCAGTTGCGCACCGGCGCCGGAGCGGCTGTCAGCACGGTGCTGATCCTGGTCACCGCGGTCCTGGGGGTGCTGGCCACACGGGTGCTCCTCGCCTCCCGGCTACGGTTGCGGATCGGCGGTGGGCACACACCTGAGCACCCCGAACGTGGCGAGCACGTGGCTCATCCTGGCCACCCGGCTGCTGTGGGCAACCGCCCCCGGGGCGGCGCCGGTGCGGTGATCGGTGGAGTCGTGGTGCTGCTCCTCGCAGCGGTGGCCAGTGCGCCGTGGTTGTTCGCCGAGGTTTTCGCACCCGGGGACCCGATGCCCAGCGGGCGGGGACTTCCCGCTGCGAATGCAGCGTTGCTCAACACCTGGCTCGGTGGCGCGGGTGAGGTTCTGCTCGTAGTGGTGGTTGCCGGGCTCGCCGGTGCGGGCATCGGCTACCACCGTCCGCTGGGGGAGCGCAGTGTGCCGGTGCTGTTGACGATCCTGTCGCCCATGCTCTTCCTCGGTCTGGTTCCGTTGATGACGGTGCACTACCTGGACCGCTCCGACCTCGGCCTGATCGGGACGTTCCTGGGGACTGTTCGTCCACACCTGGTGGTGGTACCGCTGGTCTTCCTGTGCGCCTACCTGGCCGATGCCCGGCGCACGAGCCTCGCACGGGCGGTCGTTGCTCGCCGGACCTCGCTGGCCGCGGTCGGACTGGCTGCCGGGGTCCTGCTGCTGCTGCGATCAGAATCGATATGGTCACTGCTCGTCGGCCGCCCCGGAGACCAGGATGCGGTGATGATGGCGTTCCAGGCCTGGCAGATGCGGATGATTCCCGAAGCGCTGGGGCTGCTCAAGCCATGGCCGGTGCTGGTGCTGATGGCGGCCCTTCTGGTCACCTGCGCGATCGGTGTCAGCCGCCTGCAACTGGGTCACGAGGAGCCCCGGGCCGCCGGGGTGGGTGCGGGTGGCACAGATGCGTTCGGCGGATACGGCCCGACGGCCCAGGTCTCCATGACGCAGGGTCGGACGGCGCATGGCTCACCGGTGCAGGCCACGCAGCAGTACCCGTATCACGGGCCACCGCCGCAGGCTCCGGGTGCCGGCCCGCAGCAGTACCCGTATCACGGCCCACCGCCGCAGGCACCGCCAGGAGGCTGATGGCGCCCAGGGTGGTCACCCTCACGCCGGCGCCCCGAGCGCCGGTGGACCCACGACGGTAAACTGGGACGCTGTGCGACCCACCCCCGCCTGCGCGCCGTGGCGGGCCGTTCGTGCTGCCTGCAGGCCGCCGCGCGGTGTCCTGTCGGAGCGCGCCCATCCTGCACCACACCGCGAACGAGGACCGTATGAGCCTGGCCGGACTACTTCCCGCCCTGCGCGCCGATCAGGCGCTGACCGAACTCGTTGATGCGGTCGCCGGCCGCGGTGACCTGGACGTCACTGCCTCCGTGGGCGCGCGGCCCGCCCTCCTGGCCGACCTGGCCCTGCGGGGCAACCGCCCACTGGTGGTGCTCACCGCCACCGGCCGGGAGGCGGACGAACTGGCCACCGCACTGGGCGCCTACCTGGACCCGGACGGCATCGCAGTATTCCCCGCGTGGGAGACCCTGCCGCACGAACGCCTCTCCCCGCGCAGCGACACCGTAGCGCGCCGCATCGCCGTGCTGCGGCGCCTGGCCCACCCCGACGCTGCGGGAAGCGAGGTCAGCGGGGCAGCAGGGTCGGGCCGGCCCATCCGGGTGCTGCTGGTGCCGGTACGAGCCGCCTTGCAGCCGGTGGTCAAGGGGCTGGGGGACCTGGAACCGGTGGCGTTGCGCACCGGCCAGCACGCCCCGATGGAGGACGTGGTCCAGGCCCTGGTCGATGCCGCCTACACCCGGGTGGACATGGTGGAACGCCGCGGGGAGTTCGCCGTCCGTGGCGGGCTGCTGGACGTGTTCGCCCCCACTGAGGCCCACCCGCAGCGGGTGGAATTCTGGGGCGATGATGTGGAGGAGATCCGCTGGTTCTCCGCTGCCGACCAGCGCTCCCTGGAGATCAGCGAGGACGGGCTGTGGGCACCGCCGTGCCGGGAGATCCTGCTCACCGAAGCGGTGCGCGAGCGCGCCCGGGACCTGATGCCCGCCCTGCCCGGGGCCACCGACATGCTGGAAAAGCTCGCCGAGGGCATCGCCGTGGACGGCATGGAATCCCTGGCCCCGGCCCTGGTGGACGGGATGGAGCCGCTGCTGGACCTGGTGGACCCCGAATCCTTGGTACTCGTCAACGAACCGGAGCGGGTGCGTCGCCGCGCCCACGACCTGGTGGCCACGACCGAGGAGTTCCTCGCCGCCGCCTGGACGTCGGCTGCCGCCGGGGCGCAGACCCCGCTGGACCTGTCCGAGGCGTCGTTCGAGACCCTGGCCGATACCCGCGAGGTGGCCCAGCGGCGCGGCCTGGGCTGGTGGACCCTGGGGGCGTTCGGCCGGGATGCCGAACTGGCCGACCTCTCCGGTGCCGACGGCGGGCCCACCGAGACCGGCGAGGTGAGTCAGGGAGACGACCCGTTCCCCGCCGCCGACCGCACCGTCGTCGTCGGCTCCCGCGATGTGCGCGGCTACCGTGGTGATACCGACAAGGCAGTGGCTGACTTGCACGGATACACCTCGCAAGGCTGGCGGCTGGTGCTGGTCACCGAAGGCCCCGGCCCGGCCCGGCGGATGGTGGAGATGCTGCTGGACGCCGAGGTCCCGGCCCGGTTGGTCGCCGAGGTGGAACCGGCCGGGGCTGATGCCCGGGCCGGGGAAGACGAAGAACTGCCGACGGCGGGGGTCGTGCTGGTCACGACCGCGTCGGTGGGGCGGGGGTTCGTCAGTGAGGACCTGCGCCTGGCGCTGTTCACCGAGGCCGACCTCACCGGTCGCGCCGGCGCGACGTCGACGAAGGACATGCGCCAGATGCCTTCCCGGCGGCGCAATGTGGTGGACCCGTTGGCACTGCGGCCGGGGGACTACGTGGTGCACGAACAGCACGGGGTGGGCAAGTTCGTCGAACTGCTCAGCCGGACCGTGGGAGCCGGGCGCAACGCCGCCACCCGCGAGTACCTGGTGATCGAGTATGCCCCCTCCAAGCGGGGCCATCCCGGGGACCGGCTGTACGTGCCCAGCGACGCCCTGGACCAGGTGACCAAGTACACCGGCGGGGAATCGCCATCGTTGAACAAGATGGGCGGGTCGGACTGGGCCAAGACCAAGGGCCGGGCGCGCAAGGCGATCCGGGAGATCGCCGGTGAACTGATCCGGTTGTACTCCGCGCGGATGGCCACCTCCGGCCACGCCTTCGGGGCCGACACCCCCTGGCAGCGGGAACTCGAGGACGCCTTCGCCTTCGTGGAGACGCCCGACCAGGCGGTCACCATCGATGAGGTCAAGGCCGATATGGAAAAGCCCGTCCCGATGGACCGGCTGATCTGCGGGGACGTCGGCTACGGCAAGACCGAGATCGCCGTGCGGGCGGCGTTCAAAGCCGTCCAGGACGGCAAACAGGTCGCGATCCTGGTACCCACCACATTGCTGGTGCAGCAGCACTTCGAGACCTTCTCCGAGCGGTACGCCGGTTTCCCCGTCGAGGTGCGCGCACTGTCCCGGTTCCAGTCCAAAGCCGAGGCCCAGGAGGTCAAGGACGGCGTCACCTCCGGTGCGGTGGATGTGGTGATCGGCACCCACCGGCTGCTCACCGGGGAAGTGCGGTTCAAGGACCTTGGGCTGGTGGTGATCGACGAGGAGCAGCGTTTCGGGGTGGAGCACAAGGAGACCCTGAAGCAACTGCGCACCAACGTCGATGTGCTGGCGATGAGCGCCACCCCGATCCCCCGCACCTTGGAGATGGCAGTGACCGGGATCCGGGAGATGTCCACCCTGGAGACCCCGCCGGAGGAACGCCACCCGGTGCTCACGTTCGTCGGACCACATGCGGACAAGCAGATCTCCGCAGCGATCCGTCGGGAGTTGCTGCGTGAGGGTCAGGTGTTCTACGTGCACAACCGCACCGAATCTATCGACCGGGCCGCCGCCCGGATCCGGGACCTGGTGCCCGATGCCCGGGTGGTGGTGGCGCACGGGCAGATGAACGAGCACGAGCTGGAGCGGGTAATCGTCGACTTCTGGAACAAGCGCGCCGACGTGCTGGTCTCCACCACGATCGTGGAAACCGGTCTGGACATCTCCAATGCGAACACGCTGATCGTGGAGCGCTCCGATGCCATGGGCCTGTCGCAGTTGTACCAGTTGCGCGGCCGGGTGGGCAGAGGCCGGGAGCGTGCTTACGCCTACTTCCTGTACCCACCGGAGCGGCCGCTGACCGAAACCGCCCACGAACGTCTGCAGACCATCGCGGCGAACACCGAACTAGGCTCGGGGATGCGGGTGGCGATGAAGGACCTGGAGATCCGCGGCGCCGGGAACCTGCTCGGCGGGGAACAGTCCGGGCACATCGCCGGAGTGGGCTTCGACCTCTACGTGCGGATGGTGTCCGAAGCGGTGGCCCAGTTCCGCGGGGAGGCACCCGAGGAGGTGCCGGACCTCAAGACCGAGATCGCCGTGGATGCGCACATCCCGCACGACTACATCGCCCACGAGCGCTTGCGCCTGGAGGCTTACACCAAACTGGCGCAGGTCACCGACGACTCCGGCATCGAAGACGTGCGGGCGGAACTGGTGGATCGGTACGGGCCCGTGCCCGAGCCCGTGGCCCGGTTGTTCGGGGTGGCGGGCTTGCGGATCAAGGCCCGGGCGGCCGGACTGGCGGAGATCACCGCCCAGGGTAAGTTCCTGCGGTTCGCGCCGGTGCAGCTGGCCGACTCGGCTCAGGTGCGCCTCAAGCGACTGTATCCGGGCACCATCCTGAAGCCCGCGATCCGCACCGCGCTGGTGCCGGCGCCGTCCACCTCCCGGGTGGGGGGAACCCCGTTGCGCGATGAGGCTCTACTTGCGTGGCTGGAGTCGCTGATCGATGCGGTGTTCGCCCCCGGTGCCACGGTGGCGGCTGCGGCCTCGGTGGCCGAGCGGGGCTGAGGCGGAAGCAGGAACCCACCCGCAAGTACCAACCCTTGGTATCGTCGTGGCATGGCTCAGAACACCTCGATCAGCCTGGACGAGCACTTCGCGGACTTCCTCGCCCGGGAGGTCGCCTCGGGGCGCTACCGGTCCGCCAGTGAGGTCGTGCGCGCGGGCTTGCGTCTGCTGGAGGACCAGGAGACGCAGATGGACGCACTCCGTGCCGCCCTCATCGCCGGCGAGCGGAGCGGCGCGCCGCAGACCTTCGACTTCGACGCCTTCGTCGCGGCAAAGAAGTCGTGAGCGCCTTCCGGCTCACTCCGGCGGCACAACAGGACCTCTCCTCGATCTGGGACTTCACCGTACAGCGCTGGGACGTCCGCCAAGCCGAGACCTACGTCCGCGAGATCCAGGCTGCGATCAAGCGCATCGCCGACAACCCGGGCCGCGGACGAACGTGCGAGGAGATCCGTGAGGGATACCGCCGGTACAGCATCGGTAGCCACCTGCTGTTCTACGTCGAGAGCACCGACGGCGTGGACGTGATCCGCATTCTGCACCAGCGCATGGATCCGACACGGCACCTGTAACCGGGGGAGCGCCGGATCCCGCGCCACTCCAGTTTCAGCAGCACCGCCTCGCTCTAGTGCCGACGCCGGCCATCTCCCGGGTCGACAACTCTGGCCACTGCCAAAGCACCAGACGACCTTCCCTCGCCAACTGCGGACAGAGATGCTCCACCGGAAGGATCTGACTAGCGGGGCCTGTCGACCTACCGATGTGCTTGGGGCCAGATTGATTGGACAGTGCACGACATCTCGCTCATATCCGACGAGGCGTTCTTGGGCCAAAGGGCCCGCTTCTCAAGCGTCCGGAATCGGGGCGTCGTCAGCGTGCCACTCAGGACTGGCTTCTGAGCCTTCCGATACGTCCGCCCATCCTGGGAGCGCGGGACCTGGGTAGTTGGACGGCGGCTTTGTACCGGCATATCGCCAGTGTGCTTCGAGGTACTGCGTCCCGCCTACCCCTAGGTAGAACGCTCCGACTGTGTGTCGCCAGGCGACCCAAGCCAGACCGTCGTCGCGTACGCTGAAGTCGATCCCGTGGTCTTCGGGCAGGTTCTTGAATCCTCCTAAAGGGAAAATGACGATCGGGTCGGTCCAGTAACGACTGCCACGGTGCCTGTACAACCCCATCTGCGTATAAAAGAGACCTTCAAGCGCTTCCTTGGTCTCATAAAACTCCCGCCGATCCAACCAAAGGCCATTTTCATCCACGCCTGACCTGCCAGCTTGCTTCCTGAGCCGACGACGACGTTGGCGATTCTGTCGAGCGTTGCTACGGACTGACTGTCGATACTCTCGCATTGTTCGCGTAGCGTCCCTGAACGACCTCTGCTTCGCCAGTTCCGGCAGCCAGCGCCCGGTGAACGAAGTGGCGTATCGCAGGCTGCCGCGCACACCGAGCAGGAAGGCAAGCCGCGCAGGCAAGGGCAGTGCTTCCCTGTCGTTGTGGAATTTCCCTCTTACGAGAGCCGCCTCGCACGAGGCGATCAGCCCGAAGAGATAGAT